>CAWDVI010000001.1:0-194124 GCA_963805865.1 uncultured bacterium
GGCTTCGGCCCGCACTTCTTCACCGGCTGGGTCGCCATCCGCTGGCGAGACCCGTATCTCATGAATGCTCATAATATCTGATTATTATCTGTGAGGTGCCTGGGTAAAGCAAGCACAAGCGATTTCTTGACCGGGCGGCCAACAGACAGGCTATAAAGGGGGTATATATAATGTATATACAAAATATATATGGGTGTATAATAAGGGTGGTCATGTGCGGGCTGGCGCTCGCCTTCCTCCGCGCAGACATTATTACACCGAGAAAGCACGCTCCGGCCCCTGCTCTCTCCAAAGCTCCAATCAGTTTTCCGGTCATGGATAGGCCCTAGAACGGTGGCCTTTATCTTATCCGGCAAGCTCCAACTCTTAAAAGCCGTTCGGCGACCCTCAGTCGTCACTCTTAATTATTACCTAGAACAAGGAGCTCAAGATGGAAGACGTAACATGATGATAAACCAGGATGTCACGATAGTGGCCTACTATTTTAAAGATAAAAACCAGCCCCAGGTGCTTCCCCAAGAAGATGGAGTACGGCGGCCGGACGGTCATCTTCACCGAGACCGGCCTGCGCCACCCGACCACCAAAGGCCAGCGGATGGTCCATGTCTTTGATATGACCGACGGCCAGGCCGATTACCGGCTGGAGTTTGATGCCGAGGCTCTGCGCTGGCAGCTGGTCTATATTGCCGACCAGGCCCAGGGCGGCCTGCCTAAACTGGCTTATGCGCCTGCCGCTTAACCGCGAGGCGCCGCAGGTCATGCATATCGACCTGAATTCCTGCTTTGCCAGCGTGGAACAGCAGGCCCGGCCGCTGCTGCGCGGCCGCCCGGTCGGCGTCACTAACCGCCGCGGCAAGCTGGCCGAATACGCTTGTATCGTAGCCGCCTCGTACGAGGCCAAGGCGCTGGGCGTTAAGGTAGGCATGCGGGCCGATGAAGCCCGCCGGCTGGCGCCCGGCCTGGTTCTGCTGGAGACCGATCCGCCCAAGTACCACTACGCCTACCAGAAGCTGGTCAATATCATGAAGTCGTATTCGCCGGACGTAGTCATGAAAAGCATTGACGAGGGCGTGATAGATTTCCATGGCACGCGCGCCAATATTAACCAGCGGCCTTTGGAAGAAATCGGCCACGAGATAAACAGCGGCTCAAAGAGGACGTCGGTTGCTGGATGCGCTGCAATGTCGGTATCGCGCCGAACCGCTTTTTGGCCAAGCTAGCGGCCAGTCTGCACAAGCCGGACGGGCTGGATATTATTGACCATAAGAATTTGCGCGCCGTATTAGCGGAGCTGGAGTTAACCGACCTGCACGGTATCGCCGAGCGCAACCAGGCCCGGCTAAACGCCGCCGGCATCTATACGCCGCTGCAATTTTTGGACGCGCCAAGCGAGTTACTGCGCCGGCAGGTTTTCCGCAGTATCTGCGGCGAAGACTGGTACCAGCGCCTGCGCGGCCACGAGGTTGACGATCAAGTTCACGACACCAAGACCATCGGCCGGCAATATGTGCTGGAAGATACCCGGCTGGACGAGGCGACCATCAATTCGCGCCTGGCCTATCTGTGCGAAACCACCGGCATGAAACTGCGCTATAAGGGCTTCAGCGCCCGCGGCATCATGGTCTACGCCCGCTACGCTGAGCGGCGATTACTGGTACGAGCGGAGGATGTTCAAGACGACCTTTTTCTCTAACGCCGAGGTCCACCGCCGGGCCATGCTGCTATTCAACCGCCGCCCGCGCGACGATTACGTGCGCGAGATCGGCGTCACCTGCTACCAGCTGACGCCATCCGACCGCAACCAGATAAGCCTGCTAGACGAAGTCAACCGCGAAAACTGGCTGACCGAGGCAGTCGACACCGTCAACGAACGCTACGGCGAATTCACTCTAACTTTCGCCAACAGCTACCCTTCGCGCTCCGTCGTCCGCCAAAAAATCCCCTTCGGCACCACCCGCTACTTTGAACTGCTGTGCCGCCAGACATAAATACCTTGCTAATAGACATAAAAAATATTATAATAATCGTAGAATTCAGGTGGGAGAAAGAAGTTTTGTCTTGGCAGACCCTGAAGCCATATCTGGCGCTGATCCCGAGTCGTATCTGGCTGATGTTCTGAATAGCCGGCCGCCGATTCCCCATGGCCGGGCTGATATCAGCGCTCTAGAGGAAAAAGCGGCAGGTCTCGAACCGACCGCTCCGGGCTATGCTTGGGAGCGCTTGCCATTATGGCTAACAAAAGTCGATGAAGTCTATCAAACTGCTGATGGTCCGATTATAGGGGTGGATCTTGGCTCCTCAATACCGATGTACGCCCAATACTTGAGAGGCGTGGAATTCGTGCGTGACGGGGTGCGCGCCAAAGAGCTGGTTAGCAACTTATTTAACGATGAGGCTTTCCGGCTGATAAGAGGTGAAAACGGTTTTCTACGGCCTCTGGTGGCTGCGGCTTCCAAAGATCATCTGAGCAAAGCGCTTTTGGATTCGTCTATCCAGGAATTTTTATATAAGTTAACCCTCGAGGATTTAGAGTCGCCGCCGGATGATCCTAACCATTTGGTAGACAAGCTTTTTGAAAGGTTTGCCAGCCAGCGCCATATATACGGCCACGAAAAACGTGGAACTCACGTCAGAAGGCAGTCAAGGATTGCGGGTCATGGTAGGTGAAGCAAGCGTGACTTATCTAGAACGTCTTAGCGGTCTGCCAGTACCTACGGTCAACGCAGTTGAGGCACGTTACAGACTGGCTCGAAATAATAGTTCACGAGAAGACAGGAAGCTTGCTAAAGAAACTCAACCGGCTGGTGAAGGTGTTGCTGAACGACTAGTCAAATGGCAGGCTCAATCTATAGCCCATAAGCTGGAGCAAGATCCCCGTCGCTATCGTCCGGCAAGGTTTTTGAGTCTCGACAACCTACCGCCTGAAGAGATAGCTCTAAGCGGGCTGGCTAATATGCCAGAGTCTACGTGCCCATGCCCTTGTTCTCTCATGCGACAAAAAGTCTCTCAGATCCGCGTCAGCATGTAACTGGCAGTATGTTTAAGCTGCCGTTTCAAAGTAACTCGGTCACGCTGATAACTTCTATTGACTCTTGGCCCTACCATTTTCAAACTGATCCTGCAGTTCACGGAGAAGATGCCGATTTTCAAGAAGTGGCACTCGAGACCTTGCTCAAGTGGTATGATACTCTCGCTTATGGTGGGAAAATGGTTATTTTCCCCTGGGCTATCCATAGAGATAGTTATGAAGAGGCTAAAGTGGAAAGAGACATAGAAGTCTTAGATGCTGTAAGGACGGCTTTCAGTGCTGCAACCAAACAAATGGTGCACGGCGCCAGGGCTTCTCGCAGCACGCTGGAGAGCTGGATGTCTGTTGCCGATCAGGAAACTGCCGAAGGCACCTCGCCGATCTTTGAAGCGACTCGTGGGTGGAACGCCGATGAAGATCCATACGACGCTCTTATGATTAACAAGCCAAGCGCACGATCCGCAAGTCAGCTAGCTAAATTGGCTGTGTCTAAAGCTGAAACTCGGGACTAGCTAAATCCCAGGCAGTAATAATCCCCAGTAGTTTTTCGTCGGTTTTACCGTGCTGGGTCACGAAGATCATGCCAATTCGGCGCCGGACCTGGATGGCGTCGTTGAAGATTGCGTATATTTTATTGAGAGGCGTATTGCGTGCCACGAAAACGAATGACTCGCCGTGATGCGCTGACATTGGTAGAAACGTTTTTAAATCACCTACCTTCATATCTTTGGTAATGATCGCCTCGCCACTATCCGCCAAATAAGATAACAAGGTATTTTCGCTGAAAACACCGACCATGGCTTCATCCTCAATAACCGGCACGTGAGTAAAGATATTTTCATCCATCTTCTTCATTACCTGACCCAAGTTGGCGTTTAGCTTAGTGGTATAGATTTGCTGTCGGGGTATGGCTATGCTGAGCGCGTTCAGAGGATTCATTAAAGCATCACGAATGCCTTTGTAGGTCTCCACCAGATGAGGGTTGGGCTGAACGAGCGGCTGTGCCCTAGACGGGATTGGGTTGTGTACCATAATATTGCGGATTTGCGCGACCGATCGCATGATTTGCTGGTTGCGGGCAACGACCGGATTAGTGGCGGTCAATTCTTGTATTAGGAAGGAGTGGTCAGCTTGCTTATCCTTCTCGCCTTCTTTGCGCAAGAAGTGATCAACCTCGTTGTACAGGTCTAATAGTTCGGCGGCTGGATTTTGCGGTTTACTCATAGATAAATTATACCTCTACTGCTGTCCCAGCCCTGAATAACGTGCCGGTTACCATGCACTCTTGTAATCGGCGTATGAAAGGCTCCGCATCGGCTCTCTTAGGAAATGGGTCGAAGTCTGATTGATAAGAGTCGCCTTCTGGTGAGTCTTCGATTGATTCGCCAATAGTTGCCCGGACTATTTGCCGAATGCCACTAGGCGGTTGCCACGTTAGCAGGCATAATCTTTTAGCATATGTGCCATCGCGCATGCCAATCTTGTAGCCCTCCAAGCCGCCATTCCCACGCTGAAAGTGTACAAAGAAAGGATTTTCATCGTTGCCGTTCCACACGCCAGCGTCGTCAGGCCCGTCATCTTCAGCATCCAGCTCAATACCACAATGCTCGAAAGCACCCCGGAAAATGTTTAATGCCTGTTGCATGTTTTCCCGCTCGTTTTGTGTTGGATCCATTGTAATGCCTTCGTTGGCGGTAAGAGTGTCGTTGTCACTAAGATCTTCAATCGTGTGCCTTCTCCATGCTTCGGCCGCACGGTAAATTTTGTCAAAGCCATCCTCATCTAGCCACACTAACAAGGGTGACCGGTCACCGAGCTCTTTCATGTCAGACCGAAACCACTCGGCTAATTCTTCTTCGTGTAAACCGACTTCGTGATAAAGGTAGCTACCAATCCAGTTGAAGGTTGCTTGTTGAAAAGCCTGTTGACCCGGGTCTGTGCCCAGAATTTGACGTTGCTCGGTATCAGTTAAGACTGCGCTGGAAAACCAATCCCGGCCACATTCTAAATTTTCTGGGGGAAACATGAACACATTATAACATAAATCGTGACATGTTGCTACTCTTGGGTGGTTGGCGTTAGCTCAGCAAGGCGCCACCGTCGACGACGATCTGGGAGCCGGTCATGTAGCTGGACATGTCGCTGGCTAAGAAGAGGGCTACGGTGCCGATTTCGTCGGGTTCGCCCATGCGGTGCATCGGGATTTTGGCCATGAAGGCCTCGGTTTGCTTGCGCTAGGCTTCGGTATCAGCTGACCGCCCTGGCTCATGGCGGCCGTGCCCGGCGTAGCGATGCCGCCCGGGGCGATGGCGTTGACCTAGATTTTGTGCTCGGCCAGCTCTAGCGCGGAGTTCTTAGTAAAGCCCCATTCGCCGTGCTTGGAGGCGTCGTAGTGTGCTAGGCCGACCATCGAGGGGTGCAAAGCGTCAATCGAGGTAATATTGATAATCTTGCCGCCGCCCTGGCCTTTCATAACTTCGGCGGCGTGCTTGGTAGTCAGAAAGACGCTGCGCAAGTTAACGTGCATAACTTTCTCGAATTGTTCCTCGGTCATTTGGGCGACAGGCGACGGCGGATAAATACCGGCGTTGTTGACCAGGATATCTACTGATCCGAACTGCTCCTGGCAGTAAGCGATCATAGCCTGGACCTGCTCCTCGTTGGAAACATCGACGCCGTAGGCGCCAGCCGTCCAGCCTTTGCCGGTCATTTCCTCGGCGGTCTTGTGGGCGGCGTCGCTGTCAATGTCGGCTATCAGCACCTTGGCGCCGGCTTCCGCCAGCCGGGCGGCAATGCCTTGGCCGATGCCTTTGGCGCCACCGGTAACAATGGCGGCTTTGCCGGATAAATCAATAAGTTTGGATAACGGTTTCATATCCTCAGCATAGCAGACAAAACGGGCCTATAAAATAATCACAACCGGGATTTCTCCCAGTTGTGACAATAATTACTGGCTAGTGACTAAGCGTTATGCTCGGCCAGTTTCTTGAGATCCAACGACAAGGCAATCAGGATCGGCCCGGTTACCAAAGCGTACAGACCAAGGATCCATACGAAAGCTACGCCGGCGCTGGCTGGCTGAAACAATAGTACGATTCCGGCCAAGATGGCAACGACACTGGCGATGATCATCAGTACCCGGTTGGTGCTGGCCATGCTATCGCTAAAGGCTGCCACGCCCTCAAACACACCGCGCACAATCAGCGTAAAGCCAATCAGCAGGATGAAGGTCGCGAAAGCGACATGCGGGTGTCGTAGCAAGTAGACACCTACTCCCATCTCCGCGAGACCCGAGGATCAGCACCAGGAACCACGAGGCACGCTTACCGATGCCACTTACGCCATGCACGATGTCAACGACACCGTTCACCAATATATAGGCGCTAAACAGGTACAGCAATGTCAGGAGTGTTAATCCTGGCCAAAACACGGCCGCAATCCCGAACAGTACCGCCAAGGCACCTCTTAATGTTAATACCCACCAGTTCTCTGCTATGAAGCGTCTTTCTGAAACGTCCATACGCACCTCCAGTTGTTAATAATATTCTTATAATGCGCCGAATTGACGGATTGTCAAGACGACTGTATTAAGTCAAGGTGTAACACTGTTGTCAAATATGGTACGGCATCGGCTGTCAGCGTCACGAACACACCAGTTTTTGGGTGGCTGTAAAATTAGCAGTATTTTATACTGCTAAAAGCCATACTTTATACCTCACATTTTACTTCCTCGTCGTAAGGGCGTCCTGCGCTCCACTAGATATAGCTAAAACAAAATATTGGCTCGCCGCTCGGCGGCCAAGACGCCTGCCATAACGGCAATCAGCCCATAGATGAAGTTAAGCTCGTGGACTTGCAGTTCAGCGATAGCTACCAGCACGCTGGCAATGAAAACCGTCGGGAAGACCAGGCCGCCGCGGTAGCCCATGGCCTTGGACCAGCTGATAGCGACGGTCTTAACGATAGCTAGCCAAATCAGGCCGATGGCGCCCAAGCTGGCCGCTTGGCCCAGCATCGGCACGATCGATTTGTTGCCAGTGAATTCCACCAGTGAGCCGCCAAGCAGATAAAGGCTGACAGTCCGGCGGCCGTCGCCAGGCCGCGTAACCACCATTCGCGCTCGGCCAGCAGATCGCGCAGTTTATCAATCAAGACCGTGCGAGGCGCTTATGCCATAAGTCACGGCGTAACCAGCAGCCAACAAATGACCAGCGCAAGCACGCTATGGATATTAAAGTGCCAGCCGGTGTGCGGCAGCTTGACGAATGGTGCCGAATTAACCAGGCCAAGCGTATAGACCGTCGCTGCCGGAAGCCATGGCCGCCATAATCACCATGCCTATGTTCAGGCGGGACTTTGGTTTGCTTGAGTACCAGTAGTAGTCCCAGCATGCCGGCAATGAATGAGTGAAAGAAAGCCGCCATCAGAGCAATAAAACCAGCCGCGCCGAGTAGTTTAACCGCTTGCCCGTCGCCCTTGAACAGCGTGGCTCCGGCGTATACGCCGGCAATCATACATGCCGGCACCAAGACGGCTTCCGGACCCAGCGATGCGCCAGCGATCAGAGACCAAAAACCGATAAACAGGACTTTGGCGAAATTTGCTGGTGTTGGCCGGGCATATCGCCCAGGCCGTGGCTCTCTTGGCTTTTCGGACTTAGGATCCAGATGATGTTGCAGACCGAAAAACACCATCGACACCACCACGCAGAGCGGCACCACCAACCAGCGCTGGGCACCGGTATTCAGCCAATCGGTCCAGATCAAGTCGATACCGTGATATACGGCCGCCTCAAAATAAAAATAAATCAAGCGCCTACAGCCGCGCCAACCAGCGCTGTTGCCATGATCAACCAGACCTTCTTCATAATCCCTACAGTATACTCCGGCGAAACGCTTATGGTATATTTATGACATGCATTATCTCGGCATGCGCCACAAGTACGAGCGCACCGCGGCGGCCCGCAAACAAAGAAAGACTTCCTACACGAAATTCCTGGACAAACTGACTTTCGTAGTCGGCGCCGTCGGGCCGTTCACCGTTTTGCCACAAATCTTAACGATCTACGGCACCAAGTCGGCAACTGGCGTTTCGGCCACCACCTGGGCCTTGATTTTCGTCGTCACCTTCCCGTGGATTCTCTATGGCCTGGCGCACAAAGAAAAGAACATCATCGTCAGCTTCATCCTGTGGGAAGTCATGAACGCCACGGTCTTCATCGGCGCCCTGATTTACCGTTAGGTAGCGGTAAAAGTATGCCGGTGCGCTTCTTGTAGTCGTCCCAACCGGGCTTGCGCGACATCCGGGCTTCAGCTGGCGGCAAGCCCGAAACAAATACTATTAGATAAGTGATTAGCAAGGGCCCCACCACGGCTACCGCCGCATAGTGCGTGCTTACAGCGGCCAACCAGATTCCCCACCACTGAGTTACTTCACCAAAATAGTTAGGATGCCGGCTATATCGCCACAGCCCAGTAGCCATCAGCTTGCCGTGGTTATTTTTGTCACTTATAAAACCGGCCAATTGTCTATCGGCCGTGGCCTCGCAGACGAAACCGACCAGCCACACGGTCACGCCTATCATCAGCCATAGCGAGGAGCTGGAACCTCCTCCATGCAGAACCGCGATAACCGGCATACTTATAACTAAGGCCAGTAGTGCCTGGACTATATAGACCCGCAAGTAGACCTGAAGCCACTTGCGGCGAGCTGGCCACTTACTGCTTAGCTCGGTGTAGCGTGGATCCTGCTTGGAGCTGGCCAGGTATCGCCGGAAGATGTGCCACCACAACCTAGTCCCCCAGATTACGACCAGAGCGGTAATTATCCAGCCACCAGTAGACAGTGGGCCGCTAAGGTAGGCCGCCACCAGCGCGACAACGATAAAAGTCGGCCCCCAGAACGAGTCAACCAAATCAATGCGCTTCTGTTTCCATGCGGCCAAAAATACAAGGCTCATAAAGTCAATGGCCGCCACGGTGCAGGCCGCGACTGTCCACCAGAAGCTCCACCCTGTAAGATCGTTCATACTACTGTCACACTAGCTGTAGCCCGAGAAAAAATCAAGTTTGATGCGCCTAGTGGGAACGCCGAGTTCGCGCAGGGCTTTTTGCATAGCGCTGACCATGCCGTGCGAGCCGGAAACGTAAAACAGCCGCTCCTCATAATCTGGTATTCGCCGCCGGATCAGCTCCGGCGTGATGCGCTGGCCTGTCCGGTAAGTGATGTTGGCGCCAAGATGCCGGCGGGCCGCCTCCAGCACATCCTTATATACTATTTCCTTTTCGGTGCTGGCGGCGTAGATCATGGCGATGTCGCGCTTTTCGCCGGTATCCAGCAAATATTTGAGCATACTGCGGTACGGCGTGACGCCGATGCCGCCGGCGATGAAGGCTAGCTTGCGCTCTTTATCATCCGGCATTACGAAGTCGCCGCCCAGCTGGGAGGCCACTACTACATCGTCGCTGTCCAACCGCCATAGCGCTTTCTTATATGTACTGCTTTCGGGGTAAAATCTGACACCCAGGCGTAGCTGGGGCTCGGTCGGCGAGCTAGCCAGCGTGAAATAGCGGCGGTCGCCGCGGGCGTCGGCGTGGGCGTGCGGTAGGGTCCACTCCATGTATTGGCCGGGTTTATATGAGAGCTCGGCGTCCGGCTTAAAGATGAAATCGGCGATATCCGGCGCCTGGCGGATTTTCTGAGTAAGCTCCGGAAATAATTTGACCCTCGGATTGACGAACTGGGTGAAAACGTTACCGATGCTCAGAACGATTTCCGGCGTCGACGATAGCGAGCCGAGGTGCACCTGCGGCGGGAACAGCGCGCCGACCAGACCAGCGTACCAGCGCTGTTGGCCGACCCGGGTTGGCGAACTGACCGGCTCTGTCAGCATCACGAAAGCCAAAAAGAACAGCGACGAACTAAGTGTCATATGGCGCAGAGTGGACACAATATCACCGTGGTTAATCAGCGTTAAAACCATGGCCATGGCGTAGCTGACGGCCACGAACGTCAAGACCATCTGGAAATGGCGGATGCGCCGGACTAGCAACAGGCCGCCGACAATCACGAACGGCAACATCGGGCCGGTGCCGACCCACCAACTGGCCGCCTGCCCGGCGCCGAGGCTGGTCAGCACCACGGCGATGGCCGCCGGGTTAAAAATGTGTTTGCGCCGCCAAGCCAGCATGTATTTAGAGGCGATGGCCAGCCCGCCGGCGGCGGTCAGAAGCAGTAGACCGTGCTGGTCGGTGATGTGCGGCGGCGTGATAATCAGTGCCAGGATAAGCCCTGTTATCAGGCTGGATTCCGGATTGGTTGGCGCATCATAGGCATAGGCAAAGACATGGTTGCTAATCCAGCAGACGGTTACTAGATAAACCGCCGAGAACAACACGAACACAGGGTTGTAATGCAGATAACCGAGCGCGCTCAGACCCGCCGCCGCCAACACCAAAGCTATAAGGTAATACAGCAGTAGCCGGTACATGGTGATGCGGTCCAGCAAAGAATCTATCCAGCCGAGCACGCCTAGACCACGTACCTTTCAAAACCGCTTGTAAACGTGGCCTGCTTATCGGCGCCGATCATATAGCCTTCCAGGCCGGGCCGCGACTCTATGAACTTTATGCCGCGGACACCCATAGCAAAAGCGGCGGTGGCAAAACGGTCGGCCTCGTAAATATCCGGCCCGATGACGGTCAGGCTGGCTATGTCGGTAATCGGCTGATCGGGCTCACGCGGATTATAAATATGCTGGCCGCGCACGGCGGTGCCGGAAGTCGCCACTCCTTCACTGCTTACTTGCACGACTTTGACGACCTCATCCCTATCAAATGGATTGCGGATGCCAATCCGCCACGGCCCGCCATGGCTATTATGCCCACTGATCTGCACGTCGCCGCCGGCGTCAATCCGGAAGTTACGGATGCCATCATCACGCAGATGCCACGCCGCCTGCCCGGTCGCCCAGCCCTTAACCAGTCCGGAGGGATCCAGCTGACCATCCGGTTGCTTGATATCAAAATAACCGTTAGTCTCCTGCTTGGTCTGCTGGCAGAGCTTCAAAACCTGCTTCATCTCGTCGCTCCACTCAGCTTCTAGCAGGCCGCGGTTGATTCGCGATATCTCACTACCTTTTTTATAAGTGCTCTAGCGGGAGTCTACCGCCCGGAAATAATCAAAAGTCCGCTGGATAGCCGCCCCGGCAACCGCCTCATCCACCATCTCGACCGTCACCGGCATGCCCATTATCTGTGCGGTGCGAATCATGCTCATGGTTCAAGTTTACATGGCCTTCGATAAAGCGGCCGACAATGACTGCACAAACGCCTGGCTGGTATCGGTGGCGCCGGAGACGCCGTCCACGTGGGCACTCTGGGCCTTGATGGCTTCCTGCTGGAGGAATGGCATGGCCTGTTGGTTGATGGCGACGGAGTTCGGCTGGTCGTTTGGATATTGCAAGAAATCCACGCTGACTATCTTGCCGCCCTGGATGGTCGCCCGGACCTGGATGTTGCCATAAAAAGCATCGGCCACCGAGCCGGTATATTTGCCGTCTTTATATGTGGCCGCCGTCTGGGCGGTTGGCGCCGTAGAAGTCGCTGAGGTCGATGTGGTGCCGCTTGGCGCCGTGTTGGGCGTGATGGCGCCGTTGCCGTCGTCCGGGTGCCGCGCCGAAAAGCTATACAACGCGAACGACACCAGCACGAAACCGGAAAGCAGTATCCTTTTGGGGTCTAACTGGGCCATACTGCTTATTGTACAGTCCAACTTGTGTCTTAGCTGAGAAAAAGGCTGATCGAAATGCTAAAATATAGGAGAGATATTGACCATGACAGCGCTTACCGACATACCGATAGACTCCATATCCTTTCTGATAGGCGCGTTGGCCTGTCTGGTTCTGGGCGGCAAGAGTCTCTCGCGCTATCGCCGCTCCCGCGACCAGCTTTCTAAATACATGGCCTGGTTCGCCCTGTTGACCGGTATCGCCTTGGCGATGTTCAGTATGCCCTCGTTCTTTACGCTTAATCCCACAGCCCTGCTGTTTTGGGGAGTGGCTGGCGAGTTTCCGTTTTTTGGCGGCATGGTCGCCCAGGCGGCCATCATGTGGTTTTTGATTCTTCGGAGACGGATGTCCCTCTACCTGCTGACTGTGCCGGTGGCCATAATCGGCTTAGCGGCTTCGATATACGCCACAGGGCACACCGAACTGATAGTATCCGATAACTTTGTTACCTTCCTGAATCCGCGCTTCACGACGCTAACGATAGCGGTATTGATGCTTGGCCTGTTCGGGCCGGTCGGCGTATATTTCCTCAGGATGGCGCCCCAGCAGACCAGTTTCAAGGCCATGCTGAACGCCGTCTCGCTCAGCGGCGCTTATCTGGGCGTGGGCGTTATAGGCGCTGGTTTTGAGATAATAACTGGCCAAATAATGACGCGCACCTCGGTAATCAGCAACACGATTTTCTTCACCCTTCTTTCTAATAGGCGTGCTCTGGCCACACCACGCCGACGCCAAATTGCCGCTCAGATTAGGTTCAGAGTCTACTAAAACGCTACCGAGGTAACGGCTTCCAGCACCACGTAGAGCATGGCGCCGCAGAAGATGAAAGTAAGCCCGGCTCTTATGAGGTTGGCTTGTCTGGTTTTCTTGCTGGCGCGGCCAGTGTAGGCGTGTAGCACGCCAGCTTGGAAGAGATAGATGGCATAAGCCAGGAGGAGCGCCGTGTTGGCCCGCAAGCCCCAATCGGCGTAGTAGCTGATAATAGCGGTCAGACCGAACGCCAGATTGGCGAAGCCGACCTCAAACTGGAAACTGGGCGTCTTGGCCGAAAAGCCGATCCGCTTGGCGTCGCCTTCATGCAAGAATACGTGGCTAACGAAGCTGAGCGTGCCCACGAAACCTACGGCAGTCAGTGAGGCCAGCGCCACGGCGTGTGGCAGGTTGGAATGAAGCTGGCTTAACGCGAGATAAAGGCCGCCGCCACCGATGGCGTAGCGAGCTATCGAGATAAGCTTAACCAACATGCCCTGATAGTAGCACAAAAAGAAAAAAGCGACTCCACATGTTTACAAATCCACCTTCACATATTATAATATGCGCAGGGTGTAATTACGGAAAACTCATTCGGAGGTGATATATAACCCGAATCCGGTAGTATCTACCGACATTCCGTCGGAACTTAAAAATCTGAAACGACTACAAGAGGAGACCCCTCATGAAGCGCTGTGTACATAGGTTCACAACACTATTGATGGGGATACTCCTCATCAGCTTTGCAATACCGGCCATGGCTTCGGCCACCACGCCATTCGCGTGGACTGCTACCGATGCCTATGCAGGCGACCTATTCGGAGTGTCTTGTGCCTCGCCGTCTTTTTGTGTCGGTGTTGGCAGGAACTCTTTCGAAAAAGAAACCAGCATGGCCATCGTGTCCTCGACCAATCCTACGGGCGGTGCGGGGACATGGAAGCTGGTTCACCAAAACGAATACGGCTATTTCATAGGTCCTATATCCTGCCCGTCAGAATCGTTGTGCGCGGCGACGGCAGGCTTCTTGAATCCAAAATCCTACGATGCGTACAACGGCATAATGGTCTCAACCGATCCGACTGGCAGTGGCTCCACGTGGGTTACTGGAGGGCATAGCACATATGATTTCCTTAGCATATCGTGTGCTTCGGCATCACTGTGTGCTGCGTTGGATCGAGGGGGCGATTTGCTGACTTCGACCAACCCCGCGGGCGGGCCGTCGGCATGGACCACTACCCAAATCATAGGATTCACCGAATACGGTATCCGTCAGCTATCGTGTCCGACGGCATCTTTCTGCATCGGTGTCGGCGGCTCTAAATCCGAAGGTGCGATTGCGACCTCGACCAACCCTACGGGCGGTGCGGGCGCTTGGCAGTTCACTAAAATGGGCGCAGAAGTTCCCATCCTACAAACTGTCTCCTGTCCGTCAGCGTTGCTATGCGTAGCATCTGGTCATGGTGACGAGTATCCTGTACCGTCGTTGGCCGTAATAAGCTCGACCAACCCTACGGGCGGTGCGGGCGCATGGAACGCCTATGAAGGAGTCGGTTTGCAAAAGCTATCGTGTGTATCGGCGTCCTTCTGTGGGGCTGCCGACTACCACGGTCGCGCGGCAACCTCTGAAGACCCTACCGGGAGTGCCAGTACATGGAGTTTCGCTTCTGGTTTTACGCTGGAAGACCCCTCCATGTATTTTCCCGGAGGATTCGAAGGTATTTCCTGCCCATCGGCGTCACTATGCATGATGGCGTCCATAACTGGCGCCATGGTCTGGGGTGTACCGGCAGTTCCGCCTGTCAACACCAGCCCGCCGGTGGCTTCAGGTACCGCACAAGTCAACAAATACCTGACGTGCGAACCAGGTACTTGGTCAGGTAAGCCGCTGAGGTTCGAATACTGGTGGCGACGTGACGGAGTCGATGTAGCCCTGCAAGCCGATGCGGGATTTCCGGAAGAATATCGGATAGAGCCAGCCGACCAAGGCCATACCCTGACCTGCGTCATTACCGCTATCAATGATGCTGGATCGGTGGAAGCGACCAGCGCGGGGGTAGCTATTCCTGGCAGTTCCTCCGGTGGAGGATCAAACAACGGAAATGGCCAGGATAACAACCCAGGCAACAACGGCTCTGGTTCAAACAATCGCCACCATAGATCAGTTCGCTGTGTCGTACCCCGCCTCAAAGGCAAGAAGCTCCGTAAGGCCAAGCGGCTGTTGCGGCGGCATCACTGCCGGCTTGGCAAGGTCAAGCACAAGAAAGTGAGGAAGCACCACAAGCACAAGAAAGTCGTAGGTCAGAAGCCGAAACCTAAAAGTGTCCGACCCGCCGGCACAAAGGTGTCCGTGACGCTCGGCTAAACACCCCAACAAGGCAGTTAGAAGCCTCAAATTCTAGCGAAACCCCGGAACGGGTCGGTGAGGGATCATCAATCGAGCGAACAGCTCTTTTGGTTCCCCGCCGCTTGAGGTGAGAAAATATGTCGCAGCCCTTACGGCCCCAATTTTTCTCATCTTTTCACACTCTACGAATGCGTGTTCGTACTGATGAGTCCAAAAGGACGAAAGTGACAAAGTCTAATCTCATGAATTGGCTCCCTGCGTCGGTCTGGAACCGTTCATTCGCCATTTACAAAACTGTCACCATATACTATAATATGCGCAGGGTGTAATTACGGAAAACTCATTCGGAGGTGATATATAACCCGAATCCGGTAGTATCTACCGACATTCCGTCGGAACTTAAAAATCTGGAACTACTACAAAAGGAGAAACCGTGTCACGCAAACGGCTTGGTATTCTCGCAGTACTGGCAGTCATCGTCATCGGAGTGCTCGTCGTCAGTGGCGGCTCAGGCAGCTCGTCCGGATGGAGTTCGGATGACGTGGCCACTGCCGAAAGCAAAATCGCCGACCATCTCACAGCGGAGGGAGTAACCCCCACCAAGGCAATCACCGAATGCGTCGTGAAAGGTGTTGAACCTATCGGTTCATTTTCTGAAGCGTTCGCAGGCACGCCTAGCCAAGAGCAGGTCGAAAACACCGAACAAGTGCTGAGCGACTGCATCAGCGACCCGACCGGGGCGTTCGATGAACTCTACAGCGGCTCGGCTTGCAGTGACAATCTCGCTAGTGGAGACTGCATCGCAGAAGTAGAAAGCAAGCTCCACGAAGCGGGAGAAGCGGCGAAAGCAGAAGAGGCGGAAGCAGAAGCACAAGAAAGCCCGTATTCCGAAGAAGAATACAGCTACGGCGAAGAAGAATACCCCGAAGACGAATACGAAACCGAAAACGAAGGCCTGAACGAAATGAATCAGGAACTTCAGGAAGAATACGGGGAATAAGAGCCACACCCTCAAAAAGTAGTAGGCACACCCTAACAAGGCAGTTTGAAGCCTTTAATTCAGATAAAACCCCGGAGCGGGTCGGCGAAGGAATCGCAATCATATTCCTCGCCGTGAGGATGGCATAATTTGTCGTAGTCCATCCGGACTCCAAATTATTCCACCTTTCACACTCTACGAATGCGTGTTCGTACTGATGAGTCCAAAAGGACGAAAGTGTGACAACTAAAAGTCGTCAATAACGAGCTTTTTCATCTTCATCATCTTGGCGTAGGCGCCGGGGTGTTTCATGAGTTCGTCCATGTTCTCGGGCACGACCTGCCAGCTCAGGCCGAACTTATCCTTGCACCAGCCGCACTGCCCGCCTTCCGGATCGCCGGAAAGCTTCTCCCAGAAATAATCAATTTCCTGCTGATCTTTGCAGGAGATGGCGAACGACACGGCTTCGCTAAATTTAAATTCCGGCCCGGCGTTGATGGCCATAAACCCCTGATCCCCTAGCTCAAACTCAATGGCTAGTGGCTTGCCGGCCAGAGGCTTTTGGAAATCGGCCAGCCCCTCTTCGGTACTTTTCGGATAGTAGGCGGTGTGCACCACTTTGCTGTCAGGAAACACAGATACGTAATAGTCCACGGCCTCCTTGGCGTTGCCATCGAACCATAGATTGGGTGTGATTTTCTGCGCCATAATCTAACCCTCCCTGCTGGGCTGAAGTACGCCTACCCGGTTACCTTCGGTGTCTTTGAGCGAGATATAGAGCCCGATGCCGGGGATTTCCATCGGCTTGTCCTGTATTAATTTCCCACCGGCTTTTTTAATGTCTTCCATAGCCTGCTCGATATCCTTGACACTTATAATTACAGAAGGCTCTTTGGACTGTGGCGCGTCACTCAAAGAATAAAAGCCGCCGTTGATAGTGCCAGGATTCTTGACCATGTGATCGGCGCCGGTCTCAGCCGTCTCGGCGATGATGTAATCACCCATCTGCTTGCCCATATTATTCATGCCCCAGCCAAACGCCGTCTTATAAAACTTTGCCACCCGCTCGGCGTCCTTATATGGCATCTCAAAATGCACTACCGGATTGTCGCTCATAATTTACCCCTTGTTTACAGGCCGCATTATACACCCGGCGACAACCGGCCAGTATGAAAAATGTCACCAATGGGCTGATTAATACTGGGAGACAGAAACGACTTTGAATTTGGCTTTTTTTACCGCCTCGACTTTGTCTGGATCGACATACTCAAATGCTTTAAAGTTTTGTGTCTGTTTTGAGCTAAGATTATTGGCATATACTGTATCATCAACTATTCTCGTACCACTGGCATCGACAGCTTCGATTTGTATAGAATATGATTTAGGCTGGCTGTCCTTATTGGTTACAGTGACCGGTAGCTGTGTGTTAGTGGTAAACTCGTCGGGTGTTGTTACTTGGAAAGCACCAAGAGTAACATCAACATCTTTACCAAGGATATTGCTAGTGTTCTTTCCTGATGCATTATCTGCCGATTTTTGGATTTGTTTGCCAGCGTTATCGAGTGAGTCGCTATAAAACTTTTGGCTAGCCAGAACAATAACACACGCCAAGATTGCCAATATAAAGGCAATAATTACTGTCTTTCGCCCCTTCTTTTTGTTGTTTTTAGTAGCAAAGAAGCCGACAACACCGAATATCAGTGCGATCACAGCTAGCACGAACGCAAAGTTGTTAACTATCGGTATTGCCGACAAAAGCAAGCCAATGATAGCCAATATTAATGCTGTTACGGCGCTGATTGATCTTTTCTTATGATTTGCAGTTTCCATGTTCCTCCTAATTTATGAATTACATCCAACCGCTCAGCCCATCGTCGTTATCATGATGTTCTGCTGGGACATGAGGCGTATGTGAATCAAGTTCGCCCCTAATAATGAAGACCGTTGTCAAGCCGCCGCCTAGGGCGACTATGGAGTTCAACGAGTAATAAAGCAAGTCCTTCGTTTGCTTATAGAAGCCCAAATCGTATGATCTTATGAAAATAGCTGCGATGATAACGCTCAACACAGCTATCATGATTACGGCTACTTCAAATTGCTTTTTTGGTGCGACGTAAGAAGATATCCCGACAAAAGCAGTACCTAAAATACCAGATGATACGAGGCTATACCAGCCGTGGTTTACGGATCCAGTTTTGCCGCTATCAGCAAATAGTGCAACAAATATATTAAAAAGCGTGCTAACTATTATGCATCCCACCACCCCGCTTGGCAGAAAGAGGATCCATCTTAGCCAATCAGGCCACCCGGCATAAAACTTACCTTCGGATAAATCGTGTTCCATATGTTTCTCTTTGCATATTCTATACTTATGTGTTGTTTTTACTAAGTACAAAATGAAAATATGTAATATTGTTTTAAGAATTCAAGGGGTAGAACACTCAACTTTTTTTGTTTTGTGCAGGCTCCAAAAGGGCGCCGCCTTTTGATACTTCGTTCACGGTGCACATGGCGCGGTTAAAACAGCATGGCCGGCGGGTGCCGTTCTTTAACTTGGAGAACGCGACCCGGATGTGTTTGGCACGGGTTTCTGATTTGGCGGTGGAGCCTATCCAGCGCAGCCAGTCCCAGCGGGCCATCGGCGTGACGTCTTCCCACAGGGCACGGGCCTCCGGGTCGGCCGCGAGAGCTTTTTGTACATCGGCCGGGATATCAGGCTCCGGCCAGTCTTTGGATGGTTCAATCTCTACGGTCACGTCTTTTCCCGCTAGATCTTTATCAATCTTCAGCCAGTGGCTTCCCCGGCCATCTGGCTCCAGCGGCGCCTTGAAGGCGGAGCCGTTGATGGCCCCCTTGACCAGCACCATACCGCGCGACGGCAGTTTGGCGCTGGCGTCCTTAGGCAACAGCAGAATGGTCCAGTCGTCGATCTTAAATGGCGTAGCTTTGAAACGGATTGCAGACATATTTCTATTTTACTCCAAAACAAAAGCCGGAGCATAAGCGCTTAGACAAACTAGAAAATATATTATAAAACATGTATAATCCCAGTCATGAAATTACCTGGTATGGATGAACGCCCGCAGATCCAGGGCGACCTTTCCAACATGGCTGAGGTGACAGAGTATTACAAAGAGCACGGTCCGAACTTGGCTTTTCAAAGAGGCTTCCACGTCGTGATGGACAAACTCATAGCGCCCCACGTGGTCTATGAGCCTGGCATGCGCGAAAAAATCAAAGAACACGTCGCCACTGACGACCCGACCATTCTGGCCATGACTCATCACAGTTGGTTCGACCCATCGGATGACGCGGCCGCGCTCCAGCAAGAAAAAGATGTTTTTGATCCGATTATCGGCAAGTTCGTGGTGCCTGCCAGGATGGATTACTTCGCCATGCCTGTCATCGGCTCAATCATCGCTATCGGCGGCGCTAAACCCATGGCCCGCAAAAAAGACCTGGCGCGCTACTACGCCGGACAAGGCCTTGCCAAAGAAGAAATAGACGCCAAGCTGGAGACCAAAGACGGCGAGCGAGAGACAGTAAATGGCATAACCCAGCAGTTGATGGTAGAAATGGCAAAGAACGGACTCGTCTACGCGTCATATATTGAGGGGACACGGAACAGGGGCAACCAGCTGGAGCTACAAACGGTCAGGAACGGCGTAATGGACCTACTAAAGGCTATGGAGCCGGAACAGCGGGAGCGGACAAAAATCATTTGTCTGAGCCATGATTACGGCGGCCGGTTGATGAGACGCTTCTTAACCCCGACCATCCATATCAACATGGTTGACGCGCCTGCCGACCCTAGCGACACCAACGTGGCGCTCCACGATACCTTGCAGGATGGCCTGATCCGCGCCCGCGAAAACCGCCGGGAAGGCGCACCGCTATCGCCGCTGGGCAAGGCCGGCGCCCTGGCGGCCGTCGCCCTAGGCACGATTGCCGCGCGCAAACTCAGCCAGCGCCAGCGGTAATTTGTCGTAATCAGTAATAAGATTTGGCTCAGCACGCCGGTCTGGAACTCTCAGACAGGTTATGAATTGACATAGGTCACATAACGTAAAGTGTTAATTCTGCTATCATTGCTTAGGTGGGAACAAGCATAAACGTCTTGACTATCAACGCCGGCTCTTCGAGCGTCAAATTGGCTTTGTTTTCGGCCGGCTCTCCAGCTTCATTGCCCGAACGCTTATTTGAGTCCTCGGCTACCAATGTTGGACAACCGGCGGCGGCCATAACAGCGCTGCTGGACGAGCTCGACAATAAAATTCCCAGGCATGATGTATCGGCGATCAGCCATCGTGTCGTTCACGGCGGCCCCAAGTATAACCACCCCCAAATAATTACCGACGAGCTCAAGCAGGAGCTACGGGCATTGGCGAGTTTTGACCCGGTTCATAACCCCGTCGCCTTAGAGCTTATCAATGTTCTGGGTCAGCGCTTCCCCGACATCACTCAAGTCGCCTGTTTTGATACGGCGTTTTTCCACGACTTGCCGCGCGTAGCGCAAACCATGTCTCTGCCGCGTAAATACCAGGCGCAGGGATTGCGGCGGTATGGCTTCCACGGCTTATCGTATACATACCTGCTGTCCGCTTTCCGGGAAATGGCTGGTGAGGCTGCCGCCAACGGACGAGTCATTTTTGCTCATCTCGGCAGCGGCGCTAGCCTGGCTGCCACCAAGCACGGCAAACCGATAGATACTACGATGAGTTTCACGCCAGCATCCGGTATATTGATGAGCTCCCGATCTGGTGACCTTGACCCCGGTATCGCCTGGTATCTGCACCGGCAGGATGGCATGGATTTGGAAGAATACAACCGCATGGTGAATTTTGAGTCCGGTCTGGTGGGAGTTTCCGGATTGTCCGCCGATATGCTCACACTGCTGCAGAACGAAGCCGATGACAAGCGCGCCGCCGAAGCAGTCGACCTATTCTGCTACCAGGTTAAAAAATCAATCGGTGCGTTAGCCGCGACGCTGGACGGAGTGGATTCGTTGATTTTTTCAGGCGGTATCGGTGAGCAGGCGCCGGCCATCCGCTGGCGTATTTGCGAAGGGCTCGACTTTTTGGGCGTTAATCTCGACCAAGCCGCTAACGAGCAACAGGCCGCGTTGATATCCGCTCCAGGGAGCGGGGTCGGCGTACACGTCATACCTACGGACGA
Organism: uncultured bacterium; assembly: GCA_963805865.1. Lineage (GTDB taxonomy): Bacteria > Patescibacteriota > Saccharimonadia > Saccharimonadales > UBA4665 > JARIHC01. Next base: position 21,065 of record CAWDVI010000001.1, read on the forward strand.
GTCATTGGTAATGGCCGAGCTAGCCATCGATCTAATAAGCAAAAATCCGGCCGGGGAGCCAGTTGATAATGGACTCAACTGACCACCCGCCTTTGTCTGAAGATGCCTTGCGTGGCATTGACGCCTATTGGCGGGCGGCGAATTATTTGTCCGTGGGCCAGATATATTTGTGTGACAACCCGCTGCTCAGAGAGCCGCTCAAGCTTGAACATGTCAAGCGCCTGCTACTAGGGCACTGGGGCACCACGCCGGGACAGAACTTTATATACGCTCACCTTAACCGGGTTATCAAGGAATACGATCTGGATATGATTTATATATCAGGTCCAGGCCATGGCGGGCCGGCCGTAGTCGGCAACGTTTACTTGGAGGGCACTTTCAGTGAATACTATCCGGAGGTAGGCCAAGATGCCGCCGGGCTCAAAAAACTGTTCCAAATGTTTTCTTTTCCGGGTGGGCTGTCCAGCCATGTATCGCCGCAAGTGCCCGGCTCGATACACGAAGGCGGAGAGCTTGGTTATTCGCTGAGTCACGCCTTCGGCGCGGTTTTTGATAACCCAGACCTGATTGTGGCCTGCGTAGTCGGCGACGGCGAGGCCGAGACCGGGCCGCTGGCGACCGCCTGGCACTCCAATAAGTTTCTCAACCCCAAAACTGACGGCGCCGTCCTGCCCATACTTCATTTGAACGGCTACAAGATAAGCAACCCTACCATCTTGGCGCGTATTGAGCGAGAAGAGCTTGAGCAACTCTTCCGCGGTTATGGCTGGATACCGTACTTTGTCGAAGGCGACGAGCCTGCGCATATGCACCAGCTGATGGCCGCCGAGCTTGATAAAGCGATGGCCGAAATCAGGCGCATCCAAGCGAACGCGCGGCAGAACGACGACTCCACGCGACCCCGCTGGCCGATGATTATCCTGAACTCGCCAAAGGGCTGGACAGGTCCGAAAACCGTTGACGGCCATCAGGTTGAGAACAATTTCCGCTCGCACCAGGTGCCCCTGCCGGTTGATGCATCTCATCCCGATAACCTGGAGCGCCTCGAACAGTGGCTAAAAAGCTATAGGCCGGAAGAATTGTTCGACGATGACGGGCGACTGTTGCCGGAAATCGCCGGCTTGGCGCCTGAGGACGAACGGCGTATGGGAGCCAATCCCCATGCTAACGGCGGCGGCATGTTGCGGGAGCTACATTTACCGGATTTTCGGGACTATGCGGTGGACGTAGAGAGGGGTGTCAGCAGTATAGGCGATATGCGTGCTCTCGGCCCGTACTTCCGGGACGCGGTCAGGCTGAACCAAGAACATCATAACTTCAGGATATTCGGTCCCGACGAGCTGGTGTCTAATCAGTTGGAGGCTGTTTTTGAGGTGACCAACCGGCAGTGGCTGGCACGCACCAGACCGGCTGACGAGTTTCTGGCTGAGAGCGGCGCCGTCCTGGACTCGATGCTTAGCGAACACCAGTCAGAGGGCTGGCTTGAGGGCTATCTGCTGACTGGCAGGCACGGCCTCTTTCATAGTTATGAGGCTTTCATTCGCATCGTTGATTCAATGGTTAACCAGCACGCCAAATGGATCAAGATGTCATCGGAACTGTCATGGCGCAATGACATAGCCTCTCTCAATTATCTACTCACCTCGCATGTCTGGCGGCAGGATCACAACGGCTTCACGCATCAGGACCCCGGATTTATTGACCACCTGGTCAACAAGAAATCGGCGGTCGCCCGCATATACTTACCCCCGGATGCCAACTGTCTGCTATCAGTCATGGATCATTGTCTGCGAAGCCGCAACTATATCAATCTGACGATTGCCGGCAAACATGACAGCCCGCAATGGCTCTCCATGGAGGATGCCGTCACCCATTGTTCCCGTGGCGTCGGAGTCTGGGAGTGGGCCGGCAATGAGCAGGATGAAGAGCCTGATGTCGTCATGGCTTGCGCCGGTGACGTGCCCACCCTAGAAACTCTCGCGGCCGTATCTATCCTCCGCCAGCACCTGCCTCGCCTAAAAGTCCGGGTCATTAACGTGGTCGACCTAATGAGGCTGGAGCCGGATACCGAACACCCTCACGGTATGAGCGATCACGAATATGACGATCTGTTTACCCGCGACAAAGAAATCATCTTCGCCTTTCATGGTTACCCGTGGCTTATCCATCGCCTGACCTATCGGCGTGCCAATCGGAAGTTACACGTTCGCGGCTACAAGGAAGAAGGCACCATAACGACCGGCTTTGACATGACGGTGCGCAACGACATGGACCGGTTCCACCTGGTCATCGATGTCATCGAGCGGACGCCCGTAGAGGGAGACGACGCGGCCCAGCTCAAAGCAATGATGCAGGATAAATTGATTGAGCACGTGAATTACATCGACAAAAACGGCGTCGACATGCCCGAAATCCAAAACTGGAAATGGCAACCCTAACCCACCCGGCCAAACTGCTTGTCTCCCAGCGAAAGTTTAGAGCTCAAAAAACAGCCAGGGTGGCAACGATGACCATCCTGGTATAAGGACCCGAAAGCACGTTGTTAGAGCTCCCAAGGCTCACAATCTTTGCCAAGCGCAATTAAGTATTATTAGGGTCCTATTTTCATGTCTATAAAAAAGATTTCTGAAGAAGTCTTTACGCAAGCATTACCACAATGCAAAATTCGGTAGCATGAATGCTTACTGGATTCTCTGCAAAATGTATACTTTTAACTCGGCATGCCGGTCTGGAACTTTGTGTCAAGAAACGAGACCTGCTTTGTGCGCTAAAGCCAGCTGTATATTTGATATCCAATCGTACTTACGCAGAGCACGGTACCTACGTACGGCATAAATCTTGGAACCGATATATACCCTTGGTGCTTTTCGTGACGGCGTTTGATTACGATTAGAGAGACGTTGACAAGTGTAAAAATGCTGAGAACCAGTAAGCTTGTAAGTTGAGCGAGCGAAACAAGCGGCAGCAATAATGTTCCCAGTATCATCGCACCCAATACTACCAGTGTTGCTGTGACGGGTGTTTTGTTCTTGCTATGAATCTTTGCTAGTTTGCTTGGTAACCAACCTTGTTTGGACAAGCCGTACAAGATGCGCGACCCCATAATTATCTGCACGATTACTCCGTTCACCGTGGCTACCATGCCGATCAAGCTTAAGACGTCGGCGTGATTTGCTCCACTGCGTTCGAACACGAGCGTCAATGGTGCGCTGGCGTTGGCAAGCTCAGCAGGACTCACCAAGGTGGTGGCTACAACCGCAACCAACAAATACAATAATGTAGACATTAAGAGAGCTATCAATATTGCGAGTGGCATAGTTCGACGGGGGTCCTTTGCCTCCTCCGCCACATTAACCATATCTTCAAAACCGATGAAGGCATAAAAGGCTAAAAATGAACCGGCAATGAGTCCACTGACTCCGAAAGCCGGGTCAATTGTAAGTATGCTACTGACGTTCGCGGTGCCAAATGCGCTTCTCCCGAACCAGATGATCAGAATAAGTCCAAGCACCTCAACTGCCGTGAATAAAGCCGCTGTTTTGGCAGATTCGCCGATTCCTTTAATGGCGATTGCCCCTAGAATGATAATCAGGCCAACGCTAGCGACAGAGGTAGGTACGCCGATGAATGAACTAAGGTAGCCAGCGAAGCCTTGTGAAAGCGCCGCTGCTGATGCTATGCCGCCCGCCACCATGGCTAAACCTATTAATACCGACAACCATCTTTTGCCGAACGCTTTATGTAAATAGACAGAAACACTGGCGCTTACAGGATAACGTCCGGCTAATTCCATATAGGAGAATGCGGTAAAAGCGGCAGTAATCATCGCGATGACAAACGCCAGAGTTGTACTAGTCCCTGCAAACCCGGCTACCTTGCCAACCAATACATATATCCCAGCGCCAAGAATATTACCAAGTCCATACAGGGCAACAAGTGGCAACCCGAGCGACCGCTTTAGGTTGGTGTTTCTGCTCATGCTTACTATATTAACAACTTCGCATGCTTATTTAATTAAGTTTAACTCAACGACTAAGCTACATTACCTATTTCTGAGGTAATAAAAGGCCCAGTAGCATGAATGCTTCCTGGACCTTACTTCAACTTCGTAGCATTGGCTCCGCATGGCGGTCTGGAACCCAATTGAGGGTCGGCGCTAGTGCCTTCAGTGAATAATCCGTTATAAACCCCAGAAAAGAAACACAAATACGATGGTTGCGAGCGTACCCAAAGCACCGACAATGGTGCCCAGTATGGCGGGCCATTTTGTAATGTCCGGAATTTTATTAGACTTCCACCACGCAATCGCTGATACAAGAAGACCTGCAATGGGCATGACAAACGATAGTACGAGTCCAATATATCCAGCTGCTACTAGATTCGTGTTGTTTTGCATAATTACAGAATCTCGTCTTTACCGGCGTAATCTGCTTGTTTCGGGCATGGCCTAATGGTAGCAAACAAAAACATTACGGTCACCTTTGGTGTCCAATTTGGCTCAGCGTACCGGTCTAGAACGTCCGCGAAGTGCCTGTATTGACTAACAATCTAAAAAATATTATGGTAAGCAGATGTCCGAAGTTAATAAAATTGCAGATTTAGTATTGGAATCCGAGCATGTAGTTGCTTTAACTGGGGCGGGCTTGAGCAAAGCCTCAGGGATACCGACTTACAGGGACACTGACGGGTTGTGGCAAGATGTCAGTATAAGACAATGGTCACTGCGTGAGGCCTTTGATGCAGACCCTACGGGCTGGTATGCCAACTTCTGGCGGTTTTACAACCAAAGACGCGATCTCCAGCCATCGCTGGGTCATCAGGCCTTAAAAGACATGGTGGAAGCCTCTGCTATACATATGATCGTGACTCAAAATGTTGATGGCCTGGATCGAAAAGCCGGCACGCCACCGTCTAAAATATTGGAAGTGCATGGCCATGATAGATCGTTAAGCTGCACCAGGGTTGACGACTGCGACTTCTCTGTTGCAACCGAAGAATGGTTGGCTGAAAACGACCAGGACTCACTACCGACTTGTCCAAGTGACGGTGCCGTGCTCAAACCCGACACCATCCTCTTTAATGATGTAGTAGTACCTGACCGCGTAGCTCGGGATTGGCACGCGGCGTGGGAAGTCATTGATAAAGCAGGCATGCTACTTGTTATCGGTACAAGCCTGGAACTTATCACCTGGGAGCAGGCTGTCGTCGATTTTATGGCCGATACAGAACGCCCCGGCCCCGTACGCCCCATCGCTTTCATTAATCCTAACCCTATCAAGGCGGACCGCTACGCGGATGCAGTAGTACGTGGCCCGGCCGAAGACGCCTTGCCCGCAATCCGCGACTTAGTTTTAAATCCGTGAGCGACGTTCAATAAACGTTGCGCGACAGCAAAAAAGTCCAGTGCAACTACTTACTGGACTTTGCCTCAAATATAACTGTTGGCTCCGGGGACTGGATAGCGGGCTTTGCCTTCTCCGCTGCGGCGTGCTCGGAATAAATTCCTGCGCGCGTCCTTGTTTCGCCGAACCAGCGACTATCGCCAGCTTCCGCTGCCGAGTCGCTTCGTTGCAAATTCAGCCCAGTAACGCCAAAGCACCAGTCATAAATGACAAGTGCTTTTGCATGGCCCAGCCTGACGGTCTTGAACTATTTACTTCCTGTAAATGAAACCAACAGTTTTTATATTTAGGCGCCCTTCTTCGGCTCAAGTAGTCGACGGGCAGCTTGATCTGTAAACTCGTAAAAACGATTAGCTATATGTGTAAATTCTGGTTTTACGGCATCGCTGACGTCGGCAACAGCGTGATATTGATGTTCACGGTACATGCTGTCACGATATTCGAGCGCATTGCTGGCGGATTCTTCTAAGCTGCCCCATGACCGCCAACCATCTCCGAGACTTCCGACTGGTCGGCCGCTTGTCTGTACCGCCTGCCAAGAATGATCATTCAAGCGCTCCAGTAATGTCTGTTCCGAAATCTCCAGAACCTCTTCAGCCTTCGTGAGGTCTATGGCGGGCGACTCAATCTGACGTACTAGCCGCTGGATTAGCTGTACCACATGTTTGCGACGGTCAACCCAACGACTTTCGCTATCGTCAAATTCACGTTTTTCGAACACTTTGACAAAAATACCAGTTATACCTGCCTCAAACAGTGGTCGGGCGGGATGATCTTCCGGCAAACTTTCCCCATCAGTTTCCTGGTATTCGATATCCAGTTTGCGGAATTGTCTATCAAGCTTAATTTGAGCCACCGGTACGCCGAACTCTTCAGCAGACAATTCAAGGCGTTCCTGCTCGCTCGCTGCTTTCTGGGCACCCTCTCTAGATGCATGTTCTTCATAAGCTGCTAGTACCGTTTTAGCCAGGTCTCCGACTATCTGGGATTCATGAGCAGCAATAGACAGTGCCTGGCTGGCCATTTCTTGTTCGAGCGGATGTACATTCTTATCAGTAAGTAAATACGCCAGATAATTCATACCACGTTTATCGTCGCCATCGTTCATCAGCAGCAAGGCTTCGGCAAACAATCTTGGTTCATATATGCTACGCGCACGATCGAGTGCCAATTCGCGCTGATCGAGGCTTGGATGATTCCATAGCCAGAGGCAAACACCATATTTAGCGTATTGCCATAAGTCCGCTTCGCGTGTGCTTGTGCTGTCTTGGAGCTCCTCAACCATTTTGTCCCACCGCTCCAGAACTGGTTTTAAATCAGCTTCGCTAGCCATCTCGGACATGAGAGCCTGATGGCGCCCGACATATTGCTTGTATGTCTCGGCCGGGACGCCTTGAACTTCATCTTCAGGCTTAAGACCTGCTAGGTATTGGTCGAATTCATAATCAGGGTCCTGCCCGGGAAAGTGCGGCCCTTTCGGTGTCTCTGGTGAACCCTGCATAGAACATAAAATACCACAAAAATAATAATCTGGCAATATATGGCTCAGCGTGATGGTCTTGAATTATTAGTTAAGGAGTAATCTTAACGTACCAATTGTTTCGGTAATAAGCTGGATCAAGCATCCCCTCCTCTAGGGTAGAAGCGACTATAAGATCGAGTGGGGTACCCTCAGGGCCGAAGCCCTTACCTTTTAGCGATCTTCGCATAGTTGGTTTACGGCATCTAACAGTTCTCGGTTCACATTCTGTACTCTCTTCGTTTAGGTCGTCAACCAATTTTCGGGCATCAGGATACTTACCGGTAACCGCTACCAAGTCTATATCGGTATAATGCTTTCTCTCCAGGCGGCGAATCTCCTGGCTAATTCCGCCTCTTCCGCTGGAGCTACCTGTTAGATAAAGTTTTACCTCGTTTTCGATCATAAATTCACGTAAGTGCGAGACAAAAAGCGCGTCGTCCTGGTTTAAGTCGGTTTTTGCTTCTAGCTCTCTAGCGGTTTGTTGTTTTGTTTCGCCTCCTTCTATCTGAAGTGGTTCTTTTGGTTCGTATGCTCGCTCCACCGCGTCGCCACCTAATACTATAGCGTTTCTGAAATAATTAGGCTGCAACAGCACCAGTTCGACATGAGTAGCCATGTATTGCAAAAGTGTCGTATAGCATGAACGACACGGGGCAATTTCTTTTACTTTTTTTTGCCCTGTGCCAGCCATAATAATCCTGTCGATGCTACCGCTGGCCTCATCGCTTTCAAGCATGTTAACGAGGGCTGCAATCTCGGCATGTATAAAAACTGGCGAAACGGGTTTATAATCTCGCTCGTGGTTCCTGCCCCTATATTCTTTGTCTTTGGTCGTTTGGAGCATACACGCAACGGTTCTATTTGTAACAGGCGCATCATCTCGAAGTAGTTTTGGGAGCAGAGCTTTTCGTGCCGTTATAATTTCAGGCGCTAACTCAATACATTCATCTGGCAAGATGCTAATTTGATCAGAGTAATAAGCCGCCATTTCGATGTTCGACCTGCGGAGACTATTTTCGCGCATCTCGTTATACCAGTCAGAATCAGATAGAATTCCGCTCGTGCCGCTCAGCGGATATCCGTCTTCACCGTAGTTACTCACTGGTTTTGACCCATAATTTTCGTATTAAGCTAGGAAGTTCAGAATCACGCCAGCCACATAATCGAAGTGGTGTACTTGCGGCCTGATTGTAAGGCGCATCAAAGACAATATGGTTCCAGCTCGCATTTTCCGCGCCCGCAACTTCAGGCTTATCGTCTATCAAGGCTACGGCCTCGTGACGAGACTTATCTTTGTCAAAAATAGCTTCATCAAGCACGCTCTTGCCTAGGTCTGGCACCATATATTCCTCAAGCCAGTCCTTGCTTTCCTGTATGCAATCTGGGGTTGGTAATGGCGGTGAAGAACACACGCGGGGGTAAACACCTTCTTCTGCGAGCTGTTGCCACCCTTCTATAGCGCCGTCAACCACTTCTAAATTTCTAAGGAAACCAGACGATTGCCATATTCCTTTTATAGCTGCATGGTGCTCTTCGTCATAGTCTTCATGTATGTAGAAGTGGGTACGCGGCCGGACAATAGCTATTTCTGGGTGGTTTAGCTCTATTTGGCGTTCAACACCGCCGTCGAAATCGGCCATAACATTGTATAGATCAACTAGGACCGTCGGTGCTTCTTGGTTAGTCATTTTGCTAGGCGCCCATCAGCGAGTAGTCATCTTCGCGAGGTATGTCTTTGCGGTATTGATGCCAACCACGAAAGTTGCCGCTGTAATGCGAATTTGCGAACTCCTCGTCCGTCATTGGTCTAGCTACATGTTCGAACGGTGACATATGCCCGCTTTTCATGAGTGAGTCATGCAGTTGTATATCTTTTTCTGGGTCGCGAACACCGTCATGCGTTAGGTAGCTTACACGCGCGCAACGACCGACAGATATTTTCTTTAGCTCATCAAGCTCAATATTGTCGTACTCGTCCGGTTGTATAAGCGGAAGGTGCCATTCCCTGTCTCTTAGAAGGGATGGTTCGTGCTCGGCATAAGCGGCCTTCATCATATATGCGGCTTTCTGGATTTCTGGCTGGGCCTGTGGATTGGCCCGCAGTGCGAAAAAGTTAGACCAGTCAGTTGCGGTAACGATAATGGTATGCCACATAAACGGTTCAAGTAACCGGTTGGCTATTTGTTTGTGTAGGGGTGTTTTGAGTGCATCGCCTTGGTAGCCAAGGTCTTCTTTCATGCTTTTGATACGCTCCTGCAAGTCAGCATCCTTCAGTTGATCGAGCCCACCGATGAGTGCAACTGCACCAAGTACGGCGTAGTCTCTCGACTGCAGCCATGCTTCAACAGCCTGTGGCGCCTCATCCTCTGACAGCTCCGCCGCCGCTTGCATACCACTTTGATTAACCCCCCAATACGCTGGGATAAAAGGATCATCTAGGACCCGTAGCAACTGCTTCTCGACAGGTATAGCCCGAGAGCTTGCGGAATTTCGACTAAACATACGGTGCGTGTTGAACTCCGCCAATACTATTCGAGGTAGCGTCACCTCAAACGTTGTTAATCGTTCGTCTCTCTCGGTAATTGAATCCGTAATAACTTCAGCACCGTAGGCCATCTCTATCTCCTTATCTCCTTAACAATGAACAGAATTACAGGTATTTGCATTGACATCTAGGGTAAATTAGTACCCTAAACTATGGTGAAACAAGCGTTATTGTTGTATAATTACTAAAAGTTATAAGAGAGATTGATGAATACTGCTCAACTACATCCAACACAGGTCTCGATACTTCACTCACTCCGGTATGCGCCGTCTGAGCGGTTTAATGCGCTCATGAAACCCACGGGTCACACGAGCGACACGTTCAAGTTCCATGTGCGTAAGCTAATTAAGCAGGGATGCGTGGAAAAGCGAAATGACGGACGCTATCAGTTGACCGCTTTTGGCAAAGAGTTTGCCAATAACCTTGAAGAGAGTCAGCGGACGCTCAGGAAGCAGCCCACGCTTTCAGTTTTTCTGGTGGTTCCCCGCCCCGGGTCCAAGGAAGCGGAATTCCTGATGTTCAAGCGTGCCAGAAACCCTTTTATTGGTTATTGGACCTGTATTACGGATCCTGTCCGGTGGGGCGAATCATTTGAAAGCAGGGCTTCTAAGCGATTGGAGATGCAAACCGGCTTGCAGGCTGACTTCACCGTTCATTCGCTACGGCGTATTCGTAACTACGCCAGCGAGACGGAACAGCTGCTAGAGGATATGTTCTTTGTAGTCATGCTCGGTAGCAACCCGCAGGGCCAGCTTAAAAATGATTACCCTGGCGGCAAGCACGCTTGGCTTACGTTAGGTGAACTGAAACAACAGGGGAAATACTATGACTCCGTGGTCGACGTCCTGGAGGACTTGAGATCCGAAAAGACGTTCAAGGCGTACGATCTCTCGCATCCTCTTGAGGAGTATTAAATGTCGGAGCTTTTCGCTTTCGAACCATGGCAAGAACGACCTGTCAGCCTAGCACCCGGTAATGATCTGACTGAGGCCGAATGGCGGCGGCGTATGTCGCCCCATACAGATCCCGCACCCATGGACCCAAATTGGTGCACTAATTACGATCCGGCTGCCGATCAGGTAATGCATGAAAGTTACAGGGCAGATGTAGAAGCGCTCAAACCTTTGCTTAAAGCTGAGTTACATAATGCCCGGGCCCCGCTTACTGGTCGCGAGACTGCATGTGTACTGACCACACAACAAGGAGTGTATGTCGGGCATTGCGACGAGCAAGAAGGTAGCAGGTTTATAACAGCGCCTGCTATGGCGCTTGCTAAACTAGGGGAAGCAGAAGCCGCAGATGCGGAAATTACCGGTATTTACCTAATGGGCCGCAACATTAAAAAACCGAAATATGTTATGCCCACTCCAGAAGATTATGACAGGCTTGCGGGGCGATTTGTTGATTGGGGTCCAACAATCATCATTGTTGACCCGGATTCTAGTGCCTATACCAGCGTATGGGCTAGCGTGCATGGCCCGGCTTATTCGGTGAAAGAGCCTTCAGATTTCAGATATCTTATTGGAGAAGATGAAGACACCACTACCTTGCCTAGCCTAATAAGGGAAAGAACTGTGCTGGATTGGAGAGGTGCTGATTTTATAGCGCACCTTATGCAAACCGGCAAAAAACGCGACATTGAGATATACCTGACTGGTAGCGCCAGCGGCCGCGGGGAAATCAGTAATGCGCTGAAGGGTGATTACGAAGATATTGACTTGTTAGTTGTGACAGGCGATAACGATTTGGATGAAGTAGAAGAAGTATTGACTGCCAGAGCCGAAAAATACTTTGGCCCCTTGCGCCGCCAGCCGATGACATCATATGACTACGAAACTGGCCGGGCCTTCCCGGGAATATCCTTATATGACCTCGCAGGCAACAAAAAAATCCAGCTGCATATTGGCGCCACAATGGACGATATCAACTATCGGCCGGTAAACCTTGAGCGCAATTTCTTTCACAGGGTAAGTTAGTAAGATGTGTTCTAGCCTGCGTAAGTAAATCCAAAAATATAGTATCCTACAGTTGCATGCAACATTTAGTAGTCTTGAAAAAAGTAGAAGAAAAGCTAAAGCGGGAAGATGGCGTTCTTGCGGTACTTTTGTTTGGCAGCGTTGCCAGCAATACTTACCACAAAGAATCCGACATCGACCTATCTGTTATATATAAAGAGTTTGAACCAAATTTCGAGTTCTCTACCGGCCGGACTGACGGCATAAAGATTGGCTATTCAAAATGGTCGCTTAATGAGCTGAAGCGACGAGCCAAGACTTCGCCTTACAGAATGTATGTTTTTGCTCATGCAAAATTGCTTTTTGATAAATCCAATGAAATTAAAAACATCCAAAAACAGCTATTGGACTACTTTAAAAACCACCCAGAAGTGCAAAAAGACTGGGATATGATCAACGATCGCTATATGCAGGAAAAAGAAAAATATGGCGCAGGACAAACAAATATCTTTGATGTGTACGCGCAGTTAGATAAAAAATACTCAATAGATTCTAGCGCATAAAGCGCCGCTCAATAAGCGTTGTGCGACGCAACCGAGGTGGCAGTATAGGCCACGCTATACCGAAAGCAACTGTTCAAGAGGTCTATTTCGCAGCGACCTCCGAGTGCATTTCGGCATAAAGGCTACTGTTTATTTTGCGATTCAAGCCGTTGATTCCTGCAGATATTCTCTTTAATAACAGATAGCGTTCAGCAACCTTATTTTGATAATCTAGCGCAGGCACTTTAATTGTTTGCCGGGATGCGTACCCTTTGCTAAAAGTACCATTGTCACTTCTGGAGGTAACTATGTTAAAAAATAAGCTTTGATACTGGCACATGAACCACGCCGGATTTACTCTTCTCTCCCAATTCTTTCTTACTTTCATCACATAAGCGTCGTCGTTTATCGTAAATTTTCCATTTGAAATAAGCTGCATTTTTCCGGCCACACCTTTTCTAATGACAACGATACCAGGACTTTCAAATGTTTTTAGCTTTCTTTGGCCAATAAGAACATCAGCGTTAATTTCACCAAGGGAGTTAGTATCACTAGTCGCACCTGAGAGCACTTTTATTGAGCTCCCAGTATCATATGCCTGATTATTATAAATTAACTCTTCAATGAGCCCGCTATTGCCCCCAAAAAAATTAAAAACTGCTCCAACGGTTGTAACTTCGCCATTTGCTTGAGGAATTGTCTCTTTTTCAAGCAAGGATTTTGCACTTTCATTTATTCTTAATAGCTGGTGTTTGGCGTCAGAAATAGTGCCTCGTCTGCTTAAATTCTCAAGTTGAATCTCAATATCTGGAATGTCAACTTTAATACGATCAAACCATTCTATACTGAATACTCCGTTGTCACTTTTAGAAGAGACATACTTATAAAACAGTGATTTATACTGAAACTCAAACCAATTAAGATTTACTTTTCCTTCGTAATCGGGCTTTAGTCTTAGTACACAAGCATGATGGTTGATTGTAAAATTACCCTTTTCTGGGCCCATATAGGTAAGTAATCCGGCGCTGCCATCCTTGGTTAAGATAAGGCAGGGGCCATGGAAGTAAACTAGAGACATACCTTTATTGTTTTTTGCCGTTCTAGAAATCATTGCGATTGGCTTGTCATTGGAGGCAGACCCCGAGTAGACAGGAACCGCATTCTCGGGAGTATCAGCCTGATAAAAATAGATAACTTCTTCAGTTAGCCCGTGATTACCTGGCGTGTAATCAAAAAGGTTTTTTATCGTGATCTTCATAAGTTATCGACAAGTTTCTTAACTTCATCACTCACGCCCGATATCTCCATTGCTAGGTCTTTTAGGATAGTGTCATACTTTTCGGGCGAAACTTTAGCAGCTTCAACTGGGCGTAAATAAAATTCACATAATAAATTATGGAAATTATTGCTGTTAATTTCATCCATTGAAATAAAGCCGCACTTCCTACCCGTTAACTCCTCGCTTCTCTCCTGCTCATTAACAGTGCGCTCAAATTCACCCCGCTTCTCTTCAAATTCTCCACGATCACCCAAGGTGGCGGTTTTTAAGGCATCTTCAAACAGCTTCTGAAGTTCTGGTAAATCGTCATGATACTTTGTCATGTATCTTTTATCGCTATTCGCATAACCATCGTAATCTACAATGTAGGCCCAGATTGGAAAATCTTGTATTTGGCCCACAAGATTCAGAGGCTTTTTTTGCATAAAAAGAACATAAGTTTTTTCCTTGGTATAAGGCGCAAAAGCAAATTTAGTCAGGGAAACAATTGCATGGATGTTACAGTGCTCTAGCAATTTCCGCCTAAAGTTCTCTCGTGTTGTCGCCTCGAGTGCCCCATCATTTAGTACGATCGCCATTTCTCCACCTGGCTTAAGCATTTCTACAATTTTTTCGGTAAACAATAACTCGTATCGGCTTTCGTTCGTAAAATCAAATTGTTCAATGGGTGCCTCGCCTTCGTATTGACCCATAGGTGGATTTGCTAACACGTAATCGTATGCAGACGGGCTGTAGCCAAGTTTTGGGTCCCAGTCTATTAACGAATCATTATCATGAATGTTGGTATGACCATCTCCGACCAAGAACATATTCAGCTTAGTCCGGGCGACTGACTTATCGTCGTTGTCGTAGCCCCAAAAAGTATCGTTTCTTAACTGACCTTCAATATCTTTTGTGAGCTTGTCATTACTTTCGTAATTGGTCTTAAGAGAGGTAAAAGCCTCGGTTAAAAACCCTCCTGAGCCACAAGCGGGATCACAAATTTTGATCGAACGAGGGGTTTGCTCGTTTCTTAGTAAGAGCTTTGCAACGATGCCAGTAATGTGCCGTCTGGTATAAAATTCGCCAAACTCTTTTTTCTTAGTTTGCGAAGCAAATTCCTCATAAATAGCACCAAATAGGTCAAAGCCTGCGCCGTGTAGATGATACTTATTAAGTTCCTTATATATTTTTTTAAAGTGTTCATTTTTAAGTTTCAAAGGAAAGTCAATTAAGTGCTTAAAATCACTATATTCGTTATTCTTGTACTGGCTGTTCTCTCCCCAAATTTGACTTTGCATTGTGACGAACTCAGCGCGAAGATCCCTATCCTCTTCCTCGCTTGCGACGGTGTACCAACTATCCCAGAGCCTTATAGGCGTTGGCAGAGTGCGCCTCTCAGCTTCTTTCTCGCTTATATACTTGATTACCACAAAACTTACAGTGGGATCTATTCTTTCATCCCCTTTCCTTAAGCCAGCCGATCGATATATATCAGCTATGTTTTTTAGTGTGGTGCGGAAGTCTTTTTCGGCGACTGTGGTTCTTAAAGATTCGGCTTTATGAATTACTTGCGATTTAGATTCTGATACTTGAGTCTGAATCTTTTCCATAACTTCCATTGGGACTAACTGAGTAATATACGAGTCGTCTAAAGATATTTCCGTATCGTTAAAGGCGTTATAGTATCTTGTCTCAGATCTGCAGTTAGTAACTATGTAGTAATTTAAGCCCTGAGTTCGAGCCTTTTCGCGCCCGTGCTTCATAGCTTCGCGCCACTCAATATCGCCAATAACAGTATTTTTATGTTTAGCCTCTATAAGAGCGATCAGGCTCTTTTCAAATTCTGTTCCTTTTTGAGAATGCTTCGAGACCCATACATCCCCGCGCCTATTGCCAGTTTTTTCAGTGGTTACATCGATTTTGTAATTTTCTCGAGGTACTCCTAACCCATCAAGAACAGGAATAATATACTGAACAACGTCGTTTGCTTCTTCTTTTTTCATTTTAAATAACTCATATCAAGTCTATCACCTTCGCGCTTAAGGTTAAAGATTTAGGCAACCACCACGAACGAATCTTTACACACCGTATAACATTACTCGCCCACATATTAATACGAATCTCTGCGCCAATATTACTGTACATCTAGCTTTCGCGATTTCCAGCGTTTTTTGGTATCCAGACTAAATGTAAACTGGCACTTGGTCTTAGAACCTGCTGAGAATATTGGAGCAGTGAGACCATTTCGTTCTTTGCGATTGAAGACTCGAGCTGATCGGCATTGGAGCTAGAGACTCCCTCATTACGTATATAGGCAAATACGTAGCGCCGGTCTCGTTCAAATAACTCCAGAAAATCCTCTTTTGTCATGCTGGAAGGGATACGGCCCCGAGATTCAAGTAAATTGTAATATTCTGCCAGTATGGTTTTGTTTAGGTTTAGATCGTTCTCTATCGTTTCTATTGCATTACGAATTTGCGAAACTAAATCTCGAACCGAGCCGTTAAGTTCGCGTTTAACGTGAATAATATCGACAAATTCTTCGTTCCCATAATGTAAGACGTCAGATAATTCGAGGTTATGATAGAGGACCCTATCCCCGACAACTTTATTTTCGCCGGCCTGCTCGGCATTATATGGAGGTTCTCCCAGATGATCGTATACTGAAAGAGAAAGATCGTTATGGGTTAGGCTAGTGTATCGCCCCGTCTCTAGTCGCTCCTTAAGTTGGTCATCTGTGATGTCTTGAAATATTCCTTCAACCCGATACCAACTCCCATTAAGTAGGTAGTAGGTGTTGTCGTCAAAGGATAGCTCACCGCTTAGGTGTCTTATGACACTACCCTCTGTATTTAAATACGGAGCATCGTCATACACTCCGCAGAGTTTTATCTTTTCTAACTTCTCTTGATCGGAGAGCTCTTCATTATCAGCATCATTTATGGCGCTCGACACATCGTCAGCGTCAGGCTGTGCCCCTCTCCATTCTTCAATTGTATAGTTTGCTAATTTTAGCTTGTAAATGTCGGCATTCATAAATTGTGAGGCGTCTTCATGCGTCAGGCTAATGTCATTTTCACTGCTGTCACCGCTGAGGAGCCTATGCGCAATTTCTGCATTGAGTTTTGCGATGAGGGGACCGTCTTTCCTAGTCGTCAATGGGCGTATAGCATCGAAGAATGCAAATGCCGACTTTTGATCTGCGGACAACTCCTCATCGACCTTGTTGCCAATCCAGCCTAGCATCTCGACCAATTGGGACGGATCGTCAATCTTTGCACTAATCTTAATTGAGGCCTTGATTGCAATACTTACGGACCGGCGTGATCCAAAAACACTCGTAAACTCATCACTTTCCCGGACGGACTTGAGCAGGGTGCCTGAGAGATTTTTCCATACTTCCTGGTGGCTATTCGCAGCATTTATTCTGGTCGGCCGTCTGAAATATATATCTGAAGCCTGAATAGCTCCCGAGATTGCCTGCTGCTTGCCGCCCTTAACCTCAGGGTTCACTATACGTTTTGCAAGTTCTATCGGAAAACTCTGGTCAATGAACTGTTCGAATATCACGCTCGCAGAACCCGTTGTAAAGGCAAATAGATCGTCACCGTATGGTATAAAACAGACTATGTTGGGGGTAGCGCTTTGAATTGGACCGAGGTCAATCCCTTGTTTTCTGAAAAAATTTGCCCAGCTGTGAGTTATCGCAGTTGCCTGCTGCTTTTTATAGAATTTCAGATTATTTTGTTGGGCGAATCTGGCATTATTCGCAGTTTCAAGTGCTTGGTACTGCCTAGTGTCTTGGTCGTCGGACTCTCGCCTGCTTTCGTTGTATTTGGAAACTAGCAGAGGCGGAATGTCATTAAGGGAGTTTTGTTCGCCCTCTAATACATTGGCGACAATATCTAAGTTGATCTTATATAGATTTACTGCAATTTCATCGTTGCTAGGCACGGCAAACTCCCTTGAATCAGTCGGTACTGGTTATATTTATATACTCATTTTTATTATTTGTCATCACTTAAATTTCATTTAGTTAACAAGTATTTAATTATTCAAGAGGTACATGGCAAGGACCGCGGTAGCGATTGGGAACAGAAAATCGAGTGCCGAAGTTAATGTGTAAAACATAAGCTGCGGTACGTCTTTGATGGGCTTCGCTCTCTTGCCGCTGCCAAGGATCAATATGTTGTCGCGCTCGTTCATGGCCTGGATTGCCCGGACCTTTTTAACTTTCAGATAGAACAATGGCATCGATGCAATAGATATTACAAATATGCCTGGGAAAACTAGTAGAGCGCTTGAAAGACTTATGAAGTTTCCCGTCAGTAAGTTGAAAGCGAGCCCGGCTATAAGCCAGAACGTGATTACTCCCTTTGAGTACGCACTCGCTGATTGGTCGTACTCTTGATGGCTCATTCCGAGAACCTGGTTATCTTGATGTTGCTTCGTCATAATTGTTTACTCCTATTTATTCGCGGCAATTAAAAAGCCCGCCGCCAGTGAGCTTGCGCCCCATAACTCTTTCGAGCTACGACCAACGCGAATCAGTCCTGACGACGGACTTAAAATTCGCGTTGGATTTGACGACCATGCCGCCGATGGCGGTTTAGGTCTAGTGGCGAACCACTTGCGCCACACTATACCGTTTTTACCTCAGTAAATCCAGTTATTTCTTATCCGGGATAACGCTGTATTGACGATTGCCATAGCCGGGCTCCAGGGTCTTAACGGACAGGCCGCCATATATCGGCGTCGGTAAGGGCCGCTCATCTTCTTCGTCACCAAGTATGCCATTCTTTGGTTTGCCATAGGCGGTCTCTGTGAGCCATCGTCGCGCTTGGGCATCACCCTCAACAGCCTTGGCAATAGCGACGCAGATAACGGCGTCTATGGGGTATTCATATTTCTCGGCTAGCGCTTCGATGTTCTTCATGGGGATTTTCGACCAGTCCATGCCGTATCGCTCTACGGCTTCTCTCAGTAATGCCTTGCGGCCGCGGCTGCCTTTCGGCCGGCCTTTTGGGTTGCCGCTTTGCCCCGGCTTAAATCTTGTTTTTTTGCCGTAGTGGCTGATATATGGATTTGCCATAGGGCCTCCATTTTTTAGTTGGTGAGGAGTCCCCTTTCGCTTGGTGTTTATTATAGCGCAACTTTGGACTCGACTTTTTGGGAATTCGAGCTATCCTGTCATGTGATGGATACAACAGAGGTAAAATATTGTCTATACGCCCGTAAATCGAGCGAGCAGGACGAGCGGCAAGCTATGTCGATTGATTCTCAGCTTAAGGAAATGCTGACTATGGCAGAGCGCGAGAATCTTAATATCGTGGCGACGCTCCGCGAGAGTCATTCCGCCAAAGAGTCAAGTAAAAGGCCAGTATTTAATGAAGTTTTAATGAAAATTAAAGAAAACCAGTTCAACGGCATCCTTACTTGGGCCCCGGATCGACTTTCGCGCAATGCCGGCGATCTCGGTTCGCTAGTGGATCTGATGGATCAAGGCAAGCTACACCGCATTAAGACCTACGGCCAAAGCTTCAGCAACACGCCCAACGAGAAGTTTCTGCTGATGATCCTCTGCTCGCAGGCCAAGCTTGAGAACGACAACAAGAGCATCAACGTCAAACGCGGTATCCGTGCTAAGTGCGAAATGGGGATTCGACCTGGGCCAGTGCCGCTTGGCTATATGAATTACTCGCTGAACGGCGTGAAGAGCATCATGATTGATGCCGACAGGGCCGACACCGTCAAGGAAATGTTTGAGCGTTCAGCACGCGGCCAAAGTGGGCGGCATATCAAGCACTGGTTGGACGAAATCGGCTTTCGCACCCGCCGGGATAAGAAAGTAACTCTCAGCCAGATATTCGGGATGCTCAAAAACCCATTCTATTACGGCAGTTTCCGATTTGGCGAGAAGGTGTACGCAGGCACCCACGAGCCGCTTATTAGTAAGGAGCTATTCGATGAGGTCCAAGAGCAGCTGGTCGTGCCGCCAAAAGGCCGGTGGGGCTCAAAACACTTCCCGTTCAAACGGTTTCTGCGCTGCGCTGGCTGCGGTGCGAGTGTCGTCGGCGAGGAAAAGACCAAGCACTGCAAAGACGGTACAACTACTCATCATGTGTATTACCATTGCTCTCGCCAGGTTGACTACGAATGCCGCGAGCCGTACGTTCGCGAGGACCGTCTGGTGGCCGAATTAGTGAATATTGCCGATAGCTTCAGGCTAAGCCGTAAGACTGCCGAGCCGGCGCTGGTGAAGGCCGTAGAGGAGTTCACGGTCCTTGCCCGCGGCTTTGACGGCGGCTTGTCTCGCACAAAGGCGTTTCAGCGTTACGCACGGCACATACTCCAAAACGGTACAGAGTTCGAGAGAACTCAGCTGATTCGCAATCTTGATCTGAGTCCACTCGTCAAGAATCGTAAGATAGTAGTAGCCTAACTGCTAAAACGTAAAAATAACCTGTAAATAGCCTGTTTTTTTGCGGTTTCGTAGTATTGGATTCGAACCAGATAACACCTTAGGCCGATTTTTAAAATAAAAATACTGCTTCATCAAAAAAGCAGTATTATAGTTGTTTTTACCTCTGTTATTTAGGCGTCATGGTCATCGTAATGACCGTCTTGGCTCCGGGGACTGGATTCGAACCAAGTGCCTCTAACACCTATAATTTAGGCTCGCTTTACTTTAGCTTACCTCTGTTAATTGTCAAACTTTTATGTATATAAGGCGCTTCGCCCGTGGTATAATGAAAGGTATGAATAAGCAAGCATTAAAGCGCAAAAACAACGTACAGCAGGCCGTAGCAAACGAACGACTCGAGGGCTTGAACGTATCTAAAGAATCACGCAAAATTGCCGACAGCTATATTGTAGGTAAGGCTTCCGCTAAAGCAGTTGCTAAAAAGATCCGGGCTCGCTACGGAGTGATCTAGTGCCCGGTTTCGTTGATCCGTATTTCGACGAAACCATTGGCGATCTGCGTAATTTACTGGGCGCAAAGTCATCGCAGGAGCTTAAAAAGCTTGAAGCGCAGATCGTATTTGCTAATGAATTGGAGCTTGAAGCGGCTGCTATTGCCCGCACTAATGACCTGGCTGAACTGTTGGCGCTACACAAACAGCTGTTTGGCAATGTCTATGATTGGGCTGGCAAAGTTCGCACCGTTGACATCAAGAAGAATGAAGATGGTGCTGAGTATTTTCTGATTGTTAGCAAAATAACCGATGCTGCTAATTTCGTGTTCGGCGAATTCAAGAAAGAGAATAATCTTAAAGGTTTATCAATCGCAGATTTTACCGAGAGATTAGCTTACTTTTACGACCAGCTGAATTATATCCATCCGTTCCGCGAGGGCAATGGCCGTGCCCAACGAGTCTTCTGGTCGCGAGTAGCGCAGGACGCTGGCTATGAAATCAATTGGGACGATGTAGTTGGTGATGAAAACGATGAGGCGTCGCGTCTGGCTGCCGAAAGTATGGATTTGTCGGCACTAATTAAGATGTTTCGTCGGATTGTAACCGCAGTTTAGTATGGATGCCCCGCCGCCTAAACAGCTATATGCTACTAGCAGGGCATCATAAATGAAGAAAGACCGGTCATGGAACTCGGTCAGCCTTTTTCACTGCTTGGTCTGGCTCTGTGTGACGGTCTGGATTTAGTCCACCTAAGCTTGGCTATCAGGCGCCGGGAGAGTCTCAGGAGTTTCTTGTGCGGCTTTAATTTCTCTGGCTCGCTCAGCACCTCGTCTCATCATTTCCTGATAGTCAGGATTTGCAAACGTTTCTCTTACGTCACCGGGGCGAATGGTTCCTTCGCTAAGAACTTTACCGTCAAGAGATGTGACTGCCATAGAGAGCTCTGCGTCATCGTCGTGTTGTAAAACCCAATCCCAGATGTCTTTTTCTGGTTCTCGTGCCTCAGCTGATTCACTATCTAACCCTTCAGACATATAAATGCTCCTTGCGTATTATTCTAACATTCAGTGGTAAATGAGGAAACCAGGCATCCTAGGCCAGTATTTTTGAACCTAGAGTTAAAATACAAGCATTACGGTCACCTTTGGTGTCCAATTTGGCTCCGGGGACTGGATTCGAACCAGCGACCTAGTGGTTAACAGCCACCCGCTCTACCGCTGAGCTACCCCGGATTAACTGCGCCTGCCTTATTCTATCTGTTTAGTCTCAATCTGTAAATATTGCCAGATGCTGATTTTGTTGACGCCGATGAGTTTAACGCTTACTATGATAGCAAGCTAAACGTAAGCGTAATCTACCATATATGGACGACAAACAGACTGATGGTGAGCGGGTCAATGTGAGTATCGGCGGTACAGCCGCGCCGGTCGCGCCTCCGCCCGAGCCGCAGGCTCCGCCAACTCCAGAACCCGTGCCTGGCCTAGAAGAGGAGCCAGCGTTGCCTAACGAGCCTATGCCTGCGCCCGCTCCGACTCCGCCGCCGCCTGGTAGCGTGGTAACGAGTAGTGATGGCACCATCGGCGGTCCACCGCAGGTCGTGACGTCAAACGGCAAGCATGGCCGCGGCAAGCGCTGGCTTAAGGTGTTGATCTGGCTGATTATCCTGGTTCTGATAGCTGTGGGTGGCTGGTTGGCTTATCAGAAATGGCTCAAGAAGACGCCGGCACCGGTTGTCAAGCGTGACACCAGTATACCGCTTTTGAAGATCGGTGTCCTGGACGCCGATTACGGCAAGCTGTACCCTGATATGACCGGTAGTGAATACTCATACATGGTGAACACCCAGATATTTGAAGGATTGGTGCGCTATGAAGATAAGAGCAAGATTGTGCCTGACCTGGCCAGTGACTGGTCAAACCCCGATGACAACACCTGGGTTTTCACCATTAGGGACGGCATCAAGTTCCACGACGGCCACACGATGACGGCGGCGGACGTCAAATACAGCCTGGATAATATAATCGCCCACGGCTCCGATTGGTCACAAACCTTTACCGACACTATCAAGTCGGTCGCGGTGACAGGCGCCAACAAGGTGACAATAACCACCAAGAAGCCTGACCCCGTCCTGCTCAACAAGTTGGTTCCTCTCTATATCGTCGACGCTAAACTGCCCAAGGGTGATGAGACCAGCCTGGCCGGCACCGGCCCTTACGAAGTGAAACCCGGCACGACCCCGAGCTCCACTGATGTGCAGTTGGTCGCCTTCAATGACTACCATGGTGGCACACCGAAGACCAAGGCGCTGGAGTTCGGCACCAAGAAAACTGCCGACGAGCTCGTCAAGGCCTTCCAGGCGCATCAGTTCAACATAGCTGGCCCGGTTACGCCGGCTCAAGCGGGCAAGGCCGCTGGTGTCCGTAAATTCGTCACCAGCGAGCCGGATGTCGCTTTCATCGGTTTCAATACCGTAAAGAAGGGTCCTCTCCAGAACAAACTGGTGCGGGAGGCTATCCGCTACGCAATTAACGCCAACGAGTACGGCAAAGCCCGCGGCACACAGACCACGCCTATCAGCCAGCTGATACCGGAGGCTATTCCCGGATACAACCCTGCCATACAGCCGTACAAGCAAGATATAGACAAGGCCAAGCAGTTGCTAACTCAAGCCGGTTACCCCAATGGATTGACGCTGACACTCACTACCGCGGCTCCGGTTGTGACAAATGACGCCATTGTGAATAATCTTAAGAAGGCCGGAATCACCGTCAAAGTCGACCAACACAATGACTTCGACGAGTTCATTGATTACACCTACGGCCAAGGTAAGGCCGAGATGTATAGCGTCGACTACACCAGCGACACGCTGGACGGCCTGGATATCTACAACACGACGCTGCCTGCTAATTATTACAATAATCCTAAGCTCACAGCCCTACTCAACCAGGTCGGCACTGCTACGGATCCAGCCAAGCGACTGAAACTCCTGCAACAGGCCGCCACCATAGTCGACCAGGATGTGGCTGCGGTACCATTGACCACTGAAGACAATGTCTGGCTGATGGACAAGAATTACGCCATCAAGCAGGACGTGCCGAACGCGTTCATATCGGTTTACTTTTACAAAGTTCAGCTTAAGTAGCGTCGGATTGCCATGCGGCTTTCCTTGCGCGTTAAGGTCACGCTGACGGTCAGCTTGTTCCTGGTCGTGGTCTTCGCGCTCATCACTTACCTGACGTTGGCGCGTAACGTCAGCCAGCTGCACTCTAACCTGAATGAGCAGTCCAAGTCGTTCGCTTCCCTGGCGACGCCGCGCATCGGCAACACCTTCGCGCTCTACAAAGATTCCGGCAGCATCAAGATCACCCAGCAGGTCGACAAATTCCTAGCGCTTGATCCGGATGTCTCGGCCATCGCCATAGTGTCGGTCGATGGCAAGCAGCTCTATAGCAGCCAGTCGCACAAGAGCCTGGCCGTCAGCCCGCAGCTGGCTTCGTCGTTCAGCGCCCGCTACGTCAAGGATGGTGCCGGCGACGTCAGCGAGATCGTCCAGCCGTATTTCGAGGATTCCGGCGCCCACCGTTACTCGGTAGTGTATAAGATATCGACCAAGCGGATCGCCCAGAATGTCGACGACACGGTACGCCTGATTCTCTACACAGGTATCGGCATTATGTTATTGAGCATCTTGTTGGCTAGTTGGGCGCTCAACGTGCTGTTTATCAAGCCACTGCGCGAGGTCAGTCACTCGGCTGATGTTATCAGCGCCGGTGACTACAATCAGCAGATCGTTTCTCATGCTGACAATAAAGATGAGATTGGCCAACTTGCCCAAGCCGTCAATAGGATGGCAAATTCCCTAAAAGCCGACATTACCAAGCTTCAGGAGGTAGATAAGCTAAAATCGGAGTTCCTGATGATCGCCTCGCACAACCTGCGCACGCCGCTAACTCTGATGCGTGGCTACATGGACATGGCTAAGGACGCCCAAACGGTCCAGGAACTGAAATCCATCGTTAGCGGTGTCGAGGATGGCGTGGTGCGCCTGCACCTGCTCTCCGAAGACCTGCTGACTATCTCAACACTGGAATCCGGCGGTGAAAAAATGGAGAAAACACCAATCGAAGCCCGACAGTTCATTGATTCGGTGACCGAAGAATTCAAAGTGTTGGCCGAAAAGAAACAATTGGACTGGCGCTTTACCAATAGTCTGCCCGATGACCTGAAGCTCAACATCAGCCAGGCCAACATGCGTAGCGCCCTGGGCAACCTGATCGATAACGCCATCAAATTCACCAAGGAGCACGGCTCGGTGCACGTGGCCGCCAGGGTGGCGGACGGTCGGCTGGTCTTCAGCGTGACTGACACCGGCATTGGCATCCAGCAAGAAGAAGTGCCGCGCCTGTTTACCAAGTTCCACCGCGGCACGAGTACGTTGACCTATGATTACGAGGGCGCCGGCATCGGTTTGTATCTGACCAAGCTGATCGTTGGCGAGCACGGCGGCCAGATTAACGTGCAGAGCCAGGTCGGCCACGGCTCAACGTTTAGTGTCTATCTGCCTTTAGCTCAGCTTGAGCCCGCCGCGCGTCCTCCTTCGCCTTAAGTGTTTGGCGCTTGTCATACAGCTTTTTGCCCTTGCCGGCCGAGATTCTTAATTTAATGTAGCGGCCACTGGTCAGCATTTCTAGCGGCACAATCGTCCGCCCCTGTTGCTTGGCGCTAATTAGGGCGTCTATCTCGCGCCGCTTAGCTAGCAGTTTGCGAGCCCTGGTCTGGTCGTCCTCGCCAATCTGGACGCCGCTGGACCCCGTGATAGTAGCGTTGATAAGATATAGCTCACCGTCTTTGACGGTCACGTAGGCGCCGCGCAGGTGGCCATGGCCCATGCGCAGTGACTTGGTTTCGGCGCCGCTCAGCTCCAGACCCACCACTAAAGAATCGCCGAGCTCGTAATCATGTCGGGCCCGCCGGTTCCTAATCTGTTTGGTCTGGTTCGCTTGCCGCGATTTCTTCTTAGCCATAACAGTTATTGTAACTTACGCTTGCCCGGAAAAGGTACTTTTCTCAAACATCTACACGCCGGTTGCGACGTTTTACGTACAAAACGTACGTAAAATGTCCTATTACAGCAATACACCCTGACATTAGTGGCGGCTGAATTCTTGCTTGGCGACGTTCCATAGCGAGGGGTCGTGTAATTTAACCTGGCGATAATACCAGTATTCGCCGCCCCAGAGGTAAATCTGGCGCATGCCGGTGCCGCGGCCGTACTCAAAGCGGTCTTTTAGGCGCCGGGCGTTGAGCGATTTATTTTGCTCGGCAAGCGAGGTTTTCTGGATGGTCTGGCCATTCGGTGGCCAGGCTTCAGCCTGCAGTTCGCCAATCAGCATGTTCTTGCTGGTCACCATCTGCTGCAAACCGGCTAAAAAGCCGTAGTACCAGGCTGGCCAGGGGTACTCAAAGTAGCGCCGCGTAGCGCCGGCGTCCCAGACGCGCTTATATACCGAGACGCTGAACTCATCTGGCTGAGGTTGGCCGAGTGGCAGGCCGGCGGAATTGTTGCTACGGCCAATGACTACCGGATGATGCGGATCGGTCTTTTTGACTAGGTTATATTCGCTAACTAACCGCTGGCGGGTCATGGTTGACGGCGGGCAGATACCAAAGCCCTTTCAGAAAATATTCGTTTTCTAGCTGGTAGCTTTGTAGGCTTGGCGAATCTTTGTATCTGTTAATGACGGCTTGCATATATGTTTCTAGCTGGGGCTGCCAGCGGTCGGCTGGCCGGTTTAGATCAACCCAACTCGGCGCGTGGCATTCCGGCCAGCGCGGCTGGCGCAGACCAACAGTCAGGATAATTTTGGCGTGTGCTTTTTCGGCCTTTTGGAACTCCCAGTCCAGCTGGCTAAAATCGTAGTGTCCCGGCGTGCGCTCCATGTCGCTCCAATAACTGGTCAGGCGGAAATTACGGACGTTGATACCCAGCAAGGCGTCCATGGTCTTCTGCGGGTCCAGCCCCAGGCTCTGGGCATAATCTGGGATAAAGCTGACGCCTTGCTCTAGCGGTTTATTGGCTTGGCTGTGGATATACCACTGGGCGATGCCGTACATGCCACCTACCAGCAGGATGACGAGCGTCGCGACAATCGTGATAAGTTTGTTCCAGCTATTTTTGTGCCAGAACTGGCAACACCAGTGTGCGACGGAATTTAAGCTTTTTGTCAGGTTTGCCATATACTGTGATTAAGAATTAATGAAAATAAGCATTGTCATCCCAGTATACAACGAAGCCGACAGCTTAGGCGCTTGTCTGGAGGCCATCGCTCGCCAAACTCTCAAGCCGCATGAAGTCATCGTAGTTGATAACAATTCAACCGATAACACGCCAGACATAGCTGAAAGTTACGACTTTGTGACGCTACTGCGCGAGCCGCGGCAAGGCGTGGCGCATGCCCGGGCCCGGGGCTTTGATGCCGCTCACGGTGATATCATCGCGCGCATAGACTCCGACAGCATCCTGCCCACGGATTGGCTAGAATCTGTGCGCGAGGTCTTTGCCGACGAATCCATAGATGCCTCGTCTGGTGTGGCGCTTTATTATAATGTGGCCGCCGCTTGGTTGTTTAACGCTATTGACCTGTTCTTTCGCCGTCGGCTGAGCTGGCAGCTCAAAGACCGGGTTTATCTGTGGGGCGCCAATATGGCCATCCGCCGTGATGCCTGGCACCGAGTCAAATCAACGCTATGTGAGTGCGCCGGTATGCATGAGGACTACGACATAGCCATCCATCTGCAGGAGCTGGGTGGCAAAGTGACGTTTGATGAGCGTCTGCGTGCCTCGGTTTCATCACGGCGGATTGATGCCGGCTACCTGGACTTTATGCGCTACGTCTGGGTTCGCCCAAAGACCTACGCCAAACACGGCATCCGCGAACACTGGCATATGTACTGGGTGGTTGCGATATGCGCCATCGGTTATCTGCCGGCCAGAATATTGCACCGCGGTTATGACATCGCCATAGACCGTTTCTCGTGGCGCCGACTGTTAACAAGCGATGCTACTGTAGCGCGGGTTGATCCGACCAGCCACGTTGCCTAACTAACCTAGAAGTCAATGCCCTTGTTGGCCAGGAATTTGTCGTCAAAGTGATGTTTGAGCTTGTGCATGTCGGTGGCGATGTCGACGTATTTCAGGAGTTTGTTAGGAAAATTGCGGCCGGTCAGGCACAGGCTGGTCTTATCAACCCGGTTATGAGCAGTTTCTCGAGCTGTTTTTCGTCAATCAGGCCGTCGTGTACGGCGTTGTTGATCTCATCGCAGATTACCAGGTCGTAATCGCCGCTGGTGACGGCTTTCAGTGCCTCGGCGTAAGTCTTTTTAGCGGCATCGCGGTGCTGGGCCTCGCTGACGTGCTGTTCGCTTAGCTCACCGGCCTTATAAAAGCCCTTACCGCCCCTGTAAAAATACAGCTGGTCTTTATAAACCGGCTGGATGTCGCGCAGGAAGACGTGCTCGGACACACCCCAATATTTAATAAACTGGATAAACGCCACCTTTTGGCGGTTGCCCAGCGCGCGCGTCAGCAGTCCAAGCGAGGCCGTGGTTTTACCCTTGCCTTCACCGGTGTAGACAATTACCACCGACGGCTTGGTTTTGAAATCCTTAGACAGCATATTAGATAGTTTAACTCATGGTATAATAATTATTACATTATGTCAGAGAGCGAACCTAAGCCATCCATTTTCCAAGAGATAGATCAGGCGGATACTCCTGCAGAGGCTATAAATGCCATCGCTAGACTATCCTTGCGCCGACTAGTGAAGCTCCCCATAGAAGTAGGCCGGGAAATCTGGGGCATCGTAAGACACGCCGACCCCGCCGAAGTGGCGCGTGGCGTCAACCAGTTTTAGTTATGCCAGTTGTTTGTCTTTGAGGGCAAAGTCAATCTTAGGGCGGTCAAAGCCCAATATGACAGTACCGTCAATATCTATGACCGGAATGCCGCGCTGGCCGGACTTATCAACCGCTTCCAGGCCCGCGGCCGGATCTTTTTCGACGTTCTTCTCGGTGTACTTAACGCCTTTTTTGTCTAAATAATCCTTAACGGCGTGGCAGAAGGCGCACCAATCGGCGCTGTAAATAATGACCTTGTTGTCTGATTTTTCATCACTCATACCTCCATCATAGCACTATACTTTGTAAAGTAGCAATAGTCTGTTGCGTGAGATAGCTCACATCTGATATAATGAAGAGGAAATGACAGAGACGAAGACGCCTGAGACGACGCCATCGCCTACGACTGCGACCCATACCTCACAAGTGACGGTGGGAAAACCCGAGAATCCGCAATCGGTTTTTGTTGGTATGGCTCTTGATATGAGCTGGCGGCTGGCCGCCGCCGTGCTGGTGCCGATCATCGGCGGTTATGAACTAGACAGCCACTTTGGCACTACACCGCTGATCACGGTATTCGGTTTCGTTATCGCCATGGTTGGTGCCGGGTTGGTAATGTGGCGGACCATGCAGACCGCCAATAAGGTGCCTGTGCCTAAAGCCACCTCCGTGGCGCCCAAGCAAAGTAAGGAGCAACGCCAGTGAGCGCAGGTCCAAGCGTACATATTGCTCCGGCGCCTGTTTTTCAACTAGGTAATTTCACCATAACCAACTCCATCCTCTACGGCTGGATTTGCGCCGTGGTGCTAATCGTATTATTTACCATCGTTGCCCGTCGTGTAACCGTCAAGCCAAAAGGCGGTTTCGTGCAGATCGTAGAAATCGGCGTAGACTTTATCGCCGGCACCGTAATGGGAGCCTTTGACGATAAAAAAGTCGCTCGCCGCTACGTGCCGTTTTTTGTGACACTATTCTTCTTTATCTTGTTTAACAACTGGCTGGGGCTATTGCCGATTGTCGGCGAGGGCTTTCAGGCCAGCGACGGCGCGCCGCTGTTCAGGCCGTTCACCGGCGATCTCTCCGCCACCTTCGCTATGGGTGTGCTGACCATGGTGCTGGTCTACGGCGCCTCTGTCAAAGAGTCCGGCGGTCTGGCCAAGTATCTGCGGCACTTCTTCGTCGGCAGTCCTAAGAATCCGCTGTTCTTTGTGATTGGCCTGTTGGAGATGTTTACCGACCTGACCCGGGTGCTCAGCCTGTCGCTCCGGCTTTTTCTGAATATCACCATCGGTGAGATTGTGATTGCCGTTTTTGCCTACTTAGGTAGCGTGGCGGCGCCGCTGACCGCCCTGCCCTTCACCTTGCTGGAGTTCCTGGTGGCCGCCCTGCAAGCCTATATTTTTGTCATCCTGAGCATCATGTACCTGGCCATCGCCGTCAACCATAGCGCCGCCCATCCGGAGGAAGCTATTGAGGATGAAGGCTTGACCGATGGCGGCCCAGCTGGAACAATGAAGCTAAAGGCCGGGAACGCGTGATGACAACGGGCGGGCTGGATTTATTTTTGTTTTGGAAAGAGTTAATAACTAATTAAGGAGTTAAGCGAACGATATGACAATCGCAGACACAGTTAATACAGCAATCATTGGCAAAGGCCTGATGATCGGCGGCGGCTTTATCGGCCCCGGCATCGGCATCGGCTTAATTGGCGGCAGTTACTTACAGGCCGTCGGGCGCAATCCGGAAGCCGCTAAGTTCCTGGGCCAGGCCCTGATCTTCGTGGCCATCGTCGAGCTATTCGGCCTGTTAGCCTTCGCCTCAATATTCATCGTTAAATAAGAGGATTTTTAGAAGATAGATATGCTCACAGCAATTACGACATTCGGAGCTGGCTCGTCCGGTATCGCCGCGTTGGGATTCGATCCCAAGGCTTTTCTGATTCAGCTGACCACATTTATTTTGGCTTACCTGGCGCTTAGGCGCTGGGCGTTCGGGCCGATTACCAAGCTGCTCAATGAGCGGCGCGAAACGATTGAACGCGGCGTCAAGCTAGGTGAAGACATGCAAAAGGAAAAGGCCAAGCTGGAGCAGCAGGTTGAAGACAAACTACACGAGGCCCGCGCCGAAGCCGATAAGATGATCGCCGGCGCCCAGGATACCGCCCACCAGACAGTCCGTGAGGCCGAAGAAAAAGCCCGCACCAAGGCTGATAACATCGTCGCCGAGGCCGAAGGCCGGATTGTTACTGAGACAGCCCGCGCTCGCCACGGCTTGGAAAAAGAGCTGGCTGGCTTGGTGGCCGACGCTACCGAAGCCGTGATTGACGAGAAAGTTGACGCCAAGAAAGACGCCCAGTTGATTGAACGGGCGCTCAAGGGCAAGGAGAAGCAGGCCGCATGAAAGCTTCGCGTACCCGCCTGGCCCGCTTAGTGGCTGACCAGACCTTAAAAAACGGTGTCTCAAAGCGCTTTGACCGCGAGATTGCCGCCTACCTGCTCAGCGAGGGCCGCGTCAACGAGCTGGACTCCCTGCTACGCGACGTCCAGAACGATTGGGCCGAAGCTGGCCACGTAGAAGTCATGGCCCACAGCGCCTACCCATTGACCGCGGCTATCCGGGCCGATATCCGGCGCGAGGTTAAAAAGGTCCACCCGGGCGCCAAGCAGATTGTCATTAACGAGGTAGTTGACCCTAACGTGGTCGGCGGCGTGCGTCTGAATTTACCGAACCGGCAGTTAGACCTGAGTATCCGCTCTAAATTAAATAGATTTAAACAGTCAGTAAGCGCAGGAAAGGAATAAATGGCTACTAAAACCCCCAAGACCGAATTATCAATTACCGGATTGTCCGACGACATTCGGGCGGCTATCGCCGACCTGAAAACCCGGCCGGAGATAGAGAGCGTCGGCATTGTCACCCGCGTGGGCGACGGTATCGCCTGGATTTACGGCCTCAGCAAGTGCGGTTATAGCGAAATGCTGGAGATTGAAGGCACCGACGGCCAGAAGATTACGGCCTTCGCCTTTAACCTGGCAGAAGATGAGATCGGTGCCGTTCTGCTCGGCGAAGATACCGATATCAAAGCTGGCGCTAAGGCGCGGCTGTCAGGCAAAGTGCTAGAAGTCCCAGTCGGCCCGGAGCTGGTCGGCCGCGTGGTCAATCCACTAGGCCAACCGCTGGACGGCGGCCCGGCCATCAAGGCTAAAAAGGTCAGCCCGGTAGAACAGCGCGCCCCAGGTGTTTTAGATCGCAAAAGTGTCCACGAACCGCTGATGACCGGCCTGATGGCGATTGACACCATGATCCCGATTGGCCGCGGCCAGCGCGAGCTGATTATTGGCGATCGCCAGACCGGTAAGACGGCCATCGCCGTGGATACCATGGTCAACCAGGCCAAACAGAAGACCGGCGTCATCAACGTTTACGTGGCTATTGGCCAGAAATTGTCCAAGGTTGCCGCCCTGGAAGAGCGCCTGAAGCGCGAGGGCGTCATGAAGCAATCCATCATCATCGCTACCAGCCCGGCTGACCCGGCCGCCCTGCTGTACCTGGCGCCCTACGCCGGTTGTGCCATGGGCGAATATTTCCGCGATAACAAACAGCACGCTCTGATCATCTACGATGACCTGACTAAGCACGCCGTGGCTTACCGCCAGATGTCGCTATTACTGCGCCGTCCGCCGGGCCGTGAGGCCTATCCGGGCGATGTCTTCTACCTGCACTCGCGCCTGCTGGAGCGCGCCGCTAAGCTAAGCGACAAGCTCGGCGCCGGCTCGCTGACCGCCCTGCCTATAATTGAAACCCAAGCCGGCGACATCAGCGCCTACATCCCGACCAACGTCATTTCTATCACCGATGGCCAGATTTTCTTAGAGACTAACCTGTTCTATCAGGGTATCCGACCAGCTATCTCAGTCGGTCTGTCGGTGTCACGCGTGGGCGGCGCCGCCCAGACTAAAGCCATCAAAGCTGTCGGCGGCGGCCTCAAGCTGGCCCTGGCGCAGTTCCGCGAACTAGCCGCTTTCAGCCAGTTCTCTACCGACCTGGACGCTGAAACTCGTCACACTATTGAGCGCGGCCAACGCCTAACGGAACTGCTCAAACAGTTACAGTACAGCCCCTACGCTATCTGGCAGATGTACGCCGCTCTGACGGCCGCCAACGAGGGTTGTTTTGACGGCGTACCACTAGAAAAGATTAAAATCGCCGAGGAATCGCTACTGCGCGAGCTGAAGTCCAAGAATGCCAAGCTGGTTGAGGCTATCAACACCGGCGACAAGCCGACCGATGCCCAGAAGGACGCTATCGTCAAGCTAGCCACCAAGATCGCCCAGACTTACAAAGAGGCCAAGCCTAAGAAAGCAGAGACCAAATAGGATGAACAATCCGGAAGCGCCCACTAAACTATCACCGGATAAAGTTCTAGATCTCAAACACTGGTTGTTTGACAATCCGCAAGCTATCGGACGGGTCTGCACCCGTTTAGCCGTGGAGAGCGTAGAAGTACTGCACGGCACAGACTTGAAAAAAAGTTTTGAGTACGCCTTGATTGACGAAGTTGGAGACGCCGCAATTGAAAACCACGAGACTATACGAAGAGCGCTGTTCTCGCCCACTGGCGAGTGGCCAGAAGATGCCTCGGTAAGCCCTGAAAGCGTCAGCCAAGAGGTAGAATCTATTATAGCGAGGGAGCAAAATGGCTAGCACGATAACCCTCAAGCGGCGGATTACGTCTATTAGCAACACTCGTCAGATTACCAAGGCCATGGAGCTGGTGTCGGCTTCGAAATTGCGCAAAGCCCAGGCTTACGCTAGCAGGAGCCGCGATTACCAGGATATGGCTTATGACCTACTGCGCCGGCTGAACGCTATGAGCGAGGTCGAGCAGATGCCGCTATTCAAGAAACGCGATGTCAAAAACCGCCTGTACGTGGTCATCACCAGCAACACCGGTCTGGCCGGCGCCTACAACGCCAACGTGCTGAAATTGCTGACCCAGGGCTTGCAAGAAGACCAGTCTAAGCGGGTTAAAAGCCACGTTATCACCGTCGGCAGTAAGGGTGCGCAGTTTGTCCGCCGCTTGCACGATGTCAACCTAGAGGCCGCCTACCCGCCCTTCGGCGACGAGCCGACCGCCAACGACCTGCGGCCAATCCTCAACACCATAATTGACCAGTACCGCGATGAGACTATCGACGAAGTCCGGGTAATCTATACCGTCTTCAAGTCCAATCTGGTTCAGGAAGCCACCGCTCTGCCGCTCCTGCCAGCCCCGGTGATTGACAACGCCGATGTCGAGCTGATGGTCAGCAACTTTGAGCCGGACGTCGAGACAGTCGTCCACGAAGTCACCACCCGTCTGATAGAAGCCCAGATCTGGCAGGCCGTACTGGAAAGCCTGGCCAGCGAGCACGCCATGCGCATGATGGCCACCAAGAACGCCACCGACAACGCCAACGACCTGATCGGCGATTACACGCTGGAACTGAACACCGCCCGGCAAGCCGCCATCACCCAGGAATTGGCCGAAATCACCGGCGGCGCGGAGGCATTAAACGGATGAATGAATTAGAAGGAGTTAATTAATGGCGACAGCAACGAAGAGTAAACCTAAGACTAAGACCCAAAAGGGCGAGATCACGCAGATCGTTGGCGTGGTGGTGGATGTGGAGTTCGCCACCGACAAATTGCCGGCGATTTATAATGCGCTAGAAGTTGAATTGAACAACCAGACCTTAACTTTGGAGGTCGCCCAGCACCTTAGCGAGTCGGCCGTGCGGGCCATTGCCCTAGGCTCGACTGATGGGCTGGAGCGCGGTACCGAAGTCAAAGATACGGGTGCGCCTATCAGTGTGCCGGTCGGCAAAAAAACGCTGGGACGGATGTTCAATGTCACCGGCCAGCCGATTGACGACAAAGGCGGCAATTTCGACGAAACAGCGCCCATCCACCGGACACCGCCGCCGCTGATTGACCAATCCGGCCAGGTTGAGATCCTGGAAACCGGCATTAAAGTTATTGACTTGATTTGCCCAATGACCAAGGGCGGCAAAGCCGGCTTGTTCGGTGGCGCGGGTGTTGGCAAAACCGTGCTTATTCAGGAGCTAATCAATAACATTGCCAAATTCCACAGCGGTTACAGCGTGTTCGCCGGCGTTGGCGAGCGCACCCGCGAGGGTAACGACCTGTACCACGAAATGCAGGACGCCGACGTGCTGAAGAACACTTCGCTAGTCTTTGGCCAGATGAATGAACCGCCGGGCGCGCGCTTGCGCGTGGCGCTGAGTGGCCTGGCGATTGCCGAAGGTTTCCGCGACAAAGGCAGTGACGTACTGCTGTTCATTGACAACATCTTCCGCTTCACGCAGGCCGGCTCGGAAGTCTCCGCCCTGCTGGGCCGCCTACCGAGTGCCGTGGGCTACCAGCCTAACCTCCAGCAGGAAATGGGCCAGCTCCAGGAGCGCATTACCTCAACTCACAAAGGCTCAATTACCTCTGTGCAAGCTGTTTACGTGCCGGCCGACGACCTGACTGACCCGGCGCCGGCTACCACCTTTGCCCACCTGGATAGCACCATCACGCTGAGCCGCGCGCTGACTGAAATCGGCATCTACCCGGCCATCGACCCACTGGACTCCAACTCCAACATCCTGGATCCGGAAATTGTCGGCGAAGACCACTACAGCGTAGCCCGCGAAGTCCAGCGCGTACTTCAGCGCTACAAAGACCTGCAGGATATCATCGCCATCCTGGGCATGGAAGAACTTTCCGAAGAAGATAAGCAGACCGTGGCCCGCGCCCGGCGCATCCAGCGCTTCATGAGTCAGCCGTTCTTCGTGGCCGAGCAGTTCACCGGCAACAAGGGTCAATACGTCAAGCTGTCAGATACCATCCAAGGTTTCCGCGAGATTCTGGACGGCAAGCACGACGATAAGCCGGAAAGCGCCTTCTACCTTAAAGGGCCGATCAGCGACGTCAAAGCGACCAAGGCTAAATAATGTTCCACTTTCAGCTCGTCAGCATCAGCGGCAAGAAGTTTGATGAAGACGTCTATGAAGTGATACTGCCAACCAAAGACGGCGAGATCGGCGTCCTGCAGGACCACATGCCGCTGGTCAGCGTGGCCGATACCGGCGTGATCGCCGTTCGCCGCGGCCCGCGCGACGCCGACCGCGACCGCGAATACTTTGCTACCAACGGCGGCGCCATAGAAGTTGCCGAGAATACCCTGCGCGTTTTAGTCGATGAAGCTGACCGGGCCGACGACATCAGCGAAGCCGAAGCCCAACGCGCCCTGGAACGCGCCGAAAAGATGAAGCTAGAAGCCAAAGACGAAGTCAGCCTGGAACACGCCCAGGCTCTAGTTGACCGCCAAGCGGTGCGCTTGCAAGTGGCTTCACTCAAGCGCCGTCACCAGCGCCAACGCTAAGGGTTTGGTCTGGAGTTTTGACTATATGTTTGTCTACATCGAGACGTTTTACGTACGTTTTGTACCTAAAACGTCCTATTGATATGCTAGTGGTATGAGCAAACAAAAGCCGCTAGAAGAAATATTGGCCGGCTGGGATGGGCTGGAGCGGCCCAAAGACGGCGACTATTACCAGCATTATAAAGGCGGCCGTTATGAAATCGTGGCCACAGGCTTTTTAGAAGATACCGAGACGCCCTGTGTGGTTTACCGGTCACTGGAAAAAGACATCGTCTGGGTCAGAACCGCCAAAAACTTCTTGGAGCCAGTTGAGCACGACGGCCAAACCAGGCCCCGCTTCTCAAAAATCTAAATAAGGGGTTGCATCTCTGCCAGGCAAGAGCTAATATGTGGTTTGACTTTGTGATATAAAACACAATTTAAGAATAATCCTGCCTAGCATGGCAGTGATGCGAAAGGACGGATTGTGGGAAGAGCCTCCCTGGAAGAACCTGTTCAGCTAGAAGAGATTGCGATCATCGATTGCGGACGTATTAGCGATATTGCATGGCCCGGTGGCGTGTCAGCCGATACGCTAATCGACCAAGATATAACATCTGATGTCGCCTTAAAGGGCGCTTTAAAGCGGCTAAATGAATTTTTATGTACCAGTTAACCTTGGTGCCAAGACGCGTTGTATTGACGGACGGCATGATCCAGAGCTAGATGAGAGCATTCTAGGTCCTCAGGTGCCAGGTGGTGCTCCGGGCGCTGCCCTAGCTTATCGCCTAGGAGTCGACAAAGACGATATTACTCGCGGCACCTTTTTGGCTGACGCAGAAGCCATGATCGGTAACTATATAAGGATGGGGTTTGCGCCGGGTGGCCACCGTGACGAAATCAGTCATGACCAAAAGGCAGTCGGTTGTGGCGCGATTGATGGTATGGACACGATTGTGACTACCATGACCCAGCCTAATCTTATAAATGACCACAAACGGGTTGTTAGCTTGATATTGGGCGATGACTTTGACAGAGATGATTACTTGCGCGTCATGGGTGCCGCCGTAATGGTGAATGGACGGTCCGAAGAGTACTTCCGCGACCGCGAAAAAGTTATTGATATCCTTGAAAAGAAGTCAAAGGATAGCACGGCTACGTTGAAGGGTGAACACCAAGAATGTCTGGTGGCGGTCAATCTGGTTCCCAATACCACTCTTTCGTCTAACCGTTTTTCAGAAGATTTCAACGGTGTCCAGGCTTTTGGTTACGATTTGTGGTGGTCGGAAGAAATAGCCAATAAGCTTCTTCCGAGACCTGACCAGACTCTAGAAAGAGGCCGCTTTGTCATGGCGCGTGTTATGGCGACGGTGGCTACGCTCATAGCGCTAACGGACGGCAGTCAACGGCTGATCTTACGAACAGAGGTACCGGCTCAGGAGGAGTAAGGCTTTACAAATCTTAAACATCACGATACGCTAATCACATACTAATAAGTGGAGGTTATAAAAATGTTTACAAGACAAAAAGTGGCCGCATTGGTTGCCGAATTTCTCGGAACCGGGCTGTTAACGCTGGCGTTCCTGAGTACGCTACGTTCCCAGCTGGCGATATCGTTCTTTATAGCGGTAACTGCCGGATTGGCCTTAGCATTAGCAATCGCAGTTTTCGGGAGGACATCAAACGGATATTTCAACCCGGCTATCACCGTTGGTCTGTGGACGGCTCGCAAGCTGTCTACCGCTTCGGCCGTAGTTTACGTCGTGGCACAATTGCTCGGCGGCTGGGCTGCATACAAGCTGTTCGCGTATCTGTCTGGCGCTAGCTTGCCAGCTAGCAGTGCTCACTATAACGGCCGCACGCTGGCCGCAGAAGCTGTCGGCGCCGCTATTATCGCGCTGGCCATCGCGGCAGTGGCGATTTACCAGCGTTACAGCCAGGCGGTAATCGCCTCCTTCACGGGGTTGGCTTACGCTATCGGTATCGTGGTTGGCTCAACGGTTGTCGGTTTAAGTTTCTTGAACCCTGCTGTCGCCCTGGGAGCCCAGGCCTGGACCTGGAACACCTACGTGCTTGGCCCAGTATTGGGCGCTGTAGTCGGCATCAACCTCTATGGCCTGCTATTTACTCAGAATGGCGCCAAGGAATGGGTTGCCGCTCTTAACAACGGCACCACAGCCGGCAAAAAGTCCGGCAAGAAAAAGAAATAATTTTCTCTTTCGCGCATGAATGCCGCCCGCTCGCCGGGCGGTTTTCTTATACCTTGCCCTCAATCAGGTCGTGTTCGAACTGCTGGATGCCTTTTAGGTTCTGCGAGTAGCCGCTGATATCCGGAAAATCCAGCCGCGTGATGTGCGCCCAGACGGCGCCGATCAGCCGGCCGAAGCGGGCCAGCTCTTCCGGGTCGAATTCTAGCTCTAGATTATCGACCAAGCTGGCTGTTTTCATCAGCTTCTATGAACTCCAGCGCGCCGCCAGTGACCTGTAATTTGCCGCTGAAGCTGGCTGAGCCTTCGACCAGCAACTTGTAGAACAGCAGTTGTTGGCGGTACTTATATAATTTGATCTTTTCAAACTCATCTTTGCCCTGCCACGAACGGGCCGGTTTGCCGGTTTTGAAGTCGCGCACCTCCACGATGCCCTGGTCCTTGAAGTGCAGCAGATCAATCTTGCCGCTTAAATTCGCGCCGGCGACCACCACGCCGTCGTTATTAAAGCCGCGCTCTACCATATCGCGGGCCGTGAATTGCCCACCGCGTTCTTTAAGGTAGTGCGCCAAGGCCGCTTGCCCGCGTTTGTCTAGCTTCTTGTGTTCGGCGGCTTGCAGGTGTTTGCGGTCCAGCAGATCGGCAAAATAATCTTGGATTTTCTTAACTGGCGGCAGATCGCCTTTGGCTTTTAGCTGGGCGTGCGCCCATTGCAGAGTGTTATGGACGGCGTCGCCGTAGGCGGCTGATGGCGATGGTGCCTCTGGGAATCTGAGCAGATTATGCACCAGGAAGTACTCCGGTCCGCCGTCTTTCAGGTCAATAAAGTTATTAAGATGCGTCACGCTCAGCTTGTAGTTGGCCAGAATCGGCTCGAACAGCGTCTTTTTATCAGCGATCACCTGGCGCCAGCGGTAGGCCCAGTCGGTAGCCAGGATCTCGGCGGCCTGGGGCGGTGCGGGCTTGTCAATTTTCTTCTGGGCCAATCCGGAATCTTCCAAAAAGCTGAGCGGCGGCGACAGCTTGTTCTCCAAGGTGTGGCTGTAACCCGTGATGTGCAGGCTGTGTTTAGCACGCGTCATGGCCACGAACAGCAGCCTTAACCGGTCGTTATCGCTCTCACCGGCCGGCGCCACGGGCAGATTCCGTGGCAGACTGACGCGCGACGACCCGGAACGGGCCGTCGGTCCCCACACTTCGTCCTGGGTATTTATCAGGAAGACGGTGCCGAATTCCAGCCCTTTGGCCTTGTAGGCGGTCATGACCTGGACGGCGGCCGTGGTCTGGGTGTGCGGGTTAGTATCAACAATCTTGAGTCCGGCGTTGGCGTGCAACTGAGCGAATTGCACCAAATCACGCAAACACAGCGCCTTATTAGGCTGCCACTGGCGCAGGCGGTGCCTGAGCGTGGATAATTGGCCGAGCAGCGTTAAATAGCTCTCCGTGGCCTGCTCGTAGCGCTCCTGGTTGAAATAATGGGCGCGTAGTGGCGACGGCGACCCCTTTTCGCCACTGCCAACCAGCTCATCCAGCATATATTCCATCGGCTCTCGCCCGCTCTTTTTGGCCAGCCCGGTGAGCCAAGCGGTGATGGCTTTCAGCTCTTTGTGCTTAGATAGCACATCCAGCCAATGCGATGCTTGTCATAACACTCCAGGCTAACTGGCCATCAACGTCTCGGGCGGAATCGCCCAGAATTCATAGCCCAGCACCTCGCCAAACAGCGCGTCGGCATTAGATCTGGCGGTTCTCGGCCAGTGCTACCACCAGCTCGGCCATCCTGAGCAACTGCACAATAATCGGCGCCTCCAAAATATTCTCCCGCCGCTCATAGGCCACCGGTACGCCCCGCTCGCCGAGGTACGGCATCAGCCGCTCCAGATATTTGTGCCGCGGCGCGATAATGGCGATATCCTCCGGCGCGGCGCCCTTCTTGATAAGTTTCTCTACCTCGCCAGCCACCCAATCGTACTGCGCCAGCTCGCTGGGGAACGTCGTCATGCCGAGTTGTTTGACGTCGTAACTCTGTCTTAGCGACTAGCTTTTTATCGCCCAGACGGTCGCTAATCTGTGCCGAAACGGTCTCGCCGGCCTGCAAAATATTGGCGTTACTCCGGTAATTTTCCTGTAAGACTAACCACCGCCGGCTCCTTAAACAGCTTAGAAAACTGGGCCATATTGGACACCTCGGCGCCCTGGAACGAATAAATCGCCTGGTCATCGTCGCCGACGGCCATAATGTTCGGCCGGCCCTCGTGCACGGGGTTGTCGCCCAGTGCCGCCAGCATCCTCAACTGGGCCTTGTTGGTGTCCTGGAACTCATCTACCAGCACGTACTGGTAGCGCTCCTGCAGGTTGAACCGCAGCTCATCATTGCGCTCCATGGCGTGCACGGCCTCCATGACCATGTCATCAAAGTCGTAGAGCCCCTGGGCGCTCATGACATCTACCAATTCCTGATAAACGTTGGCCAAGGCGTGCATCTTGCGGTAGTTCTGGCCGCCGTCTTTAAAACCGTGCTTTCCCTCGGCATCTTTTTTGCACCAGGCGTTGCGCCAGGCGGTGATGGGCTTGGCGAAGCGGCCGCCCGGATCGGTCTCGCTAATAGCCTGCTCCAGCTCAGCGGCGCACTCGGCGGCATATTCCGGAAAGCCGAAGTAACTCTTGCCGCTCACCTGGCTTCTGCACGCTCTCCAGCAACTTCTTATAGGCCGGCAGATGCTTAGGCGACGGCGTACCAGCAAAAACCTCAGCAATCTCCGGCTCCACGGCCTTAATGAACTTTTCATTAGCGTTTAATAACTCGTGCAGTTCCACCGGCGACACGGCGTTCTTGCTTCAGCCAGCCGATGGCGCTCAACGTATCCTTCAAAAAGATAAACTGCTCGCCGACCTTCGTGCTCAGCGGATTGCTGTGCGGCAAGTCTTCAAAAATCTCTTGCAACAGCTCATAACGCCCCAGCTCATCCACCTGCTGGAGCAACTGCCGGTCGGTAAAATAATCGGGATAATGGTTAATTACATCGGTGCCAAAGCTATGGAAGGTGTGGATGGCCACGTGATACGCCGGCTGGCCGATGATATCACTGAGCCGCTCGCGCATATTCCGCGCCGCGTTATCGGTAAATGTCAGGCACAAGATGTTCCCCGGCGCCACATCATTCGTGCGCAAAATATTCGCCACCCGCATACTGAGCAGCTGAGTCTTGCCCGTCCCCGGCCCAGCCACCACCAGCACCGGCCCCTCAGTCTGATCAACCGCCTTTTTCTGTGCGTTGTTCAGCGCTTTGTATTCTGTCTCGTATTTGCCCATTGGCTATATTGTAACGAACAATAAGAATCTTCAGTAAGCGAACCGCTAAGTAGCGGCTAAAGTGCTACAATCGAAGCTCCAGCGGGTGCGGGATTTTTCAGCGATGAAGACTGGCTGGCCAGGCTTGTAATGTTTTTTGTGGCTTTTGGCTATAGCGAGGCTAGTTTCACTGAATTTTTTGTCGCTCTTGGAGGTAATGATCAGAAGGGCGCCGTCCGGTAACAGATCCCATACCTCAGGATGGTTGGCCATGTAAGTATCAAGCTCTAGCGAGAGCTTAACATTCTTTTTTTGGTATGCCTTGGATATATTTACCACGTGTCTCATTATA
Source organism: uncultured bacterium (assembly GCA_963805865.1). Lineage (GTDB taxonomy): Bacteria > Patescibacteriota > Saccharimonadia > Saccharimonadales > UBA4665 > JARIHC01. The sequence continues at coordinate 62,364 of CAWDVI010000001.1, forward strand.
GCCTCCTTTTATTAGCTTGCGTCAAGTAATTTTCACGCAGTTTCTGATAGTTATTTTTGATATAGTGCCGGGCGAGAGTGAACCCTTCGCGGTAGTTATTGCACACAAAGGGCGTAATTACATCTTTGTTTATAGGGCTGAACTTGTGCCGATGCGCGAAGCCGTGACTAGTGTCTATTCTTGTGATAGCTACCCAAATTTTGTCTAATTTAGCTTCGTATTGTACGGTGAATCCATGGAATACTCGCCTGTCTTTGACCATGACACAAATAACCCGGTCTTGGTGGGTCAGATTGTCAATGTACGATTTGCCTCCACGCGGCATGGACATAGGTTGCCATGCCTATGGTAAACAATCAATGAAGTTTAAGGATTACTTAAGTTTTGATCAGTTTTTCCGCTTTCGTCCTTTTGGACTCGTCAGCACAAACGCACATTTGTGGAGCGAAAAATGACAAGCAGACAACCAGAGAAAATAGAGGGGTGAAGCAGTAGCCGGGGCTACCATCTATTCATCCGGTAGCCTGCCTGCCACTTTCCGCAACGATTGTTGCTAACGCCTACCGAAAGGCAAGACGTAGCATTATGGCCAGCGGAGCCAGGGTCATGATGATGGCCGACGCGATCCATCCGACTGCCACGTCCAGGGAATCGATTTCGCGTAGCGAAGCATGGGTCTGTTGCATTCTTTTGCCAGACATGGGTGCCTGGATGAAGAGGCATATGACCTCGATTGTTAGCAGTAGCCACACATACCACGCGGTGTCGATAAGTCCCTGCCATAGCACGAATGCCGGCCATGACACGCACAGGGCCACATAGCCGTAGAATGCCAATCCATCCATAAGAGGGTTGACACGCTTGGGTGCGATTGGAACTTTGTTCATTTGGTACGAGTAGATGTACAGGGAGGCGATCCAGATTAGGCTTAGAGCCAAAATCCAATACCAACTCATTGACTGTCCTTCCACTAGTTTGCTCTGTAAAAGATGAGGCTGGCGGAGCTGAGCAAGTCTGCGCCACGAGTCTCATCTTTTATTTGTCTGCTTGTCAAAGGGCGAAATCGGAGCAAAATAGCTCAACGAAATCAGGCTAATTATAGTATTTTACTGAGTAATAATCAATTCTGATAGGTGGCGTGGGTTGGGCGGTTGTTTTGAAATTAAAAAGCCTACTCTTTACATTTCTGGGTTGATATTATATTATCTTCCCATGAACGAAAAGCAACTAGGCCAACCTAAAGATCTAGCTGCCGAGCCGGAGCTAAATGACATATTTAGCGCCGGAGGCAAACTAGAAGTGACCGCAGTAGCGACTGAACGACCCGGGGTTTATGAACTGCACGGTTCTGTGCTGACGAGACGTTTCGTTAAGATGTCCGAAGCTTTTCCAGACCTGCAGACTACTCCCATAGAATGGTGTTAGCCATTACTTATCATGCCTAAAGAAATCCTCTCTCAAGAGCTAGCAAAGTTTGCCCCTGAAGATATTGGTGCTACATGTGCAAGCTTGAGGAAACTCACACAAAATCGAGTGATGAGACTGCCCGAAGAGGTTCGCGAAAGTGTTGAAGCGGTCACATTTAGTGCTCAGCGCAAGGGTAAGCCACTCAGTGACGAAGCCAACATCAAGGAAATAAAAGTTGGACAGATTTTTAGCCCGTGGATTTTGGTTGAGCTAAAAGATGCCATCGGTACCAGGCATATAAGGTACGCATTAAATGAGGAAGGCGAAATGCGTAGCATGGGTGACTTTACCCCGCATAGCGAAGAACCAAGCTCCGAGTTGGGAGATGAGCTGGTAAGTAACATGGCCTTCTATGAACCCCTGCTAGAGACCGCGGCCTGCACAATCTCCATTAAGGTCTAATTATTGTAGCGCGGGTTGGGTGGCCGACGAAACTCGTCTTTATGCTCCGACGGGTGTTTTTGGTTCATGTTGTGCAAGCTCTTCTTGAATGGTCATGGAGATCGTGTTGTGAAAAGCCATCGCCGCCCAACCTTCTTGCGATGCCAGGTCAGAGGCCACGCGAACTTCATCGTCGGGCAGGCCTGTTCCTTCTGATTCTCTTAAGGTCAGGATGGGTGGTTCAGCGGAACTGCCGAATTGTTGTGCCCGGCCCATGTAGGCGGTCGCAAGTCTCAGCTCAACTGTCTGTAGCACTATATGAGCCGTTAACCCGCCAAGTATTTCCATGGCTCGCTTATCTTCCCTATCAAAGGCTTTTGTAAACTCGCCCCAATCTGGTCCTGGCTCGCCATCAGCTGTAATTAACCCTTGTCTCTGAAAAATATGTCTGCTCATAGTATGACTATTCCGCTCCTTTGAGTTCCTGATAGGGATATACTACATTGATGTTAATTTATTTGCTAGTTGTGGTGGCGCATTTTTCGCAGGCGTCGTCGCGGGTGAATTCGGTGTACCACTGTTTGGTGGCGCGTTTCCAGGATTCCAGGGCGCGGTAGCCCTTCATGTCGGCCGCTTCGCGCAGAGCCCAGCCTAGCCAGCCGTATAAGCGCAGGCGGCCCCAGTTTACCGCCGCCCAGTGCGGGCCGCATGGGATGACGCTGACCGGCGGTTTGGCCTCGTAACTGCGCAGGCGCCAGCCGCTGGCGTGGCGTTTTAGGTTGCGGGCCACGAACTTGCCGTCCCATAGCGCCGTCTGGGCCATGCCGGCGTAGGGCATGTTGGTGTTGTCGCCCAGTACGTAGATGTCCGGTTCGGCCTGCAGATAGATGTCTACGGCTACTTTGCCACGCCCCGTTAAGACGAAGCCGTTATCTTTGAAAAATGGATGGTTGGTGACGCCGGCCGTCCAGACCACCGTGTGAGAGCGGATTGGTTTGCCGCTGACCATCAGTTTGTCGGCCGTTTCGCCCTGTACTGTGCTGTTCAGGTATAATTTGACGCCCAGTTTGTGTAGGCGTTTGCGCACAGCCCGCGAGGTGCTTTTGGGCATCCGCGGCAGGAGGCGCGGCGCGGCCTCCACGAGGTCCACGTGGATGGCCCGGTGCGCTATGCCGTGGCATTTCATGATGTGTCTTAAGTAGTCCGGCAGGGCTCCGGCCAGTTCAATGCCGGTCGGCCCGGCGCCGACTATCACGTAGTGCAGGTCCGGTCGGTGCTCGTCATCCAGTTGCTGGTGCAGGTGCTTTTTGAAACGCTCGGCTCCGGCCTGGGTTTTGATGCTGTGGGAGTATTCGTCCAGTCCGGAAATGCCAAAGTAATTGGTGACCACGCCGAGCGCCAGGATGAGCGTGTCATATTCAAATGCAATTCCTTTGTCCGTAGTAACTGTCTTGTCTTTGCGGATAAGTTTGGCGGCACTGCCGAGCGCTACCTTGATGTTCCGGCCCTCAAAGATACTGGCCAGCGGGATTGACGAGTTGGCGCGGCCGCCGCCGGTGGCGCTTTGATAGAGTGTCGGGTAATAGCGCATTTCCGGGTCGTCGGTCAGTAGAGTGACGGCAAAACGCTCATCGTGGCAGAGCTCCAAAGCGGCTTTGACCCCTGCGAAACCACCGCCCACTATCAACACTCTTTTTTTTGCCATCTTGCTTATGATTGTAACAGATACTAAGCTTGAAGGGTGGAAGATATCAAAACCGCGCTTACAAAAGCTGGCTTCACCGGCGAACTGAAAGATGACCCGGCCACGCTGGATCTGTACAGCCACGACGCCTCGATGTTTGAACTGCGTCCCAAGCTGGTGGTTGCGCCCCGTGATGGCCATGATATTGAGCGGCTGGTTAAGCTGGTATCTGACGAGAAGAAATCTCACCCTGATCTGAGCCTGACGGCTCGCTCGGCTGGCACCTGCATGTCTGGCGGCGCCATCAACGATTCTATAATTATCGATTTCCGCCAGCACTTCACGAAAATAGAAAAGGTTACACCGCACATCGCCCAGGCCCAGCCCGGCGTGCTGTACCGCGACTTTGAACCACAGACCCTCAAGCATGGCGCGCTGATGCCCAGCTACCCTGCCTCGCGCGATCTGGCCAGCGTCGGCGGCATGGTCAATAATAACGCCGGTGGCGAAAAATCGCTGGAGTTCGGCAAGACCGAGGATTTCGTGACCGAGCTAAAGTTCGTCTTTGCCGACGGCGTGGAGCGCGTTGTTAAGCCATTGAGCAAGGCCGAGCTGGACAAAAAGATGAACCAGAAAGATTATGAGGGCGAGGTGTACCGCAAGCTGTTTTGGCTGATTGAAAAGAATTACGAGCGGATTAAGGCCGCCAAGCCGCACGTTTCTAAGAATTCCACCGGCTACAACCTATGGGACGTCTGGGACCGCGAGCGCCAGATTTTTGACCTGACCAAGCTGATCGTCGGCGCCCAGGGCACTTTGGGCTTCGTGACGGACATACATTTCCGGCTGGTTCCCAAGATGGCCGCATTCCGGCTTATTAGTTCTATTCATGCGCGACATTGATGACCTGGGCGAAGTCATCACGAAGGTTCTAGAGTCTAAGCCGGCCACGTTTGAGTCGTTTGATGACGCCACATTGCGGCTAGGCATGCGATTTCATGCCAAGTTTTCACAAGATGCTGGGCTGGGGCGGCGTCCTTAAATTATTCTTAAGTTTTATCCCGACCGGCCTGCATTTCTGGCGCGGCATCCCGCCGCTAATCTTAATGGTCGAATTCAACGGCGAGACCGAAGATGAAGTGCGCGCTAAGGTCCAGGCCCTGCACCGTGAGCTGGCCAAGCACCGCGCTCGCTATGAGATCAACGGCTTCGAAGAAGACGCCACCGAAGGCAAATCTCAAAAGTTTTGGTTAATGCGCCGTTACAGCTTCCAATTATTGCGAAGCAAAGTGAAGGACAAGCATACCGCGCCGTTCATTGACGACCTGGTGGTGCCGCCGGCCCGCCTCAGCGAATTCCTGCCCAAGATCCGCAAGATTATTAAAAAGTATAAGCTGTTCGCGACCATCGCCGGCCACATGGGCGACGGTAACTTTCATATCATCCCGCTGATGAAACTGGAAGACCCGGCCGATCGCCGCAAGTTACTGCCGGCCATGAAAGAGGTTAATAATCTGGTGCTGAAATACGGCGGCTCTTTGAGCGGTGAGCACAACGACGGCCTGGTGCGCGGCCCCTGGCTGGAACAGATGTACGGCCGCGAGATGATGCGCATTTTCCGCGAAGCCAAGCACATCATGGATCCCGACGACATCTTCAACCCCCACAAAAAAGTTGATGCCACCTGGGACTACAGCTTCGGCCACATCCGCGACCATTTTTAAGCGAAAAGTAAAAGATTTATCTATTGGTTTGAGTAATGAGTCTTTTGTGGGCGGCAAAGACGCCGGCGGAGACGGCGCCGAGGTAAACCAGTCCGGTCACACAGCTGGAGAGTAGCGGCGAGTGGGTGCTGATGACCAGGTAAGTACCGCTAGCCAGGGTGGCGCCGATCAGGCCGTAGGCACCGTAGAATTTGTGCTTGGTGGGTGCGAAGTAGAGTCGTGTCGTCCAGGCCATGCTGGAGAGGGCGATCAGGACGTGGAGCAAAACTATCATGAGCATCATTGTACCCTACCCGCCCGGCGGTGGTACAATGAACTTAAGCTTATGGCGGGTGCAAAGTGTGAATAAAAAGCTCAAAATAATCATTCTGGCTCTGGTGGCGCTGATCGTGCTGACGTTTATCGCCGGCTGGTTCAAGCATTCCAACGTCGAGGTCTTCAATTCGGCTGGCTCGGTTGGGGCAAAAGAGCGTAACCTGATGTTCTTCGCGCTGGGATTGTCGCTGATTGTGGTTATCCCGGTCTACATTTTACTTTTCAGCTTTGCCTGGCGCTACCGTGAAGGCAGTAAGAAAAAACGCAAATATAGTCCGGAGCTGGCCGGCAACTGGGCGATGGAGGCAGTCTGGTGGCTGATTCCGGCGGCGCTAATAACCGTCTTGTCGGTGGTGACCTGGCAGAGCAGCCACGCGCTGGATCCGTACCGGGCGCTGGCGTCATCTAAGAAGCCGATGACCATCCAGGTGGTGGCGCTGGATTGGAAATGGCTGTTTATTTACCCGGGGCAGCACGTGGCGTCAGTCAATTTTGTGCAGATTCCTGTCGGCACACCGGTCAGGTTCCAGATAACTTCTGACGCGCCAATGAATTCGCTGTGGATCCCCCAGCTGGGCGGACAGATCTATGCCATGCCTGGTATGTCGACCCAACTAAATCTGGTGGCTAACCGTGCGGGAGACTATCATGGTTCGTCGGCCAACATCAGTGGCAGTGGCTTTTCACGGATGGATTTTACGGCCCGGGCCGGTTCAGAGAGTGATTTTATGAATTGGGTTAAGACAGCCCGGCAATCGTCAAATCCGTTGGACCGCCAAGCCTATGACCAGCTGGCAAAACCTAGCCAGAATAATCCTGTCACTAATTATTCATCGGTGGAAAGTGATCTGTTTGACCAGATAATTCTTAAGTACATTGTGCCGCAGACGGCTAATGGGCCGGCTTACCGGGTGGTGGAGGCGCATTGATGTTTGCTAACTTACTCGGCAGATTGACCCTCAGCGCCATCCCGACCGATCCGGTTACGCTGGGCGGCGTGGTGACCATGATAGGTGGCGTTTTGGCCGTAATAGTGGCGCTGACATATTTCAAGCGCTGGAAATGGCTGTGGCGGGAATGGCTGACCTCGCTCGACCCCAAGAAAATTGGCGTTATGTATATAGTGGTGGCTCTGGTCATGCTGCTGCGCGGCGGCGCTGACGCGCTGTTAATTCGCACCCAGCAAGCAACGTCCGTCGGCGCGCACAACGGTATCATCGATTCCAACCACTTCCAGCAGATATTCAGCGCCCACGGCACCATCATGATTTTCTTTGCCGCCATGGGGTTGATGTTCGGGCTGATCAATATAGCCGTGCCTCTGCTGATTGGCGCCCGCGATGTGGCCTACCCATTCCTGAATGCTACCAGCTTCTGGCTGTTCGTGGCCGGTATGGCACTGGTTAATTTGTCGCTAATTATTGGCGAGTTCTCACCGGCCGGCTGGCTGGCCTATCCACCGCTTAGCGAACTGCACTTCAGCCCCGGCGTCGGCGTGGATTATTGGATATGGAGCCTGCAGATAGCTGGCGTCGGCAGTCTGCTCTCCGGCATAAACTTCATCGTGACGATTCTGAAGATGCGCGCGCCAGGCATGGGGCTGATGAAGATGCCGATGTTCGTCTGGAGCGTGCTGGGCGCCATGACTCTGGTTATCTTCGCCTTCCCCATCCTGACGGCCACGCTGGCCATGCTGGCGCTGGACCGCACGCTGGGCATGCACTTCTTCACGGCCGCTGGCGGCGGCAATCCGATGATGTATGTCAACCTGATTTGGGCCTGGGGGCATCCGGAGGTTTACATATTGATACTGCCGGCCTTCGGCGTCTTCAGCGAGGTGGTGGCGACGTTCTCCCGCAAACCGCTGTTCGGCTATACCTCCATGGTGGCGGCCATTTGGGCGATCGTCTTCTTGTCGTTCATCGTCTGGCTGCACCACTTCTTTACCATGGGCGCCGGCGCCGATGTCAACGCTTTCTTTGGCATCATGACGATGATTATTGCCGTGCCGACTGGTGTCAAAGTCTTTAACTGGCTGTTTACCATGTACCGCGGCCGCATCAGGTTCGCTACACCGATGCTGTGGTTCCTGGGCTTCATAGCGCTGTTTACTATGGGCGGTGTGGCCGGGGTCCTGCTAGCCGTGCCGCCGGCCGACTTCCAACTGCACAACAGCCTGTTCCTGGTGGCCCACTTCCACACCATGATAGTCAGCGGCGTGCTGTTCGGCTTCTTGGCCGGCCTGATGTACTGGTTCCCCAAAATAACCGGCTTTACGCTCAATGAACGACTCGGCAATTATGCGGCCTGGTGCTGGATAGTCGGTTTCATCCTGGCCTTCGGACCGCTGTATGCGCTAGGGTTGATGGGCGCCACGCGCCGCTTGGATCACTACGATGCCTCGCTCGGCTGGCAGCCGCTGTTTATTGTAGCCGGTGTCGGCGTGGCGGTCATCGGTCTGGGAGTCTTCTTCTTGGTCTTGCAACTGGCCTATAGCATCTGGAAACGTGACGAGAACCGGGCTGGCAACGACCCATGGAACGGCCGGACACTGGAGTGGTCGCTGACCTCGCCGCCGCCGGAATATAACTACGCCGTCCTGCCTGATGGTTCGGAGCGCGACGCCTTTTGGGCCATGAAACAGGCTGGCCCGGCGGCTAAAAAACCGCACTACACGGCTATTTCCGTGCCTAAGAACTCCGGCCTGGCCTTTATGATTGGCATGAGTTCGTTGGCTGGCGGTTTCGGCGTGGTCTGGCACATCTGGTGGCTGGCGGCGCTTGGGCTTTTGGCCGTGGTCAGCTTGATTATCGTGACGGACTTCGGGTGAAAATAGCGAGCCACGTTATTCCGGCCGCCAAGATTGCCAAACTAGAGGAGAGCGCCTCATGAGCACCGTAGCCGAAGGCAATTCCAAAACTCTGCTGGGCTTCTGGATCTATTTGATGACGGATATCGTGCTGTTCGCCAGCCTGTTCGCCACGTACGTCGTACTGCACGGCAACACCTTTGGCGGACCGGACGGCGCCCAGATCTTCAAGTTGCCTTTCGTGCTCACCGAGACACTGATACTGCTGACCAGCAGTTTTACTTGTGGACTGGGCTTTTTAGCGGCCCGGGCCGGCCAGAAGCGGCAGGTCATCGGCTGGTTCGTGGTCACTTTCCTGCTCGGCGCGGCCTTCCTCGGCCTGGAGCTAAGCGAATTCCGCCATCTGGCGGCCGAGGGCGATAGCTGGCGCCGCAGCGGCTTCCTGAGCGCCTTCTTCACGCTGGTCGGTACACACGGATTGCATATCACCATCGGCCTGATCTGGATGCTCACCATGCTCTACCAGACCATGAAGCGCGGCCTAACCACATCAGTGGTACGCAAACTGACCATGCTGAGCATGTTCTGGCATTTTCTGGACGTCATCTGGATATTCATTTTCACGGTAGTTTATCTGATGGGGATAGCAGGATGAGCGTAGTTTCCAACCACGATGTCGGCGCCGATAATAAGAAGACTTATGTCATCGGCTTCGTGTTATCGGTGGTGCTGACGTTGATTGCTTTCGGCCTGGTCAGTACGCACGTCGCCCACCACCACAACTATCCGTCAGATAGTTTCGTGATGGTCGCATTGCTGGCGCTGGCCGTCGTCCAGCTGTTCGTGCAGATGGTATTCTTCCTGCACATCCGGCGCGGCGGCAAACCGCGCTGGAACGCCTGGGCCTTCGCCTTTGCCGCGGTGGTCGTGGCCATCGTGGTCATCGGCTCGCTCTGGATTATGTCCAATCTAAACTACCGCATGATGTACACGCCGAGCCAGATCAACCAGTACCTCAAACAGCAGGACCGTCTGTAGGTGAAAAACCTCAAAGTTTATTATTATCTGGCCAAACCGGGCATTATCCGCGGCAATTTGCTGACGGCGACGGCTGGCTTCGTGGTGGCTTCCGGCACCGATATAGATTTTTTACTGCTGTTGGAGACTTTGTCCGGCATCGCCCTTATCATCGCCTCGGCCTGTATCGTAAACAATTACATTGACCGCGGTATTGATAAGGTGATGGCGCGCACCAAGCGCCGGGCTTTGGTGACCGGCGCGGTGACAGCTCAAAAGGCGCTGGTCATGGCCGCTTTCCTGGGTCTGCTAGGCTTCATCATCCTGGCCGTTCACACCAACTGGCTGACGGTCGCCGTCGGGCTGGTCGGTTTTATTGATTACATAGTTTTCTACGGTCTTTCTAAGCGCCGCTCCTGGATGGGCACACTGGTAGGCAGTATCTCCGGCGCGGCGCCGGTGGTCGGCGGCTATACGGCGGTCACCGGCCAGTTGGACGGCGCGGCGTTGATCCTATTCCTAATACTTACTTTTTGGCAGATGCCGCACTTTTACGCCATAGCTCTGCGCCGCCTAAAGGACTACAAAGCGGCCGGCATTCCTGTTCTGCCGGCAGTCCGCGGCGAGCGGGCAGTCAAATTACAAATGATTGCCTACATGCTGGCGTTTTTGGCGGCTGTTCTGGCGCTCGGTCTGGCTGGCTACGCCGGTACTTTCTACACCGTAACCATGGGCGTGCTGAGTCTCGGCTGGCTAGTGGTCGCCCTGCGCGGCTGGCATATGCCGGACACCAAACGTTGGGCCACCAAAGTATTTCTATACTCGCTTATTCTTTTGCCGGCGCTTTTGGTGAGCGTTCTGATTGACGCGCTATTGGCAGGCTGAGAGTCGCGGTTGTTCCCTTGCCGGGTTGGCTCTGCAAAGTGATGGTGCCGCCGTGCAGGTCGGCAATCATCTTGGCGATGCTTAGCCCCAGGCCGAAGCCGTCGCTATCAGACTTACTGCGTGAATTGTCGTCACCCCGATAAAACCGTTCAAAAACGTGCTCCAGAGTCTGGCGGCTCATGCCACTGCCATGGTCGGTCACCTTAAATACTGCCTGGTCGCCGGCGGTCTTCGCCGATAACTCCACGTTCGCGCCCGATGGGCTGTATTTGATGGCGTTACCCAGCAGGATAACCAGCAATTGGACGAGGCTATCCTGGTCGCCGCTAACCGGGGTATCGCTGAGATCAGTTTTAAGCTTGATATCACGCTCCTTGGCCATTTTGCGGGCTTCAGTAGCGGCCGCCTGGGCTAGATCCTTGCCATCTACCAGACTAAACTGTTGCTGAAGCTCACCGGCCTCCAGCCGTGTCAGGCGTAAAAGATTATTAATCAAATTCTCCAACTTGCCAGCCTCTTCCAGGTTGCTAGCTAGCACCTGGCGTAGTTCCTGTTTGCCATTCTTATCATTCATCAGCGCCACTTCGCTCTCCATTTTGAGCGCCGTCAGCGGCGTGCGCAGTTCGTGGCTGACATCGGCTGTGAAGCGTTTCTGTTGTTCGTGGGCCTCTTCAATCGGCTCCAGGGTGCGCTTGGCTAGCCAATAACTGGCCCAGCCGGCGCCAATCAACACGATGATATTAAACCCGGCCAGCCTGAGCAGGATGCGGTGCGCGCCGCTATCATAGTCAGCGCCAGGCTTCAGCAAAGGGTCATCGCGGAAGACCGGGAACTGGCGGGAGATGCGCTGGGTTTCACCGCGCAGACCACGGCCTAACTCATCTGTTGCCATGTTGTAGAGCGCCAAGCTAAAAATTAGGCTAATAGCCATGACTAGCCCTAAGTACCACATGGTCAGCTTGAAGGTGGCAGAGCGGAACATGGCTTACTCCTAAGCCTCCAACTTGTAGCCGAAGCCACGCATGGTTTTAAGTAGCGGCTCTTGCTTAGGGAAAGGCCGGTCGATCTTGCCGCGCAGGTAGCCGACGTAAACCTCCACGGTGTTGGGCAGGATGTCGGCGTCCTCGTCCCACACATGGTTGATGATCATATCCTTAGTGATAACCTGTCCGGGATGGTGCATCAGATATTCCAGCAGCGCGAACTCTTTATTGGACAGCTTGATCGCCGCCGTGCCGCGCTTAACTTCATAATTATTGGTATTTAGACTTAGATCGCCGACCTTCAGCTCAGTACCGACTTGTTGGGGCGGCCGCCGCGTCAATGCCCGCACCCGCGCCGTCAGCTCGTCAAATGAGAACGGTTTAACTAGATAATCATCAGCGCCGCTGTCCAGGCCTTCTACCCTATCGCCGATGGTGCCGCGGGCGGTCAGCATGATTACAGGGGTGTTGATACCCTCAGCGCGCAACCGGCGGCATAATTCCACGCCGTCCATACTGCCTGGCAGCATACGGTCCAGCACAATAACGTCGTAACTGGGGTCAGTCCCGTATGACAGGCCGCTATCGGCGTCATGTACGGTGTCCACGGCGAAACCCTTCAGCTCCAGCCCCTGCTTTACCGCCTGGGCAATCTTAGGCTCGTCTTCTATGACTAGTATGCGCATACACTCTACATTATAGAACGACAGATGAAAGTTAGCTGAGAGATTTTAGGCCGCGGATTTTGAGCTGGTCTTTGGCGTGGGTGGCTAGCACAACCAGGAACAGCAGAGCCAAGGTCAGTACGTAAGCGGTGCGGTCGATGACGTTGGCGCTAAATATGTTGGCCGTTGAAACATGACTGATACCCTGAGAAAGCACTAAAAACGCCTCGCGGAAGCCAATGGCGTCCGGCGTCAGTGACACAAAAAGCGCGAAGTTGGCGGCGCCGGCATAGGACATGGCCTGACCCCAGCCGATGTTCGGATTAACGGCTTTCAGCTCCACCCAGTAGGTGATGGCCGTCAGTAACACCTGCAGGAACGTCAATATAGCGAGTCTTAGTACGATGTTGGCATGCAAATGGAACTGCGAATCGGCCGGTTTCTTATCACGCTTGGCGAAGTAACGGAAGACGAACCAGCTACCGCCGGCCACGGCTGCCATCGCCAACAAGGTCTGCCACCATGGCCGTGTGCCAACCAGCAGGAACAGCGCGCTGAAGAATGCAAACATTCCGTAGTACAGCACTGTCGCCAGCCCATAGTCGCGCAAGCGCACCTGGTGGCGAGTCTTGAGATAGGCCGCCCGTACACCCGGCCCGCTCTGCAGTGGCCCAAAGAAGTTGATAATCGACGAATAGGCGGTCAGCAAAAAGTTCTCTTTCCAGGCCAGCCGGTGGCCGCAGAGCCCCAGGCAGGCGTCATAAATCAATACCAACAGGCCGATCATTGGTATATTTAGTGCTACCACAGCTACAATCCACCAGGGGCTGACTGTCTTGAGCTCCTGCCAATACTCTGGGTGATGGACAAAAAACAGCACAAAGGCCGCTAATGTGGCCAGTAAAATCAGTACTATCAGGCCGTTTTTAACTTTTTTGCGCCGCAATAGATGCATTTGTTTTTCATTCTAGCACAGGGACACCTGTATAAAGGGGTATATATAATGTATATACAAAATATATACCCCTCACGCGGGGTGTATAATAGAACCGTTTTCATGATTAAACAGTCTGTCGCTTTCCTGGGCTCCAAGCGGTGTTTCTACCTGATAGCTGCTTTTTTTGTAATGGAGGCGCTTTGGATCGCTCTTAGCGGCCGCTACCCGATGGCCTTTGATGAGGATTTTCATCTGGGGATTATTCAGCTGTACGCTCACCATATCAGTCCTTTCTGGGGTGGAAACCCGCCCAGCGCGGATGCTCTGGGGCCGGTGGCCCGTGACCCGTCATATCTGTACCAGTGGCTGATGAGCTTTCCGTACCGGCTGAGTAGCAATGTCATCTTCCTGAGGATTATAAATATCGGCCTGTTCGCGGCCGGCCTGCCGCTGTACAGGCGCTTACTGCTCAAGACCGGCGCCTCGCAGGCAATCGTCCATTTCTGCCTGGCGCTCTTCGTGCTGATACCGGTAGTGCCGCTCCTAGCCGCCCAGATCAACTATGACAACCTGTTCTTGCCGCTGACGGCACTTGCCTTGCTGTTGACGGTAAAATTCAGCGAACAGCTGGGGCGCAAACGCTTCGACCTCAAATCACTGCTCTGGTTAACTATCATCGCCACCCTGGCCTGCTTGGTAAAGTATGCCTTTCTACCGATAGCTCTCGCCCTAGCCGCCTATTTGCTGGTCCGTATATGGCGGACCTATCCGAATATTAAAGTGTCCCGCCCGAGTCCGCTTGTCAGCTGGCTGCTAGTCATTCTGCTGTTGTTGTCGTTTGGTTTATTTGCCCAGCGCTACGCTGTAAACCTAGCACGTTATCACAAACCGGTGCCCAGCTGTGATGAGGTGCTGAGCGCCCGGCAATGCACTGCCTATGGCCCCTGGAACCGCGATCATAAATATGCCCAGATCAAACCGGCTGATGCCACGACCAGCCCGCTGGTGTTCGGTGCTGATTGGTTCTATGGCATGTGGTTCAGGACATTCTTCGCGGTTGATGGCCCTGGCAGCGGCTTTGCTACCCGTGGCCCGTTTGTCATGCCGGCTGTCGGCGCCATCGTCTTCTCGGTGACGGCGCTGGCGGCAACGATTCTAGCTTGGCGACGGGTCTGCCGGCGCTACGACCAGCGTGTATTATGGCTTTTTGTGACCGTAACTGCTACCTACACAGGAATATTGTGGCTTGATGAGTACCGCTCGTTCTTGCAGACTGGTCGGCCGGTTGCTCTCAACGGCCGCTATTTATTGCCCGTAATGCCACTGCTTTTGATTGTTTTGGCGCTTGGCGTCAACGTGTACCTGAAATCACGCGACCAGTTAAAACTTACGCTGGCCGGCTTGGCTCTCCTTTGCATGCTTTGGGGCGGCGGCACGTTAACTTACATATTGCGCAGTAATGATGCCTGGTACTGGTCTAATTCGCCGCTTACGGGTGCTAATCACGCCGTACAAGACACTATCGGCCCGCTGGTTCCCGGCAACAGCCAGCCCCGGTCCTTCATGGGCCACCACGGCACCTAGGTAGATTACTTATCGAAGCGGTGGCGCTTGGTCTGTTCCAGGTTGTCTTCTATTAGGGTGCGGTTGATGCGGATCAGGTCGGCGATAACGTTTAGGGCGACACACAGGATGGCGGTGATCATCAGTAGCGAGCCGACCAACAATGACTGGATATGCCCAGCCGTCGTGCCGTCATGCAGGCTGACCAGGACGAAGCGGCCGAACGGTATCAGGCCAAGCACGAACAATATGACGGCTGCCCAGCCGAATAGCATATATGGCTTGTACATGATGAAAGCCCGCACAATAGTAACGCCTGATTTGAGCACATGCTCCCAAGTGTTCTTAAACAGCCGGGATTCGCGCGTCTTGGGATTGGTGTCAACTTCTATGGATTCGATGTGCAGACCCTTGTTGCCGGCTTGGATGATGGTCTCCGTGCAGTAGCTGAAACGAGTGATGGTATTGAGGCGGATCAACGATTCGCGGCTGTAAGCGCGAAAACCGCTGGCGGCATCCGGCAGACGCGTTCCGGCGGCCTTATTAACCACCGCACTGCCTAGCCGCTGTAAAAGCTTCTTAAACCACGAGAAATGCTCTATTTTATGGGTCTGACGGTCAGCAATGACGATATCAGCCTGGTCTTTCAGGATCGGCTGCACCAGGTCGCCGATGCGATCCTGCGGGTATTGGTTATCACCGTCGGTGTTAACGACGATATCAGCTCCCATTTCCAGAGCCTTCATGACACCGTCGTGGAAGGAGCGTCCCAAGCCCTGGTTGCGGGTGTGGTGAACGAAATGCTTAACACCGTGATCACGCGCTACCTTGACGGTATCATCGGCCGAACCGTCATCTATGATCAGAATCACGATATCATCCACGCCATCAATCCTCTTAGGGATGCTCTCTAACACCAGTGGCAGTGTGGCCTCTTCGTTTAAACAGGGTATCTGGACAACTAATTTCATAAGCTTCTTCTCAATACAGTATACGATACTAAAAATACTCGCATAGAGGAAGCTAAACCGTTATAATAATGTCCAAGTTTCAATGCCACCAAAAAAGCCTCAACGTATACCACCTATCAACGGATCGACCAGACCACGGCCTGGTCAGGATATTGTTGTTGCCAAGCAGCATGCTAAAGATTTTCCAGGGGTTGGCATGACCCTGCCCACTTATAACGGCGAGAATACTAACGGCCGCACCCGGTTGTCTGCCAAACCCGGCGCCAAGCAAGGACGCTTTCGTCGCATTTTCAAACGCCCAACGCCAAAACGGGCACTCGTCACCTTGGCCATCATAGTGGCGCTAATAGCCGCCTTCATCGGCGCAAAATTCTTATATAACGCTTGGAAACTATTTGGCACCAGCTTGTTCGGAGCTCTACACACCACTCACTTAAGGGGCGAGAACCGCGGACGGGTTAACATCTTGCTGGCCGGCAACTCGGCCGACGACCCCGGACATAACGGCGGCACGCTGACCGATTCCATCATGATAGTTAGCATTGATACCCGTCATAACACGGCCTTCCTGATGAGCATTCCGCGCGACCTGTGGGTGAATATTCCGGGCGGCGGCCACCAAAAGATTAACGCCGCTTACAGCGTCGGCCAAGCGGATAATTTCAGTGAGGCCGGCTATCCGAAGGGCGGCATGGGTCTGTTGGAGAAGGTCGTAGAACAGAACTTTGATATGCCGGTTGATTACTACGCGCTAGTTAACTACAGCGCTCTACGTGAATCAGTCAATGCCGTCGGCGGCGTCAATTTTAATGTCAAAAGCAGTGATCCGCGCGGTCTCTACGACCCCAGCATCGATTACCGGACTCACGGGCCGCTGGTCAATCTGACCAACGGCAACCACAAGCTAAACGGCGAGCAAGCACTGGATCTGGCCCGGGCCCGCGGCGATGCCTACGGCTCATACGGTTTTGGTAACAGCGACTTCCAGCGCACCCAGGATCAGCGTGATCTACTAATCGCCCTTAAAAACAAGGCCTTCACGCCTGGCGTAATTGGTAATCCGGCCAAACTGACCAGTCTATTTGATGCCGTTGGCAGTAACGTCAAGACGGACTTCAAGTTACCGGAGGTTCACCGGTTGTATGATCTGACCAAGCTGATTAATTCCAAAAACATCAAATCGCTGAGCCTGAGTGATGCCAATGGCAAGAATCTGCTCAAGAGTTATACCACCGCCGACGGCGAATCAGCACTGATTCCAGCCGCTGGCATAGACGATTTCAGTGCTATCCGGGCGTTTGTAAGCCAGCAAACCTCATCCAACCCGGTGGTGCGCGAAAACGCCAGCGTAGTAGTGCTGAACGCTACCGGGATGAACGGCTTAGCCTCGCAGGAGCGCACCAAACTACGGGTCAAGAATCTCAACGTGACTGATATCGGCGACGCCCTTAGGGACCAGACTACAACTACTATTATTGACAATTCACACGGTAAGAAGTCGGCCACCCACCAACTGCTCAAACAGTTGTTCGGCGACCATTTTACGAACACCAATCCCTATGGCAATAAGTATGACGCTGACTTCATCATCTTGTTGGGCAGTGACCAAGCCAGCCGGGCATCCACCAATTAGGTGATACTATAATTAGACGTATGGCCGACAATGTTACCAATAAGCGCTTCCAGGCGTTCCTCGAGAAACACCCCGTCCGAACTTTTAACAAGGGCGAGATTATCATTTTCCAGGGTGAGGCGCCGCGGGCCGCCTTCGTCGTCAAAAGTGGCATAGTCAAGGCCTACAACCTGAGTGTTGGTGGTGACGAGAAGCCAGTGGCCTTTTATTCGCCAGGCGCGGCTTTCCCGGGCGGCTGGGTGTATGGCAAAATGCCAAACTCCATCTATTATTACGAGGCCTTCACCCCTAAAGCCAGCCTGTATGCCGTTAAACGGGAAGAATTCGTGCGCTTTGTAAAAAGCCAGCCGGAACTGCTCTATAGCGAGCTAGACCGCTACCTAACCGATCAGATTGGCCAGTCGATGCGCCTGAACGCCCTCCAGCACTCCCGGGCCAGCGACAAGCTGTTGTACACCCTGCACTATTTAGCGCTCAGCCACGGCCACAAGGTGGCGCCACAGGTGATTGAGATCGAGTTGGAGCTGACTCATCAGGATTTCGCTAATCTGACTGGTCTGACGCGCGAAACTGCCGCTACCGAGCTTAACAAACTGAAGCACCGCGGCGTCATCAACTACGATAAGCATAAACCTTACCGCTTAGACTTAGCTAAGCTGATGCGTCTATTGAATGACCAATATATCGCCGACACCCAGATTACGCTTTAGCGCGGCTTTTGGCCTTTTTGACCTTGGTCTTGCGGGGCTTAGGCTTTTTATCCGGGACTTCGGCGTCTTCCTCGTTTAGACTGTCAGACACTACCTTGGCTAAATTATGTGGCGCTGTCCAGGATTTGATAATACAGCGGTGCGCGCCCAGCTTATAAGCCTGTTCTACCTCTGGTGAATTCTCCATATTGGTGAATATCAGAACTTTTACCTTGTCGTGGTCATGCAGAAGGTCGTAGTGCTGTAGGAACTCCAGGCCGCCCATCACCGGCATCAACAGGTCAAGTAAGATCAGGTCCGGTGTGAAATCCTTAACCTTGACGAGCGCCGCCCGGCCGTCGTGGGCCGTGACAACCTGGTGCCCCTCGTTGCGTAGAATTACGCAATAGGCATTATTTAGGTCGCGGTCATCCTCTACTACCAATATGCGCGCCATGATTTACCTCACCATCCCTTCGCTATCGTCTTGCCTACACTTCCTTTATAACACATCACGATTGTCGCAACGTATTATTTTTCACAGAGACGGCCGTCAATCGTGGCAGGCTCAGGAAAAAGTCCGTGCCCTGGCCCTCACTGCTCTCAAACCAGATTTTGCCGTTAATCGAGTCCACTAGGCCTTTTACCAGGTACAAACCCAGTCCCGTGCCGGTGGTCTCACGGCGGGCGATGTTTTCGGCCCGGAAGAACTTGCTGAATATCTGGTCCTGGGAATACTTAGGAATACCCCAACCGGTGTCACTGACCTGGACTAGCACGTCATCTTTTCTAAGGCGGATCTTGAGGGCGATGGAACCCTTGGGCGGCGTGTACTTGATGGCGTTGGATACTAAATTGACGATAATTTCCTTAAGAATTGCCCGGTCACTGCGGATGGACCTGGAATGCTTGCCGGTGATGGTGACCGTCAGGTTCAGCTCCCGGCTGGCCGCCGTCACGCTGAGCTCCTTGGTGATCTCGCGGGCTAGCGTGTCTATCCGGATGATACGCAGATTGGTGGCGATGGCGCCGCTCTCCATGCGCGTGATGTTAAGTAGTGTGCTGATGAGCTCGTTCATGCGATCGGTGGCGTTAACGATAGTCTGTAGAGCCTCAGCCTGGTGGCTACTGACTTTGCCCATATAACCGTCCTTCAGCATGTGCGTATAGGTCTTGATTGACGACAGCGGCGTGCGCAGTTGGTGTGAGGCCAGTGAGATGAACTCGCTTTTGATGCGGTCGACTTCCTCCTCGAAACTAACGTCGCGGAAGACCTCTATCGCGCCCAGTGGCTTGCCGTCGGCCAGGATTGGCGAGCTGTTGATAGAAACGGGTATTTTCTGCCCCTTTTTATTAAGATAGTAGCCCTTTTGGTAAATCGGCTTGCCGGTCAGAAAAGCCTTGGTAATCGGCCGGTCAATCATGTTCACCGGCCGGCTTTTAGCATCGACCATGACGATTTTCTTAGGAAACCAGGCGCCCAGCAAGTCTTTTTTCTTATAGCCTAAGATGTGCCGGGCGGCTGGATTGACGCGAGTGATGCGGCCGAACTCGTCAGTAGTGATGGCGCCGTCGCCGATACTTTGGAACATAGCCTCGGCTTTGGCCTCTTGCTCGGAGGCGGAAATTTCAAGCGGCTTTTGCGTCATGGTCCCCTCCGCATAACTTGCGCAGTTCGGCGATGTATTCTTCAACCACTTCGCCGTCGTCTGTCAGCAGAGAAACCGCTACCCTTATCCAGTCAATCAGGTTTTCCAGATCCTGCTTGGTTAATTGTTCAGGCGGCTTGTGCAGGTGGCTTTGGACTTGCCGGGCAATAAAACGGTCAGCCGCCGGCCCTAAATAGACGTGCGTAGTCTTAACTATCCGGTCGTAGAGCACGCTCTAGACCTCCTCAATTTTCTTGAGCCGTGACGCGCCGAGGGCGATCATTACGAAGCCTATACCGGTGATAATCTGGAAAACAAGGCTAAATAACAAATAGGAACCTAGTACTAGGTGGCCGTCGTTAGCGAGCTGGACGGAATGTGAATATTGGAAAGCGATGGAGCCCAGGATCATCGTAAAAAGCCCGATTACCAGCATATGCATGGCCTGCCGGTACAGTACGCCACGGACATGCCGGCCGTATGTAATCAGCTCGTAGACGGCTAGCATACCGACGAACCAGGCGTAAAGATATGGCACGACGATGGTTAAGATAGCTTGCCAGACCGGCAGATAGTACGGGTTGTTGTTGGAGGCCAGGCTGGCGCCGTTAAACTGGTTGAATATCAGGTAGCAGTACAGCACGCCGCTGGCCACGAACACTATCGTGATGCCTCGAATGCTGGCGGCGCTCAAGGACATCTTAGCCCTTTCAAAAAGATGCCGCGAAGCCATGCCTATCAGCGTAAAGCCAACCACCGGGAACAACAGATCAACATAATTGATGATGATGGCTGCCGCCGGTGTGAAACCGTGGTTAGTATTGCTGATGGCACGGGTAGTCAAGCTAAGAATGGAATGGATTGGCAGGCTCCAGGCGATCCAGGCACAGCCCTGTGTAAGGCGGCTAAAGCCAATGGCCTCCGGTGTTTTACCTATGGAACGGGCGTATTCCCCCAGTTTGGCGTAACCGTAAAAAGCCATGAACCAGACAGCCATCAGGGGTAGGCCGACCAGGAACTGTAGTATATGATATTCGCCGGTTGTCAGGCGGTGCTCATGCATGATGGCCTGGTTGCCTGGCAGTAGGAAGATCAGCAAAATGTAGATAAATACCAATGCGACGTAACGCGTCAATATGATACCCGTCGGGTCGTTGATATATCTTGACTTGGCAATGGCTCTACTGAATACATTCGGCATATCTAAATTATACAAGCCCCTTCACGCAAATACTTGCAAATACCTGACAAATACGTATTAAACCATGTATTTGCCAGGTGGAGCGTAAGATATTCTACAGTGATAGACAGACTGAACTAGCTTGCCGGTCAGCGGCTCGTCGGTAATAATAGGTCCTATGGCTAGCCGGTCACTAAAGCTAACCCCTGGCCGCCAACAGTTGTTGGTGTTGTTAGTGGCTGGCATCATCTTCTACATCGTCATTCCCCAGTTGGGGAATTTTCGCCACAGTCTGTCGTTAGTATCAAACGCCGGCATTAAACTTCTGATCATTTCACTGATTTTCACCGCTTTAAGTTATGTAGCGGCGGCCGGTAATTACTGGTTGCTGGCTATACGACCCCTGTCATACCTGCGCACCTTGCTTATACAGTTGGCCGGCATGTTCGTAAACCGGCTACTGCCAGCCGGTATAGGCAGTATCAGCGTAAATTACCTGAATCTTAGACAATCCGGCCATAGCGGCGCCCAGGCGGCTAGCGTAGTGGCCGCTAATAACGGCTTAGGTATAATCGGCAATATATTGCTATTAGCCGGGCTATGGATACCGTTTCATAATGATCTGCCTGGTTTGCGGCTGGGGCATGTTAGCAAGTCTATCGGCGTGGTAGTGATAGTCACTCTAGTAGCGCTATTGCTATGGGCGGTGTTTTTCACGCGCTACCGCGGACAACTTATACGAAATTTACGTTCGTTCGGGCATCAGCTGTTGGCCTATCGCCACCGGCGTGGGCGCTTGCTGGCGGCACTTATCTGTTCTATAGGACTAACTCTGAGTAATGTGCTTAGCCTGTGGTTTTGTGTGCTGGCGATGCACATCAGTCTGCCATTCATAGCCGTTTTGTTTACTTTTAGCTTCGGTGTAGCGCTTGGCGCGGCCACGCCCACTCCCGGCGGCTTAGGCGGCGTAGAGGCCGGCTTAGTTGCCGGATTGGTCGCCTATAACGTGGATAGCGCCGCGGCTCTGGCGGCGGTCTTAGTCTACCGTTTGATCAGTTATTGGTTGCCATTAGCGGCCGGGGCGACCGCCTTAGTTATAAGCCAACGCCGGGGTTACCTGGCATTATCTGACACAAAAAGAAAAAGAGCCGTTTGACGGGCTCCTCTTCTTGCGGTGACATCGCTGTCATCGCTATCACCTTGCGGTGATAACCACCTCACAGTGGTACTTACTAATTTACGCCTACTGGTACATAGTGTCAACTTTAATTTTGCTAGTGGCCTGTGGATTGTGTGGAAAAGCGGTTTGTGTAGGTGTAACTAGTTGTGGAAAATTACATCTGGATACGGTTGAAGCGATTGACCGCGAAGACTAAACACACCACGAACGTGATACTCATGACTAAAAGATCACGCTTCAAACCAAAATGTGTTTGGTTCGACAGTAAGGTTCGCAGAGCGTCCACCATATAACTGACCGGGTTCAAGGTGCTGACGATTTTCAGGCCCTCCGGTATATTGTTCAGTGGGTATAGGGCGCTAGACAAGAAGAACAACGGCAAGACAATTAAGTTATTAATGCCCTGGAACCCCTGGAAATCGTCTACTGCCGAGGCAATACCAGCGCCGAAGCTGGTTAGGGCCAGACTCATGAATACCAACACCAGAAATGCTGGGATTACTAGTAGCCAGTCGTACGGCCGGAAGCCAAAGGCCACGGCGATAAAAAATATCATCAGACCCTGGATAATAGACACCGTAGCACCGCCCAGCGCGCTGCCTATTAAGATGCGCAGACGTGAGACCGGGGCCACCAACATCTCAGATAAGAAGCCAAAACGCTTGTCTTGCAAAATGATAATGCCCCAGAAAATACCGGATAACAGGACTGTTTGTGTGATGATACCGGGGACCAGGAATTCCAGGTAGTCGCCCTGCCCGGCCTGACGATAGATGGCACCGATGCCATAACCAAGTGCCAACAATAATAGAACCGGCTGGCCGAGTGAGCCAAGTAGCCGCGAGCGGCTGCGCCAGTAGCGCCGGACCTGTCTTAGCCAAAGTGTATGCATTACTTCCATAGTTTTACCTCAGCGTCCTGTTTCTTAGTGCTGTTTTGAAATTCAAGCCGTCGTTAGCCTCGTCGTTCTTGTCGCGGGTCATCTTGCCGGTTAGTTTCAGGTAAGCGGCCTCCAGACTCTTGGTCTTGGTTTGTTTGGCCAGGGACTTAGAGGTGCCGCGGGCCACAATTTTACCGTGGTCGATAATGGCGATCTGCTCGGCTACTTCTTCGGCCTCGTCCAAATAGTGGGTGGTGAAGAAGATAGTCATGCCCTTCTCGTCGCTTAAGCGTTTAACATAATCCCACATCAGGTTGCGGGTTTGGGTGTCCAGCCCGAGTGTTGGTTCGTCCAGAAACAGCACTTTGGGCTCGTGTAATAGGCCGCGGGCGATCTCCAGCCGCCGACGCATGCCGCCGGAAAATGTCTTGACCATAGAATCCTGCCGGCTCCACAGTTCAACCAGTTCCAGTAGTTCACGGATCCGCTTAGGGCGCTTAGCTTTAGGAATCCCATATAAAGACGCGTGCAAGTCCATATTTTCATAGGCTGATAGTTCTTCGTCCAGGCTGGGGTCTTGAAAGACGATACCAAAGGCCTTGCGGGCCGAATCACGCTCTTTGGTCACATCATGGCCGGCCAGGCGCAGTTCGCCGGCCGTCGGGCGCAACATGGTGGTCAACATCTTGATTGTGGTGCTCTTGCCGGCGCCATTCGGACCAAGAAAGGCAAAAATCTCGCCCTTTTTGACGTCAAATGAGATATCATCAACCGCGACTATGTCGCCGAAGCGCTTGCTAACCGACTTAGCTGAAATAATTGTTTGTGCCATACTTTGACAGTCATTATACACCCAATGCTATATTTTGTATACCAAAGCATTGACTAGAGATAGGTAATGTTGTACTATTAACCGTATTATGCCAGGCGAGACGATACATCACGATGAGGCTGTCGGAGGATTAGCCTGGAAGTCGAAAGTCGACCTAGCTGATGAGCTTATACATAAATACCTTGATTACGAACACGAATCGGTATTGATGGCGCCCGCGGAAGAGCTTATACCATCTGGCGGCTACTTAAATTCAATTGGAAATTTTCGGTTTGGAACCTTATCGCCACCTTATCGCGATAGCTCGTCTCGTCACTTAACCGATGGTTATGCATTTTGCGTGGCGCCTCACGAGAGCCACGACCCTGCTTATATGACGGGGACCTACTTTCGTATTGCCCGCGGCGACACTCCTGAGGTAGCCGAGTCAAAAAGTATCTTCATAGCCCGCCCCGACACCTTGCAGGGAATGCTGGCCGAGCAGGAAGAAACAGAAGAGCTGGCGCGCGCACTCTTGAAGCCCGAACTAGAAGTTGTTACACGAATCCTGGGCAAGATGGCGCAGAGTCTTAGGCTGGCAAGAATGATAATTAACTTTGATGATAGTTGTGTTGACCTGGAGACCGGCCGGCCAACAGTCAGCAAGGGCTCATTTATCAAACTGGATATGGAGGCTGATCTTAATAAGCTGGCTAACCCCGACCCTGTCATATTGTGCGCCCTGCAAGACTATAACCTGCCAGAGCTCAACAAGCTGTTTCCGGCAAACCAACCGATACGCTCACCAGCTATGGAGACCGATCAACTTGCTGGTATCAGACCTGAGCACATCTCGGAGTGGCCCGAATTTACATCAGCCATAGAATCACGCTTCCGCAGAGAAACCGATACGGGGCTTAAGGGCTCGGCCCTCGCCATTCAACACCTCGCAGGTGACGACCACTATTTTATGCGTTTTCGCATGCAGACCGGTGAATTATCCAGGATCCAGCTACTTTGCTGGGATCAAAACGACCACTGGTTAGTCCAAGAGTTTGATTTAACCGTCACTAAGCAAGAAGATGATTTAGCCCGGTTGAAGATCAGACCTGAATGGGATAGAGCTGTTCTGCTTGAGGCAGTTAAATATGGCCAGCCGATTACCAATGAAATCTACAAAGGCTACCTAGAGATAGCCGCCTGCGACCCGGATAGCGAGTTATCAGCCGGCGAAGTGATTGATCTACGGGTTAATAAAAAGAGGCCGGCTGCTTGAGTCCGACCTCTCTTTTTTGTTGACTGTGGTCTACAGTCTAGACTTCGTCGCCGTGGACTACCAACGCGTAGATGACTAGCGCGTCAACGATCATGGCCACGATTGACCATACCGGGAAGACTCCCAGGAAGGCCATATTGACCAGGAACGCGCCGCCAGCCATGAAGACTGCGACGATCCGGGCCCAGGTACTGCCATGCAGGACCGAAAAGCCGACGGCCAGTACCAGCAAGCCAATAGCCAGCTGTACCCAGCCCCAGGCGGCCATATTTTCCGTGGAGACGACCAGGGTGTTATTAGCCGTCGTAAACAGATAGTGCTTGTTTACGAGGGCGGTAATTCCGAGAAAAGCCTCAGAAATACCTCTTAATATTAGGAGTATACCGGCAAAGTATACCCATCCGACCCACCCTGTTGCGCTCTTTCCGTTTGGCATGTTACCCTCCTGCCTTACGTTTGCACTTTAAGTGTACAACTAACTAAAACGGGCGTCAATAAAATCGTATAATGTCTATCGCTTGGCGGGAGAATGTGGCGCCGTTAATGTTTCTATAATCAGGATGAGCAGAAGCACGGCGACGCCATATATCGCCACTAAGCCTAACGACAATCTGACCAGTAGCATGGTGAAGCCAAGCACGGCTACGATTATCCACTCTAAGATTTGCCCGTTAGCCGCAACCCATCTGGTGAAGCCGTTCTCACGCTTAAAAATAAGCTTGTGTAGCGGTGTTGTCAGGTATTGCCTAGTGGCTGAGACGGTGCAACTAGCCCAACGGTACGGCCCAGTCAGCCAGGCGATGATAATAACCAATAGACTAAAGGCCAGGATAGCCACCGTCTGATGCGCCAGGGGTTGGAGTATGATGTGCGCGGCATTACCGGCCGCGGCCTGGTAGGCTGGCTGAGCGTGCGCCGCTACCTTGTCTTGCAGTATTTGCATGGCTATCAGTGTGAGAGCCGCGCTAGTGGCAAATACGCTGGCCAGGATTATCACCATACGGCGCCTATTTCTGGTTAGCCATATGACCACAGCCGCGAATAATGCCAACAACGCCAACGACAACGGCTTAAGCCAGTTTATGTTGTTTACTATAGCGCGGGCTTTAGGCACCCAGGGGGCGTTAATAACGGTGATGGAGCCGGCATTCTTGGGGAGCGTTTTGCCAGCCAGAAAGCTTAGTTTGGTGCCGCTCAGAGCCTGGCTCAGGCGGTTATAGACGTCTTGCAAGTTTATGACGCCATCGGTGGTCTTGGAGCTCTTAATAGTCTTAAGTAGCTTCTGATGGGCCTGACGGTTAGCATTGACCCAGGTGGCCTGGAATTTATCGCTGGCTAATCTTTTTTGCAAAACTTTTTCCGTGGCGCCTTGCAGTTGAGTCGTCAGTTGCGGTGCTAGGAAGTCAGCTCGAGGCGGCAATACACTGGTGACTGCCGATTGCACATCGACCTGATTAAAAATTTGCGTAGTCGTATAGTTAGCAATGGCGCCCTGCACGGCAGTATCGGCCAATAAAGGTTTTACGGTGGCGACGTATCTATCAGTGTTGGTCAGGGTTGAGCCAGCCCAGAAAAGCACGTTGCCGGCCACCAGGACGATAGTCGCTAAAATAACGCACAACGAAATAACCAACCCGCGCCAAGGTGATTTCTTTGGTTTTTGTTCTAACCGGGCCTTTAGCCGTATATTCTCTATCTTTAATTGCTCGTTGGCACGCTTTAGCTCATCCACCTGAGCTTTTGTCGTTGACGTCGCGGTCCGGGCCATAAGCACCTCTATTCATCATAATAATACCATATAGTGCCAATCCTCTCAAATACGCGGAGTGGCTATTCGGCCGGTTGCTTCTTCCAGAAAATCAGGCGGCTATGCCGTTTACGGTGCGAGCTGTCACCGCCCGCATTTACGCTGTCAATACCGTGATAGACTTCCATAAACACCTGGATGGTGGTTACCAGCAGGATCATCAGCACCGGGCCGATGATGATACCTAAGAAACCAAAAAACCTTAGTCCGGCAAACACGGCTAATAGCGTAAGCGCCGGATCTAGCCGGGCCTCAGCCGGCACCAGCTTGGGCCGCAAAACATTATCTATATTAGTAACAATTACCAGGTGGCCAGCTATAATCAGCAAGCCGCCCCAGATATTACCCGTGAACAACATGACGATACCAATCGGGATGGCGATAATACCACCGCCCAGTGGAATGATCGACAGCACGGTGAGCAGTAGCAGGAAAAAGAAGAAGGTACTGTGCAAACCGGCGATATAAAGCAGAGAGGCGTCAGTCAGGCCCTGTAGGAACGCGATGATGAACTGGCCGCGCACCATGGCCTTGGTCATGGCCGCCATACGGTGCGTATATAAGTGACTGATCTCCTTGCCAAGTGGATTCAAACGATGAGCCGTTTTGAGCAATACATCCTGCTTGCTGAGCATAGACAGAAACACGTAGATGTAGATGATGGCCAGCGTAAAGAACGTAAATAGACTACTGACGGTATCTGTCAGATTATTTAACAGGCTGGTGCCCAGATTCTTAAGGGCATGGCTTAGACTATTGGTGATGTCATCAACTGACAAACGGTAAGAAACGTGGAATGAGGCCAGCGCGCGGTTAATGGCATCCACGCCGTGCTGTAGCAAGTCTGATAAGTTGGCGCTGTAGTGGCTCTGGCCGATGTTGTGCACCAAGAGCACTATTTGGTGAACAGAAACCAGGATGACGATGACAATCGGGATAATTAGGGCTAATAAAGACGCCAGAAAAGTAATTGAAGCCGCGGTAGCCGGCTTACGACCCTTCTTGATAAGCCATTGATAAAACGGGTTGAACATGAAGGCCACTATGGCCGCGAAGGCTATCAGTAAGAAGTAGCTCTTCAAAAAGTAGATGCCGACGACGATCGCCAAAGCAGTAGCCACTCCCAGCGCCTTTTTTTGTGACGGGCTAACCTCATAGCGGCTCATGCCAGCCATTATACGCTAGATTCCGAACAAGTGGTGTACCAGGAATGCCGGCCAGACCAACGCCTTGAGCAGGCCAAGCACGACGGCCCCGAATGTATGCGCATGTTGCATGTAGAACACGACCGCGCCGATCATCCCTAAAAAGTAGGCGCCACCCATAGCCCCATGTTGTTGTGCTGTCTTTTTACCTTTTGCCATAATAAATCCTCCTGTTTCCATGGTACACCCCGAAAACTTAATCTGACACCATGAAATCAGCGCCGGCTTTGCCCTCGTCGTCATATTCCCAAACCCAAATACTGCTTTGCCCACTACCAAATGGCAGTTCACCGATTGCCAGAAAGTTCACTGTCCTGTGCGCTTCGTCCTCGTAAAGGTCTTCTACATATACTTCTACTTCACCCTTGTCGTCGCTTGGATCCTCGTCACCCATATCAGCTACCCTGCTAGCAAGACGCAGTGTTACGAACTCGCCTGCCCTGTGCGCCCTCTGTAGGGCATCAATATCTGGTCCGGCGGTCACTTCTAGCTGTGGGTTGTGCGGGTTAAGACAGCCTACCCATATATCACGCTCAGAGCACAGTGACTCCGGCAGGAACGGAGGAAATTTTGATTCATCTAACATAAAATGCAACCTGGCTGGGGCGGAGGGATTCGAACCCCCGAATGCCAGTACCAAAAACTGGTGCCTTACCACTTGGCCACGCCCCATCGGTCAATTAATTGTACCAGAGCCCTAACTTGTTTTACAGATTAAGACAAAAATATTATAATCTGTGTAAGATGCCAAAAAAACCACCTCAGAATCCCGCCGACTATATAGTACCGCTAAATATCAACGGTCTGGAAGGGCGTATGATCAAAGTACCAGGGCCCAAGGATAAGAACCGTGAAATATTACTGATATACGGGCATCATGCTATGTTGGAACGCTGGTGGGGCTTAGTTGAGAATCTGAACGAACTCGGTACTGTAACTATGCCTGATTTGCCCGGCTTCGGCGGCATGGACAGCTTTTACACCATAGGTCGGAGGCCTACAATAGACGCCTTTGCCGACTATCTGGCGGCTTTCATAAAATTGAGGTATAGGCGTAAGAAAGTGACTATTATCGGTATTTCGTTTGGCTTCGTAGTGGTGACACGCATGCTACAACGTTACCCTGAGCTAGTAAAAAAAGTAGATATGTTGGTACCGATAGTCGGCTTCATGCACCGCGATGACTTTCTGTTCTCGCGGCGCCAGCGGATCGTTTTTCGACAAGCAGCGCGTTTTTTCGCTACCAGACCAGTTGCAACTACCATCCGTTACGTGGGCTTGAACCGATTCGTAATAACCTTCCTGTCCAAACGATTACCTAATTCCAAAAAGCGCTTCATAGAAGTTACGCCCGAGGAATTCAACGACACCATGGATTTCGAAGTCAAACTCTGGCAAGCCAACGACGTGCGCACCCACTGGATGACAACCCGTGAGTTCCTGAACATTGATAACTGTACAAAAAAAATTGACCTGCCGGTTTATCACGTCGTTTCGACCAGTGAACACTATTTTGATAACGAAATCGTCAAGCAACACATGTTGGTGGTTTTCAACGATTATCATCGCTACACGGCTCAAAGCAAAGCTCACACGCCTAACATTCTGGCCGACAAGAAAGCAATGCGCGTTTTTGTACCACCAGGCCTGCGCCGTATCCTTAAGAAACCTGTCTAGATGGTATACTGTTAGCAATGAAAATTGGACTGGTTTGCCCGTACAGCATCAATGAGCACGGCGGTGTCTTGGAAGTTGTGATGGCGCTAAAAGATGGCTTGGAACAGCGTGGCCACACGGCCAAAATTATCACACCCCAGCCGCGCAAGAACGGTAGTCAGCCGCCCAAGGATGTTATTTTTGCTGGTACTTCGGTGGATTTCCGCACTTTGTCGTTCTCTGATACAACCTCTCAGGTCTCCAGCACGGCTGACAACGAAAAAATCGACGCTATGCTGGCCGAGGAAAAGTTTGATATATTGCACTTCCATGAGCCCTGGATGCCTCTGCTCAGCCGCCAACTGCTACAGCGCTCCAAGTGCGTAAACGTCGGCACCTTCCACGCTAAGGTGACAACCGCCATGACCAGCCGGGCCATCTTGAAAGTAGTGGCACCGTATCTTAAATCAGTCATGAAATACCTGCACGTTCTGACTGCCGTCTCGGATTCCGGCGCGGAATATGCCGCTGACATGACCGACCAGCCGATCACCATCATCCCCAATGGCATAGACCTTAAGAAATACGGTAAAAAAGCCAGCGCCAAACCAGCTAAGAAGGAGCGGCCGATGATTCTCTACATAGGCCGGCTGGAACGTCGTAAAGGCGCCCGCTACCTGCTTACCGCCTTCCAGCTATTTTCGCAGGACAACCCAGATGTGGAGCTGTTGATTGCCGGCGACGGGCCAGACCGCGACCGGCTGGAGATGATGGCCGACGACCTTAAGCTAAAAAACGTCAGCTTTCTGGGTTTTATAAGCGAAGAGCTAAAGATGGAACTGCTCGCCAAAGCCGACCTGTTTTGCTCCCCAGCAGTGACTGGCGAGAGCTTCGGAATCGTGCTACTGGAGGCAATGGCGGCCGGTACGGTCAGCGTAGCTGGCAACAACTCCGGTTATATAGACGTTATGAGAGAGGTTGGCGGCATATCCATCGTCAATCCAGAGGACACCGAGGAGTTCGCCCGCCGGCTGGACCTGCTGATGCACCAAGAGTCAATCCGCGAACTATGGCAGAAGTGGGCCGCCGACTACGTCAAACAGTTTGATTACCCACGAGTAGTTGAACAATACGAAGAGCTGTATAAAGACGCCCTGAAGCAGTATGGCTAAGAAGCTGACGATCGGTCTGGTACTGGACACCTCTTTGGATCCGCCGGACGGCGTCCAGCAATACGTGATCAGTGTCGGTGAGTGGCTAAGGGGACGCGGCCACGATGTGCATTACTTGGTCGGCGAGACCAAACACCGCGATCTGCCAAACATTCATAGCCTGGCCCGCAACATTACCGTACGCTTTAATGGCAACCGGACGACTATTCCGCTGTTTGCCAACCGTAAGAAGATACGCGCGGTGCTTGAGGGTTATCAGTTTGACATACTGCACGTTCAGACGCCGCACCATCCCCTGCTGGCCCAGCCGCTTATTATGATGGCCAGCCGGCACGGGACGGCCATCGTCGGCACTTTTCATATAGCCGCCTACAATTGGATGGTGACACTGGGTAACCGCTTGTTGGGAGTTTGGCTTAAGCCCTCGCTCAAGCGTTTTTATAAGATTGTAGCTGTCTCCAGCGCCGCCGCCGACTTTGCCCGCCAGACTTTCAAGATTGACACACCGGTCTTGCCCAATACCTTTGATTACCATCGTTTTAACAGTGCCAAAAGCCTTGCCAAATACCGTAACAAGAAAGTCACCATATTGTTCCTGAACCGGTTGGTGCCGCGCAAGGGCTGTCAGGTCTTGTTGGAGGCCGTGGCGCAACTGGCCCAGGATCCGGATGTGCCGCCGTTTGAAGTGGTGATTTGTGGCAAAGGCCCGCAGGCTCCAAAACTCCAAAGTTACATCAAGCGGCACGGTCTGGAAGATATAGTTAAAATGACAGGTTTCGTCAGTGAAGATGACAAACCGAGTTATTACGCGTCGGCCGACATATCAGTATTTCCCAGCTCCGGCGGCGAGAGTTTCGGTATAGTCTTGTTGGAAGCCATGGCCAGCGGCCGGGCAGCGGTTTTGGCCGGTGATAATCCAGGCTACCGCTCGGTCATGGAGCCACGGCCAGAGCTGTTGTTTGATCCTACTGACAGCCAGTCCTTGGCCGAGTTGTTAGCGCTACACATTGGCAGCTCCAAGTTGCGTCATCAAGCGGCTGAGTGGGGCGAAGAGTACACCAAGGATTTTGATACCGCTGTAATTGGCAAACAGCTGGAACGTCTCTATGAAGAGGCGTTGCAAGATGGCCGCCAAAGGTAGATAATAAACACATTAAGAGACCGACATGATACATTTCCGTAAAAACAAAGAGTTGCAAGAGGTGTCGCTGACTATTTCGCTGGGCACGTACGTGCGTCTGATACTATTCATCATCGCTACAGTTTTGCTGTTGGCCGCATTGCACCGGGCCGCCCACGCCTTGCTACTTATCTTCACTGCCTTCTTTTTGGCATTAGCCTTGAACAGCCCCGTCACCGGGCTAGGCCGGCATCTGCCTGGGCGCTGGCGGGACAGCCGCGCCTTATCAACTAGCCTGTCGCTGTTGGTGGTTGTTTTGCTATTCATAACTTTCGTGGCTAGTTTCGGGCCGCCACTGGCGCGTCAGACCGAAAACTTCGTATCAGCCGCACCTAACATAGTCAGGGACTTTCGGGATCAGAAGAGCCCGACCGGTCATCTAATCCGCAAATACCACCTTGAGAACCAGGTTGATGAGCTATCTAACCAGCTGTCATCGCGGATCCATCATATCGGCGGGACGGCCTTCCCAACCATCCAACGGGTTGGCACCAGCATATTCTCCTTGCTGACTATATTGGTACTGACATTTATGATGTTGGTTGAGACGCCGCGCTGGCTTGGTTTTGCCCGCCGGCTAGTGCCGGATGATCACCATGGCATGACGGAGCGTATAGCCCAGGATATGTACAAGGTAATCAAGGGTTATGTGAATGGCCAGGTGCTGTTAGCGGCTATCGCCGCGTTGCTGATGCTACCCGGCCTGCTCTTCTTCCACATAAGTTACGCGGCGGCCCTGGTGGTGATAGTCTTTGTTTGCGGGTTGATTCCGATGGTCGGCCACACCATAGGCATCATCATCGTCAGCATAGTGGCGCTCTTCCACTCCGTGGGTTCGGCGCTCGGCATCTTTGCCTACTACCTGCTTTATCAGCAGATCGAGAACTACCTTATCCAGCCACGCATCCAAGCCAACACCACTAATATGTCACCCTTGCTGGTGTTCGGATCGCTGGTGATTGGCGTCAGCTTCGGCGGCCTGTTTGGCGGCTTGGTAGCCATACCAGTGGCTGGCTGTTTGCGTATCGCCTTGCTTGAATATTTGCGCAGTCAAAAGATTATTGATACGCCGGAGTTTAACAAAGTTACGACTGAGGCGGCGCCAAAGGGAACCAGATAACACCATGGGGATGATCGTGCACGCCAACGCCCTGGCTAGCTAGCTGGTCGCGCAGTTTGTCGGATTCCTGCCAGTCTTTTTTTGCGCGGGCCTGTTCGCGCTGTGCAATCAGGTGTTTCTGTTCGGAGGTTATATCTTTTATACCAAGCAAATTTAGACCGAGTAATTCGTCCACGCCCTGCAACATGGCCTCAAAGTGATCGACCATATCTTCTTCTATATGGACGACCAGTAATTGCGTGGAGACCCGGCTTAGGTAAGCTAGGGCCTGCGGCGTATCCAGGTCGTCGGCTAGGATGCTAGCAAGTTCGGTAGAAATATCCCTGAGGGCTTGGGTGCCGCTATCGTGCGCGACTTTACGAGGCTGCCAGCGCAGTGCCGCCAGGGCCCGCAAATCCTGCAGGCGGTTTTGGGCGGCTGATAAGTTGTCCCAGCTGAAGCTAGCCTGACTGCGATAATGGGCTTGCAGAACCAATAGGCGGAAGGCCAGCGGATCGTAGCCTTTTTCTTGTATATCTTGCAGAGTATAGAAATTGCCTAGTGACTTGCTCATTTTCTTGCCGTCTACCAGAAGGTGCTCATTGTGGGCAAATAGCTTGGCATATACGGGATTGTCTTGGCCGGCGGTACTTTGGGCGATTTCGTTCTCGTGGTGCGGGAAAATCAGGTCGACACCGCCGGTATGGATATCGAACGGTTGGTTAAGCGCCTGAGCGCTCATGGCCGAACATTCTATATGCCAGCCGGGCCGGCCTTTCAGGTCATGGCCATCCAGCTCAAAATCCCAGGCCGGCTCGTCGGGTTTCTGGGTTTTCCATAGCGCGAAATCATGCGCCGATTCCTTGTCATATTCGTCGTTATGGATCCGCGCTTCACTGGTAGAGCTGACAGTCACCTCTGTTAATTGTCCGTATTTCTTACCACTCTTCTTGTAGGCTTTTATGGAGAAATAGACGCCGTCATCAGCCACATAAGCAAAGCCTTGCTTGTGGAGTTGGCGGATCAGCTCCTGCATTTCTTGGATATGCTGAGTGGCTTTGGTGAAGGTTACGGCGGCTACATCGTTGCCTACAGCCTGCATATCGGCCAAAAAGACGCGGCCATATTCCTCAGTCAACTTGGCTAGAGCGGCCATCGGGTCCATGTCGCCGTAGGTCTCGGCGCCACGTTTAATTGTTTTGTCGTCCACGTCGGTAAAGTTCATGACGTGCTGTACTGCCTGGCCGTCGACCGCCAAAACGCGCCGCAAAGTGTCTGCGAATATAAAGGAGCTCATGTTGCCAATGTGGCTGTGGTCGTAAACCGTCGGGCCGCAGGAATACATGCGAATTGCTTTGCCATCCAGCGGCGTAACCTCCTCTAGCTTTTTGGTGAGGGTGTTATGAAGTTTCATGAACCGGCCTTTTGCGCCATAAGTTGCCCGGCTTGGCGCAGACAATCTGCTTTTATGTCGTCAAATTTGCGGCCGTCAGTCACCTTGAAGCCGCTGGCGAATTTGTGGCCGCCGCCGCCAAAGTGCTCGGCTAGTTCGGCGGCAATAGGCGCGGATGGGTTGGCCCGGATGGCGGCCGTCACCTTTCCATCGTCATATACTTTGAAGACGATAGCCATTTCAACGCCACTGGTCTGCAGCATGTCGCCCTGGACTAGCGGCGCCGGGTTATATAGTGGGCTGTATTGGTTGATTTCGTTCTGCGGCACGCTTACATACGCCAGGCGGCCATCAATGGCAAACTCGGTACGATTAATTAGCTCAGCTTTGTAGCGGAAGATTTCTACCTGCATCTTGCCGTATTCGCGGCGGGTTTCTTCTAATGCTGGCCGGTCAACACCGTTTTCCACGAACTCAGCCATAATCCGGTAGGTCTCTGGCGAGGCCAGCTGGTTAGATAGACCTTGCGTATCGCCTAGGATAGAGGTCATTAGGCATTCCTGGGCCGGCACCGACACCTGCCAGTCTAGCTGTTTAGCCAGCGCGTAAATAAGTTCGCCGGCGGAGGAACGGGTATGGTCATTAATGGTTACTGTCGCGAACGGTACCATGTTTTCAACCGTTTCGTGGTGATCAAGCACGACGCACGGCTTGCCGGCCAATCGCTTCTGTTCTGGCTGGCCCAGGTGCTCAAACAACGTCATGGTCGAGGCGTCCACGATAATACTGGCGTCGAACTCAACCGGCAGTTCCCGGCTCACCCTATCCCAGCCAGACAGGTAGCGCAGATAGGTCGGCATATCCACCGCGCAGTATAAAAGCGGTTCTTTGCCCATATCACCCAGGATATGCTCCAAGGCCAACGCACTGCCCAGACTGTCGCCATCAGGGTTTTCGGCCTGGATAATGACAACCTTTTGAGATTCTTCTATAATCTGCCCGATTTGCTCGGCTTCGTTATATTTCATACTGTTTGGCGTCCTTCCAGGGCGCGGCTGAGAGTGATTTGGTCGGCATATTCCAAGTCGACGCCAATCGGTAGGCCGCGGGCCAAGCGTGTAACTTTTACTTTTCGGTCACCCAGTTGCTGGCGGATATACAAAGCGGTCGATTCACCTTCCACGCTGGCGTTAGTGGCTAAAATTATCTCTTTTACCTTGTCCTCATCAACACGTGCGACCAGCTCCTTGACGTGCAATTGCTCGGGGCTGACGTTATCAATCGGCGATACCAGGCCGCCCAGTACGTGGTAGGTGCCCTTGAATTGATCGGTTTTCTCTAACGCTACCAGATCAAACGGCTCGGCCACCACAGCCACTACTTGCTTGTCACGGCGTGGATCATTATATAGGTCGGAAACATCCTGTCCGGCCGGCACCAACGCGAACGTCTTGGAACAGTAACCAACGCCATCAACCAGGCTGGCGAGCGCTTCGGACAACTTTTTGGGGTCGTCCTGGCCGCCGCGCACAAGATAATAGGCATAGCGTTCAGCGGTTCTTGGCCCGACACCGGGCAAGGCGCCAAAAGCGTCAATCACGTCTTGCAAGGCTGGTGGTAGGATACTGGCCATAACCGGTCGTGCTTACATGCCCAGGTTGCCGAGTGCGCCCATCATCGGCTGCATCTTTTCGGCGGCTACCCTCTGGCTCTCGCTTATGGCTTCTTTGACGGCATCCTCAACCCAGCGCTCCAGCTGGCCGATATCATCGATATCGATGCTCGCGGGGTCTATGTGGACTTTTTTAATCTTTTGTTCGCCGTTGATTTCAATGCGGACAGCGCCGTCACCCTTATCAACGGTAATAATTTGTTTCTGCAGTTCTTTCTGGACTTTCTTAACCTGCATTAACATTTTAGCTTGGTCGAAGCGGCTCATGGTTTTCTCCCTTATCTACCCTAGTATAACAGTGTTAGGGACGGTAGCGAAAGACCGTTTTAGTGGTCTCGTTATGCGGCCAGGCAATGAAGTAGGCCCGCAGATTGTACGTGCAGGCTAACACAACGGCCACGGCGACCAAACCAAGGCCGATGCCGCGGGCCAAGGGATTGAGTGGAAATACCTGTAACCACTCTTTTAGCAAGTAAGCTATGCCGGTGGCCGCGACGATATATAACAGCGGCACTAGCAGACTCAGGCCAACTGGCCCGCCAAGGGCTACCAGGATAGCGCCGACCAGAAATAGACCGCCCAGCAATCGACTGCGTGAGGCCTGCCAATGTTGCGCGTAAAAATATAGGCCAATCAGGCAGATTGCCAGCGTAAAGACATCTAGAATTGGCGCTCTGCCAAGCCAGATATCAGGGTACTGTGGACCTCTGATGAATAAATGAATGAACACTGCCGCGAAGTTTTTCAGTAACTGCAATGGCGCGGCCAGATGAGCCGGCAAGCCGAGCCAAAGACGCAATAGTTCCGGCTGGCGCAGGTTGTTAATAAGCAGAGGTAGGCAAACAGCACCCGCTAAAAGATATAGCAACCTCTGCCACCAACGTCCAAAGTGTTGCCAGCCTTTGGCTACGGCCTTGCGCTGGATGTAGATATTGATAATCACCAGCCAGACCATCCCTGGAATGTATAGCAGTAGGCCCCATAAAAGTACGTTGCCATAGACGACCAGCGTTTTGTCTGGGCGCCTTTGCAAGGCTACGTTCATAAGCAACAACGTTGGTAGTGCCCACAAATACAGCACGTCAAAGCTAGCCAAGCGGCTGGTGTGCAGTACCCAAGCACTGGTGGCAAACAATAACCCGGCAATCAATGCGGTACGGCGGCCGTGCCAAAGCCATATTAACCAGGTAAAGTTAATGATAGCTAGGGTGCCAAACAGCGTGTTTGGTAACCGTGTCAGAGTCAAGCCATGGTGCGGAAACAGATAGAAATCTGTTGATTGAACGGCTTTTAATGGCAGATACATGGCGTTGTTATAGATGTCGTGCCAGCCAGCTGGCAATACAGAGGTGGCATGCTCGCCAATACTCAGGCCGCCTACCAACGAGCCCAACCGGTACAACATTAACCAGGCCAATATAGCCAATATAGCCACGCCAAGAAAAAAATATGGCCGGTTGACGGCAAAGAAACGTTTAATTTTTCTCATCTATGAGATAGATTATACCTCATCATCTATCAGGACAAGGTACCTGCCCGTGCTGATAGAGGGGTATATATAATGAAACTACTGGTGAAATGGATCTTTATGGCGGCTATCAACTGAGCGGAAGCGTTGCTTCTCATTATCAAAATACAGCTCCAAACTGCCGGTCGGTCCATTACGGTGCTTTTTAATCAAGATGTCGGCCATTTTCTTGCGGTCGGTCTCTGGGTTATAGAATTCTTCGCGGTAGATGAAGGCCACGACGTCGGCGTCCTGCTCGATTGAGCCGGATTCGCGCAGGTCGGCCAGTTGTGGAATCTGCGGCGAACGGTTTTCTACCGAGCGGCTCAGCTGGCTAAGCGCCAATACCGGTACATTCAGCTCGCGGGCGATGCCTTTCAGCCCGCGCGAAATCTCCGACACCTCTTGCACGCGGTTGTGGTCATTACCAAAACGGTGGCCGCCGCTCATCAACTGTAGGTAATCAACGATGATCAGGCCAAGTTTGCGCTGGTGGGCCTCGCGGCGGGCCTTGGTGCGCATGTCGCTGACGGTAATGCTCGGTGTGTCATCAATGTAAATCTGGGCTTCGCCCAGCGTGCCCATGGCCCGGCCGATTTTCTCAAAGTCGGCGTCCGTCAGATTGCCGGTGCGCAGGGCCCAGGCATCAACCCCGGATTCCATGGATAACAAACGGTCAACCAGCTGTTCCTTGCTCATTTCCAAACTGAAAAGCAGGACCGGCTCGCCGGCCTTAACGGCTACATTGTGGGCAAAGTTAAGCGCCAGAGCGGTCTTGCCCATGGACGGCCGTGCGGCCAAAATGATTAAATCGGAACGCTGAAAACCTGCCAGTTTATCATCAACATCTTTAAATCCGCTCGGGATGCCGCGGATCTTATCCTTATCCTTATGTAAATCATCCAACCGGTCAAAACTTTCCGCCAGAATGGCCTCCAGGCTGATGACGTTCTGCCGGACGTGTGTCTGACTGACCTCAAACAGCCGTGTTTCGGCTTCTTCTATAAGCTCGCGCAGTTGTTTGGACTCATCTTTGCCAAGGTCGATTATATCCTTGGAAGCGGCAATCAGACGCCGCCGTAGTGATTTTTGAGCTACAATATCGGCATATTGCTCCACATGGGTGGCTGTTGGCACAAAGTTGGTCAGCTCAGTCAGATAACCGGCGCCACCGACGCTCTCCAGATGGCCGTTATTGCGCAATTTGTCGGTCAGGGTCAGCACGTCAATCGCCTTGTGCTGTTCATACAACTGATTGATAGCCTCATAGATATAGCGATGACGGGCTTCAAAGAAGTCGTCGGCATTAATATGATCAGCGATTTTAACTATCGCGTCGCTATCTATCAACAAAGCGCCGAGCAGGCTGGCTTCGGCCTCGCTGTTTTGGGGCTGCTGGTCTTGGGCGGTAGTCGGTTCCATATTTAAGATTCTAGCAGTTCGCCGCCGCCGAAGATATTGCTTACGGTTGATAGCTCAGCCGGCTCGCTAGCGTCTTCTTCAACCACGCACTCAATGTTAATCTTTTTGCCTGTCATATCTTCCATAATGTCTATCAGTTTCTGCCGGTTGCCAGCTTCGTTAAGCCGCTTCTTATGAAAAGCGAAGGCGAAGGTCAGCCGCATAGTGTCACCGTCTAACTGCGGTTTAGCCATCCGGGCCACGCCGTAAAGCGTGTTGTGCTTACTCTTGAGTGCCGTTAGGACTTGTGGCCACATGTCATCGTTAACGGTTACGTTAGTCTTGGCAGTAACGGTAGTAGTGGGCGCTGACTCGGCTTTTTCGGCTTTCTTGGCGGGTTTTACTTCTGGCTGCTTGGTTTCCGGTGGACGCGTTACCGCAGGTGCGGCCTGATCCGATACGGGCAGGTTAGCCAGTAGTATGATTTCTAGCAAGCTAGCGGGCTCCGGCGAGGCTGGCACGGCTATAAGTTTGCCCAGTAGGCTGAGGGCCTGGCGGCTATCAATGCCGAGTGAATCATCAGCTAGCCCGGAACGCAGGGTCTGACCAAGCCGTTTGGCGATTGCCGCCGGCTGGTAACCCTGATCGTACAGTTGGCTCAGGGCCCGCATCATATCTGAGGCCGCGGCACCATCAGCCAGCATAGCTAGCAATTTATCAATTGATTCTGTTGGCGGCAGGCCAAGCTGACGTTGCACATCCTCCAACTCAACGGCCGCAGATTGCCCGCTGACCTGATCCAGCATACTTATACTGTCGCGGAAACTGCCTTCGCCGTGTTCGGCCAGCAGTTCTAGCGCCTCCGGGCTTATCTTGATTTTCTCCTGTTTGGCGATATCTGCCAGGTGCCGGGCGACCTGGTCCTTATCAACCGGCTTAAAACTAAAGCGCTGGGTGCGGCTGACGATGGTTTCGGGCAATTTATGGGCATCGGTGGTGGCCAGGATAAACACGGCATGCTCTGGCGGCTCTTCCAGTGTCTTGAGCAGGGCGTTGAAGGCCTCGCGCGTCAACATGTGCACCTCATCGATGATATATACCTTGTATTTGGCCTGCGCAGGCGCCACGTAGACCTTTTCACGCAGTTCACGAATCTCATCAATCCGGCGATTGCTGGCGGCATCAATCTCAATGATGTCAATATGCGCCGAGTCGTCATCATATGGCAGACCGTTGATCTCATGGGCCAGGATACGGGCGATTGACGTCTTGCCGACGCCGCGCGGCCCGGTCAAAAGATAGGCATGGCTAATCCGCCCCTGTTTTAACGCTTCTGAAAGGGTTTTTGTGATGTGTTCCTGCCCGACAATCTCGGACAGCTTGCGAGACCGGTGTTTACGGTATAAGGCTTGCCCCATGGTCATCTCTTATTATACTCGCTCTAATGAGCCATAGGTGTTGTACTTTAAGCAGATAGCTAAAGAGCGGCTTCTAGGGCGGCCCATTCGGCGGCTTTGTCATCTTCTGGGATGTTGACGCTCACCTGGTCGCCAGGCTTGGCCTTGAAATATGTCACGCTGGCCAGCAATACGCGCAGTTTCTTCTTGCCTACCTCTACGAAATAATGACCGTTTTCCAGCATTAGCGCGCCTACAACCTGCTTGCGCGGCACTGGGCCGATCTGTTTGTACAAGAAAGGCGCCGTCCTCGGCAATCGTCAATTTAAGAATATCACCCTGGACCAGCTTGGATTTGCTGGCGTAGTTAGCCGGCACGGGATAGGTTTTGCCATCCGATCCGACCATGTTCTGGCCGTCAAAAACACCTTCAATCACCTTGCCCAGCGTATCTTCACGGGCTACTGGCGCGACCTTCTCGTCATCGCCGACCAAACTAATCAGCAGCTCATTGGCGGCGGATAAATTAGTCTCAGCCTCTTGGATGAGGGTTCGAAGGCGTTTAATCTGTTTATCTGGTACGTCTGGCATATTGGTATCTGTCTCTCTTACGAAGTGTTTATCTCAAGGTACACTTTCCCCTTAAAACTATCATGTTTAACAGGTCAAGTCAAAAACGACAGGCCGGCTGTGGATAAATGGCGAGTATGTAGTCAAGACAAATAAGTTTAAGCTGTAGGGAGCAATGCTTTCCAGGCTCGTATATGGTTTATGTCTAAGACGGGAACTTTTTCGGCTTCAAGCGAACGGGATAGTTCGCCTTCATTTGTTAATACTGCGCATCTCAGAGTTCTTGCAGCATCAATGATAGAGCAATCCGCAAACCCAAACCTAGCTAATGACTTAATGTCGATTATTAAATCGTCTTTAGAAGATGGATGTTCAGTAGCTTTGGCGACTTCGTCAACTACACGTTTTATATACTTGCTTAGCCCTGGTTCATAAAACAGCTTATCAAAAGTGTGGTTTGATAGTTCCGCAAGTATATGCGGGGTAACTATGATTTTAGCTTTTGTATTTTTTACTAGTTCATATATGAATATAAAATCATCAATCTTATAGTCTCTTGTGCGTTTACACTTTGGTATTTCATCAGGATTGTATAGCCCAACCAGATATACGATTAGCATATTTGTATCAATAACTAACCCGCTTCTGGTACACGTG
The DNA here is from genome assembly GCA_963805865.1 of uncultured bacterium. Taxonomy (GTDB): domain Bacteria; phylum Patescibacteriota; class Saccharimonadia; order Saccharimonadales; family UBA4665; genus JARIHC01. The sequence continues at coordinate 103,779 of CAWDVI010000001.1, forward strand.
CCCTGAAATACTGAGTACTCAGCTTCAGTCATAACCACATACTTAATTACGGTTTAGTGGACTTCATTGACAGCACGTTGCCAGATGCCACATCAATTGTGAAGAGTTTGTATAGTCTAGGGGCGGCGTTAGGATATAAAGTATAGACCGAAGATGTAGTGAGGTCTCTGTGGCTTAACGTCACAAGCCACTGCTTGCTATCCTGTGACATCTCTAGAGACTCTAGGTTCATTTGAACGTCTTTAGTGACAGGTGCAACTACTTTCTCAAAGTAATCAACAGCAGTTTTGACCGCCTGACTTGGTTCGGTTATCCGAGGCATACTTTCTCCTTATTTATAACACTATACAGCAACAAAATTAAAACAGTGTCCCGAAATAGGTACTAGTTAATAACTTACTGTACATGTTTGGTGCTTTTTTAGCAATATTATTTTTTGTGTTTGTTTTTGGTTTTTTGTAAACCTGATATAATAATAGCATGAGCAAAAAGAAGTTCATAGAACTTATCAAACTCGCTTCCCAGCACTTGCCAAATTTAATAAACTAGACCGTTTCGATAAGGGCTGGGCGGCCTATTATCTCTACTGGTTCGCCGACTTCTGTCTCAAAGGCTACATGCTCATCTTCTGACGGCAGCTCGCTATCAACGCCTCCGCCAAATAACGTAGCCGTATTCTTGCCAACCCTTACCCAATCAAGTTCTCTGTTATCGTTGAGAAATGCCTCGGCACCGGATCGCTGAAACAAGTCAACAAATTCTTCCAGCTCGGCTCGTTTGTCGATTGACTCCATGCAATTAGGTTACTCCCTGTAGATTTAATATACAAGCATAAGCAAAAGACCTCCCTAAAGAGGTCTTTTGAAACCTACAGTGATAGGTTAGCTTACGCCAGTTCGACGGTGGCGCCGGCGTCTTCCAAGGTTTTCTTGGCGGTTTCGGCGTCTTCTTTTTTGGCTTTCTCGAGGACGGGCTTAGGTGCGCCGTCGACGACAGCTTTGGCTTCGCCCAGACCCTGGCCGGTGATGTCCTTAACGGCCTTGATGACGGCAACCTTCTGGGCGCCGGCATCTTTCAGGATGACGTCGTATTCGCTCTTTTCTTCTGCGGCTGGAGCGGCGTCGCCTGCAGGGGCGGCGGCTACGACAGCTGCGGCGGCGGCTGGCTCAATGCCGTACTCGTCTTTAAGAATAGTTCCTAGTTCATTAACTTCCAGGACGGTCAGTCCGGTCAGTTCTTTCGCGATTTTCTTTAAATCTGCCATATTTTCTCCTTAAAACTTAATTAATTTGCAGCTTTGGCTGACAGGCCCTTCAAAAAGCCGTGCAGGTCGCCACTCAAACCGCTGATAACACCGTGTACGGGTGCGTTCAGGGTGTTGATGAGACCAGCGATCATCTGGTCCTTGCCCGGCAATACGGCCAGGGCTTTGACTTCGTCAGCACCGATGAATTGGCCTTCGGCCGTGATAGCGCCTACGAACTCCAGCGTGGGGTTCTTTTTGGCGAAGCTGTGCAGGCTTTGTGCCGGCGCGACTTCGTCATCGCCGTTGAAAGCGTATAGCAACATGCCTTCCAGCTGGGCGGTGTCAACTTCTTTGAGGTTGTCGGTGTTCTTGAGCGCCTGGGCGACCAAGCGGTTCTTTACAACCTTGACCTTGGTGCCGTTTTCGCGGGCATCGCGGCGTAGTTGCTGCATAGCCTTCACGCCGGTGCCTTGGTACTTGGCGACTACCGTCATTTTTGAATTCTGTAATAGATCAGCAACTTCGCTGACTATCTCGTTTTTCTTGTCTTTGGTTAGAGCCATAAATTATCTCCAACTTAATATTTATAGACGCAGGATATCGACCGAGTCCCATGCCGGTTGCCATACAAAAAGAGATTTGTACCTAGGCGACATTATCAAGGCTGTTATGCCCGTCGCTGTCTTTGGCAACGTGGTTTTATCTTACCAGAGGTCAGGGGCTGGGTCAAGAGCGATCCATCAACTCGTCAACGTTGCTCTCGAAGAATCCACCCGGCCACGTTTTTTGGTTACGCATGCAGATTGCAGACAAGTAGCGTACCTGTTTAGAACCTAAATTCACAACTGATTCTGGACCAGCTCGGTGCACTGTTTCTGCCAGCGCCCGACCTTTTAGGCCTACATATGGCAGGTCAAGCACATGGTCCTCATCTGGCCCAACATCTGACTCTGTGGTTAATACTGTTTTGCTTTCCATGGTTTTCCTCCTTCGCAAATTAAAAACTCCCGCTGGTGGCGGGAGCTATACGCTTTTTAAATACGTGCTTAGCTACCCGCTGGAAGAGCGGATAATGATGATGTTGTTAATCACCTGTTGGCACATGCTAATCATACTGGCACAGGCCCATGGGGCTGTCAAGAAGAGCTGGGTTTTTTGTCCAGTTTGGCCAGTTTGAACTGGGTGTAACGTTCGGCGGCCAGGCGGGTCAGCTCGGGGTCTTCGTCGGTATTGATGAATTTCATGTTCTCGGCCAGCAAGGGGTGGACTTCGGCCAGCTTCTCGTGCATCTGCATCACCAGTTTGCGGTAACCAGGGTGGCCTTGCGGGCTGGTGCGCAGTTCGTGCAGGTGGAAAGCTTCGCGGGCGTTGTAGGTTACCTTCCAGCGCATCCGGTGGCCGAGCAAGGTGGCATATTGGGCTTCCAGGCCGTATCCGGCTGACTGCAATTGGCTGTAGAGCTTCAGGCTGATGTCAAAACACTCTTGGAATTGCTCCGTCAAGCCAGCCGCTTCGACTAAGGCTGGTATCTCGTAGCCGTAGCGAGGCGTCAGCAACTGCCAATTCAGATCATCAACCATACGGTGACGCTGTAAGTCACGGAAAATGCCGTAATCACACACCAGGTCAAAACTGTAATGGGCCTTTTCTAGCGCCCGGCCGGGGCGGTGGCGACGGTTCAGGCGCTCACCCATGTAGGCCTTAAAAACCTCGGCCTTCTTGGTGTATGGCCAATTATTAACTTCGGACTCCAGCTGATCGCGCGATAGATTGCTGTGTTCATAGACCATGTCCGGCACTAGCAATAACTCGTTCTTGGGCCAGAAATCGACTAGTTCTACCGGCTCCGTCTCGGACGAATAACTTTCCGGCAGATATTTCTTGGCCAGTTTGGATACCTTTTTGGCGGTATTAGCCCGGTAAGCTACCATGGCGCCACCGCGTTCTGGCTTGTCGGCCCGCTCCAGAAATGTTTGCATGACCTGGCGGCACTGCTCCAGCATATCTTGGCCGGTGGCGCGAGCTTCTGGCAGTTCATCACTGAGCAAGTGCATAATTAAACTTTCCAGAGCCTGGCCGGAGGCGTAGATACCGACGGTGGACTTTGTAGCTACTGGCAAAACCGGCCGGATGGCATCACAGGCCTGAGCGCGCGTAGCACCCTTCCAGGCACCGTCGCGCTCTTTCTCCGGAACAGATGACTTGCCGCGTATGTGCTCGGTTAGGTTGCGAACCATCTCTGAATACAGATCAAAGACGGCGTCCATAGTCTGGTTGTACTGTTTTTTGATTTTCGGCTTCAGGTGGGGCGGCGTGTAGTATCTATATTTTCCGGCAGCGTCTTTCTGGTCAAAGTAAATGTAGCGGGTAGATTGCTCCAGGTAGGCCGCCAGGCGGCCCCATTCCAGTTTTTTAGTCAGCAAATTGGAGGCATTCTCAACCACCACGTGGATGCCGCCAAGCTGTTGCACGGAATCATCGCCATAAGCCGTGATAACACGCTTGAGGAGCTGGGCGTCCTTGTCTATCTTGCCGGCGAACTCGTCCAGGATTGTGATACGCATATCGTCGCCACGGCGGCTCAGACGGGCCATGGCGGCGGCTATAGTCACCGGACTGAGCTTATCGGTAAAAGCGTAGACGTTACCGTCGGTGCTGGTAACGGCGTCTTGCAGGTAATTTTTGCCGGCCTTGGTGATGCGGAAGCGGCCCTGCTTGTCTTTGTCGACGAATGGTTCTTCGGCGTCACTCTCGGGGTTATTTCTAGTTAGTTGTTTCTGCTCAATGACTTCTTTAACAGAGGCGGCTGGTGCCGTGGCGGCGGCTTTGGTAGCCGGTTCGCGCACCGATAGCTCGCGCGACACCAATTGCCAGATATTATCAGCCACTACAGCCGGATCATCGGTCGCGAAGACTACCGGTAGCTGGCGCTGACGGGCTTCCCACAGATAACCGGCCCGGATCCGCTCCAGAAACGCGGCGTCCAGATTATCAAAGCGCTCGCCGTCGCGACGACCGCCCATGCGCTCTTGAAGTACGTTCACCGGCGCGTCCATGACAATACACAGATCCGGCTCAACGCCGCCAACCGCGAAGTTAATAATCGAATTTATGGTGTCATAGTCCGGTACGTCGCCACGGCCGTAGTACTGGATGGCCAAGGTGGTCAGATAATTGCGGTCAACCAGGCAAACCACGCCGTCATCAACGCTCTTCTTGATAACTTGCAGGCTTTGGGCGCGGGCGGCGTTGTAGAGCAGAACTTCCGTGCGAGTATTCATCGGATAATGCGGATCTTGAGTAAGTTGGCGGATAGCCCGAGCGGTTAGATCACTCTGGCTGTCCGGCTCACGCAAAGTGCGTACCGGTAAGCCAGCAGACCGCAGACGGCGGGCCAGCTCTTGAATCTGGGTCGTCTTGCCGACGCCCTCTGGCCCTTCCAGAACGATGTATTTGCCTCTAGTCATAACCGCCCAGCCCCTCAATCTTGGATGGCAAGGCCCGCTTATCCTGGTAGGCCTTGGGTAACATCATGTCCGGCGACCAGGTTTTAATAATGGTCTCCAGGTCGGTGCCTTGTTGGTACTTGCCGCTGAAGCCCTTGTCACGGCCTTGGCCGTAAGTGCCATCGACCGGTCCGGTCTCGTGAAAAATAATCTGGGCGGTACGTTCGCCGACCGGTAGTAAGACCGTCTCGCGATCATTCAAATTATATATTTCCAGCGTCAGGCGATTGACGTAACCGGGATCAATCCAGCCAGCGTCAAAACAGACGGCTATACCGTTGCGTCCCCAGCTAGAGCGCGACCGTACCTCACAGGCACCAGGTGGCAAGATCCCAAAGAATTCGTGCGTATGAGCCAGGATGCGTTCGCGCGGCTTCAGGCTGATAACCGGATGGTCTAGTGGGATGTTATTAAAAGGCTTGAAGCCATTTAGCGCGCACCATTCGCCGTGCGACAGAGCCTTGTGTGGACCCTCGAAATAGCGCTCTACGTCCTCTTTGTCAAACGGGTTGTAGATGGTTCGCTCGTTCATTCTCTCAATGCGGTAGTAGTAATAACCAAGCGTCACGTCCAGACTGGCGTGCGCTACGTGCTTTGGATTGAACGGGTGGCATAAAATATGCCCCTCGCCCACCGCCGCTCGGATTTGTGTGTTGCTATATACCCCCATGGGCCCCTCCAAAATCTATATGTATTGTAGTCGAGGCGCCACTGATAAAGCAAGTAGAATAATAATGTGATTTTTACGCAAAAAGGTGTTTAGGAGTGCTTATGCTTATTTCTGGTTATATATCTAGCGCCATGTGGATAGCACCCATGGTCTCAGCATGAACTTGCTCGATTGATTGCTCGGCATCGATGATAGCCGCTCCAAACTTTTCAGCGGCATCCATATACCCCTGTTGGGCCATGTCAAAAAAGCCAGCTGGCTTGCTCTCAAAGTAATCCTGCTTTTTGCCTTTTGAGCGCACCAGAGCTCTACTTTGAGCTACTGATACGGCCGCGGTGTAGACGATGTTAAGTTCTGGTGAAAAATCCTCTAGCTCGGTCTTTATGGCAGACCAGCCCAGCTCGTGGTCGAGGCCATCGCCGTACATCTGGTAGCCAGCGATGGATAATGGTCCGCGGTCAATTAGTATTATGTCACCCTGTTTGCGATGCTCGTCCACCGACGGCAGTAATGCTTCATGGATGGAACGCGACAGATAAAAATCCGACGGTACTGGCCGCAGGGCATCTGACAGTGATGCCTGGCGCAATAATTCACCAAATTCACTGCCGCCATGGCCGCGGGTCGTTTCTACACTCCAGCCGTCAGCGCGCAAGCTTTCGGCGGCCAGCTCCAGCTGTGTAGTCTTGCCGACACCATCAATGCCCTCAAAGAAGACAACTAGACCGCCCGGGACTTGTTTCTGCTCAGCGCCCATAGACAGTTATTATGACAGACTAGGAGTATCTACGCTAATGGATGGACCCATGCTGGTCGTCAGGTATATATTTTTGATATATACGCCTTTGACACTTTGTGGTTTGTTGTTCTTAACACTAGTAAGCACGGCGTTTACGTTATCCAGCAACTGCTGTTCGCTGAAGCTGACTTTGCCGATACCTAGGTGAACGATGCCGGTGCTGTCTACCCGGTATTCCACACGGCCAGCCTTGGCTTCAGCCACAGCCTTATCAATATCCGTGGTGACGGTGCCGCTCTTAGGGTTTGGCATCAGACCGCGAGGGCCGAGTACGCGAGCGTATTTGCCGAGTTGCGCCATCATGTTAGGCGTGGCGATCAAAATATCAAAGTCCGTTACACCTTTGTCGAACTTAGCCGTCAGTTCGTCGGCCGTATCCTCGGTGAAAACGGCGATTTTGACTGATTTGCCACTACCGGCCGGTAATACCAATGTATCGCGGACGTTCTGATCGGCCAGTTTTGGATCGACCGCCAAATTAATATGCAGTTCAACGGTGGCATCGAACTTTACGTGGCTGGTTGATTTAGCTAGCTTGACGGCCTCGTTAAGCGGATAGTTCTTGTTCTTTTCCAGCTGTTCGACACTTTTGCGATAACCCTTGGCGCGTCGCTCCAGGCGGGGACGGGACGGTTTGACCAGTGGTTTCTTGGGCTTTTCAGCTGCTGGCTCGTCACCGGCCTTGCGCTCTTCTTTGGCTTGCTTTTCAGCGTCTTCCTTGAGGGCTTTGGCACTGCGCTTGCCGGCTTTGGCGACTTCGGCCTTTGGCGCTTCAGGCTCCGCCGGTTTCTCATCCGCCGACGCGATAGCCGCCTCAATCTCAGCAATAGTATTTTTAGCGCTAACTTCTAGCCCCAGTGACTGGGCTTTTTCTAATAATTGGCCTTCTTAGCCATAACTTACTCCTTTCGTGGTACGAATGGCTAGGTCTTAAGCCTCCCACAAAAATTAATACTTTCAATTATTATACTACATTACCCCTGATGAGTCACTACTTTTCTGGCAGTACTAACGGGACGAACGCATAACCGTCTTCTCTTTGGAGCCATTTGATATCTTGGCCATTTTTTTGAACGGAAACTAGTTCCATATCATGGCGGTCTGTTCCATGAGATGCGTCACTGGCTAAAGGCGCTACTATTATGCCGTCCTCGGCAGAAAGTTGTTTCTGGATTAATTCCGCTAGCCAGTGTGCTTTTGTAGCGGCGGATACAAGAATACGGTCGTATGGCGCTTCTGATTTTAGCCCAAGCCGCTTTGGCGTGTAATGGACGGTTGCTTGCGGGTACTCATACTGGCCAACGTTTGATTTGGCCATTTTCGCCAGTTCCAGAATCCTTTCCGTACCATGGACAGAGCCCTCCGAGCCTACTACTTCGGCCAGCAAAGCAGTTGTCCAGCCGGATCCGACGCCAACATCCAAAATTTTCTGGCCAGGCTGGGGGTCCAGCCATTCCAGCATTTTAGCGACAGTACTAGGCTGTGAGTTTGTTTGGTCGTGGCCAATGCCGAGCGGCCGGTCTAGCGCGTTACGAGGCTTGGCTTCGGGTGGCAGAAAGTCATAACGTTTAACGCGCACGAAAGCTTCAGATATAACCGGCTTACTAATGACGCCCTCGCCTTTTAAGCGTGCCGACCAATCGACATGCGGCGCCCACGCGCTCATATTCATTGCTACTTCAGCAAGGTGGTGTCCAAACTCATAAGAGTGTATGACCTGCTGATCGTATTGATCTCTGGCGGCCGCCTCAGGCGACGCCTGTGGAGAGGCTTCTGTCATGTTCGAATACCTTCTCCCGCCCTTACTGTTCTACTTCAACGCCCATACTGCGGGCGGTGCCGGCAACCATCTTCTTGATGGATTCAACGTCTTCGGCGTTCATGTCGCCAGCCTTGGCTTCGGCGATTTCGGTCAACTGCTGTTGGCTGAGCTTCTTCTCGACCTTTTCGGTGTTAGGACGGCCGGAACCCTTTCTGGATGCCCAGCTTGTCGCGGATCAAGTCATCTGTTGGCGCGCCAACTACTCGAAAATCCATCGAGCGATCGTCATAAATAGTGATGTGCGCCGTGACCATCTGGCCCTTCATATCTTTGGTGGCGTCGTTAAACGGATTAATGAAATCCATCATATTAACACCGTACTGGCCGAGCGTACTGCCGACAGGCGGAGCCGCGCTGGCCTGGCCGCCGCGGATCTTCATCTTCAAATTTGCTTTAACTACTTTTGCCATAATTCCTTATCTCTCTAGAATGCGTAACTGATTAATACTATCAGACTTCACCCCTGTTGTCTAGACTCGTTTTACCTGCAGGCCGTCGAGCTCGACGGGGGTTTCGCGGCCAAACATGTTGACCAGCACTTTGAGCTTGCCTTTGGCGGCGTCGATTTCGTTGATAGAGCCGTCGAAGCCCTTGAACGGGCCGTCGATGATGTTGACAACTTCGCCAATTGTGAAGTCAATCTTGTGCTTGGGCTGTTCCAGACCCATGCGTTTTTGGATTTTTTCAATCTCGTCCTGTTCGACAGGCGTCGGGTCGGTGCCGCAGCCGACGAAACCAGTCACGCTAGGCGTGTTGCGCACGATGTACCAGGCGTCTTCACTAAGCTTCATCTGAACCAGTACATAGCCCTGGAAAATGCGTTTTTCGACCACCCGGCGCTTGCCGTTCTTGATCTCAATCATCTTTTCTTTCGGCACCAGGACCTGAAAGATCTTGTCTTTCATGTCCAGGCTGTCGGCGCGTTGACGGATGCTTTCGGCGACTTTTTCTTCATAACCGCTATAGGTGTGAATAGCGTACCAGCGTTTAGAGGTGTCATAACGTTTGTTGCTCATGGTTTCTCCCTTGACTTGCTCCCTTTAGGTAAGTAATAAATGCTCAAATATCTTATTGATGACCCAGTCGACACCGGCAATTGCCACGCCGAAGATAACGGCGAACACCAGCACGGCAAAAGTTAGGCGGCGGCCTTGTGGCCAATCCGGCCAGGTGACCAGCTTGAGCTCTTGCCAGCTCTCCCGGAAATATTTGGGGAAAATGACCCGTCCGACTACTCTTAAAACTTTGCGCAACGGCGCCAGTGGTTTGGAATTGTATACCCGGCCAATCTGGCGGCGAACCGGCCCGGTGGCCTTATTGCCGGCCCGTTTGATCCGGGCGCTCGATTTAGGCTGATTGCCGGCTTCGACGGCCTTTTGGGCGCGCTCACGGAAAGTCTCCGGATTTTTGACCCGTCGTTTCTTGGTGGTAGGCTTGTTTGGCTGGTCGGCCATCGTAGCTCTTACTGTTCTCCCAAATTAAAAAGCCTACATGATTTGTAGGCCACTGATGTCAAGTTTAGCACGGCGTCATACCAGAGGTCAAGCGGATTGGCGAGTTTGCTATAGTATCGGTATGTCGCTTACGTTGTATTGGCTAGCCGGGATTAGTGCTATTGAATTATTTATATGGCTGCCGCCCCTGTGGCCAGCACGACGTATTTTAGCTTGTCTTGTCATCCCGCCACTAGCACTAGTCAGCGGCTTGATATTTGGTTGGAATATCAGCGTTTGGAGCGGCTTGATATTAATTTTTAGTATTTATCGGATGATCAATCTACTCAGGGTGCTTGAGGGCCGGCTACAAGCCAAGCATCTCTACCGATCGACCATGCGGACCAGTTGGTGGCTGATTGGCTGCCAGTTGTTAGTGCTGGGCGGGGTTTGGCTGGACCGCCATTATCAAATAACCGGTATAACGTGGCTGTACGCCGTTGCCATTGTTCAATTGGTTGTGGCTTTGGTGCTATGGGCGTCCACCCGGCGTCATCTGCGCACCACCCGGCCGCCGGCTGAGGTCAAAAGCCTGTCAGACAAGGAACTGCCGACGCTCAGCGTGGCCATACCGGCCCGTAACGAGACGGATGACCTGGAGACCTGTCTGCGCACGCTGGTAAGCAGTGATTACCCTAAGCTGGAAGTTCTGGTGCTGGACGACTGCTCACAGAACAAGCGCACGCCTGGGATTATCCGTGATTTCGCCCAGAGCGGCGTACGTTTCATCGCCGGCCAGACGCCGCCAGAACATTGGCTGGCCAAAAATTATGCATATCATCAGTTAGCCGAGGAAGCTAATGGCGACGTCCTACTGTTCTGTGGTGTAGATACGCGTTTCCGGCCGGGCACCCTGAGATCTATGGTCGAGGTGATGTCACAGAAGCGCAAGACGATGGCTAGCTTTATCCCTGGCAACCAGCTACCGCCGCGCTCCAGCGTGGAATCATTGCTTATCCAACCAGCCCGTTATGCTTGGGAGTTGTCGCCGCCACGCCGCTTGTTAGAGCGGCCACCAGTGCTTAGCACCTGCTGGCTGATTACAGCCAAGGAGCTGAGGGCGGCTGGTGGTTTTGAGGCCGTCAGCCGTAGTATCTCGCCGGAGAGTTATTTTGCCCGCCAGACAGCCGGGCGCCGTGATGGCTACAGTTTCATGCAAAGCGACCAGACGACCGATCTGGGTAGTGCCAAAAGCCTGGCTGAACAGCGCGCTACCGCCGTACGTACCCGCTACCCGCAGTTGCACCGCCGGCCAGAACTTGTGGCTTTATCGGTGGTGGGCGAGCTGGCGGCGCTGGTCTGGCCGTTCGCCTTGGCAATCAGCGCGGCCGCCAACCATCAGTGGTTTCTGCTTGTCATTAGCTTGGTGGCTTCGACGTTGCTAGTTACTTTCTACACCTTGATTGTGCGCTTAACCTACCGCCGGTTTCTATGGCGCGGGCTATGGACACTGCCTCTGGTAGCCATCTTTGATATCGGCCTGCTGAGTTATTCGATGTGGCAATACGAGTTCCGCGACATCACCTGGAAGGGTCGCAACGTTTGCGTACCGGTGATGAGTGTCACTGCAGGTTCGGGAAGAAAGCCTTGAAGACAGAACCTTTGTTGAGCTCGCTTTCTAGGTTGACCTCGGCATGGACCAGCCGGGCCAGTTTCATGGTGACGTAGAGCCCCAGACCAGTGCCGTTGGCCTTGCGAGTACGGTAATCCTCGGAGCGGAAGAATTTATCGTAGACTCGTTCACGGTCGCCCTTGCTGATGCCAATACCGGTATCGGCAACCGCGAAATAGGTACCAACCGGACTGGAAAGCGCCTGCAAGGTAACACTGCCTTTTTCGGTGTACTTGATGGCATTAGTCAGAAAATTCTGCAGGACTTCACGCACGTAGAGTTTACTGGATCTAAGTGGTGCTAGGTTAGGATCAAGCACTAGCTTGAACTCCAGACCTTTAGCCTGCGCCTGCGGCCGGTAATTGTCGGCTAGTTCCTGGCCCAGGTCATGGACGTTGATGGTCTCTACCTCAACCTGCAGTTTGCCGCGTTCCGCCCGGCTCAGCGTAGCCAGGTCATTGATCATATCTGATAAGAACAATACTTGGTTGTGGGCTTCTTTAAGAGCCTGTTGAACGGCGGCGGCATCCCCGCCTTTACCAACTATGAATTCGGCGTTGCCAATATTGCCTTCGGCGATGGCAATCGGTGTGCGTAATTCGTGGCTAACCACGCCGATAAACTCATCACGCTCCTCTTCCAAGGATTTTTCGCGGGTGATATCGCGCAGTAGCAAAACGTAGCCGGTCTCGCCCTTGGAGCCGTAACCCAGTCGCACCGGCGCGATGCTGATATACAGATTGATCTCACTGCCGTCAGCGTATTTGAGCCGGAGGTCGCGGTTGGTATGTGGCACGGTGGCGTTTCTGATCATGTCGTCAAGATCAAAGGGTTGGTTGTTCTTGTCTACTGGCTTGCAGATAGCGCCCAGCTGAGCGCCTTCAGTGATGGTATTGACGTCAAAGACATTCAAGGCGGCGGCATTGTACAGCCGGATACGGGCCTGTTTGTCGGTGGCAATCACAGCGTCAGCCATGCTGTTAATCAGACTGGTCAGACGTTGATGTTCCAACTGCTCGCTCAACTTGTCTATGGTTTTAGGCGTAAGCGTCATGCTCGTCCCATTATGCCACAATTTGCGGCGTGGTTGTGTCATGGATTAACGGCTGGGCCGCGCGAACGGCTTTACGTAATCGTTTGACATCCGGTAAGACGCGTTCCATGGCTTGCCAAAAATCCGGTCCGTGACGCAAAATTTCAGTGTGCGTCAGCTCGTGCAACAATACGTAGTCTATCTGCTCCCAGGGCAATTGCACCAGATACAGATTCAGGACGATATTACGATGACGGTCACAGCTCCCCCAGCGGCTCTTCATGTGTTTGATGGTGACTTTGTTGTAGGTGAAGCCGTTCCGCTTAGCTAAGTCGGCTAGACGCAGTGGCAAAAGAGTTTCGGCCTCGGCGCGCAGAGCCCGGATGACGGCCCGCTTGGCGGCCTCCTGGACGGCGACCGCGGCGCCATCTTCGTCTGGCGGATAAGTCACCATGACCTCGGTTTGGCTGACGCGGGTAGCGACTTTTGCGGCGCCGGCACGTGGCGTGAACCGTAATCGGTGAGCCTTGCCAATGCGCTGGCCGTCGACCAGCCGAACGGGCGGTTTCTGCTGGGATTTGATCCAATCCAGCCGCGAATGAGCGAATCTCAAACCGATCGCGTAAGCTGTCCAGCGAGGAATGCTCACCTTAATCTCACCATCCGGTGTGACCGTCAACCGTACATTACGGCTGGACTTGCGTTTATACACCGTCACTGGCGTGCCGTCAGGAAGCGTGAACCGTTTGTAAGCCATCTAATCTAGCGGATTGATATATTGCGCCGTGACATATCAACGCGGCCGTGGGCTGTTTTGGGATGCTGGTTCGGAATCAGATTGACCATGCCGGGCTTGATGGTTTTGGTACTGGCGTCGTCGGTGCTGAGAACGCCGATATCACGCAGTTTTCGCGCTACGGCACTTAGCTGGGTGTTAAAGAGGTGCTTGCCGCTGACCACGGCGTAGGCTTCGCTCGCCGCCGGGTTCTGCATCTTACCGGTCACAGCTTCGAAGGTTGTGCGGTCACGGGTAGTGGCATATTTGTCATCGGCGCGTCGCCGGTCGCGTTTGATACTACGTCCGAACGCCGTATCCTCGTCCATTTGGAACCACACCACTAACGGCACGGCTCGACAGTGTTTGGCCAGGTTACGCAACATGAAGCGCTGTTTGCCACGGGCGGCGTTGACGTCGTAGACTACGCTGACGCCGGCCATCAGGAATTCCTCGGCCATGTAATTCATAAGCTGGCCGACTATCTCATCCTCGCGCTTGTCATGCTTCTGCTCGCTAAACAACTCACTGCGGATCCGGTCGGCTTGTAAATGGGCCGCCTGGACGTTCTCGCAGAACTGCCGGGCAAAGTACGTTTTACCGGCTCCTGGAAAACCATACAGCATAATCAAGAACGGCTTGGTGGGCTTGAGTTTCGCCATATCTATTAGGTATAGCAGATTTTGGGCTTCATGAAAAGCAAAAACAGATGACAACCAGGCAATTTTCCCGTATGATATCAATGCGATTTATAGGGGCATAGTACAACGGCTAGTATGAGGGTCTCCAAAACCCTAGATCGTGGTTCGATTCCACGTGCCCCTGCCAAATTATTGACTTATATCACGTTTTTTAGTGGCTATCGTGCTTGTGCTATAGAGGCGGGCAATCTATAATAAAAGTCGGGAAAAACCTAAAATAAATTAAAAATGAGGGCTATGAAAGTACTGATGCTTGGATGGGAGTTACCTCCCCACAATAGCGGTGGGTTGGGTGTGGCATGCTACCAGCTCTGTAAAGCCCTATCTAAAAATGACGTCGACATCGAGTTTATCCTACCGTATGAGGCCGACAATGAGATAGATTTCATGCGGGTGACGGCCGCCAGTCCGCAAGCTGTGGCCGCGGTCCTGCCAGGCGCGGGCGTCTATGACAGCCAACGCTACATCCTGCCCGATGGTAGTGAACAACATCTGGGTATCCACGATCAGCAGAGGATTTATGAACAGAACGTGGCCCGGCTGACCGAAGACAAGCAAGTCGATATTGTGCACGCCCACGACTGGTTGACTTTCCGGGCCGCTCTGCGCGTCAAGCAGGCCAAGGGCTGTCCGGTGATTCTGCACGTCCACTCCGTGGAGTCCGACCGGGCCGGTAGCGTGGAGCGCGGCAATCCAATGGTTAAGGAGGTGGAGGCACTGTCTATGCGGTTGGCCGACAAAGTCGTCGCTGTCAGCCGGCATACCAAACAGCGCATCATCGAAGATTACCACATTCCAGCCGATAAGATTGAGGTCGTTCATAACAGCATGGATCCGGCAGGGCTGGCGCCGCTGGAGCCAGACAATGCCTACCGTTATCTGGAACTTATGAAACAACTTGGCTACAAGGTGGTGGTCAATGTCGGTCGGCTGACCATCCAGAAAGGCTTACCTAACCTACTGAAGTCGATGCGTGAGGTAGTTGCACGTGAGCCAAAATCGCTATTATTAATCGTCGGCAGTGGCGACCAGTACCGTGAGCTCATTGAGCTAGCGGCTGGACTGGGCATTGGCCCCAACGTCATATTCACGGATTTCCAACGCGGCAAACGCTGGCGCGATGCCTTCGCTATCGGCGATCTGTTCGTGATGCCATCAGTATCCGAGCCGTTCGGCCTGACACCGCTAGAAGCCGCCGGTTATGGCACGCCGTCACTCATCAGCAAACAATCCGGTGTCAGCGAGGTCCTGCACAGTTGTCTCAAAGTAGATTTCTGGGATGTCCAGGAGATGGCCAACCAGATTGTCAACGTCCTGCGCAGTGATGCTCTGCGCCAAGAACTGGCTGACGGTGCCCACCAGGAATACCAACGGCTGTCATGGGACAGCGTCAGCGAGCGCGTGATGGACCTCTACAACCAACACTTATCGGGAGTACCGGCATGAGTAAAGCCATCGTGCTATACCTGCACGTCCACCAGCCGTACCGCATCCGGCATTACACGGTCTTCGACACCGCCGCCCACCATGATTACTTTGACGCCGAAGAAGACGATCCCGCCAACAACCAGCGCATTCTCAAGAAAGTGGCCGAGAAATCATACCTACCGACCAACCGCCGGTTGCTACAGCTACTCAAAGACAACCCACAGTTCAAACTCAGCCTATCGCTATCCGGCGTCGTCATCGAGCAGTTGGAGCGCTGGTCGCCGGAAGCCCTAAAATCATTCAAAGATCTTGTCAGTACCGGCCGAGTAGAAATCCTGGCTGAGACCTATCATCACAGCCTGGCCTTTTTTTATTCACGCCAGGAATTTGAAATCCAGGTGGATATGCACCGCCGCAAAGTCGAGGAGGTGTTCGGTCAAACCCCGCGCGTCTTCCGTAACACCGAGCTGGCTTATAACGACGAGCTGGCCAAGTGGGCCGACCAGGCCGGCTACAAAGGGATTTTGACCGAGGGTTGGGACCCAGTGCTGGAGTGGCGTAGCCCGAACCACGTCTACCGGCCGGCCGGCACCGAAAACATTCGCTTGCTGATGAAAAATTACCGCCTGAGCGACGATATCGCCTTCCGTTTCGGCGACCGGGACTGGAAAGAATGGCCGCTGACAGCCGACAAATTCGCCCATTGGATGAGCGAAGACCAAGACGCCACCAACATCGACCTGTTTATGGATTACGAAACCTTTGGTGAGCACCAGTGGGAAGAATCCGGGGTGTTTGATTTTCTGGAGAACCTGCCCAAGCAGTGGCTCAAGACAGACGGCAATACCTTTATGACCGTCAGCGAGACGATTGATGCTTTTGAGCTGGTTGGCGAAATCAGCGTGCCGCACATCATTACCTGGGCCGATACGGAGCGCGACCTGTCGGCCTGGCTGGGCAACTCCATGCAGGGTTCATCCATCCAAGCCCTCTACGACTTGGGCGAACAGATTGTCGGCACCGGTGACTGGGCGTTGATAGAAGATTGGCGGCGCCTGCAGACCTCCGATCACTTTTACTACATGTGCACAAAATGGTTCAATGACGGTGATATCCACGCCTATTTCAGCCCCTACGGCACGCCGTACGAGGGGTATATTAACTTTATGAACGTCTACCGCGACCTGCAGGCCCGGCTGGCCGAAAAAGGTGTTAAAGTATAGCCATGGGTCGGGCGGTCGTTCTCAGTAATGGGCAGACTTTCGTAGGTCTAGACGAAAACGGTCTAGTCCACGATTTTTATTATCCTTATATTGGCCTGGAAAACCTGACGACGGCTCGCTCGTCACAGCACAAAATTGGCGTTTGGGTCAACGAGCAGTTCAAATGGACCGATGACGGCTCTTGGGAAGTCCGTGTGGAATACGAGGACGACGCCATGGTCAGCAAAATCAATCTGCACTCCAACGATCTGGCGATTACGATTGAACTGCATGATTACGTAGACATTGAGACCAACTCGCTGGTGCGGCACATCACCCTCACCAATGAGCGACCCGAGGAGCGTGATGTTCGGCTATTTATGCACCAGGTGTTCCAGATTTCGCGGGCCGGCCGGGCCGATACGGCAATCTACGTACCGGACGGCCACTACGTGCTGGATTACAAGGGCCGTTATTCCCTGTTAATCGGCGGTAAGTTCGCCGATGGCGAAAAGTTTGACCAATACGCCGTCGGCAATTACGGCATTGAAGGCAAGGCCGGCACCTACCTGGACGCTGAGGACGGCGAGCTATCCAATAATGCCGTGGAGCATGGCGGCGTCGACAGCGTTATCCGCTTCCGCCGGACACTGGGTGGCAACGAGTCAACCATCATCGATTACTGGGTTATAGCCGCCGGCAGTCAGAGCGACGCCCAAGAGGTCCATGACCACTTCAACCAGATGCCGATGCAGAACCGTCTTAAATACGTCCGCCAACACTGGCGAGCCTGGCTGGGCAGTGGCACTAAGGAGATACCGGAGTTGCACCGCCAGGACCTGGAGCACAGTATGCTGATTATCAAAGCTCATTGTGACGAGCGTGGCTCGGTCCTGGCCAGCGGTGACTCCAGCATTTTCAATTACGGCCGCGATTACTACTGTTATTGCTGGCCACGCGATGCCGCCTACGCGCTGTGGCCGCTAATTCGTCTGGGGCACTTTGAAGAAGCCAAGCGCTTTTTTGAGTTCGCCCGCGACACCATGCACAAGGATGGCTACCTAATGCATAAATATCAGCCTGACCGCTCCATCGGCAGTACCTGGCACCCACTGGTGCACGGCCGGCACCGAGAGCTAGCCATCCAGGAAGACGAGACAGCCGGCGTCATCTTTATGATCGGTGAGTTTTACGAAGCCAGCCAGGATAAGGTGTTCGTTGAGAACTTGTACCGCACCTTCGTGGCGCCCTGTGCCGCATTCATGACCAAGTTCATAGACGAACAGACCGGCCTGCCGCATGCCAGCTACGATCTCTGGGAGGAGAAGTTCTTGACCTCCACCTATACCACTTGTGTGACCATCGCCGGCCTGGAAACAGCTTCTAAGATTGCCAGCCTGGTTGACCAGCCGGATGACGCTATCCGCTGGGAGCGCGCCGCCAAAGGTATCCGCGGGAACCTGGACAAGCTCTATCACAAGGACGGCTACTTCGTAAAAGGCTATCTGATGTTAGAAGACGGCACCCTGCGCTACGACAACACGCTGGATATCTCCAGCCTCTACGGGCCCTATATGTACGCCCAGCTACCCCTGGATGATAAACGGCTCGTTAGCACCGCCAAGCACGTCGAAGAAAAGCTGTTGAACACCTCACCAAGCGGCGGCGTGGCCCGCTACGAACACGATAACTACTTCTTGACCAAGCACCAGTACACCGGCAACCCCTGGGTTGTGACCACTTTGTGGCTAGCCCAATATTATGTCAGTTCACGCCAGACTGAAAAAGCTAAGAAGCTGGTGGACTGGGCGCTGGCCCGCGAACTGCCCAGCGGCGCCCTGAGCGAGCAGTTTGACCCGGAAACCGGCACCCCGCTAGGCGTCACCCCACTGGTCTGGAGCCACTCCGAACTGGTTAATACCCTACTGGACCTTAGTAAAGTAGCTTAGCGTGTCATGCCAGAGGCATGCTATCTTTTGGGGGCTTCGTTGCGGCCGAGGTTCTTTTTGGTTTCTGTAAAGACGACGTGCTTGCGCAGTTTAGGGCTGTATTTACGCAGTTTCAACTTATCGGGAGTGTTCATGGTATTTTTGGTCGTATAATACAAACGCTCGCCAGTCTCTTCGCTGACCAGTCCAATGATTTTACGCTTGTCGCCTTTTGCCATAATTATCCTCTATCTTAACAGATACGT
The DNA here is from genome assembly GCA_963805865.1 of uncultured bacterium. Classification (GTDB taxonomy): domain Bacteria; phylum Patescibacteriota; class Saccharimonadia; order Saccharimonadales; family UBA4665; genus JARIHC01. The sequence goes on from CAWDVI010000001.1 coordinate 122,260, forward strand.
AACAGATTGTAAATAACTTGGAGCCACCTGTCGGATTCGAACCGACGACCTACGCTTTACAAGAGCGCCGCTCTAGCCAACTGAGCTAAGGTGGCCTGTTTACAGATATAAAGTGTAGCAAAAACAGGGATAATTTGCTACTATTGTCTGGTCGCGGTGCCATCTTAGCTCAGGGGTAGAGCACATCCATGGTAAGGATGGGGTCCCGGGTTCAAATCCCGGAGATGGCTCCACATTTAATTGAATCACTTGACTCAAAAAAGAAACCCCTGGGGTTGGAACATCCTGCTCCGTCCAAGGATTTCGTGCCTATATATTATCAAAACATCTTACTTTTCTGCAAAGTCATTTGATACTAATAAGCCCCCGCGGTAGGAACATACTGCTCCGTGCGGGGGACTTGTGTTATTAAAATATCAAGCCAGTTTACTTATGTCAACAACTTGACGCTTTCGATTAATAAATAAGAGTTTCTTGATACTATTTTGTTCTTTATACTTCCTGATCAGTAATCGCCGAACTGTTCTATCGTGGATCTTGCGTAAGCGGTGGGAGTCAATAATAACATTAGTTGACTGTTTGGTAGCACGTTTAAGGTTTCGCTCAATGGCAGATAATTTGTCTGTTTTTGGGGCCTTTATTTCCCATTTTACTCCAAGCATAAGGATATCCGGTGATTTATGTCGCTTTATGTTCTCTACCGGCAAGAACTCAACCGTATAACCGCTTCTGGTTAAGGCTTGTGCGGTGTGAAGCTCGTGTCTCCATACATATATGTTGGCGGGGATGCGAACCTCGCCCTTCTTTTTTATCCCAACCATGGTCATTCAATATATCATCAGCGGTCGCTATCTGTTAAAATAAGTTGGCGATTAGATTAAATCGTTTAATATGCAGGGTTAGTGAAGCGGTCAAACACGTCAGACTGTAAATCTGATGGCTTATGCCTTCGCAGGTTCGAATCCTGCACCCTGCACCAATTTTTATTACTTTGTTAGACCACGACGCGGCGGGAGCGAAGGATGCGGCGGCGCTTGGCGGTCGGTTTCAGCTTCTTGAGCTTGTCGGCGATGATGTCGGCTTCGGCGGCCATGCCGTGGTTGGCGTAGGCTTTGTGCAATAGCGTGAAGGTCTCGCGGTTTGGTTCCAGCTCGGCGGCCTTTTCCAGCTCCTGGAACATCAGTTTGTCATTGCCGAGTTTGTCTTGAACCTTAGCGTATGCCACGTGGCGGGCAGCGGACTTATCATCCAACTTAAGCGCCTGCTCAAAGGCGACGGCGGCTTTATCATAATTCTCTGTCTCATAATAGATTAGGCCGAGGTTATGCAGGCTGGACGGCGTGGATTCAATGGAGCTGGCGATTTCAAAACAATCGATGGCATCGCGGTATTCTTTTTGCTTGGCGTAGAGGATGCCAAGGCGGTTATAAGCGGCGGCATTCTTTTCGTCAATTTTGAGGATTGTTAAGAGAGCTTTTTCGGCGCGCAGGAAGCGGTTTTCACGCATGCCCTGGTGGGCAATATCCCACAGTTTGCCAATGCGGGTACCGGCGCGGCGGGCAACCTGCGCGAATTCATCATCATGAACAACAGCATTATGATAAGCCAGCGCGGCAAAGGCGACGATTATGAGGAGCTCATACATATGGTGTATCTAGATTACTGCATCCGCCCTAAAACTGCAATGCCAGATTGGTGAGCGCCAGTTTAGGCTGGGCGTTGGCTCTCAGGGCCTCGGTTGCCTGGTAGCTTGCCGCGAGAATGGTCTGCCAACGTTTGGCCGCCTGACCGGTGGCATCTTGCAGGCTGATGCGGGCCATGCGCTGGAGAATGCCCATGGTGTCGGCCGCCAGCAGCTTGTCTTTAGACAGCGCGTCGATAGTAATTAGGCGCTCATACAGCGGCTGGCTGAGCAACAGCCGGGCCTGCTCAGTGGCCAGCTTAAGTGGGTGCTCGTCTTCTTCTAATAGAGCGTTCATGAGTCCCGGCGAGCCGCCGCTCAGGGCATAGGACTTATCAAGCGTATCTTCGTCAAAACCGCGCGAAGCGAAAAAGTCTTTTACCTGCTGTTGCTCAGGGCGCTGGACGGCCAGAGTCTGGGCGCGTGAGCGGACTGTCGGCAAAAGCGCCGGCTGATAACTGACTGTCATGATGATTAGGGTTCCAGTCGGCGGTTCCTCCAAAGTCTTGAGCAGAGCGTTCTGAGCCTCAATGGTCATCAGATGGCTGTCTTCAATGATAGTTGCCCGGTTGTAGGGCTTGTCGCTTGGAACTTTGAGCCGCATGAAACGCTCCAGCTGGCGCGCCGATTCAATACCAATAGCCTTACCGTCTTCCGGGCTAATAATCAGGCTCTGGGCGTATCCGTCGAAGTCATCGTCCGATAATTCCAAGATAGTAGCCGCCAAACGCTTGGCTAGCGTCAATTTGCCGCTGCCGGCCGGGCCGGACACCAACAATACCTGGGCCGGTGACTTAATAAATGAGTCCAGTTGGCGCTGGGTGGCCGGGTGCAAAGCTAGGTCGTTTCACGCCAATAACTCCTGAAAGCTGAGCGGTGCGGGCGCCTCAAACGTTTTGCGCTGTTTATCCGGCAGAGTAATTTCCAGCACTTTGGCATGCAAAAAGAGCCGCTCGGCTTTGGGCCCATCATAGAGCTCATCGCCCAGGATCGGGTGGCCTAATTTATGCAGATGAACGCGCAATTGATGCGTGCGGCCGGTGGTTGGCTTTAGCTCTAGCAAACTATAGCCGTTGCCGGATTTTCAGACTTTATAGGCAGTCACAGACGGCTTGCCATTAGCGCCTACCCGGAAGGTCTGCGGCTTCCGCGGGTTGCGCTCAATCGGCATATCAATCACTGCTTCGGGCTTTGATAGCGCGCCTTTGACCACGGCTACATAGGATTTCTTAACTTTCCGCTCTGAGAATTGCTTCTGCAGCCAGCTCAGCGCCTCCGGCGTCTTGGCGCAAATCATCACCCCGGATGTCGCCCGGTCCAATCGATGAACAATACCAGCCCGCTCGCCATCCATTCCTTTAGCCGGTTCTCCAGCCACGTGGCTACAGTCGGTTCCGGGTTAAACTCGCCCTTGCTATGCGTCAATACGCCGAGCGGTTTGTTGATAACCACGCAATCCTTGTCTTCGTAAATTACTGGCAAGTTGAGTTTTGGTATTTTAAGCTGTTGTGAGGATCGTAGTCTATCTTAATTTTGTCATGCGGCCGGATTTTCTGGCCAGCCTTGCTGGCCGCATTGCCGTTGACTAGCACTTTGCCGGACTCAATCAAATGTGAGGCGGCGCTAGCGGCTAAGTTTCGGCAACTGTTGGATAACATATTGATCAAGCCGCTCAGTCTGCGCTGGTAGGCGTGTCGCCCATCACGACCTCAGGCCGACGGCTTTTTGGACTTTTTCTAGCTGGGCATCGGCGATTTTCCGCATCTTGGCTTCGTCGGCCTCGAGTTTCTTGTCAATCTCGTCGTCGTTAACTTTGGCCAGCTTGGCTTGAAAATCTTTTAAGAAGCTCTTCTGCTTTATCGGCTACGGCTTTTTTTAGCAAGCCGTATTGGGTTTCTTCCATAAATTCACGCGGTTCGCCGCCTAAGAACCTGTAGATATCCAGCAATTGCTGACACCGGGCTGGCGCTCATAGTCGTAGGCGACCTTGCCCATGCTATCGGTTTCAGCACTCATGATTTTCTTGCGGGCTTCTTCCGGCGATCAGTCAAAAAGATTACGCCTTTGCCAGAATCATCACTCTTGCTCATCTTCTTGGTAGGATTTTGCAGGTCGCGGATGCGCAAGCCCTGGTCTTTGCCAAAGAATTCATGTTGCTTCTTGACCGGTTTCGGCACTACGAATAAATCGCCGAACTTCTTGTTCAAGCGCTCGGCTATATCACGGGTAAATTCCAGGTGTTGAGTCTGGTCCTCGCCAACCGGTACATATTCGGCACCATAGAGTAGAATGTCAGCCGCCATCAGTACCGGGTAGTTAAATAAACCGACGGTTACTCTATCGTCACCCAAACCTTCGGCCTTGTCTTTAAACTGCGTCATACGGCTCATTTCACCCACGCCGGTGAAGCAATCTAGAATCCACGCCAGCTCAGAGTGGGCTGGGATGTAGCTTTGGCGGTAAATGTGAACATCGGCGTTGTCCAGGGGTAGACCGGCGGCCACGAAAACGCGTAGATTCTGCTGGATAGCCGCCTGCAACTGATCATGGTCAATCGGCGTAGTTAAGCTATGCAAGTCCGGCACGAACAAATTGACTTGATAGTCGCCAGATTTTTCCCGCGCCATATCTACCAACGGCAACAATGCCCCCAGATAATTTCCGAGGTGCAGATCGTTGTTAGCCCTAAGGCCGGTTAGGATTACCGGTTTTGTCCATAATTGCCCTTTATTATAGCTGCAATCTGTCCGTGATTTACGCGTGCGGCATTCCTTGTTGCTTCTACCGTGGCAGCTAACATACCTAACATCTTTTTGGTTTCCTCCAGACCGCTACATTCGTCAGTGATGCTCTTGCCATATTCTAGTTTGTTTTTACGACCCTGCTTGAGCTTTTGGGCACCGGCTACTAGGTTGCTTTCAATCATTACGCCTTTAATAATTGTTTCACCAGTTGATATTTGGTCGCTAACTCCGTGGATTACATCTGCCTGCCTACTAGCCTGTTTATCGCTGTTTCCGTGTGACGCGTCAACAACCACGGCTTGTAGTAAGCCCCTACTCTGAAGCATTCTTTTAGCCTTGGCGACGGTTGCTGGATAGTAATTTGGGACATTTTTACCATCCTGGTGGCTCCCCCGCAGGACGACGTGTGCCAGTGGGTTGCCTTTGGTCGGAATGGCTTGTGGCAAGCCATTCATACCGACGCCGGGCAAGACATGTGGAGCGTTAGCGGCTGCCACGCCGTCAACCGCCACGGATATATTGCCCTCTGGTGTGTTTTTAAAGCCTACCGGCGAGGATGACCCCGAAGCATATTCGCGAGCGGTCTGATCAGTTGCGTTCCGCGCACCAATAGCATCATAGGCCACTAAGCCGTTTAGATACTGCGGAACCAACGGATTCAAGCGCTCCATGGCAGTAGGCACACCCTTGCTGGTGATTTGGCAAGCCAGCATCCGACTAGCGATCAAACCTACGTTTATGTCACCAGAATCATTCAGTTTGGGGTCATAGACTAATCCCTTCCAGCCAAGCGTAGTGCGTGGTTTTTCAACGTAGACCCGCATCACGATTTCCAGAGCCTGGCTAAACTGCTCCCGCCAACCCTTTACTTGTTCAGCGTACTCTAGAGCCTCCTCTGGGTCGTGTATAGAGCAAGGACCGACGATGGCGATCATGCGATCGTCTTCGCCGCGCAAGATGCTTTCGATAGCCTTCCGGCTCTCACGAGTCGTCCTAGCAGATTCTGCTGATATTGGCAGTACCGTTACTAAACTATTCGGTGTTATAACAGGCTCCGACTGACCAATATTAGTATCTACTAAGTCACCTACATATACTTCATCCGCCTTGGGGTAACCGAGCTTTGGCCGAACTCTACGATGTACGCTTTCGTTAGCACCAATGGTAGCATCAGTCGCAACCTCCTGAACGGCTAAGTATCTCGTGCTTAATCCGTTCAGCTTCATCTAGAATTGATGTGTCGGCTGTTAACGCTGTCTCAGGTGTCATTATGTTGTCTCCAATTATCTTCTTCGCATTAAAAAACCGCCTTCTGGCGGCGGCTTGCGTAGTTTGTCTTGTTTAGTTTATGCAGACACACTAAGCTTACCGCCTCGTGAGAAGCCGGTAAACCAAAACGCATTGTAACGCTGTGCTGACATGGCGAGTAATATAGCACTGGTGCGAACATGGTGTCAACCTTAGAATTAACGCTTGGTGAACTGGCGCTGTTTGCGGGCGCCTTTGAGTCCGAACTTCTTGCGCTCTTTTTCGCGCGAGTCACGGCTTAAGAGGTCAGCGCGCTTGAGCGTGCTTTTGAAATCTTCATTCACGGCGGTCAGCGCCTTGGCGATACCCAGCCGGATGGCCTCAACTTGGCCATCATGGCCGCCACCAGAAACAACTACGCTGATATCAAACTTGTTATCTTGATCTAATACAACGAACGGCTGTCTAAGTTTATTCAGTAGGTATTTACTGCCAGCCAGATACTCTTCAGCCGGCTTGCCATTGATTGTGATACTGCCTTTGCCGCCCTGCAAACGCACACGGGCGGTGGAGCTTTTGCGTCGCCCCAGAGCGTAGAAATAGGAATCTTTGGCCATCTTACTTACCTTCCTTTACAGATACGGATTGCGGTTTCTGGGCAGTGTGCTCGTGCTCAGCGCCAGCATAGACTTTCAGGCGCTTCAGGCGCTCGTCGCGCAGTTTGTTAACTGGTAGCATGCCGCGGATGGCACGGCGGATGGCGAAAGTCGGGTCTTTGGCTTGTTTTTCAGCCAGGGTGGCCTCTTTGATACCACCGGGGTAACCGCTGTGGCTGTAATAAATCTTCTTGTCGTCCTTATTGCCGGTAACTACCAGTTTGGTGGCGTTTATGATGACCACGTAATCACCACAATCTATGTGCTTGGTAAACTGCGGCTTGCCCTTGCCGGTCAGCAGTTGGGCTACTTGGGTAGCCAGACGACCCAGCGGTGCTTCGCTGGCGTCTACTACGTACCACTGACGCTGGACGTCAGTCGGCTTGGCGCTATAGGTCTTCATTACTTGATCTCCTTAACCGCTTTAGCGGCCTTGGCAACCGGTTTCTTGGCCTTGGTTGGAGCAGGTTTTTTTGGTGCCGGTTTCTTGGCTGTGGGCGTCTCGGTTTTCTTAGCTACTGGCGCGGCCTTTAGGTCGTCCACGAAGCTAACCTTAGCTAAGAGAGCGTTGTCGCCGCGGCGGGTGCGGGTCTTTTCGATGCGCAGGTGACCACTGTCACGGCTGTTCAGCTTAGGGGCAATTTCGTCGACCAGCTTGTGAGCACTTTCTACGGTCTGTAAGCCGCTGATAACCTGGCGGCGATTGTGTAAATCGGCCTTTTTGGCCTTAGTGATTAGTTTTTCAACGTACGGTACCAGTTCTTTGGCCTTGGGCAGGGTGGTCTCAATAGACTCGTACTTGACCAATGAATCGGCCAAGCCCTTTATAAGCGCCCGGCGCTGATCGCGCTCGCGGTGCAGTTTACGACCCTGGTAACCGTGACGATGCATCTAGAGCTCCAACTCCGCCAGCTTTTCTTTGACTTCGTCCAGCGCCTTAGAGCCAAAGCCCTTCAGATCGCGCAGTTCAACGTCGTTCAAGGCAAACAAGTCACGGATGGTATGGATGTCGTTGTTGATGAGCGCGTTGGTGGTGCGGGCCGATAGGTTTAGGTCTTCTATAGAAGTATCTAGGGCGGTTGGTTCGTCGCCCATAACGTCGCCGCCGAACTGGGCGTCGCCGCCCTCAGCAATCTCTGGCTCTTCGTTTTCTACCCGCGTCTTACCAGCCAAAGCGGTGTACTGGTTGATTAGGATGGCGGCCGCTTCCTCAAAAGCGTCCTGCGGCGTGATGGAGCCATCGGTATCAATGGTGATAACCAGCTTGTCCAGGTCGGTGATCTGGCCAACACGGGTGTTTTCCACCTTGTAGCGGACCCGCAATACTGGGCTGAAGACGGCGTCCAAGGCGATCATGTCGCTGGTCTTTTTAACAGCGCCTTCCTCGATGGTACGGTAGCCGCGGCCGACTTCCACGTGCAGATCAATCACCAGCTTGCCCTTAGCGTCATCAATGTGGGCAACGACGTGGTCGGGATTAACGATTTCGACATCGGCATTAGTTTGGATATCTTTGGCGGTTACGGCGCCTTTGCCGGACTTGGTGATGCGCAGGTCCTGGGCCTCACTGCCGTAGACGCGGAAGCGGATACCCTTAAGGTTCAGCATAATGTCCACAACATCTTCTTTGACGCCCTTAACATCGGTAAATTCATGGGTTACACCCTCGATCTTGAAAGCCGTTACGGCGGCGCCGGAGATACTGGAGAGCAAGACACGGCGCAAGGAGTTGCCCAGCGTCATACCATAGCCGCTGTGCAGGGGCTCAATAGCCAGCGTGGCGCTGCTCTGGCTGTGCTCGTCTACTTTGACGAGGCCGGGTGTATGGATATTATTTGACATAGATGCTTCTCCTTAATTTAGCGTGAGTAATACTCGACTATTAACTGTTCATTAATCTCTGGTTCAGCGTCATCGCGGGATGGCACGGCCGCCACTGATACTTCAACTTTCTTACGATTGGCCTTCAGCCAGGCTGGGACTTCGCTCGGTGCCGGGCTGTTATCGTCCAGCTTCTTGAAATATTCAGTCTTCAGGGCGTGCGGCCGGGCTGCTCAGTGTGTCACCAGGCTTCAGGCGGATGGACGGTATGTCAACCCGGGTGCCGTTGAGCAGAAAATGTCCGTGGGTGACCAGTTGGCGGGCGGCCCGGCGACTAGGCGCGAAACCGGCCCGGTAAATAGCGTTGTCGGCGCGGCGTTCCAGCAGTTGCAGTAGCACCTGGCCGGACTGACCACGGCTACGACTGGCTTCTTTCATCAGGTTACTGAATTGCTTCTCGAGCAGACCGTACAAGCGCTTGACCTTCTGCTTTTCGCGCAGTTGCAAAGAATACTGGCTGGCGCGGCCACGTGGGCGGCGGGCATTTGGCCCCTGGCCAGGCATCGAGGTGCGCTTTACCAGAGCTTTGTGGGCTTTGGGGTGCAGCGCGTAGCCTTCGCGGCGGCTCATCTTGACGATTGATCCTCTGTCGCGTGCCATAAACTAGACCCTCCTTGCCTTTCTGGGGCGCACACCGCCGTGCGGCACGCCGGTTACGTCGTGGATGACTCTCTACCTGAATACCCATGCCGTTCAAAGTGCGGACGGCCGCGTCGCGACCCAAGCCAATACCTTTGATGAAGACATCTGCCTTGGACAGGCCAAACTGCTGTTTGACAGCTGTGGCGGCCCGCTCGGCAGCTACCTGGGCGGCATAGGCCGTGCCTTTCTTGGAGCCGCGGAAACCGCAAGCGCCGGCGCTGGAATAGGTCAATGCGTTACCTTTAGTGTCGGTAAACGTCACGATGGTGTTATTAAAGGTCGCTAGAACGTGCATTTGGCCGTGCGGTACGGAGCGTTTAGCTTTCTTGCGCTTTGGCGTCTTTTTAGGAGCCTCAGCCTTAGTCTGCTTCTGGTACGGTTGTGGTGTCTTCTGCCATATTTCACTAAGTCTTAGATGCTACTTTCTTAGCCGTGCCACCGACAGTTACTTTCTTGCCGCGGCGGGTGCGGGCGTTGGTCTTGGTGCGCTGGCCGCGCGACGGCAAATGTGAGGCGTGGCGCAGGCCACGGTAAGATTTGATGTCCTTGAGCCGTTTGATATTGCCGCTCACCATGACGCTGTAATTCGCCCTCAACTACGTAATCAGCGCCGATGATGTCCTGGATACGGCCGATTTCGCCGTCCGTCAGGTCTTTCACGCGGGTAGTCAGCTCTACCTTGGCCTTGCCTAAGATGTCGTGAGCGGTTTTCTCACCGATGCCATGGACGTACGTCAAAGCTACCCACACTTGCTTGTCGTCTGGAATGGTAACACCGGAAATTCTAGCCACGCTTAACCTTGCCTCTGCTTATGCTTAGGTTTATTCTTGTTAATAACATAAAGCCGCCCTTTGCGGCGGACAATCTTATCATCTGGACTGATTTTTTTGACACTGGCACGCACTTTCATGCGGATCTATTGCTCCTTTAGCGGCAATGACACACTGCTTAATTATAATTAACCTTTGCGATACGTGATTCTGCCCTTCGTAAGATCGTAAGGGGTCAACTCGACCGTAACGCTGTCTCCTGGCACGATGCGGATGAAATGTTTCCGCATCTTACCGGCGACATGAGCTATAATTTGATGGCCGTTTTCGAGCTCTACGCGGAACTGGGTTCCGGGCAGGGTTTCGACGATTGTACCCGTCAGCTCGATTACTTCCTTGTTGGCTGCCATAAATATAACCTGTCAATTATAGCAATTCCCACAGTGGTTTGTAAAGTGTTTTATCCACTTTAATAATCCCTCGCCACGCGGACGATTTCTCACCTCTATAATACCATGCTTAGCTAGTCTTTTGAAGTCTTGCCGCGGCTTTTAGGCGCGGGCCGAACCTGAGGCGACGGCCGCCGGTGGCGGCGTCGGCCGGGGCTTCCGGTTCGTAGAAAAAGTCCGGCTGGGAGTATTGGTCGTAGGTGACCATCAGAGCACGTGATTCTACGGCACGCAGGGTCTGCAGAGCGACCGAAACCAAGATAAGTACGCAGGTACCGCCGATGGTGATATTGACCGTGATAAAACGCTGGGCGATGATCGGCAAAATGGCTAGCATGCCCAGGCTGAAAGCACCAAACAATGTCAGCCGGTTGACGATCTTGCCAAGATATTTCTCGGTCTGCGTTGCCGCCGCGGACGCCTTCTATGAAGCCGCCTTGTTTATGCAGGTTTTCGGCGATATCTTTGGAGTTGAAGGTGATACTGGTGTAGAAGAAAGTGAAGACAAAGACCAACGAAGAAGTAGGTCAACGGATAGATGTAGGCTTTGAGCGCCTTCGGTGGCAAAGGTCTGTGAGCGGACGGCGTTTGGAACCAGGTGGTCAGATTCTGGCCAATGCTGCGCCCAGCTGCGCGTTGCTACTGCCGGTGAGCAATTGGCCGGCAAAGCTCGGCACGCTTAGAAATGCCACGGCGAAGATAATCGGCACAACGCCGGCTGTAATCAGTTTGACCGGCAGGATCGTGGTGATGCCGCCATAGGTACGGTTGCCTTGCACCCGTTTGGCGTAATTAACCGTTAGGTTGCGGGCCGCTTCGTTGAGCATCACTACCAGCCAGGTGACAAGTAAGCACCGAGCCCAGGATAATGCCGCCAACAATCAGCGCGCTTTTGTTAAATGGCAGACTGTGACCAAAAATCGTCAAAGTCATTGCCCTTCTTAACGGTCGCGTCTTAAAAATCTCAGACATGACTGGATGGCAGACGACTGACGATACCGACCGTAATAAGAAGCGATATACCGTTACCAACACTTTGCTCGGTAATCAGCTCGCCCAGCCACATCAACAGCATCGAGCCGCCGGTCAGAGCTGCAACCATCAATACCCACTGGGCCAAGTTGGCGCCAGCCGTGATATCGCCAACCCCGCCAATGCTCTGAGCGGCCTGGCGAATAAGATAAATGGAGCCGATTGACTGGATAATAGCCAGCGGCAAAGTCAGCATACGGGTATACTGGTTGATTTTCTTCTGGCCGAATTCACCCTCTTTGTGCAGAGCTTCCAGCTGAGGTATGGCCTTGGTAAGCAGCTGCATGATGATTGAAGCGTTGATGTACGGCCCCAGGCCGGCAATCATGATAGAGAAGTTGGCCAGCGCGCCGCCAGACAGGACGTTAATAAAGTTCAGTAATTGCGGCGTATTGCTGGAATTAAACAGGTTCTGAAGCACCTGGTGCAGGGTCTGCGGATCGCCAAGCGGCACCGGTATGTGCGCCAGAATGCGGAAAACCAACAGCATGCCAAGCACCGCCAAAATACGCTTGCGCATATCCGGATGTGTCAGCGACTTGGCAATGATTTTCCAGTTCATATGTTTATATAAATCCCTCTCATGTATCTGTTCTATTAAAGCACACTTACAAACTCCAAGTAATCTTCTTGCGTCATTGCGTAAGCTGAGATGTTAGCTGCGGCTGGTACAAATCACAGTATTGTCTCAGCAGGTCTTTCCCTACTGGCGTATTAGATCGTATCAGCTCTTTAATGTCGGCTCCTCTTTCGGCTAATTCAGAATCTAGCTCTCTTGAGATGCTTGCACCAACTTGTCCGGTGGTGTGTGGTGACGCTTGTAAATGACTATATACACTTTCGTGTGCAGACCCTAAAATAACAGCTACTCTTACATTATTTTGAATCCGAAGCATGGGATGATCGGAGACCGCTTGTGTCACAAATGGCCCCAGACTCTCTATCATTATTTTCTCTCGTTGAGCGCCGCCTTCCTCAGCTCTGGCGCAGACTGTATAAAAATACTTAAGAACAGCTGCCTCTGTGGTGAGTTTACTGTGAAAAGCAATTATATTATGTGGATTGCTCAGCGGTGTATTTTTTGGTGCATCTATTAAAATTATGCTTTTGCGCTTTCCCTGTATAGTTTCGGCCAGTCGTCGGCTAAAGCCGTCAGTCACATATTCACGCCCCGCTCGATGGCGCAGTAATTTCTGGTAGTTAACGTGACTGCTTTTGGATACGTCGCGTAACCACTTCAGGTGTTCCGGACCCCACCCAACTACTTCAGGTACCACAACGTCACTCTCATTCACCACTTCAGCCAGCGCATCAAAGTCTTTTTCATCGCCGTGTGGACCTAATGCAAAATGTACAAAAACGTTCTCTGGCAAATAACCATCCTCAACATCAGGAAGCTCGGAGATATCTACGGGAGTGTAAAATGTTTCGCTCATACTCAACTCAGTTCACTTAAACGGATCTATATATTTTGCTTCTTTGAAGTTTTTGGACGGCCCAGACGGGCGGTCTTTTCAAAACTGCCGCCGGCTTTTTGGACGGCCTCAATAGCGCTGGCGCTGGCAGATGGCAGTTTGACGGTGACTTTTTTCTTCAGATCGCCTTTGACGAGCAATTTGACGTCTACGTAGGCACTGCTGATCAAGCTGGCATCGGCCAGAGTTTCGGCCGTGATTGTGGCGCTTTTCAGCTCTTCCAGCTGTCCGGTGTAAACGCTCTCAGCTGGCGCGCGGTGGCTACGGAAGCCAGGCAGTTTAGGCAGTTTGCGCATCAGCGGTGTCTGGCCGCCAGCAAATCCCGGTTTGGCGCTGGAACCAGCTCGTGAGCGCTGGCCCTTGGTACCGCGGCCGGCGGTCTTGCCCTGGCCGGCAGAAATACCGCGGCCAACCCGGCGGGCGCTGGGTTTAGACTTGGTTGTCAATTGATGATATTTCATTATTTAGCCTTCTTAGCTTTCACAGCTGTTTTCTTGGCAGCTTTGGGGGTAGCTGTAACCCAATCTTTAGCCGGGACCAGACTCAGCAGGGCATCCATGGTGGCATAGGCGGTGTTGGCTTTGTTGGACGAGCCAAGTGATTTACTCAAAGCGTTATGCACGCCAGCCACCTCTAAGATGGAGCGGATCACGCCGCCGGCAATCAGGCCGGTACCAGGGCTGGCCGGCTTAAGCAGGATGTGCGCGCCGCTAACCCGGGCCTCAACCTCGTGCGGCAAAGTGTCTTTGTAAAGAGTTATTTTGACCATGTTCTTCTTGGCTACATCGGTAGCTTTGTTAACGGCCGTGGATACGTCGGCGCCTTTGGCTAGGCCAATACCGACCTTGTGTTTGCGGTCGCCGACCACTACCAGGGCGCGGAACCGGAAACGCCGGCCGCCTTTGACGACGCGGGCTACCCGGTCGATGTGCAGGGTACGCTCATCGAACTGCTTCTCTTCAGGAATTGCGTCCGGGCGGCGCATCCTCTGCTGGCTTGTCTTGGGTGCCTGGCTTGTCTTGGGTGCCTGGCTTGTCTTGGGTGCTGTTTTCGTTGTCGTGTCAGCCATCTAGAACTCCAATCCTGCTTTACGGGCGGCGTCAGCCAAAGCGGCGACCCGGCCATGATATAACTTGCCGCCGCGGTCGAAAACGACCGATTTTACTTTGGCGGCCTTGGCCTGCTTGGCAATCTCGGTGCCGACCCACTCGGCCTTCTCGCTCATTGTGCCTTTAACGGTCTTTTGGCCGACGGTTGTTACGACGGCCATCGTCTTGCCGGCGGTATCGTCTATCAACTGGGCGCTGACGTGGGTGTTGCTGATGTACACACTAAGGCGCGGTCGCTTAGCCGTGCCGCTGATGACGGAACGGATACGCCGTTTGCGTTGGGCCAGATTATCTAATTTATGTGCTAATTTATTCATCTTTAAGCGCCTTCCTTACCGCTCTTGCCGCTCTTGCGCAAGATGCGTTCGCCTTCGTATTTGATACCTTTGCCCTTATACGGCTCCGGTTTCTTAAGGGCCCGGATTTCGGCGGCCACTTGGCCAACCTGTTGTTTGCTAATACCGCTGACGGTGATGGTGTTCTGCTCCACAGCTGTGGCCACGCCCTGCGGGACCTTATAGATGACATCGTGCGAAAAGCCGAGATTCAACTTGAGATCCTGCCCCTGCGCGGCGACACGGTAACCGACGCCATTAATTTCCAGCTTGCGGCTAAAGCCATCGCTGACCCCTTTAACCATATTATACAGCAAGGAGCGCATCAGACCGTGCTTGGCGCGGTTCTGCGGCTCGTCATTGGCGCGGCTAACGATTAGCTCGTCGCCTTCCTGCTTGACGGTGATGCCCGGCATGGTGAACTGCTTGAGCTCGCCCTTACTGCCACTGACGGTAATCTCGTCGGCAGCAATCGTGACTGTCACGCCGCTGGGAATCTTAATTGGTTCTTTTCCTACTCGGCTCATCGTTAATACACCTTACAGATTAATTCACCGCCGAGACGCTCAGTCTTAGCCTGGTCACCAGTCATAAGACCACGGCTTGTAGACAGTATGACCACGCCGCGTCCGCGCTTAACTATAGGGATCTCGCGGGCATTGACGTAGTAACGCCGGCCCGGTTTACTGAGCCGGACAATCTCGGTGATGCGGGCATTGGTGTCATCGTTATTGATTCTGATGGTTAGGGTTTTGCCGACTGGCGCCTTATCAACTTTGACATCATCAATGAAGTTGCTGTCTTTCAGCAGTTTAGCAACCGACTCCTTGATATTGGAGTGCGGCAGGCTGACCTCGTGCTTGCGAACGGCGATAGCGTTACGCAGACGGGTAAACATATCAGCGATGGGGTCGGTGGTCGTAGTACTCATATTGCTTACCAACTCGCTTTCGTTACGCCGGGCACCTCGCCCTTGCTGGCATGTTCACGGAAACTGATGCGGCTTAAGCCAAACTGACGCATATAGGCCCGTGAGCGGCCGGTCTCCACGCAACGGTTAGTGCGCCGGGTAGGGCTGGAATTACGCGGCAATTTAGCCAAGCCTTCCTGGTCGCCGAGTTCTTTGAGCTCTTTGCGCTTGGCGGCATACTTTTCGATCATTTTGATGCGCTTGGCATCGCGGGCGATTATGGATTTCTTAGCCATTATTTAGCTCCTTTCTGGAAAGGCATACCGAACTTTTCAAGCAGAGCTCGGGCGTGCGCTTTCTCCTTACATTTGATGACGAAGATGACTTGTAAACCATGCGGCGGCGTTGTTTCCTCAAAGCTGAGCTCCGAAAAGACCGATTGATCGGTGAAGCCGATGCTGTAATTGCCCTGGCCGTCAAAAGCCTTGGCGGATACACCGTGGAAGTCGCGCAAGCGGGGCAGAACGGTAGAGATAACACGGTCCATGAACTCGTACATGCGGTCGCCGCGCAGAGTGACCTTGAGACCAATCTTGTTGCCTTCGCGCAGTTTGAAACTGGCGATGGAGTTCTTGGCGGTCGTCTTAATGGGCTGTTGGCCGGTAATCTTGCGCAGGGTGTTGGTAGCCACTTCCATGACGCGTTTCTCATCCTTGGCTTTACCCAGGCCGACAGTTGACGACGATTTTTTCCAGCTTTGGTACTTCGTGCGGGTTCTTGAGGCCCAGCTCTTTTTGCAGCTCTTTGGCGATGGTGGCGTTGTATTGAACGCGGAGACGGGCGTCAGTCGTGGGAGCAGTTGCGGTAGTCATTACTTGATCTCCTTGCCACTAGTCTTATATACACGGGTCTTTTTGCCGTCGGCACTGACTTTGTAGCCAATGCGCGAAGCCTTCTTGCTGGTCGGCTCAAAGATACCGACCTTGGAAACATCCATCGGTTTGGTCAGCTCCAAGATGGCGCCCTGCGGATTCTGCTGGTTGGGTTTGACGTGTTTCTTAACCACGTTAATGCCTTCCACGGTCACCTTGTTTTGGCGCGGGTGCGTAGCCGTGACTTTACCGGTCTGGCCCTTGTACTTGCCAGCCCGCACAATCACTTTGTCACCTTTCATGAGACGGATTTTCATTACAGGACCTCCGGTGCTAGTGACACAATCTTAGCGTAGCCTTGATCGCGCAGTTCGCGCGGTACCGGGCCAAAGATGCGGGTTGCCCGCGGCTGTTTTTCGTCGTCGACGATGACGGCGGCATTATCATCAAATTTAAGGGTTGAGCCGTCCCCGCGCTGAAGTTGGTCGCGGGTGCGCACCACTACCGCCTTGACGACGGACTTCTTAGCAACGTTGCCATTCGGCGCGGCCTGCTTGACAGTGGCCACGATAACGTCGCCGACCCGAGCATAGCGCCGGCGGCTGCCGCCCAATACACGGATACACAAGATTTCTTTGGCGCCGCTATTATCGCAGACGTTCAGACGTGATTCCTGCTGGATCATGCGGCCTCCTTATCATTGCTCTCATCATCGTCTTTGTCGGCTTTGGCTTTGCTGTCAGCCCGGTTGGTGCCTTCATCATCACTCTTGGTAACAGCCAGCGTATCGGCACGCAGTTTAGGCTTTTCGATGATGCGCTCCAGCGTGTAGCGTTTGCGGGCGCTAATAGGGCGGGTCTCGACGATCGCCACCTTGTCTCCCGGCTGGCACTCATTCTTCTCGTCGTGCGCCATGAACTTGCTGGTTACGGTGTACTGCTTGCGGTACAGTGGATGAGTCTTGTGGGTATGAGTAGTCACCACGATAGTTTTATCGGTCTTGTTCGAGGTCACGACGCCTACGATAGTTTTAGCCATTACTTAGCCTCCTTAATCAGTGCTTCACTTAGCACGGTCAGCATGCGCGCCAGGTCTTTACGTTTGGTGCGGATGACGCGTACGTTCTGAAGCTCACCGGTGTGGACGCGGCGTTTCATATCGGCGATCTCCTCGCGCAGTTTGGTACTTTCGGTGGTCAGTTCGCCAGTAGATAATTTGCGGATTTCAGCGACTTTCATCTTACGCCTCCTCCCGTATTAAGAACCGGGTCTTAATCGGCAATTTGTGAGCTGCCAGGCGCATGGCTTCGCGGGCGTCTTCTTCTGACACGCCCTGCATTTCAAACAAAATGGTGCCGGGGCGGACCTTGGCGACAAAAAACTCCGGGTTGCCCTTGCCAGCACCCATCTTGACGTCCTGCGGCTTGCGCGTAACAGGAGTGTGCGGAAAGACGCGGATCCAGATTTTGCCACCGCGTTTTATGTGGCGGGTCATGGCCTGGCGGGCGGCCTCAATCTGTCGCGCTGTGATACGCTCCTGGCCTTGGGCCTGCAAAGCGTAATCACCAAAGGCAATGTAGTGCCCGGCGGTAGCCACGCCGCGGATGCGGCCTTTGCGCACCTTGCGGTGCTTCTGGCGTTTAGGCATCAACATGGCTTAAGCCGCCTCTCCCTTATAAATCCAAACTTTTACGCCGATGATACCGGCTGGTGTCCGGGCGTTTACTTGGGCGTAATCAATGTCGGCGCGCAGGGTGTGCAACGGCACACTGCCAGCAACCTCTTTTTCGCGGCGGGACATCTCGGCGCCATTCAACCGGCCAGCTACTTCTATACGGACGCCCTTGGCGCCGGCGCGCATAGTAGCCGCGGCGGTAGACTTGATAGCCCGGCGGAAACTCATGCGTCGCTCCAACTGGTGGGCGATGTTCTCGGCGACCAGTTTAGCGTACAGATCAGCCTTCTTGATTTCCTCGATGTTGACGCGGGTCGGCACGCCGTAGATTTTCTCGATTGCCGTCTTAAGCTCGGCGGCACTAGCGCCACCGCGGCCAATAACCACGCCAGCCTTAGCGGTAGCGATAGTAACGGTTACCAGATTCGGCGTACGGTTAATCTCAACTTTGTTGATAGAGGCACGGCTACCCAGTTTTTTGGAAATCAGGTGGCGGACCTGCAAATCATTCTGCAGAAACTTGGCATAATCGCGCTTATCGGCGAACCATTTACTGCGCCAGTCTTTATTAACTTGGAGGCGCATGCTGATAGGATTAACTTTTTGACCCATTACTTGGCCTCCTCATTCTTAGATTCAACTTTGGCAACTTCGGTATTCTTAACTGCAGGCTTCTTGGCTTCGCGTTTGTCACCGTCCACAACCACGCGGATATGAGCAGTCTTGCGCTGGAATGGATTAGCGCGGCCGCGGGCCATCGGACGGTAACGCTTAATGCGCGGACCGGCGGTCACGGAAATCTCAGTAATCTGCAAGTAGCCGGCTTGTAGCCATGATTATGGTCGGCGTTGGCCTTGGCGCTCTTGATAACCTTGCTAACAGCCAGCGCAGAGCGGCGCGGCGTGTGCTCCAGAATAGTCAGGGCGTCCTCCACACTGCGGCCACGCACTAGGGCAGCTACCACGCTCAATCTTACGAGGGCTGATACGGACTCCTTTTGCGATTGCTTTGACTGCCATATTATTCCTTATTCGCCTTTCGCTAACTTACCGCCATGCCTGCGGAACTTACGGGTCGGCGCGAACTCACCGAGCTTGTGACCAACCATATTTTCAGTAATGAACACTGGTACGTGGACCTTGCCATTGTGCACGGCGATAGTCTTGCCGACGAACTCCGGCGCGATGGTACTGGCCCGCGCCCAGGTCTTGATGATAGTGCGATCACTATCGCCCAGCGCATTAACCTTCTTGGCCAGCTTAAAATCTATAAACGGTCCTTTTTTCAGTGAACGACTCATACTACTGCTCCTGTTCTTAACGGTAAACGCTGGCCGAGATCATGCTCAATAGCGTGAATGAATGTATGGCGGTCTCTGGAATGCGGACCATACAGTTGGGCTGATATGCCGCGTGATGGCTCTACTATAGGAAACTCTTCTATCATGTGAGCAATAATTTCGGGTGCTCTTTGATGATCTTCGGGTTTCATATTCTCCAGTAAGGCACTCGCAACAAAATGACCCATTATCGTAGGCTGTACCAAACGATGGTCTTCAACAAACCGTTCAGTAAATTCAACATCTCCGGCTTTGTTGGGTGGATAGTTGTTGGGATCAAACTTCAACATAACTTATCTCCTCTTTCCTTGGTGGCGGGTGCGGACGATAAATTTGTTGGTGCTTTGCGGCGGCGGGTCTTGTAGCCCAGGGTTTTCTGGCCCCACGGCGTAACCGGTGCGCGGCCTGAAGCGTGGCGGCCGCCGTCACCACCGCCGTGCGGGTGGTCAACAGCGTTCATAACGACACCGCGGACAGATGGGCGAATACCCTTATGGCGGTTACGGCCAGCTTTGCCAATCTTGATGTTCTGGTGCTGTTCGTTGCCGATAACGCCGATTGACGCCATGCAGTTTTCATTAACCAGGCGAACTTCGCCGCTGGGCAGACGTACCTGGGCGTAGCCGTTGTCGCGGCCCATCAGCTGGGCGCTGTTGCCGGCACTGCGCACCAGTTGGGCGCCGCCGCCGACCTTTCATCTCAATAGCGTGGATGGTGCTGCCAATCGGAATATTCTTAAGCGGCAGGCGGTTGCCGGCTTCGATATCAACTTCTTCGCCACTAGTAATTTTTTGTCCGACTTTCATGCCTTTGGCGGCCAGCACATAGTGATAGGTACCGTTTGACTCTTTGATCCGGGCAATACGGGCGCTGCGGTTCGGGTCGTATTCAATGTGCTCAATAGTCGCAGTCACGCCGTCAGCCAGTTTAAAATTAACGATACGGTAAAACTTCTTAGCGCCGCCGCCTTTGTGCCGGGTCGTGATGCGGCCCTGGTTGTTGCGGCCATTGCCGCGGCGCTTAGGCGCCAGCAGGGATTTCAAGAGGTTTCTTGGTAGTGATACCGTCGAAGTCCTGGCTGGTCATGCCGCGGCGGGCAGGCGTAGTCGGTTTGTATTGCTTAATAGCCATTACTCGTCCGCCTTTCCTTTGCGGCCGCGCAAGAAGAAGCGGCGACGGAACTGTGGCTTAGGCTGTTCTTCTGTAGCGGTTTCTTCGGGCTTGTCAGCAGTATCGGCCGGCTTATCAGTCTCTTAGCTGGTTTCTTTGCCTTAGTCGGGCTTTCTTGGCGGTCTTTTTCGCATCTTTGGCGGCCTGCTTGTCAGCGGCCTTATCAACTTGTGCCTGGGTGCTCTGTTCTTTCTGCTCTTCTTCCTCGATTGCGGCAAAGAACGGCAGGCTGTGGCCTTCGGCCAGTGTCACATAAGCCTTCTTGATGTCAGACCGGCGGCCATCGGCATTGCTCATACGCTTGCCGGTGACACTCATAACCCGCTTGGACTTACCTTTGACGATCAGTGGTGTTCACCTTGGTCAACTTTGACCTCAAACTGGGCTTCTACGGCGCGGGCGACGCTGTGCTTGTTGGCTACTCTTTGGCACATCAACCACATAGACCCGGTTTTCACTCAGGCCGTAAGTCTTTTCGCTCAGGCGAGGGCGCAAAATAAGGGTTTTACTCATTATTTGGCCTCCTTGCCGAGCCACTCGCTGACCATGGCGAGCGCTGGCTGGGTCATGACAATACAATCGGCATTGATTACGTCATAAACATTAAGATAATTGGCGTCTTACGAGCTTTGCGCCTGGCAGGTTACGGGTAGCCAGTTCCAGCTGTTCGTTCTTAGTATCAACCACCAGCAGGACGTTGCCTTTGGCCTCAATCTTAGCAAGCAGTTTGGCGGCCGTAGCGGTCTTGCCGTCTTTGCATTCAAATGTCTCAATCACTTTAACGTTGTCAGCCTTCATGCTAAGAGCCTGGCGCAGAGCCAATCGCTTAGCCTTGACGTTCATGCCGCTTGGTATAATTCTCCTGGCCGGTCGGACCGAAGGTGATACCACCACCTGTCCATAGCGGACTGCGGCGCGAACCGGCGCGGGCCCGGCCGGTACCTTTTTGTTGATGGGGCTTGCGTACCGCCACCGCGGACCAGACCGCGGGTCTTGGCGACAGCCAGGTTCAGCCGGCCATTAGCCAGATAGGTTTCATAAGCGATCTTGACCAGTTCGTGATTCTTAGGCTCAACGCCGAAGACGGATTTAGCCAGCTTGGCCGGAGTCGTTGCCTTGGTGCCGGTCTTGGTATAAGTCGCCGATGGCCATTACTTGACCCCTTTCACGATAACCACGCTTTTGCGCGGGCCCGGTACGGCACCAGTGACGCCGATGACGCCCTTCTCGGTATCAACCAGGGCAACTTTCAGATTGCGAGTGGTAACCTGAACGCCACCGAGTTGGCCGGCCATCTTCTTGCCTTTGAAGATCTTCTGCGGATACATGGAGCCGATGGAGCCGACCTTACGGGTAGCACCCTTGGCGCCGTGAGTCTGGCGCTGGCGGTGGAAGTTGTGGCGCTTGATAGCACCGGCCAAGCCCTTGCCCTTGCTGGTGCCCGTTACTTGCACGCTATCGCCGACACTAAAAACGTCGGCGCTGATTTTGCTGCCGACGTTTAGCTCTTCAGGAATTTCCTCGGTAATGCGGAATTCGCGGATGAGCTTAGGCATGACCTTGGCGTTCTTCACGTGGCCGGCCACACTCTTGCTGAGCTTCTTGGTAGTTCCGGCGCCGACCTGTACGGCCTGGTAGCCGTCTTTTTCTGTGGTCTTATGCTGAAGTACGGTATGGTCACCAACTGAAAGCAAGGTAATAGCCTGCACACTGCCGTCTTCATTGATGGCAGATGTCATACCGACTTTTCTGGTGATTAGTGCTTTCACTTAGGCCTTTCTTAAGTTATCCGTTCTCAGGCGAGACATAAAAATGCTTGGCCGCGAGTGGTTTCTACCTCTGTTTTTGGCAGACCTGCTGGCGCGAGCCAAGTCGTAGTCTTCTTGAGATACCGTACTAGAGTACCATGCAACGCTGACCTCTGTCAACGTGTTGCAAATTCTACAATTACCTTATTAAGCCGGCGGCTTTGACCGATTCAAGCGTATGCTTGGTCTGGGAGTGGAGCGGCGATGGCAGGTTATCGAGAGTGAACCAGCCAAGCTCATCTATCTTGTGGGGTTCGTTATTCTTAACCTGTTTTGGGTCAACTTGGGCCGCGAAGACGATTGCCACCCAGTGTGTCGGAGTACCGTTATCTAGCTTGCGATGAGCATCATACACCTTTATAAACTGTAGATTAAACGCGTCTGTTCCAAATTCCTCCTTGATCTCTCGCTTAACCGTATCCTCTATGGTATGGCCGAACTCGTGCGCGCCGCCGCCATTATCCCAACGCCCATGCTCGTCTCGGCAATTTTTACCGCGCTTGTGCAGCAGGAAGCGACCCTTGCCATCATGACAGACGAAGGAACACGTCACGCCAACGAAATCTACACCTCTCTTTAGGTTATGCCCTTGGCTGACTGAACCCCTGCCAGCCACTTTAGGCGGCCGTCCTTTCTGGCGCTACCACCCCAGCAGTGTCCAGTTCCGTCGCGAAGAGCGACATAGTTCCGAGCACAAGTTCGTACCTAGGCTTTAGCCTGTTAGGGTCGGACGTCTGCTCCAGTATCGTATTCTGCAGGCGCACTGGCGCTACGGCCGGGTTGGCATCGACAGGTACGTCAACGCGTTCAATCAGCCGCGGGACGACCAGTTCGTTGAAATACGCGGAAAATTCCTTGAACCTTTCCCGGTCATTGAACCCGAAACTACTGTTCTGGAATTCAACGGTTATACTGCCATCCTTATTGCCGTGCAGACGGTTGGGTTTGTAGCCCCTGTCATTAGCTAACGAATGTTTGACGGCGTCTTTGCCCGGAAAAGGATTGATGCCGACGTAAAAGAATAGTCCGTACTCTTCGGTGGCAGCTTTTACTTCGATGCGCTCGGCTTTCATGGCTACATCTTGATTTCGACGTCGCAACCGGCCGGCAGCGACAAGTTCATCAGACTGTCGATGGTCTTGGGTGTCGGTTCAAAGACGTCAATCAGGCGTTTATGGACGCGCATTTCAAATTGTTCGCGGCCTTTCTTATAAACGTGCGGGCTCTTGACGACCGTATAGGTGCTTTTGCGGGTCGGCAGAGGAATCGGCCCGGCTAGACTGGCGCCGGTCCGGAGCGCCGTGTCGACAATCTGCTTAGCGGCCTGGTCAATAACCTTGTGATCATATGCCTTCAGGCGGATCCGAATGCGTTGTTTGCCGTCCGGCGTCGTCTCGCTCTTAGTCTTGGTAGTAGGTTTTTTGGCGTCAGCCATAGGTGGTGTTCCTTCCCGACCGGTTTGGTCGATCCGCTGTAACATTATTTTATTTTTCAAAAATAACTTTTAGTCAGCAGAAATTAATTTACAAACATATTTTAACAGATAATGACAACATATTAAAGCTTATTCTGCGCTAAAGTTGAGTACCGCTACTAATGAGTCGGTCACAAAACGCTCGCAAGCTTCAGCATCTTCCAGAACTGATAATGCATCGACATGGGGCATTTCCTCTTCTATGGTCAAGGGTCCCGACCAATCATCTGCGTCAACGTAGATATACGACTGTTCGCCATCATCCGTACTAACCACGCCGACACGGCCATAACACTCTATTTTCGTGATGCATCCGGCGCCCATTTCTGGATTAGAGCTTATCGTTTGCATGGATTTTTGGCCGACTGCTAAAAATTCGCGACCGGTTTCACCGTCTTCCCCAAGAGAAATATTTGAAAGCTCTGGCTTACGGAAAATATGGTTTGTAGTCGTTGTTTCAAAATACCGCTCTTTGCTTGCCATATAATCACCTGGTTATTGTCTTGAGTATAAGCTATTTTATTTGAAAGCAAAAGAGCCTCCGAAGAGACTCTCAAACTCGTGCTTGAATCGTCTTACTTGACGATCTTGGTGACGACGCCGGCGCCGACGGTGCGGCCGCCTTCGCGGATAGCGAACCGTAGACCCTGTTCCATGGCGATTGGGGCGAGTAACTTAACTTTGAAAGTTACGGTGTCGCCGGGCATGACCATTTCTTTGTCAGCTGGCAATTCAACCTCACCAGTAACATCGGTGGTGCGGAAATAGAACTGCGGCTTGTAGCCCTTGAAGAACGGTGTATGACGACCGCCTTCTTCTTTCTTAAGGATGTAGACTTCGCTGTCAAACTCTGTGTGCGGTGTGATGGTGCCGGGTTTAGCCAGAACCTGGCCGCGCTCGATGTCATCGCGCTCAATACCGCGCAGTAGGATGCCGACATTATCGCCAGCCTGACCCTGATCCAAGTTCTTTTTGAACATCTCAACACCGGTCACGGTGCTCTTGGAAGTCTTGCGGATACCAACGATTTCTACTTCTTCGTTAACCTTGACGATGCCTTGCTCAATACGACCGGTAGCAACGGTGCCGCGGCCTTTGATGGAGAAAACGTCTTCGATAGGCATCAAAAAAGGCTTGTCCAGCTCGCGCTTCGGCTCAGGGACCTTTTCGTCCATAGCCTTGACCAGCTCCATGATAGCGTCTTCGTTGGCGGCGTCGCCTTCCAGGGCCTTGGTGGCGGAACCACGGATGATTGGGGCTTCCTTGTCGAAACCGTTCTTCTCAAGCAGTTCACGGACTTCCTCTTCCACGAGGTCAACCAAATCAGCGTCAGCCAGGTCCATCTTGTTCAGGAAGACCAAGATATAAGGAACACCGACCTGCTTGGCCAGCAGGACGTGCTCGCGGGTCTGCGGCATTGGGCCGTCAGCGGCAGAAACAACCAAGATAGCACCGTCTACCTGGGCGGCACCGGTAATCATGTTCTTGACGTAGTCGGCGTGGCCGGGCATATCGACGTGGGCGTAGTGACGCTTCTCGCTCTCGTACTCCTGGTGAGAAGTAGCGATGGTGATACCGCGTGACTTTTCTTCCGGCGCGTTGTCAATCTCGTCATATTTGATAGGCTTGTTGACTTTGCTAGGCAACTTCTTAGCCAATACAGCCGTGATAGCTGCGGTCAGCGTAGTTTTACCGTGGTCAACGTGTCCCATGGTGCCGACGTTAACGTGCGGCTTACTGCGGTCAAAATTTTCTGCCATTGGTAGATTCTCCTTGGTTATTCCTAAAGTTATTAGGGGTTATTAGCTGATTTTTGCGCAGGCAATAACTATACCCACACAGCTTACCGAACAATGTTACCTGATATCAAAGTGTTTGTAAAGGGTTAAATACTTTAAATTGATAGCGGAGGAGCGAGCTTCATCATTGTCTCAATCGCGGTCATATCTTCTTCGTAGGTCGCATCCCGGTAAGGCCGTCCATCTGCCTTCCGGGCTCTAGCGGTATACAGCAAGGCATCCATCTCGCTCGGCGTGTCTTCGCCCACAATAACATTTTGGTTATTCATCAACTCCGTACGATCGTCTATGACTCTGGCGCCCCTGACTGAACGTATCATGTGTGTATTGTACGCACTAATCGTCATAGCGCCCGTACCACAACGCAGGTCAGTCTGCCTTAATATGCGGCGAAGCCAGTTGGGCTCTATGGGGCCTTCACAGTCATCGAACCTTTCATGAACTGCCCCAAGGGCAAGAGAGGCGGCACTCTCATTCTGGACAGAAAGAGGATTGTTCCAAACGCGCATTTCTTGCAGCACGACCGGCTCTACGGAGTCATCTGAAGCATCATGCAGCAAAAGTACATCGGTAGTCATCCCAGCGACGTTGGTCATATATGACATGTCCATAATGCTTGTGGGGTTGCGCGGGCCAATATT
This sequence comes from uncultured bacterium, assembly GCA_963805865.1. Lineage (GTDB taxonomy): Bacteria > Patescibacteriota > Saccharimonadia > Saccharimonadales > UBA4665 > JARIHC01. Next base: position 147,970 of record CAWDVI010000001.1, read on the forward strand.
AAAATGCTCGATTCCAGCCTTTGATATTTGCGGGCAATCAATCTTCTCTTTGAGCGGACAATCGTCGCATAAACCAGGCAACCCAAAGTTTGCCGGCCGTATATAGTTACCAGATGCAATATCGTCGCCCCGAAGTTCGGTAAGTGGATATACGATTACCTGTTCAGCAGCTATGCTTTCCTTCATTTGGTGTGATTATTGCACAAACTGGACGGGTTGTCTACTTGGCGTTCTTGGCGATGATGGTTTCGGCGACGTGGCTTGGGACGTCGGCGTAGTGGTCTAGCTCCATACTTGAGCTGGCGCGACCCTGGGTGGAACTGCGCAGATTAGTGGTGTAGCCGAACATTTCGCCGAGCGGCACAAAGGCGGTTATTTCCTTAACGCCGGCGGTTAGGTCTTCCATCGATTCTACGCGTCCGCGCTTGGAGTTCAGGTCGCCAATGACATCGCCCATGAATTCCTCAGGAGTGACGACAACGACTTTCATGATTGGTTCTAATATGACCGGGCTGGCTTTTTTGACGCCAGCCTGGAGGGCCATAGAGCCGGCAATCTTGAAGGCCATTTCGCTAGAGTCAACCTCGTGGAATGAGCCGTCGTAGAGCTCGGCTTTAATGTCCACCACCGGGTAGCCGGCCAGCACGCCGTTACTCATGGCTTCTTCTATACCTTGCTGAACCGGTTTGATGTATTCAGCCGGTATAACGCCGCCCTTGATGGAGTTGACGAACTCAAAGCCCTCGCCAGCTTCGTTTTGGCTGAGGCGCAGCCAGACGTCACCGTATTGGCCGCGGCCGCCGGACTGGCGGATGAACTTGCCTTGGACTTCGACGTTATCTTTGCGGATAGTTTCACGGTAGGCAACTTGCGGCTGACCGATGTTAGCTTCGACTTTGAACTCGCGCTTCATACGGTCTACCAGGATTTCTAGATGGAGCTCGCCCATGCCGCTGATGATAGTCTGGCCGGTCTCGTCATCTACATGAACGCGGAAAGTCGGATCTTCTTCGGCCAGGCGCTGCAGAGCCAGGCTCATTTTTTCTTGGTCGGCCTTGGTCTTAGGCTCGATGGCGATGCTAACCGGCGGCTCCGGGAAGCTGATGCTCTCCAGTACAATGGGATTGTTCTGGTCGCACAGCGTGTTACCAGTAGTAGTGCCCTTTAAGCCCACGATAGCGGCGATGTCGCCAGCGCCGACGGCTTCAACGTCTTCGCGCTTATCGGCTTGCATGCGGACTACGCGGCCCACGCGCTCCTTATCGCCGGTAGAGCTGTTGAGGATATAGCTGCCCGATTTTAGACTGCCGGAATAGACCCTGAAATATGCTAATTTACCGACAAAGGGATCGGTGGCAATCTTGAAAGCCAGGCCGGCGAATGGCTGGCTTTCTTCCGGCTTGCGCTCAATTTCGTCGCCACTCTTAGGATGCGTACCCCAGGTACTACCGCGGTCTTCCGGGCTAGGTAACAGGTCGTTGACGGCGTCGAGAACTTTTTCAACTATAACGCCACGGCCATCGCCACCGGTGACAGCAAAGAATTTACCGGTCAATACGGCACTACGGATAGCTTGCTTGATTTCATCCTCGCTGAGGCCGTCTTCGCCGACTTCAAAGTACTTCTCGAGCATTTTTTCGTCTTCGGCGACGGCGTTTTCAATCAGCAGACTGCGGTATTTTTTGGCCTTATCTTTCATGTCATCAGGAATTTCGCCCTCCACCAGCTCGTGGTCGGTGAATTCTTTGTAGGTGTAGGCCTTCATACTGATGAGGTCAACAATGCCGTTAATAGATTGTTCAAAGCCGATTGGCAGATGGATCGGGAAAGCCTGCTTGTTGAGGCGGGCGTGAATGGTGTCCAGCGACTTGTAGAAATCGCCACCGGTCTGGTTAATCTTATTGATAAAGCAGATACGTGGCACGCCGTATTTGTCGGCCTGGCGCCAAACGGTCTCGGACTGGCTCTCGACGCCCATTTTGCCGTCAAACACTACCACAGCGCCGTCCAGCACACGCAAAGAACGCTCCACCTCGACAGTGAAGTCGATGTGGCCGGGCGTATCGATAATGTTGATCTGGTGGTCTTTCCAGTAGCAGGTGACGGCGGCGGAGACGATGGTGATGCCGCGTTCGCGCTCCTGGGCCATCCAGTCAGTGGTGGTTTCGCCTTCGTGCACGGCACCAATCTTATGCTTCAAGCCGGTACGATACAAAATACCTTCGGTAGTAGTGGTCTTACCGGCGTCAATATGCGCGATAATGCCGATGTTACGAATTTTATCCATTGCTGTTTTCTTTGTTGCCATTATTGCCTTTCGTCTTTCAGTTTTTCGACACTTCCATAAAGTATTGAATTACGCACCGCCATACCCAGCGCCACACAGAAATCCTCATCACAATGAAGATTACCATTGGTATATCCTGAAGCCATCTTTTCGACTCTTTCGGCTAGCTCCAGCCGGCTTCCTGACGCTTGGACCTGTTCAATCAACGCGTCTTGTCGGAGTCTCTCAATTTGGTCCAAATAAGCGCACTCTTTGCCGGCAGCTTCGCAGTACATCGCTTTTAGCTCCTGGCGAAGTGGGCGAAGGCGCGGTTGGCCTCGGCCATCTTATGGGCGTCTTCCCGCTTCTTGACGGCGGCGCCCTGGCTGTTATAGGCATCGACCAGCTCGGCGGCCAGGCGGTCTTCCATGCTCATGCCTTTGCGGGCCCGGGCGGCGGCCACGAACCACATGGTCGTCAGGTGGCGTTGGCGCTGACCTTTGACTTCAAACGGAATCTGGTAATTGGCACCGCCTACGCGGCGTGAGCGGGTTTCCAGATTTGGCTGGACGTTCTTCATGGCCTGCTCAAAAACATCGAGCGGGTTGTCGACCTTGAGTTTCTTGGCGGCTTTTTCCATGCCACCGTACACCAACCGTTCGGCCAGTTGTTTTTTGCCGTTTTGCATAACCCGGTTAATCAGGCGCTGGACGGCCACACTCTGATAGATGCGGTCTGGTTGGATATCGCGGACAAGTGATTTGGTCTTCTTACGCGGCATTACTTGCCGCCTTTCTTGGTGCCGTATTTAGTGCGGCCCTGTTTGCGGTCTGATACGCCCTGGAGGTCGAGACTGCCGCGGACGACGTGGTAGCGCACACCGGGGAGGTCCTTGACGCGGCCGCCGCGGACTAGCACTACGGCGTGTTCCTGCAGGTTGTGGCCTTCGCCGCCGATGTAAGCCCAGACTTCGTGGCCATTACTGAGGCGGACGCGGGCAACCTTGCGCAGAGCCGAGTTCGGCTTCTTAGGCGTTTTGGTGGTCACGCGCACGCAAACCCCGCGCTTGAAGGGCGCCGGTTTCTCATAGTTCTTGGTTTTGAGGTTGTTGGTGACGCGCTGAAGAGCCGGCGATTTACTCTTGGTCGAGCCGCGGCTGCGTGGTTTTCGCACTAACTGATTAATAGTTGGCATTCATTCTCCTTGGTTTACGCGATCTGCCGCTGCGGGGAGCATGCCATCTTCCCTGGCTCGGATCGCTTAACTGATTAAACGTTATTGTTCGTTTCCTCTATTGTAACAGATGAGGGCTTCGGCTTCAAGCTTAGTTTTCGGGTCCGGTTCGGGGTTTGATGCCGATAATCTGTTCGGCTTCGGCCCGGGCGGCTTCCTCGGCGGCTTCTTCGTCTTCGTCCACCGCGCCAGTACCAACTGGTATCTTGCGGCCTAGGATGACGTTTTCTTTCAGACCGTAGAGCTTATCTACCTTGCCAGAAGTGGCGGCGGCAATCAGGACACGGGTGGTGTCTTGGAAAGAAGCGGCACTCAGGAACGAATCAGTGCTTAAGGACGCTTTGGTGATACCAAGTAATAGCTGGACCGGTTTGGCCGGCTTCTTCTTGGCGGCGACCAAGGATTCGTTAGTTTCGGCGACCGCCAGCTTGCTGACGATGTCACCGGTTACGAACTCGCTGTCGCCGGCATCCTCTATCTGGACGCGGCTGAACATCTGGCGGACGATGATCTCCAGGTGCTTGTCGGCCACGTTCTGGCCCTGGCCGGCAAAGATCTTCAGGATCTCGTTCATGACGTAGCGCTGGGTGGCTTCGACGCCTTGCAGGCGCATCAGGTCTTGCAGGTTTATAGAGCCGTTGGTTAGGCGCTGGCCAGGTACGACCTTGTCGCCGTCTTTGACCTGTAGTTGTTTGAAACCAGGGATTTCGTAGCGCACCACGCTCTGCTTGGTCGGCGTGATGACGATAGCCTTGTTAGTGACGCTGGCCTTACCGGCCATCGGCGCGGTCAGTGGTTCAGAGGCGTCTTCCAGGGCGGCTACTACGTCGCCGGCCGACACGTCGCTACCACTCTTGATGGTGGCTTTGCGCTCGCCGAGACTTAGGGTGACTTTCTCTTTGTCATCGGCAGTTACCTGTACTACGTAGTGGTCGTCTTCTTCCCAGGCGTTGGCCGTACCGGCGATTTCTGTCAGGTAGGCCTGACCCTTCGGTGTACGGACCTCAAAGAGCTCTTCCACGCGGGACAGACCCTGGGCGGCATCGTCGGCCACCACGCTACCGGAACGGTGCTTGGAGTCCAAACTCAGCTGGGTGCCGAGCTCGCCGATACTCTGGGCGGCAATTACACCGGTCGGATGGTTCTCGGCCACCAGTTCGCCGGTTGCCGGATCCAGACCATAGGACTTGCGGGCTACGCCGCGGACGTTGGCACAACTTAGCGCGCTCATGATCTTGACGCCATCAATCTTGTCATCAGCCCCTATCTGGGCGGCAACTTCTGGCGTTATTAACTGGCCTTTCTTCAGGTAGCCCTTAATGGTCTCGGCGGCATAGCGGCCGATTAGACGCGGGCCATAGTCAGTGCCGATTTCTTCGGAGTCAGCTCTGAGCATGGCAAAACCGGGGTCGCTGGTGTCATCTTCTACCGTGAAGACGTCCTGAGAGACATCTACCAAGCGGCGCGTCAAATAGCCGGCGTCGGCGGTCTTAAGAGCGATGTCGATCAACGCCTTACGAGTACCGCGAGTACCGGTGAAGTATTCCAGCGGTGAGAGGCCTTCGATGTAGCCGGACTTGATAGGCAGCTCAATGACATTACCGGCAGCGTCCTGTAACACGCCAAGCATTCCGACAGCGTCTTTCAAGTTACGGATATTTCCGCGGGCGCCGGAGTCGATAGCGATAGCCATCGCTGAATCCTCGTCGACCAGCTGTTCGGCTAACCTGTCCTGAACTCTGTTTTCTATCTTGGTCCAGTTTTCCACGGTCAGACGATGGCGTTCGTCATCCGTAATGAAGCCTTCCTGGTATTGGTGGGAGATGGCAGTCGCCCGCTCCTCGCCCTGGTCCAGAAGATCGTTCATGCCTTCAATCGGCTTGAAGTCGCTCATGCCGATACTCAGTCCGGAAATGGTGGCATAATGGAAGCCTAGGTCTTTCAGATCGTCGGCAATTTCGGCAGTCTTCTCCTGGCCATAACGGGCATAGACGTCAGCCATCACTTGCTGTAAGCGCTTCTTGGTCATGGTTTCGTCACGCAGAGGGAAATCTTCGGGAAGAATCTCGTTAAATAGCAGTCGGCCGAGCGTAGTCTCGCGGATCTCACCGCGGAACGGCAGGCGAACCAGGCTTTGCAGGGTCAGCTGTTTACTGTCCAAGGCCATCAGGGCTTCTTCCAGGTCGGCGTAAACACGCGGCTTAGCTTTCTTCTGTTTGTCGCTCTGTGGCGGTATGTAGGTCAGGTAGTAACAGCCCAGCACGATGTCCTGTTCGATGTGTAGGATTGGCGAGCCGTCGGCCGGCTTGAGCAGGTTGCGGTTGGCGGCCATGATGTCGCGAGCTTCGGCCTGGGCCTTGACGGACAGTGGCAAGTGAACGGCCATCTGGTCACCGTCGAAGTCGGCGTTGAAACCCTTACAGACCAGCGGGTGCAGTTGGATGGCGCGGCCTTCTATCAGTCGCGGCTGGAAAGCCTGGATACTGAGGCGGTGCAGGCTTGGTGCGCGGTTAAGCAAGACGTATTTGCCCTTAATAACCTCGTCCAGGGCATCCCAGACGACGGTCTCACCCAGCTCAATCAGGCGCGAGGCACTGCGGATGTTATGGGCCTGTTCGCGCAGAATCAGTTCGCCGATGACGAACGGCTTGAACAATTCAAGCGCCATCATCTTCGGTAATCCACATTGGTTAATCTTAAGTTCCGGGCCAGCCACGATGACCGAGCGGCCAGAGTAATCGACGCGCTTACCAAGCAGGTTCTGGCGGAAGCGGCCCTGCTTGCCCTTTAGCATGTCACTGAGTGACTTCAGGCGGCGGCGCTGGCCGGTAGCGGCCACGGCGCGGCCGGAGCGGGCGCTGTTGTTGTCGATCAAGGCGTCAACGGCTTCCTGGAGCATGCGCTGTTCGTTGCGGCGGATGACTTCCGGCGCGTTCAGGTCCATCAGCTTCTTGAGGCGGTTGTTCCGGTTAATGACGCGGCGGTACAGGTCGTTCAGGTCAGAGGTGGCGAAGCGGCCACCAGTCAGCTGGACCATCGGGCGAAGGTCCGGCGGGATGACTGGCAGGACGCTGACACACATGGAGCTCGGTTTGATACCGGCGCGGTCCATGCTCTCCAGCAGACGCAAACGCTTCATCAGCTTCTTCTTGCGCTGACCTTTGGCGCTCTCGGCCTCTTCGGTCAAGTCTTTAATCAGCTGTTTGAGGTCTATTTCCTTGAGCAGATCCTGCAGTGCGGCGCCGCCCATACCGACGGTGATCAGCTTGCGCAGTTCGTCCGGCAGATTGCGGTAATCGGTTTCGTTCAACAGGTTGTAGCGGTCCAGGGCGACCACTTGGTCGCGGTAGGCCTCGAAGTCCTGGGTAGCCTGCTCAACTTCTTTGGTCTGAGCTTCGGCCAGCGCCTTGACGTTGGCGTCCTCGGCTTTGGCTTCTTTCTCGTAGCGTAGTTTGATGGCGTCTTTGGCGGCCGCGAACTCAGCCTCTTTGTCGGCCAACAGCTTGTCGCGCTTGTCCGTATCGACGCTTTTGATTATGTAGCTGGCAAAGTAAGCCACCCGTTCCAGGCTCTTGACGGTCATGCCGAGTAATAGACCCATGGCGCTTGGCGTACCACGCAGGAACCAGATGTGCGATACCGGCACGGCCAGTTTGATGTGGCCCATACGCTCGCGGCGGACGATTGACCGGGTGACCAGCTCGCCTTTCTTATCGACGGCGGCCTCGCGGCTACGCACGCCCTTATATTTGGCGTCATGCGGGTTGATGTCTTTTACCGGGCCGAAGATGCGCTCGCAGAAAAGGCCGTCACGTTCTGGTTTCTGGGTACGGTAATTGATGGTTTCCGGCTTGGTAACTTCTCCGTAACTCCATTCCAGGATATCGTCGGCGCCAGCGATGGCTAGGCGTACGGCGTCAAAGTCGGCTATGTCGGTACCGGTGTTGCTGTAGCGTTTAGGACTCATCTTTAAGCCTCCTTTTCTTTCTTCTCTTTGGTTTCGTCGTTGACAGTCGCGCCGGCCAGCGAATCGCTGACACCGGACTCGCTCTCGGCGTCAAACTCGTCGCCAACGGTTTCTTCAGTAACGTCAATTTCCGAAACGGTATTGGCCGGCATGTCGACTTCGGCCGGGTGAGTGGCCTCATCATGGATGTTGCTGGCCAGAACGTCTTCAGCGTCAATTACCTTGTCAGAATGCACCAGGTCGACCTTCAGGCAGAGACCCTGTAATTCCTTAACGAGCACGTTGAAGCTCTCCGGCACCTTAGGACCGACAATCGGCGTCTTCTTAATGATCGACTCGTAAGCCTTAGAGCGACCGTAAACATCGTCCGACTTGATAGTCAGCATTTCCTGCAAGGTATTGGCGGCGCCGTATGCTTCCAGGGCCCAGACTTCCATTTCGCCGAAACGCTGGCCACCGTTTTGAGCTTTACCGCCCAGCGGCTGCTGGGTGACCATGGTGTACGGCCCGGTCGAGCGGGCGTGGATCTTGTCGGCCACCATGTGGTTGAGCTTAATCATGTACATGGCGCCAACGGTGACGCGCTCCTTGAAGACGTCGCCGGTGCGGCCGTCGTAGAGCTCTTGCTTGCCGTCTTCTGGCAGGCCAGCTTCTTTCAAAAGGTCACGGATCTTAGCTACCGGCACACCGTTGAATGACGGGCTGGCGACACGCATGTTAAGCGCCCGGGCGGCCATGCCAAGGTGTGTTTCAAACAACTGGCCGACGTTCATACGGCTCGGCACGCCGAGCGGGTTCAAGACGATATCCACAGAGGTGCCATCTGGCATAAACGGCATATCTTCGACAGGCAGGATGCGGGCAATGACGCCCTTGTTACCATGGCGGCCACCCAGCTTATCGCCGACGGCAATCTTGCGCATCTGGGCCACGAAGACCTGGATCTGCTTGATGACGCCAGCTTTCAGCTCATGGCCGTTCTCGCGGCTGAAAATCTTCACGCCGACGACCTTACCATGCTTGCCATTGCTCATGCGCTGGGAGGTATCGCGGACTTCTTTGGCCTTTTCGCCAAAGATGGCCCGCAGTAGGCGCTCTTCTGAGCTAAGTTCTTGCTCGCCTTTAGGCGTAATCTTACCGACCAGGATATCGCCGGGGTGAACCTCGGCGCCGATGCGGACGATACCGTCCTCGTCCAGATGGCGCAGAGTCTCTTCGGAGACGTTCGGTATGTCAGAGGTAATGATTTCCGGGCCGAGCTTGGTTTCGCGGACTTCAATCATGAAATCGACGATGTGCACGCTGGTCAGGGTGTCGTCCTCCACCAGCTTGCGGCTGATGATGATAGCATCCTCAAAGTTGTAGCCGGCCCACGGCATAAAGGCCACTACCAGGTCTTTGCCAAGCGCCAGCTCGCCGTTCTCAATTGACATGCCTTCTATCAGCACGTCGCCGGCCTTAACCTTATCACCGGTACTGACGACCACTTTCTGGTTGATGGAAGTGCCTTCGTTACTGCGTACAAAGCGCTGTGGTTCGTAGGTCTTACTGGTCTTGGCATACTTAACGACCACTTCTTGGGCGCTGGCTTTGGTAACCGTGCCGGTGGCTTCGGCTAGGATAACCTGGCCGGTATTGCGGGCGGCATCGACTTCCAGCCCGGTACCGACTATCGGCGCGCTGGGCTGGATTAGCGGCACGGCCTGCCTCTGCTGGTTAGAACCCATCAGCGAGCGATACACGTAGTTCTTTTCAATAAACGGGATCAAGCCGGCTGAAGAACCGATGATTTGGTTGCGCGAGGCGTCCATATGGGTTACTTCGTCGGCATCGATCTCACCGGAATTAAGGTGCGAACGGGCGCTAACACGTTCATGGACGAAATAGCCGTCGTCGTCCACCTCGGTACCGCCGCCGGCGATAATAGCGGCCGCCTCTTCGTAGGCGTCTAGGTAGATCACCTGGTTCGTGACTTTGGCTTTGACCGGCCAGGTGGCGCGGCCGGCGACCTTGGCCAGTTTGGCGGCTTGGGCGGCCGTGACTTTGGCGCCAGCTTTGACGATCAGTGTGCCGCGCTCATTTACCAGGTCCTCGCGGGCGATGTGGCCGACGATTTCCTTGGGTGTGGCGGCGTTAGTAACTTTGCGGTAGGGTGTCTCAATAAAACCGTAATCATTGACCCGGGCAAAGTTGGCCAGGTTCAATACCAAGCCGATATTGGCGCCTTCCGGCGTTTCTACGGCGCAGATGCGACCGTAGTGGGTGGCGTGGGCATCACGCACTTCAAAGCCTGCGCGTTCACGGCTCAAACCACCGGGGCCCATGGAGCTCAGACGACGCTTATGGGCTAGCTCACTAAGCGGGTTAATCTGGTCCATAAATTGGCTCAACTGGGAGCTGGCGAAGAATTCGCGGACCGCGGCCACTACTGGCCGGGCGTTGATCAGCTGGCCGGGCGTGACGGTCTCAATCTCACTCATGCTCATGCGGTCTTTGGTGTTGCGCTCCATCCTCAAGAGGCCAATGCGGAACTGGCGCTGGACCAGCTCGCCGACCAGTTTGACGCGGCGGTTGGCCAGGCTGTCGATATCGTCGGCCGGCTCTTGGGTGTTGTTCAGGCGGATTAGCTCGGCGATGATAGCTTCAATGTCTTCCAGGCGCATAACCCGGTTCTTCATGGTGTTGGGTACATTCAGATCAAGCCGTTTATTAAGTTTGTAGCGGCCGACTTTGGAGAAATCGAAGCGCTTGTAGTTATAAAACATGTTTTCGATCAATGACCGGGCATTGTCGACAGTCGCCAGATCGCCGGGGCGCAAGCGGCGGTAGACCTCAATCAGAGCGTCGTTCTGGCCGCGGGTCGGGTCTTTGGCCAGTGTGGCGTCCAGATAGTTCAGCTCGCCGGTGTCAACGTGCTTGAAGACCTCTCGCATACGGCTCTCAGGAACGCCAAGCGCGCGCAGGAGCGTAGTTACGGCAATTTTGCGCTTGCGGTCAATCTTGACGAACAAGGCGCCGTTAGCGGCTGTCTCAAACTCCAGCCAGGCACCGCGGCCGGGAATAACTTTGGCGCCGTACAGGTTAGACGTACCGTGCAGGTCAGACGTAAAGAAAACGCCAGCTGAGCGGATCAGCTGGCTGACGACGACGCGCTCGGCACCGTTAATCACAAAAGTGCCGCGGGTAGTCATCCACGGGAAGTCGCCGAGGTAAATTTCCTGTTCCTTGACTTCGCCGGTGACCTTGTTGGTCAGCTCGACATTGGCCATCAGCGGCGCTTCAAAGCTGACGTTGTTCTCGCGGGCCTGGGCCTCGGTCAGCTTGGGATCGCCGAAGTGGTAATCCTTAAAACTGAGTGATAATTTGGCGCCGGTGTAATCGTCAATTGGGCTGATTTCGGCCAACAGCTCGCCGAGCCCTTCTTGGACGAACCATTCAAACGAGCGGTTCTGATGATCAACTAAACTTGGTAGTTCCAGCGCATCGTCAGTACTAGTAAAGTACACGCGCTGTGCTTTGGTCTTGGATGCCTTCGCCATGCGTATTTATTCGCTCCCTGTCATAAAGTTATTGATAAGCTCACAACCAAGGCTCTGCCCATTGATTGCTCACATTGATGTTTTACAGATGATTTTTATTATTTTTTTGAGTTGGCGCCGAAGATCTCTAAGTGGCGATGTTTGGCTTTTTTAAGACAATAAGCTACACCACTTACTCTACTTCTTGCCGACCATTGTGACGGAAAGTTATACGGTTGTCAAGCCTTCGGTGGACTTTGGATGACAGCGTCAACCAGGCCGTATTTTTTGGCTTCAGGGGCAGTCAGCCACTTGTCGCGCTCCATGTCCTCATGGATCTTCTTGGCGGTCTGGCCGGTGTTTTTGGCCATTATCTCTTCCAGCAATTTCTTGATGCGTAGGCTCTCGCGCAAATCAATCTCCTGATCAGTGACGCGGCCTTTGGTGCCGGATGAGGGCTGGTGGATCATGGCGGTAGCGTTGGGTAGCATAAAGCGCTTGCCTTTGGCGCCAGAACTTAGCAGAAAAGCCGCCGCTGAGGCCTGAACGCCGATACCGACGGTCTGGATGTCATTGGTGACGTATTTCATGGTGTCATAGATAGCCAGGGCATCGTAAACACTGCCGCCGGGGCTGTTGATGTAGAAGAAAATGTCCTTTTTGGGATCTTCGGCCTGCAGGAATAACAGCTGGGCGACGACGATGTTGGCAGTCGCTTCATTGACGTCACTACCCAGAAAGATAATGCGGTCCTTCAGGAGCCGCGAATAAATGTCATAAGCCCGCTCGTAGCGGCCTTCGTTTTCAATAACGGTTGGGATAAGTACGCTCATAGGCTTTTAAGTATAAAAAATTAGCACTCCCTAGTCAAGAGTGCTAATCTTACGCTTCACTCTCGGCAAGGAAAGCCTTCAGGCCATGGAAGCTCAGGTCAGCCGAAACACCCGTAAGGCTTTCTAGGGTTGACCGCGCGTTGGCAGGCTTCAGGCCAAAGTAACCCGCCTTGGGTCCATCGATAACCTTGTTGAGGCCGTTGAAAATCGTGGTTGTCGATTCGGCTGAAAATGTTATCGGATACTCCTTGCGCGGCGCCTGCAGGGGGTCTGAATAGTCACGGGCAATCCTTTGGCAACGCACCCCCGCCCCGATCATAAAAAGTATTTCTGCCTCTACTTCTTCTTTCCAGCTTTCAACTACGAGCCGATCAGCGTCCTCTCCCCTCGCGCCATCGTAGTGTTGCTCTAAATGCATTTAACTAACCCTTTGATATTCACGGGCGAGCTCTTCAATCTCGCCCATAAGCGAAGGGGCGTCATCAACTCCCAGCTGTTCCGCCGGCAAACGTGGCGCGTTCATCGGCCGTTCACCGCGTAACTTGGCAAGGCCTTGCTGAATTAAATCAAAATCACTAAAGGCAATCGACGAGTCCCGAGTATCTATAATTCTTTTAGTGCATGGATCCGCGATATAAGCGGCATGCTGGAATAACAACCGATCGTTTTCTGTTACCGGGAACCGTCCTGCTTCGTATGCTGACATGTATGTCCTCTATAAGTGTAATATTTATTTAATTAATATAGCATGTATGTGGTGATTGGTCAAAACTATGCCTTCTGGGCGTAGGCGCGGAGATTTTCGATGGTCTTTTCGGTCATCATGCGGGTTTGGATGTCGCGTTGGTTCTCGGGCTTGTCCAACTCGGCCAGCATATTCGGGTCTTGCTGGTACTGACCCTTCATTAGTTGCAAGCGGATCTCCAATTCCTCTGGCGTGACGGTTATGTTCTCGCGGTTGGCGATTTCGCCCAGTAGCAGACCGATTTTGACACGCAGAGTGGCGCCCTCGCGTTTTTTCTCGCGGTGGCCGGCTTCATCAACGCCTTCGTCGTTCAGGTGTTCCTGCCAGGTCTGCCCGCGGTAAGCCAGGTTGCGCTTTTCTTCGTCTTCCATGCGGTTGATCTCGTCTTCTATCATGCTGTCGGGCAAGGTGACGGTGCTTTTAGCGGCTATCTTCTCTAGCAGTTCGTTCTCGTAAATCTGCTGATTTTCGCGTTGTTTCTCGGCCGTCAGCTGTTTTTTGATATCGGCTTTGAGCTCGGCCAGTGTCTTGAAGGGGCCTACGCCGGCGGCAAACTTGTCGTCCAGCTTGGGCTTGGCCAGCTCCTGGACCTTGAGCACCTCCACCGTAAAAGCGACTTTCTTGTTCTGCAGGGCCGTGGCGCCGTAATCCTTAGGAAAAGTCAGCGTGAAGTTGACTGTAGCGCCAGGCTTAGCGCCAACCAGCTCCTCTTCAAAGCCCGGGATGAAAGCTTTACTGCCCAGAGCCAACGGGTATTCACTGCCGTCAGCGCCTTGGATCTTTTCCTTGGTAGCGGCGTCCACGCCCTTAAAGTTGATAATTGTCTCGTCGCCCAGTTTGGCGGCCCGTTCCACCGGCTTCTTCTCGGCGGCGCGGGCGCGCAGGTTTTCCAGCACGTCGTTCACGTCTTTTGCGACCACGGTGGAGGTTTTCGGTGCCAGTTTGATCCGCTTATAATCGGCCACTTTGATCTCGCCGACGGACTCAACCTCGGCCGTGAATTCCAGCGTGCTATATGGAACGAACTTGGTGATGGCAATCTCGGGCTGGGAGGCCGGCCGGATCTTTTCCTGCTGGACGGCGTCCACGTATAGACGGTTAACGGCCTGTTCCAGAACCTCCGTCTGTAGCCGCGATTGGTCCAACTGCTTCTCTACCAGATTGGCTGGCGCCTTGCCGGCCCGGAAACCCTGCACTTTGGCCTGCTTGCCCATGGCCGATACGGCTTCCTGCTTGATGCTCTCCAGAAGTGCCGGCTCGGCACTAATGATTAGCTTAACTTTTGTAGGGTTGATTTGCTCGCGTTTGATTGGCATAGGGGGCTATTGTAACAACTTTTATGGGTATTATCTAGCGCAGAAAAGGGATAATTATGATGATGGCGGCAATGAACCAAGCCGCCTCCACGGTGGCGCCAATCGGTCTTTCAAACCACTGGATACTTTGGGCGAAGTTACTGTAGAAGCTGGGTTGCCAGGGGTGGTCGCCACGGACTTTGAAGTAGCGGTTGGCGGACGCGAAGTCCGGCGAGGCCGCCAGGAACGCGCAAAGCGCGGCCAGCAACCAGTTCTGCGGTTGTAGAACTGCCAGGCCAACGACCAACAGAAAGCACAAGACAGCTTCAGCGATTAGGTAATCACGGAAAGACCTGGCTTTTAGCTTAACTTCGTCCGGTACGTTGACGCCGAAGTGCGGGATGGCGTCGCAAACAAAGTGCGAAGCCAAAGCGGCCGGCAGGGCGATCAACGGTTCGCCGACTACCAGACCGATAACCGTGCCGGTCAAAGCATGATTAATAGCCGTCACCGGCTTTGTTCTTTCAGTCTTTTGACAACGGCCTTAAGGTCAAGTTTCCTTTCTTTGCCGGTTGATAGATCCTTCAGCTTATACTTGCCTGTTTTCAGCTCGTCTTCACCAATGATTAGCACGTTGGTGACGCCTTTTTTATCGGCCGCTTTCAACTGGTCGCCAAGCTTGCGGCCAGATAGATCGACAGCGACGTTTATTCCTGCTTTGCGCAGTGTCGATATTAACTTTTGGGCCTCTTCGGCAACATCGCCAATAAGTGCTACGTAAACGTCCGTTTCCGCGCGCAGATCTGGCGTCAGCCGGTGTAATTCCAGGAAATTAGCCAGCGTTACGTCACCCCAGCCAAAGCCAACGGTCGGCACGGCCGGCACTCCGAACAGCCCGACCAGGCCGTCGTAGCGGCCGCCGCCCAGCATGGAGCGGTTGTTGTCGGGGTGCTTGTCAAAGACCTCAAAGACGATATCGGTGTAGTAGTCAAAGCCGCGCATAAGTGTGACATCGAAACGAGCATTCTTGATACCGGCGTTACTTAACATGTTAAGTATTTGCTCCAGCTCAGATACGGAAGCGTGCTGAGCCAGCTCCGCCGGCAGTTTTTGTAGATTTTTAACGTCTAGTAGAGCCAGTAGCTTTTCGGCGGCACCGGCTTTACGCGACTTCGGCGTCAGTGCTTTATCAAGCGCCGATACGAACTTGCCCCGCTCCAGCTTGTGCATCTTGTCAATCAGTTTGGAAACGTCGTGCGTTTCCTGCTTGCTCAGGCCGATGTATCCGCTCAGAGCGTCGTCTACCAGTTTGCGGCTGTTGAGCCGAATCTCGTACATATCGTGCGACGCGCCAAAAGCTTTGAACATAGCGTCAACCATCTGGATCATTTCCAGCTCGGCGCCAATGCCCTCCACGCCGAACAGATCGACGTTCAACTGCCAGTGCTCGCGCAGGCGGCCTCGCTGTGGGCGCTCGTAGCGCCACAGATTGGGGATGCTGTACCAGCGCAAAGGATAGGCCAGTTCCTGGCGCTGAGCGGCCACCATACGGCTGACGGTCGGCGTCATTTCTGGCCGGATAACGACTTTCCTCTTGCCACGATCCTCAAACACATAGGTCTGCTCGTTGACAATTTCCTCGCCAGTCTTAGCTAGATAAATCTCCAGCGGCTCGAGAATCGGAGCGTCATATTCTTCGTAGCCAAAGCTCTCGCAGACATCGCGCCAGACCCCGAACATATATTTTTGCAGACGCTTATCTGGCGGATAAAAATCCCGCGCGCCCTTATATGGTTGTTTTGATAGTGCCATAGCTTAACTCCATTATATCTCAGCCTGGCTGTCTTTGCTTATCTGTACAAAATTTTCTAGTAATCTTAGGCCTTGTTCTCCAGATTTCTCAGGGTGGAACTGAACACCGTAAACGTTAGCGGCGCTTACAGCAGACGGGATTCTATAGTCATCCTCGGCGGATGACGGCAGCTCTGTCCAGGCAGTTATATTTCCCTGTTCAGCGGGCACGGCGGCATATTGGTGGAGATGGTAGAAATAATCCCGCCCCGTTAAGCCGACAAGTAGTTTGTCTCTCCGACTAACACTGCTAGTATTTCGCCAACCAATGTTCGGTTTTAGGTCTGTCTCAATCTCACGAACCTGACCGGATATTAGGCCTAGGCCATCTCTCTGGCCGTCTTCGCTGGAACCATCAAATAGAAGCTGTTCGCCCAAACAGATGCCAAGAATAGGCTTACCTAGTTTCGTGAGTCGCCGGAGGGCCTCGTCCAGGCCGCTCTGTTGCAGGCGATCCATAGCCGGCTGGAAAGCCCCGACGCCAGGTAGTACTATGCCATCTGCGGCGGCTAGTTCATTTTCGCTGCCAGTTACTTCCGCAGCCGCCCCGACGGATTTCAGGGCCTGTTTGATTGAATAACGATTACCCGTACCATAGTCCACGATGGCTATTCTTGAATTTTTACCGACTATTTTCTTGCCTTCGCGCGGTGCTGGCGAGGGCAACACCAGTCTCATCGACACACCGCTGGATATTAAGTAATCTTTTACCTCCCGGATGGTTGTTTGACCGGAGTGGAATTGCGAGGCGGCCAGAACCGCCTCAGCGCCAGAGTCCTGTATGGCCCGTCTGTAATCCTCTAGCTGTCCAGCACCTCCAGATGCGATAACAGGTACATTCAGTACGCTGGTCAGTGTTTCGATTAGCGCAAGATCGTAGCCTTTCTTAGTGCCATCCCGATCAATGCTGGTCAGCAGCACTTCACCAGCGCCGCGCTGTACAACTTCCTGCGCCCAAGCCTCAACGCTACGCCCGGTAGCAACACGACCACCGGCCGAATAGGCTTCCCATCCGGCTTGCTGGTCGCGCTTGGCGTCAATTGCCAGTACAACGCACTGTCGGCCAAAACGGCCTGCCAATTCATTTATTAGAGCTGGCTCCTCCAGAGCGGCGGAATTCACGGCCACCTTATCAGCCCCTGCGTCAAGCAACGCCTGGGCATCGATTTCACTACGAACGCCGCCGCCGACAGTGAATGGTATGAAAACATTAGCTGCTGTTTTGCGGGCAATTTCCACCATTGTGGACCTATTTTCAGCCGTGGCTGTTATGTCTAGAAATACCAGTTCGTCAGCCCCTTCCAACTCATAGTGCCTAGCCAACTCAACCGGGTCGCCAACATCCTGGATATCGGTGAATTCGGTGCCTTTTACTACCCGACCGTTCAATACATCCAGACATGGAATAACTCGCTTCGGTAACATATACTCTCCTTCTACGTTTTTTAAAAAATCAATCTAACTAAAAACGCCGGGGCGAGCCCGGCGTAGGATTTTCAGATAAAGAGAAAACTAACCGAGTCGCTCCGGCAGAATATGCAGATGGTGCTGGTTGGTGTATGAACTGCTCATATCATACATAATTATATTACTTAGATTATTTAGCGCAAGCATTAGGCTGTTTTGCGTTGCAGTTCACGGATGTCGATGTCGTGGTGATCAACCCGTGCGATAGTGGTTTCCATTTTGTCTTCCAGCCGGTCAAAGCGCTTATCTACCTCTGCGAACTTTTCGTCCATGTGATCAGATATAACTTGTATGGCATCACCGACGACTTCGCCGACCACGCGGCCGACGATTTCTTCGACGTCCTGTTTGGTTGCGGGGGCGCTAACTGCGGTCATGCCTCCATTATATGGCGCCAGTTTCAATCTACGCAAAAGATTACGCTAAAGTTATTAAATTATTTAAGAAATCGCATCAGCTTTGGAAAACCGAAACTCAAGCTATAGAGAATGGCGCGGCCATGACGGAGGGCCGGCAGACGTGTCTCATCAACGCCTTTAATAACCGTCGCGGCGTATGGCACCGTGCCATCGTTTGGCGAGTAATACGAACGCATTTTGGCCTTATCGGCCGCCGTTAGTTTTTTCAGATTGCCCTGTAGCAATTCCAGCGATGTTTTGAAGGCCGGGTTTTCGGCATAAGTTTTCTGGCTGACCGTCTCCGGCGCGTTGATCTTGGCACAGATGTAAGCCAGGCTATGAATTTTATCTGCACGTTCGGTGTAAGCGTTAAGGACCGCGCTGGCCCCAGCGCTGGCGCCAACCAGTGAAACCTGGTGGCCTTGCCCGGCATAACCGTCAATTTCATCCAGCAGGCGCTGAAATTTCGGCTTCCACGCCTCCTTGCCGGCCCACGGAATCTCGTGGCAATGACCATGTACGCCGTGCAATCGCCAAAACCGTATTAACGTGCCCTGAATCCAAAATTTGTCGTCCAGAATACCCGGTACATAGATGACGTGGTGTTGTTTCATAAGTTTTGGTGGGGATGAAAGGACTTGAACCTTCACGCCTTGCGGCACTAGTTCCTAAAACTAGCGTGTCTACCAATTCCACCACATCCCCGTGAACACCAGCCACCATTATACAAGATATGAAGTTATTATTATGCTTATGCTGGCTGAGAAATACCTGAATTGGTTTGACTTTGGCGGTGTCGTCGGTGATAATAAACACTAACGTAATAAGAGGTCACTACCATGGCAAACGCAAGTCCGAACAACACTAACGTAACGCCGGAAGTGCCCTCGGCTTTCTCTCTGTTCAGGCCCAGCTGGGAGGGTCTAAAGCTGAACATTGTTGAGCTGATTATGGTATTCCTGGTGCCGATGGCCGTTTTGTCACTGTATTTCCTGATAGCCACTGTGGCGGCCGGTTTGTCTGGCGCTAACGGCAATGTCAACGCTTTTGGCATAGTCTTGCTGGCTATCGGCGTAGTTGCCGCGGTCGTCTATGCCGTCTTGCTAGGTCCGGCCTTGGTTCATATCCAGCTCAAATGCGCTCGTATGCAGAAAGTCACCTATGAAACCGCCTGGGCCACTTCTAAGAAGTTCTGGTGGCGCTACCTGATACTGTCAATCGTGGTCGGCCTGACCATCTTAATTGGCTTCATACTGCTGATCGTGCCAGGCATCATCTTCCTGCGGCGCTACTTCCTGTCATCTTACGCTCTGGTTGACCAGGACTTGGACACCGGCGGTAGTATGCGTGCCAGCAACCAGCTATCCAAGGGCCGGGCGATGACGGTTTTCGGAATTCTCGGCGTTGATATTTTGATTGGCTTCCCAAGCTTCATACCGTTCATCGGTTCATTCATTACCTTTGTTTTACAGATCGCTTACTTCTGCGCGCCGGCTATCCGTTACGACCAGCTGAAGGCGCTTAAGCCGGCCGCCGCCAAAAGCTAAGCGTGGCGTCGCCGTAGTCTTTACGGCTTAGTAATTCGAATGGCTCCGAGAGCTGGAAGCCGGTGTTTGGCGGTAGTGAATATACGATCGTACCGCCGGGCTCGGCGCGGTCCGCCAGCTTCTCTAAGAGCGTGTGGTTGACGTCGTCGTATGGCGGGTCGCAGAGCACAATATCGAACTGCTGGTCCGTAGTGGCCAGCCAGGACTGAGCTTTGGCCCGGATGAGTTTGGCGCAATCGAAGATTTTCAGGTCAGCGATGTTGTCGGCAATAGTCCTTTGGGCTGATTTGTCCGGCTCGATCAAGGTGGCCTGGGCGGCGCCGCGACTGAGCGCTTCAAAGCCGAGCGCGCCGCTACCGGCAAAGGCGTCCAGCACGCTCAAGCCGGCGATATCGCCAAGGGCGTTGAACAGCGCGCCGCGCACCCGGTCGCTCATGGGGTGGGTGCGGTGTCCACGAGGGCTGGCAAACGTCCGCCCGCCAAGTTTACCGGCGATTATCCGCATGGTTGGCTTCCAATAACGCGCCGTACCAGACCAGTTCGACCGCCTGAACTAACACCGGTGTTAGCTGGTTGCGGACCCGCCGGGCCAGGCTGATAGTCCAGCCCGATTTATAAAAGGCGTCGTAGAGCTCCAGGCGGGCCACGTCCTGGGCCGTCTTACGGAACCACTCTGGCAAAGATTGGGCCTGGAACTGCTCTATCTTGTCGGATGTCAGACGTAGCCGGCGGCTGGTACTCTTGAGTGGCATGATGAGGTACGCCACGCCCATCTCAAAGGCCGCGTGAGTAGTGAACAGCCCCTTGGGACCCCACATCTTCCAGTTGTTTCGCACCTGGTGGCCGGCCGATTGCCCCGGTATAATCAACTTCTTGCCGATGGTGGTGCGGTCGCTAATGTCACGCCCGCTACTGAGTTCGACCAGTTTTTCTTCGTAAGGATAGTGATGGGCCGGTGTCAGGCCGTCAACCACGGCATGAGCCAGCCAGGCGGCTTCAAACGAGGCCCGAACCTGGTCCCTGGCTTTGAGGGCGGCTATCAGTTTTTTGTAGTGACGGTCTATCAGGTCTATGAGCTGGGTGTCATTCTCGTCAAAAGGCTGCAGATAGTGCCAGGGCTCGTCTTTGGCCGGGCTCTTGCGCTTAATGGCATCGGGGCCATGGCGGCCCTCAAAATGCAGGATTGAGCGGGTGTCGGGGAACGGGCTATGCGGCGCCAAGCGCTCTAGGTTGCGCCGCGCCAGTCGATCAATCTTCTGGTGGGCACCAATCAGGCGGCCCGAAAAGACGGTCATGGTGGAGCCGGAGTACATGGTTTAGTTCAGATTCGTGACGGCTCGGAGCCGGTTAACAATTTTCATCAACTGTTTATATTTTAGCAGATTTTCGTGCTCCAGGCAGTCCGCGGCGGCCTGGCGGGCTTCGGCAATCAACCGCGTGTCGCTGAGTTTGGCAACGCGCAGATCCAGAGCTCCATGCTGGGACGTGCCATAAATAGCGCCGGGACCGCGCAGATCCAGATCGAGCTCGGCCAGCTTGAAGCCGTCATTGGAGCTAGCTAGTGCCCGCAGGCGCCGGCTGGGCGCGCTGGAATCGCTCAGTACCAGATAGCAGAAGGCCTGGTGGTGATGGCGGCCGACCCGGCCGCGCAGTTGGTGCAGCTGGGCCAAGCCGAAGCGCTCGGGGCTTTCAATCAGCATCACGCTGGCGTTCGGTATATCGACGCCGACCTCTATGACGGTAGTCGAAACCAGGATATCCAGGTCGTGATTTATAAACTGCTGCATGACTTCCTGCCTGGTAACTGATTTTTGGCGGCCGTGCAAAAGACCGACCCGGCGATGCTTGAACTGTTTACGCCGTAGTTGCTGGTAGACCTCTTCAACCGAGCTGACGTCCAGTGTTTCCGACTCGCTGATTACCGGACAGACCACGAACACCTGGCGGCCCTGTTCAATCTGGTCGTCTATATCCTGGTACAACTGTTTGCGGGAGTTTGGCGAGACCAGTTTGGTGGTCACCGGCTGGCGGCCGGCTGGTTTTTCGGCTAGCACGGATATATCGAGCTCGCCATAGAGCGTCAGCGCCAGGGACCGCGGAATCGGCGTGGCCGTTAGGCTGAGAACATGCGGCATATGGCCGGCTTTGGCCATCAGCGTCTTGCGTTGTTCGACGCCGAAGCGGTGTTGTTCGTCTACGATGATCAAGGCTAATTTATGCATGTCGACTTTTTCTTGGATCAAAGCTTGCGTACCGATGATGAATTTTAACCGGCCGCTGGCGATGGCCGTGCGGGCTTGCTGTTTTTGCTTGGCGCTCATACTGCCGACCAGCAAGCCGACCGTCTCTCCGTAACCTTGTGCGCCTAGCAGATTATGGATGGTTTCGGCGTGTTGGCGGGCCAACAGTTCAGTCGGCGCCATGAAGGCCACCTGCCAACCCTGTGCAATGGCCATCAGCGCGGCCATGGCGGCCACTACCGTCTTGCCGGCGCCGACATCGCCCTCCACCAGCCGGTTCATCGGCTCGCCCTTTTCTAAGTCTATGTAGACGCGCAGACGGTGCGGCGCTGATCACCAGTCAGCTTGAATGGCAATGACTTGGAAAAATCCACGGCCAGCTGTTCCTTGTAAGCGATCTTTAGGGAGTGCTCGGAGCGGTTTTCGCGTTTGTTCATCAGGCTGGCCAGGCTAAGCTGGAAGACCTCTTCAAACCCCAGCCGGCGGCGGGCCGCCTCCAACTGATTCGGGCGATTCCGGAAAATGCAAGACGTTGAGCGCCTCGGCCCGACTGAGCAGTTTGTGTTCCTTGACCAGTCGCGGCGGCAAGGTTTCCGGCAGCCCGGCTATCAAGGGCAGGACTTGCTTGAGAGCCTCTCTGTATCTGGCGCGAGGTCAGATCTTTGGTCTCGCGATAAACCGCCAGAATGCGCGCCGTATTGAGCGGGAACTCGCTGACCATCTCGACTCGCGGGTTCATGATTGTCAGGCGCCGATGGCTCAGCTGGTATTCGCCGGATATGAAATACTCTTGGCCGCCTTTGACGGCACCGCGCGGTAGGGTTGGTTAAACCAGACCAACCGCACACTGCCGCTATCGTCGCTGGCTACCGCTTCGGTGATGTGCAGGCCGCGGCGAGCCCGTCTGCCTTTGGCCTGTTTAATCTGGCCCTGATGGTGACCGGCCCGGGTTTCAGCTTATTGATGCCTAATAAGTTGGAATAATCATCATAACGGCGCGGATAATAATCTATCAGGTCGGCTACAGTCTTGATACCCTAATACCGCGAACCGCTTGGCTTGTGCTTCGCCAACGCCCTTCAGCTCACTCACCGGGGTCTTAAAACTCATGTCTACAGTATACGAGATATGCCGGCAACACTTAGCGGGCTTTGCGGACCAAAAAGAAAATACTGGGGCCAAAGTAATACGCGGACAGAGGGCGTTGCAAAACATGTTCGGCGCCAAGCATGACAGACCGCGGCACAATCTGTTTGAGCCGGACACTGCGCAGGTTTGATACCGACAGAACAGCGTCTGGTGCGCAGGCCGGCCATGCTCTAGCTGGCGCGACACCGTATAGGGATTGTGGTTTACGAATGGGATTTCTTCTTTGCCCGTTTGTTGGCCTCCGAGCGGATATCGACCGGTTTGACAGGCATGTGTTCACGGCGGGCTAGATATTTCAGGCGGTTGCGCATATGCAGATAATTAGCTACCTCGATGATGGCTGTGCCGTCGGGCTTGAGCACCCGGGCGATTTCCCCGAACTCCGGCGACGGGTCGGGCAGGTGATGCATGACGCGGATCATGGTCAACAGATCGATACTGCCATCGGCGAACTTGAGGTCGTCAGCCTGCATCAGTTTACGATCAATTTCCGGATGTCCTTTCAGAAAGTCTTTGGCGAGGTCAAGCTGCTGCTGGCTCGGTTCGGCCAACGTTACCTTATCAGCATAGTTTTCCAGCAGCAGACAGAGCCGGCCGTAACCGCCACCAACGTCGACCGCCTGTCTTAAAATGTTTGCCTTTGAGTAGTTTCTGAATGGCGATTTCTTCGGCGGCGTGCTCGTATTCGCGGCCCTGCCAGTACTTTCGGTAATTGTGCTTGGGGTCGTTGTACTGGTCGGCCTTGCGCTTATCCGCTGCTGGCGGCGGCTTGGGTGAGGCTTTCTTCGGTGTTTTCGGCATAAATTATCCTTAGTATAACAATCTGCGTTAATTATCCAAGTCAATATGGCAAAACTATTCTTGCCACGCCTGAGCAGGTTGCTACCCGTTCTGGAAGCCCGATGTCGGCTGTCGCTTTCTGGCCGTTGATATAGACCGCGCCGGAGTTTATGAAGCGCACGGCCTCGCTGTTGGAACTAGCCAGGCCAGCCTGCGACCAGCGTGTGAGCCAGCGTATCACCGGCTTTGACGACCGTCAGCTCTTCGCGCAGGACTTTCAGCTCTGCTTCGCCGAGCTTCAGAAAGTCTTCGTTGCCGAACAATACTTCGCTGGCACGCTTGACGCTATCGGCCTGCTCCGTACCATGGACCAATTTAGTGGCTTCGTAGGCCAGCGTTTTCTGGGCCAGCCGGCCGCCGCGGTCATCGCCGAATTCTTTCATGATCCCTCTACCGCCGGCTTGTCCAGCTCGGTAAAGATCTTTAGGTAGCTTTCTGCGCCCTCGTCGTCAACGTTCAGCCAGAACTGGTAAAACTTGTACGGGCTGGTCTTAGCCGGATCCAGCCAGATAGCACCATCCTCGGTCTTGCCAAATTTCTTGCCGGTGGTTTGATTGAGCACTAACGGCGCTGAGAAGACATGAGCTTCATCGCCAGTTTTGCGACGAATCAGGTCAACGCCGGCGATACTATTGCCCCACTGGTCAGAGCCACAGACCTGCAATGTGATGGCTTTTTCTTCGTGAAGCCGCAGGAAGTCATAGGCCTGGATAAGCACATAGCTGAATTCGGCGTAACTTATGCCGGAGCCGTGTTCGCCCAACCGTTTCTGGACAAAATCGCGGCCCAGCATCTGGCGCATCGGCACGTGCTTGCCGACGTCGCGTAACAAATCAAGATAGCTCTTGCTCTTGAACCATTCATAGTTATCAACCAGGTCGAAAGCCTGCCCGCCAAATAGCTGGCGGTATTGGCCGACAATGGCCTTACTATTGGTGGCGACTTCCTCCTGTGATTTTAGGGTACGTTCATCGGCTTTGCCGTCCGGATCACCAATCAAACCGGTAGCGCCGCCGACCAAGAGCGTTGCCTTATGGCCATGTTTGATAAAACACTTGACCATCATGGCGGCCGCCAGATTACCTACGGTCATCGAGTCGGCGCTGGGATCGACACCCCAATAGAACGCAATTGGTTTGTCGTCTAGGGCTTTCAGGTCTTTATAGGTGGTCTGGTTAACGAAGCCGCGCCAGGCCAGTTCTTCGGAAAGTGTCATGTCGGATTAATTATAGCCTACTGCCCAGGGGTTCACCAAGCTGAGCCCCAGCTGAAACCAGGCTTTAAAAATATAAGCCTTTTTGCGCAGGCTTTTGCTATAATGAGCAGGAACATTTGCCATAAGGGAGATCATAAACACCTCCATGAGCCCCAGACGTAATCGACGGCCTCGTAACAGCATCACCACCAAAAGCGGTAAGACCATACCTCTTAACCGTTCGTTGAGTGATCGCGTCAAGGCGGCGCGGGCGGCGCGGGCGGCTGACCGGGCCACTTATCTTAGCACTCTGCCCAAGGGACGTCTGAAACGTTTAGCCTATCGTTTACAGCCCAGTCATCTGGCCGCTTATTGGTTCAGTCGCGAGGGCGGCATCATGGCCCTCAAGGTCATCGGTGTCGCCATAATAGTCGGCTTCTTCCTGACTATCGGCCTGTTCGCCTACTTCCGCAAGGATCTGCCAAAGATTAAAGACATCGCCGGCGATAACTTGGGCGGCAGTATCACCTATTACGACCGCAGCGGCAAGACTGTGCTGTGGCAAGACTACGACGCCGTTAAGCGCATACCTGTCAAAGACGACCAGATATCTCCGTATATAAAGCAGGCTACCGTGGCTGTGGAGGACAAGGACTTTTATAAGCACGGTGCGTTCGATGTACGCGGTATCATGCGGGCCGGCGCCCACGACGTCTTTGGTGGCGGCGGTTCCGGTCCAAGGCGGCTCGACTATCACCCAACAGTTGGTCAAACTGAACGAAAATTGGACCACCAACCGCACCGTGACCCGCAAGGTTAAGGAACTGATTCTGGCTGCCGAGCTGGAGCGCGAATATTCCAAGAAGGATATTTTGAACCGGTTATCTGAACATCGCCCCTTACGGTGGCGTGGAATACGGCGTGGAGAGCGCTGCCCGGGATTACTTCCAGACCAGTGCCAAAGACCTCACTCTGGCACAATCTACGATGTTAGCGGCCATACCTCAGGCGCCCAGCTATTACTCCCCCTACGCTAGTAGCCAGTTTAATCAGGCAGTCACTGAGAATACATTCAACCGGCAAGCGTTGTTAGACCGCCAACACCATATATTGGACCTGATGGTCACCCAGGGGTACATAACCAGACAGCAGGCCGATGAGGCCAAGAAAGTGAACGTCTTGGCGCAGATCCACCAGCAAGCGCCTAAATACAAAGGTATCAAGGCGCCATACTTCGTGCTGGCGGCCAAGCAGGAACTGGAACAGACCTATGGAGCCGCCACCGTCCAGCGCGGCGGCTGGCAAGTCACCACGACACTAAATATGAATATGCAGAATAAGGCCGAGCAGTTGGTACAAGCCAACGTCCCGAATGTCAGCCGCTATGGCGCCGACGAGCAGGCCATGGTCATGGAAGACGTACCGACGGGCCAGATGATGGCGCTGGTCGGTGGCACCGATTTCAACAACGCTGACCATGGGCAAAATAACTACGGTGCCGGTATCCTTATACCGCCGGGCTCAAGCTTCAAACCGTATGATTACACGACCCTGATTAACAACAATAATAACGTCGGTGCTGGCTCCGTGCTCTACGATACCCAGACTGTACTGCCGGGCTATCCGTGTACCAATAAGGGTCTGCCGCCGCCTAAGGGTGAGGGCAACTGTCTGGAAGACTACGACTTCAAGTATCCTGGACCATTGACTTTGCGATATGCCTTGGGCGGTTCGCGCAACGTGCCGGCCGTGAAATCCATGTTAGAGGCTGTGCCAGGCGATAAAAGTCCCTACAAAAAGTCCGTCAATAAGGTAATAGACACCGCGTCGGCCATGATGGACAACACCTACAACAATTCCAAGCACAAGCGGTCATACAACTGTTACGCCGATGCCGCGCTGACCAAGACGACCCAGTGTTACGGCGCTTCGGCCATTGGTGACGGCGCCTTCTTGCACCTGGATGACCATGTCAACGGGCTAGCCACCTTAGGACGCCTGGGCAAGGCTATTCCGCGTACCTATATACTCAAGATAACAGATGCCGCCAACAAAAATGTTTACCAGTGGAAGCAACCGCCCGGCAAGCAGGCCGTCAAACAAGATGCCGCCTATATCGTCGATGATATGTTGAGCGATCCACGAGCCTCTTACCTGCCCGGTTATTGTAGCGATTATTCTTGTTATGGCGGCTATAAGTTCCAGCGCTACAATGGCTGGCACTTCGCCGTCAAGACCGGTACCACCAACAACGGCTTTGATGGCCTGATGACCAGCTGGTCCACCAAATACGCAGTCGTCTCGTGGGTCGGCAACCACACCCGCAATGTCGAGCTGAATACGTCCATGGAGTACCTGACGGAACCGCTGACTCGCAATATGATGGAGTACGCCCACAAGAGCCTAAAGCCTGATAACTGGAAAAAGCCTAAAGGTGTCAAGACGGCATCGGCCTATCGTGGTGCGCAACCACATCCATTACGGCGACCAGGAGCCAAGCCCTACCAACGACCTCTACCCTTCATGGTATGTCGGCGGTAACTCCAACAAGAATACATCTGCCACCATCGACAAAGTATCGGGTAAACTGGCGACCAGCTGTACGCCACCGTCAGCTAAGGAGTACACTTACAACGCTAACGTTGCCACCTGGAACATCGACATTTTCCATGGCGGCATCCAGAACATCGGCAGGGGCGGCAGTCATACAAGTAGCAGTAGTAGCAGTTCCTCGGGCAGTGATGACGTGCATAATTGCGGCGATAGCCCGCCGACGGTGACTCTGACGGCGCCCAGCTTATGCCAAACCACTTGTGTCATAACGGCTACGGTGACCCAGGGAACGCATCCGCTCAATGATCCGAAATACGCCCAGTTCCCCGGACTCGTCAGCTTCACCTTGAACGGCAAGACCATCAAGACAGCCTCCGTCAGTAACTCTCCGTCAACCGTTTCATTCACATACCATCCAACGTCCAATGGCAGTGGCGGGCTGACGGCGACCGTCACGGACAGCGTGTTGTATTCGGACAGTCAGAGTTTTGCGATGAGCTACCGGAAGGCGCCGGCTAAGTCCGCGCAAAAACCGCCTGACAACAGCGGCACCCCTTAGTTCTAGCTCTCCAAAAACTGATTGAGCGCGGAGCGCACGTCTTTGACAGCATAGAGGCCGGCGGGTTTTTTGCCTGATTTCTGCGTGGGACCGATAGCGCCCGCAAAGCCGAGTTTCTTGGCCTCGGCTAGCCGCTTTTCAACGTATGGTACGTGCCGGACCTCGCCGGATAGACCGACCTCGCCGAAGACCACGGCATCTTTCTTGAGCTGGAGACCTTTGGCGGCAGAGCCTATGGCCAGACAAACTGCCAGGTCGGCCGCCGGCTCGCGGATCTGGATACCGCCGACGATATTTATATAAATGTCCTGCTCGGCCAGTTTAAGTTTGGTGCGCCTTTCCAGCATGGCCACCAGGAGATTCAAACGATTCAGGTCAAAACCGCTAGCCGTGCGCTTGGGGTAGCCGTAACTGGTGCGATTGACCAGGGCCTGAACCTCCACCAGCACTGGCCTGGTACCTTCCAGGGCGGCCAACACCACCGAACCATCACTGGCGCGGCGCTCAGACAACAGGGCGGCCGAGGGATTGGCAACCGGTTGCAGGCCCTCCTCCACCATCTCAAAGATTCCCGCCTCATTGGTTGAGCCAAAGCGGTTTTTTATGGCGCGCAGGACCTTGAAGCCACCATATCGATCGCCTTCTAACTGCAGAACTACATCTACCACGTGCTCCAATACCTTAGGGCCGGCTATGGAGCCCTCCTTGGTGACATGACCGACCAACAGCAGGCCCGTGTCTGACTGTTTGGCGGCCAACGTTAGCAGGCGTGTGCTATTGGTAATTTGCGAGACACTGCCGGCGGCCGAACTGACTGCGCTACAGCTAATAGTCTGGATGGAATCAACGACGACCAGCTGATACTCGCCGCTGGCAATGGTAGCGGCGATGTCATCCGCCGAATTGCTGGCCACCAGTCTAAGCTCAGGCCGCAAGGTGCCGAGCCGCTTGGCTCTCAACCCTACCTGGTGCTCTGACTCTTCACCACTGATGTACAACACCGGCACTTTGGCGGCCACGGCATAAGCCAACTGCAATAGGAGCGTGCTCTTGCCAATGCCTGGCTGGCCGGCTAACAGGTTAACGCTACCAGCCACGATACCGCCGCCCAACACATCATCAATCTCCGGCGTACCGCTGACCAGTCTTTTGCGGTCTTTTTTGACCGAGCCGCCCACGGACTGCGGCTTCAACACCCGGCCAGTCGCCACACTACCGGCTAAGGCCTCTGGCGGTAGCTCTTCCTGCAGGGTGTTCCACTCACCGCATTGCAGGCACTTGCCACTCCAACTGCCGGTGATGGCGTCGCAGTTACTGCAGACATAGCGTGTAGCCGTCTTCTTAGCCATTGGTTTGTTCTCTCATTACCCCAAGTTTAGCATTTCGCGGCGATTCACCGCTCCCGAAGTCTGGTTTTAATTAAATTATTTAATTACCGGCTTGGCTCTGCGGTGTCAGGCGGGTATCCAGCGCCTTATCGAGGGTGGTCAGCTCTTGGGCGATAGCGTTACGCGCCTCTACCAGCTGGTTGTACCGGCTAATCAGGTTCTTGAGACTGGCAACTCCGCTGTTATATGACTGAACTTGGGCATTGTAGGCCGGGATACGGGCGTTGTATTCAGTCGTCTGGCCGGCCGCCAACAGAGCCTTGAGTTGATTCTGGGTGTCACTCAGTTGGTTATGTTGCGCTTGCAGGGCGGTTTCTTGGCTATTAATCTGCTGTTTCATGGCGGTTAATTGCTGGTCGTCCCGGCTTATCTGGCTTTGGCGGGCCGTAAAGGCCTGTTCGTAACGCTGGCTGAAGGCCACGATAGCCGCCCGGTTACTGAAATATTGCTTGTAGTAATTCTCCAGGGCTGGCGGCAGGTCACCAACCTCGGTGCCGAACACGGAGTGCATCTCGTTGACCACGGCTTTCGGCTCGTTTTTCTGATACAGCTTGATTTCGTCTTTGACCCGCTGGTCGGTAAGGCCATTCTTATAATAATCTTCTAGCAGTCCGTCCACACGGCGGCGGTCTTGGTCACTGAGCCGCTCGTAAACAGCGTGCAGGTCCTCGTGAGCGGCGGTCACCTGGGAGACGCCCTGTAAGTCAGCGGCCTTGACGTCATAGATATATATACCGGCCTGATTAGGGTGATAACAGCCCAGCACGATGGCATCTTCATTTTCCGGGCAGTTGTGACGGAAACTGCTGACCGTGGATAACAGCTCCGGCTTATTCAGATAAAACAGATGGCGGGCATACGGCGTCATGGTGTCCTGGTCGGCCAGCTGGCTGATAGCGGCCGGTGGCTGATAGTCGCGCAGGCGCCACCAGTCAATGATGGGCTGGCGGTAAACGACGAGCACCGCGGCCAATAACAAGACCAAACCCAGACCAATGATACTGCCGCGACGGTTTTTGTGGGCGGAACGCTGTTTACTCGGTGACGGTGGCATAGGTAAGTTTGCTGTTTTTGCTTGCTACCTGAATAATATCACCTTTGGCGTATTTTTCATCAAGCATATCCAGAGCCAGATGGTCCTCGATGGTGTCCTGGATCAGGCGGCGCAGTGGCCGGACGCCGTTCTTGGCATCATAGCCGTGCTCCAGCAGATATTGCTTGGCGCCTGTTTTTAGCTGGATGCTGATGCCTTTGCGTTGCAAACGATCCTTGAGCTCATTAATCTGCAGGTCAATAATCTCGTAGATGTCGTCTTTAGTCAGAGCCCTAAAGACGATAGTCTTATCGATGCGGTTCATCAGTTCCGGCCGGAGCAACTTCTTAAGCTCATCCTGTACGCGCTCCTTGTTGGTCTCGTGCAAGGCCTCCAGGTCTTTCAGATCACCGGCTTTGTTAGCGCGAAAACCAAAGCTTGCCTCTTTCTGTAGCTTGTCGGCGCCAATGTTGCTGGTCATGATGACGATGGTGTTAGTGAAGTCGATGCGCCGGCCCTTAGCGTCGGTGATATAGCCGTCCTCCAGTAACTGCAAGAGCATGTTGAAGACGTCCGGATGGGCCTTTTCTATCTCATCGAACAGCACCAGGCTGTACGGCTGGCGGCGGATCTTGTCGGTCAACTGACCGCCATCATCATAACCAACGTAACCAGCTGGCGCGCCAACCAGGCGGGAGACGTTGTGATGCTCGCCAAACTCGCTCATGTCAATCTTCACCAATGCCGACTCGGCGCCGAAGAATTCACGGGCTAACACCCGGGCCAGCTCGGTCTTGCCAACACCGGTCGGGCCCAAGAAAACAAATGAGCCGATGGGCCGTTTATCACTGCCAACACCACTGCGGTTGCGGCGGATAGCTTTGGCTACGGCGGTAACCGCCTCGTGCTGGCCGACGATGTACTTGCCCAGCTCTTTCTCGAGCGTCAACAGGTATTTGGCCTCACTGCGGATAACTTTCTTAACTGGAACGCCGGTCATGCGGGCTACTACATCGGCCACGTCTTCGCTGGATACGGTCAACCGCCTGGCGTGCTTGCCAGCGGCGCGTTGTTTGGCCAGCTGGTCATTGATCTGCGAGGCCCGGGTCTTTAGCTCCGCGGCCCGTTGATAATCTTCGGTCTCACTGGCTTCATCTATTTGGGTATTGACCAGTTTTAGCTCTTTTTGCAATTTGCGGACTTCGGGGCTGGTCTTGCCCTTGTCGACCCGCAAATGCGCGGACGTCTCGTCAATCAGGTCAATCGCTTTATCAGGCATGAAACGGTCGTTAACGTAGCGCTTGGACAGGTTGACGGCGTCTTCCAGCACCTCGTCGCTGAGTTTTACGCCGTGGAACTCTTCATAATGGTCGCGCAGACCCTTTAGGATAGCCAGTGTTTCGCTGGGCGTGGTTTCCGGTACCTGGATGGGCTGGAAACGGCGCTCCAGGGCGGCGTCTTTTTCAATGTGCTTGGTGTACTCGGCGGTGGTGGTAGCGCCGACAACTTGGATCTTGCCGCGGGCCAGGGCCGGCTTTAGGATATTGCCGGCATCCATGGCGCCTTCGGCGGCACCGGCGCCGACTATCAGGTGTAGCTCGTCAATAAATACGATGGTTCGGTTGTCTTTCTCCAGCTCGGACATGACTTTCTTGAGGCGCTCTTCGAACTCGCCGCGGTACTTGGTGCCGGCAATCATGCCAGCCAGATCAAGCATAACGATGCGCTTATCTAGCAAGCTGTCCGGCACGTCCTCGGCCACGATGCGCTGAGCCAGACCTTCCACGATAGCCGTCTTGCCGACGCCCGGCTCGCCAATCAAGACCGGATTATTCTTGGTACGGCGGTTCAGAATAGTAATAACGCGGCGAATCTGATTATCGCGGCCGACCACCGGATCAAGCTTCTTCTCCCGGGCCTGAGCCGTCAGGTCGGTGCCGAAGAAATCCAGCGCCGTTTTCTTGGCCTTCTTAACGCCGCGGCGGCCCCGGCCAGTGCCGGCTTCGCCCTCTTCGTACTGCTGGCGGTTGAAGAACTGTTCCAGCTCGCTGGTCAGGCCCTCGACGTCGACATTCATATCGCGCAGTAGCACAGTCGCCCGGGCATTCTTCTGGCTGATAATGCTATATAAGATGTGTTCCGTGCCGCAATATTCCTGGGAATAATCCTGGGCCACGTCATAAGCCATTTTCAGGGTCAATTTGGCGGTCTCGCTGAGACCTTTAGCGCCAACATTGATAACCAGTGTTTTAGGCGTCATGTTCAGCGCCATGCGGGCCCGGTCCAGCGTCACGCCAGCGCCTTCCAGTACCTTGGAGCCCATACTGCCCTCTTGAGCCAGCACGCCCAGCAAAAGGTGCTCAGTGCCCACGTAGGCACTGCCGAAACTACGCGCGATGGCGTCGGCGTGCTTCAGGCTTTGCAGGGCGTTATTAGTCAGGTGATTCAGAAACTCTTGGAAATCGGGAGAATTCGGCATCATATTTTACTTCTCCTTTTAGCGGGCTCTTACTTATAGTTCGCTAACTTCATTATAGCATTTGGCACTCTCGGGTCAAGAGTGCTAATTTACCTCGCTCGCGCAAAATAAATACACCACCGCTACGGGGCGGAAACGACGATTCACGTTGTCGTTGTCGCGCCAATTCCAGTTCCGGTTCGGCTGACCGTCGTTGACGTAAGCAATCCTGGCGTTCTCGTCGTCCGCTTTGCTACCCCTGCATTCCAGACCTATTCAGCCGGCGCACCGACCGCGGCGCTTTTTTTCAGGAACCAGACGCTCCTTGCAAGGGCTAACCAGTGGTGATGTATTGTTTTGAAGGATGTATCACCGCGAACGTACCCGCTCGGAGCCATATACGCATCCGCGATAAGTCACTCGTCATCCAAGACAGGTGATAGCATACCAAGGAGCCGCTGGCCAGTGCCTGAGCACTCAGCTCGCTTGTCCGCTCCTACCATCCAGCATACAAAAATTCAAAAAAAGAAAGGAAGAGGCAATATAAATTTCAAAGGCTGAATTATTCAATCACCACTGCGGGGCGGAAACGACGAACCACGTCGCCGCCGCCGCGCCAATACCAGTTCCGGTCCGGCCGACCGCCGTCGACGTAAGCAACCCAGGCGCCCTCGCCGTCCGCAGGAGGTTCACCAGTAAGCCAAGTATCAGTCCAAACTTGACCATTCTGGTCGGCTAGTTGGCGACTGTCTGGCAGAGGGTCAATGCCTCGGTCTTTGGCATTGGCGATGAAAGTCTGGTAGGTTGCCCAGGTCATACCTTTGCGGCTATCCACCTCTTGCCCGCCTACTGTAAAAATAAAGCTTTTCTTGGCTTTTTTGTCAAAAATAGCATCCCAACTACGTTTTTCGTCGTAGTCTTTGGCTGGGTCTCCAAGATCGATGCCATTAGGGGCGGTGTAAGCGGCAACCATTTGTTCGTTGCCAGTTTCGGTTTCAACCCCCAGAAGCGAAAAATCGTCCTCTTTGACGCCGAACTTTTCAGCCATCGCCGAGATTAGCTTGTTGGCCTTGGCCAGCTTTTCCGGTTGGTCTGGCGTGGCGGGCTGCGCTTCCACCTGTTGCGCCACGGCCATCTCGCCGAGAGGCAACAGGCCTGACGCTAGCAAATTTTTGGCGTATTCAACCCGTCCAGCCTCATTCAAGTGGCTGATTACGTTTTCAGTGATCGCTAAAGCTTCGGTCGGCTTCATCGTGTCTCATTACTCCAAGTTAATATATTGTATTATACATAGTTTAGTAGATTTGTCAAATTAATCGCTTCCCTGCTTTTTGGTCGGTTTCGCCGTGTTCTTCAATCGCTTCCAGCAGTGAGCTTTCCAGCTCGCTTTTCTTCTTGAGCTTAGGTTGTTTGGGTAGCTCTTTGGTCTTGGCCTCACCAGTTTTTTCAGTTTTCTCTTCGGCTGGCTTGGCTTCGTCGGTTTTTTCGACTGCGGTTGCACCTTCACTGCCCTGCTCGGCTTCAATGTCCAGTTCATAGCCGGTCAGCTTGCTGGCCAAGCGGACGTTCTGACCGCTTTTGCCAATGGCGATGCTCTGCTGATCCTCCGGCACAATGACGCGGGCTTTCTTGTTCTTTTCGTCCAACACGACCTTGGCGACTTTGGTCGGGCTGAGGGCTTCTTCTATGTATTCGGCTGGGTCTTCTTTCCAGACGATGATGTCGATCTTTTCATGTTCGCCAACCTCGCTCATGACGGCGTTGACGCGGGTTCCGTGGCCGCCCACGAAAGTACCGACTGGATCGACGCCTGGCACGCTACTGGCGACGGCGATCTTGGTGCGCACGCCAGCCTCACGGGAGATGCCCTTGATTTCTACGGCGCCGCTTTCCATTTCCGGCACTTCGCCGCGGAACAGCCACTCGATAAATTCGGTGTTGCCGCGTGATACCACCAGTTGCGGACCGCGGAAACTGCGCTCCACGTCTTTTAGATAAACTTTTATCCGCTGGCCGGGGTAATAGCGCTCGCCTTGAATCTGTTCACTGCGCGGCATAATACCCTGAGCCTTGCCAAGATCAATACGCACGATGTTGCCTTCTACCCGGCTAACGGTGGCATTAATAACGGTGCCGATTTTATCCTGGTATTCGTTGATGACAATCTCGCGCTCCGCCTCACGCAAACGCTGTAATATGACCTGCTTGGCGGTCTGGGCGGCGACGCGTCCGAATTCCTCGGCTTTTTCGTGGATTTCGATCGTTTCGCCAACTTTGGCGCTCTTTTTGCGCACCTGGGCCTCGGCCAAGCTGATCTGCTCGCCGTCGTGCTCTACTTTGTCAACGATTTCCTTGGTGACATAAACGTCGATTTCACCGGTATTAAGGTTCATCTCAACGCGGATTTCCTGCTCGCGGTCACCGTAGTCGCGGCGGTAGGCGGCGGCCAGAGCCTGCTCGACCACTTCTTTGACGGAGTCTTCCGGCAAGTTCTTTTCTTCGGCGATGGTGCGGATGGCCAGCGCCAGTTGTTTCATATCTAAGTCCACTTGATTTTCCTCTCTACTTAAGCCATTTGGGCATTAAAAAAGCCGACCACGCTGGCCGGACTTAGGTTTCATTATACGCCACGCTAGACGGCAGGTCAAATAACAGCGTGCTAAACTAGACGATATGCCTAAAAAAGTTACACGGCTGTACGAACAGTTCCAGCCAGAAAATTATCAATTAGAGCTTAAGCTGGACCGCGACGCCATGACGTTCAGTGGCCAAGTCATTATGCGCGGCAAAAAGATCGGCATGCCAAGCCAGCGACTGACGTTCCATCAGAAAGAATTGAAAATCACCGCCGCCACGATCACCAAACACGACAAAAAGGGCGACAAAGAGCTGGCTGTAAAACGCATCAACAACCAGGACTAGCTGGACGAAGTCCGCCTGCACGCCGAGGAGATGGTCTACCCTGGCAACTACACCGTGACCATGGAGTTCAAGGGCAGCGATAACCGACCCGATGAACGGTATTTATCCTTGTTATTTTCAGCACGGCGGCAAAGACAAGAAGCTGATTGCCACACAGTTCGAAAGCCACCACGCCCGCGAAGCCTTCCCTTGTATTGACGAGCCAGCAGCCAAAGCCACCTTTGACCTGACGCTGGACACGCCGCCCGGCGAAACTGTGCTGGCCAACACGCCGGTAAAGTCGCGAGGGCCGCAGGGCAACCTTTGAGACGACGCCAAAGATGTGCGTCTATCTCTTGGCATTCGTGATCGGCGAAATGGACTATAAAGAAGCTAAGACCAAAATGGCGTAGTCGTCAGTGCTTATGCCACGCCAGACAACGCTGGCGACTGACAGGCTACGGCTGGATGTCGCCGTTAAGATGTCTGGAGTTCTTTAATGATTATTTCGGCGTGCCTTATCCACTCAAGAAAGCTTGATATGGTCGCCCTGCCTGACTTCAGCTCCGGCGCCATGGAGAACTGGGGGCTGAGTGACTTACCGTGAAACCACCATGCTGACCGATACAAAGACCAGCAGTATCGAGAGCAAGCAAAGGGTGCGCGCTGGTATAGCCCACGAGATCAGTCACCAGTGGTTCGGCGATCTAGTGACCATGCAATGGTGGAATGACCTGTGGCTGAATGAGAGCTTTGCCAATATGATGGAGTACGTGGCGGTTGACGACCATTTACCCGCAGTGGCACATCTGGGAACAATTTGTCAGCTATGAATCGGCTAGCGCTATGCGCCGTGACAGCTTGGCCGACGTCCAAGCGATTAGGTGTGAAGTCGACCACCCCGATGAAATTAACACCATTTTCGACCCCTCAATCGTCTACGCCAAAGGCGGCAATATCTTGCGTATGCTGATGCATTATATAGGTGAGCCGGCATTCCGGCGCGGCCTAAAAATATATTTTGATAAGCACGCTTATGGCAATACGCAAGCCGAAGATTTGTGGGAGGCGCTTGGCAAAGCCAGCGGACAAAATATCACCGACTTCATGGATGGCTGGCTGAGGCGGCCGGGTTACCCATTGGTAAACGTGGACTGGAAGCCCGGCGATAAGACCCTGCGGCTCAGCCAACAGCGCTTCCTTAGTAATCCGACTGACGCCAAGACCGCTACCCAACCCTGGCAAGTACCGTTATCAGCCACCAAGGCACTTGACGCGCCGCTACTTAACAAGCGTAAGGCCCAGACCACAATCAAAACTAACAGCCCAGGGCCACTGCTACTAAACCACGAGGGGCAAAGCTACTTCCTGCCCAATTATCTTAACCCTGAGCATCGGCAAAGCATCATCGACGCCCTTAAAAAAGGTAGTGTCAGTACGATAGACCGTTTACTACTACTCGACAACACCACCCTGCTCCAACGTGGCGGCCAAGCCAGCACGGTTGATCTGCTGGGGTTGCTGGAGGGGTATCAGAACGAGACGAGCGAAAGTGTCTGGGGGGCTATGGCGGTTGCCATCGGCGAAACCCGCCGGCTTATAGAGGGCGACAAGGCTAGCGAAACCGTCCTTGACGACATGGTTCAGAAGCTGGTCTTACCGACTGTCTCTAAATTAGGCTGGAATGACCGGCCCAATGACAGCGCCCAAGACCTACGTTTGCGCGGTATGCTCTACGGTATGGCCGCCGGCGCTAAGAATAAAACCATCACCGAAGAAGGCTTAGGTCTATTCGTCAAATGCAAAAAACCGTCTGACCTGTCAGCCAGCACCCGTGGTGTGGTCTATTCCATAGCCGCCCGGTACGGCGCCGCCGCTGACTTCAAAAAGCTCCTTAAGCTATACCATGACACGCAGAACGCTGACGAGCGCGAAGAAATCGCCAGCGGCCTGACCAGCGCTAAGGATCCGGAACGTTACAAAGAGTTATTAAAAATGCTAAAAACCGACTCCATCCGCCGGCAAGACTTCTTCCACTGGTATCGTCTGGCTCCTGCGCAACCGCCATACCAGACAAGCTATCTGGCAATGGCTAAGTGAAGAATGGGATTGGGTTGGGCAACACTTCGGCAGCGACAAGAATCTGAGTTATTTTGCCCGTTATCCGGGCAGTGTTTTCAGCCGGCCGGACGAACTTAAAAAGTTTAAGCAATTCTTTGGACCTAAGAAATCTATCGTGGCAATGAGCCGCGACATCGTCTTAGCCGAAGCCGAGATTGCCAGCCGGATTGCCTGGCGCCAGCGCAACGAGACGGCCGTCAAAGCCTGGCTTAAAAAATATCGTCCAAAAAGCTGAGCACCGTAAAGCCCGGGCCGGTCATCTCTATGGCCGCCAACTGTGACGGGCCGCGCCATTTGGTCTCTACTAGCCAGGAGGTAGCGGCATAAGCGCATCTGTTTGAGCTTGGTGGTCGTAATCGCTTCCAGTCCGCCGCCCTGGTCGTCGTTGCGGCGGTATTTTACCTCTACGAAATACACCGTACCGTCTTTTTCGGCGATGATATCAATCTCACAGCGCGGCCGGCGCCAATTGCTTTCAACGATCCGGTAGCCACGCATCTCCAGATAGGTCGCCGCCGCTTTTTCAGCCTTCCGCCCGATCTCGGTTGAATTCATCAGCTCATTGTAGCAGAGCTGCCACTGGCTTGAAGCTCTGGCGGTGCTGGTCGCTGATGCCGTGCAGTTTGAGCCGCTCCAGGTGCAAAACGGTGCCGTAGCCGACATGATTTGCAAAACCATAGTCCGGATATTTGCCGGCTATCTCAGCCATATATTTGTCGCGCGCCACCTTGGCGACGATACTGGCGGCGCTGACCGCCGGAACAGTGTCATCGGCCTTAATAAGGGATTTAGCTTTGGGGTTTTCGGGAAAGAAGTTTAGGTTGCCGTCGATGATAATTTCGTCATAATCTGTGGTGATTTGTTCCAGCGCCCGCTGCATGGCCAAACGGACCGCCTCTGTCAGCCCCAGGTCATCTATTTCGGCCGGTTCGACCCAGCCTAAACCGATGGCGATTGCCTGAAGCTCAATTTCAGCGACAAACTTTCCGCGCTGTTTTTTGCTCAGTTTCTTGGAATCTTTCAAACCGTCAATCGGCTGGTCCAAAATAACAGCCCCGGCCACCAGCGGTCCGGCCCAACAGCCTCTGCCAACTTCATCTACGCCAACCGTTATCATAAGCATATTGTACCAGCTTGGGTTATGAGAAAATTGTGATATAATATGAGAAGATTTGTTGAGCGAAGTTTGCTCCGATAGGTCTTTGATCGATCGTCGAGCGGATTGCTCCAGATCGATCTTTAATTTGACAGAGTAGAAATTCCTAACCTAGAGAGGTGAACCATGTCTCCTGCCGTACAAATAGCACTGAGCATCCTCGCCGGAGTAGGCGCTATAGGCTTCGTTGTTGGCATAGTGGCCTGGATGCACTCGATTGACTAAGCACCTGGGCCTACATACGGCAAGCTTCAACTAGAGAGGTGATGCGTCATTGCTACTCAGGCTAACAACCCATGGCGACGCTTTCTGCGATCGTCGTTCAGCATCCCATTGAGGGCGCTAGCGACCATCGTGGTCATCATCGTGCTAGCTTTGGTCATCCTGCCGCCTTTGATTAGCGCGCTTATCAGCGTGCTGCTCAACGTAGTACTGGTCCTTCTGCTGGTCCTTGCTTTTTTAGCGGGGCTATTCAGATATGTCATCAACGGCGGTAAGCAACATTGAATTTGTAGGTGGGGGCAAGCAATCGTGCTTGTGAAGCGTACCGGAGCTGCCAAAGCTCAGCGCTTCTTAAACCCCTTCCGCCTGTTCGCGAACTTTCTACTCTGTCTTTTTCTTATCATTTAATTAAACCAACTGTTAAAGATTAAATTTGCAGGTAAATCTTTGTTTATCAGTTTTACTGTGGCGTCTATTGGGTATAGAATCGACACATAAATGATGCCTATTTGATAGTGAATCGGCGCATGGGGCTAACACTAACACGGGAGAGAAAGAAGCAGCTAAGATTTATGACCATATGGAAACCGATGAGGCGGTTTACGGTTGCTCTGCCCGAAGAGCTTATCGTAAACCTGGACGAAGCGGCAAAAGATTATTACATGTCGCGATCAGAATATATAAGACTTGAGTTGCGAAAGGCCGTAATAGCCCACTACGAGCGACAAAAGAAGACGTCAATTAACATACCTCAGGGCCTGGAAGACGACCCGCGGTTCTTTGACCTGGACGATAGCTAGTCTTTGGTTTCAGCTGCGGGCTGGTTTTCTGCTTTTTCGTCTTTTTTATCAGCTTTGGCACCGGCCTGGTCGTGGGAGGCCATGGCGGCGGCGACCTTGGCTTCGTTTTTAGCCTCCTCGGCGGCCTTTTCTTCGGCTTTGGCGGCGGCTTCAACTTTTTGCTGTTCGTGCAATTTGGCTTCTTCGGCTTCGCCGGCTTCGTCGTGGACAGCATTGACGGTTTCGCGGTCAAAATCAACATTGCTCAGGCGGGCGGCCTTGCCGGTGCGTTCGCGCATGTAGGTGAGATAATTGCGGCGGACTTTGCTACGCTTAGTCACTTCTACTTGCACCACTAGCGGGCTGTGCAGTAAAAAGCTCTTTTCCACGCCGACGCCACCAGTAACCCGGCGGACAGTGATACGGCTGACATGGCTGCCTTTTTTACCGGTGCGAATTACCAAACCCTGGAAGATCTGGATTCGCTCTTTGTTGCCTTCGCGAATTTTCTGGTGCACGCGCACAGTGTCGCCACTGCGCACATCGACGACGGCCTTCTTCTTATACTGGTCATTAATCTGGTCAATTACACTCGACATATCCGGTAGATTGTACACGATTTACTTCTTAGGCGCAAGTGTTACAATGAAGTCCGTGACCGATTTCAAAGAAGAAGCGCTAAAGAAACATAAGGAACTGCGCGGCAAGATTGCCGTGGAGCTAAAAGACACTCTGGAAAGCCGGGATAAACTGAGCACCTATTACACGCCGGGCGTGGCGGCTGTTTCCGACTATATCGCTAAGCATCCTGATGAAGCCCGCGATTACACCTGGCTAAACAATAGCGTGGCGGTTATTAGCGACGGTTCGGCGGTATTGGGGCTGGGCAATATCGGCCCAGAGGCCAGTCTGCCGGTGATGGAGGGCAAGTGCATGCTGTTCAAGCAGTTCGCTGATATTGATGCCGTGCCGATAGTGCTGGATGTACACTCAGCCGATGAGATAGTGACTGCCGTAAAGGCAATCGCGCCCAGTTTCGGCGGTATAAACCTGGAAGACATCGCCGCGCCAATCTGCTTTGAGGTTGAGGACCGGCTGGCTGAAGATTTGCCAATACCAGTGATGCACGACGACCAGCATGGCACGGCCATCGTCGCACTGGCCGGACTGATCAATGCCACAAAATTGGTTGGCAAACAGCTAAAGGATTGCCGCGTCGTCATCAGCGGCGCCGGTGCCGCCGGTGTGGCAGTGGCCAAATTGTTATCCAAGTATGCCCAACCGGAGATTATCGTAACTGACAGCAAGGGCGTGGTTCATGGTGGTCGGCCTGACCTCAACTCATCAAAACAATTGCTTGCCAACTTAACTAATTCGAAAAATGTCAAAGGTGACCTGGCGGACGCCGTCCAGGGCGCCGATATTTTCATCGGCGTGTCTAGGCCCGGCCTATTGACGCCGGCCATGGTCAAGAGCATGGCCAAAGATCCTATCATCTTTGCCATGGCCAACCCAGTGCCGGAAATTATGCCCGAAGAGGCCAAAACCGCCGGCGCGGCCGTCATCGCCACCGGTCGCAGTGACTTCCCTAACCAGGTTAATAACGCTCTGGCCTTCCCCGGTATCTTCCGCGGCGCGCTGGACAACCATGTCCGTCAGATCACCGACGAGCACAAGATCGCCGCCGCCGAAACGATTGCCAAATTGGTCAAGCAGCCATCCGTCGACGAAATCATTCCGGCGATCGATGACGACAGACTTGTCCCAGCCATTGCCAAGGTTATGTGTTAGTTTGGCTATGCTACAATAAATCATAGAAATGAATAGAGAGCAGTTAGAGGTGAAGTTTGCTGCTGTGTCTAGTGCAATCGTGGTGGCGCTAGGCGTATCTGCGTGCGGTAAAGGGTCAAGCACTTCTGTAGAGCGACTGTCTGCTTGCGATGGAGGCTTGCCGCTTGTGAGACCAGTAAAGTATCCAAACGAGGTGGCATATGAATTTAGGTTTCCTGACGCCTGCAAACTCAAGTCCATAGGTGTTTACAGTGACAGAGATCCTGAGCACACTCTGGGCAAATTGCAAGCTGGCGAGCCTTTCGAGATAATTTGCCAAAATACGGGCAATAAGCCTCCTTCTGTAAAAGTCAGAAGTTTACCTCCCGCTAAAGATTTTGAAGGGCTTGTCAATCTAAGCGCAGCGGCGGCGGCTGAATTCGATCAAACAAATATTTGCATCGTTCCGGCTTGTGACGATTCTCAACCTCAACTTACACAGCCAGCCTAGCCGACGACTCGGTAGAGTTCTTCCAGCGTTGACTCACCGGCGACGACTTTCAGCATGCCGTCTTGGAGCATGGTCAGCATGCCGGATTGGCGGGCGGCATCCTCAATACTATGCGTTGTGATATTAGATTCGGGATTTTCCAGCAGTTCGCGGATTGGCTCGCTCATCATGAACTGTTCGCGAACGGCTAGCTGGCCGCTGTAACCGTATGGATTCGATTCTGAACTGCCCGGCTTGTAAAGCTGAAGGTCATCGAGGTTCGGCTTGGCGATATTTTCCGGCAAAGTGCCGAGCACATCATTGATTTGCTTCCACTCGCCTTCGCTTGGGCTGTAGCCCTGCTTATCGCTGTCATCCAGCCGGCGGATTAGCCGTTGGGCCATCACCAATCGGATAGCCGAAATAAACAGCGGGTTCTGGCCGATGATATCAGCCAGCCGGGTCAGTGCCGCGGCCGCCGAACTGGCGTGGAAGGTACACAGCACCAAGTGGCCGGTCAGGGCCGCCTGCAGAGCCGTGCGGGCAGTGTCCATGTCGCGGATCTCGCCGACCATCACGATGTCCGGGTCCAGCCTCAGCACAGCGCGCAATTTGTCAGCAAAGGTATCATCGTTGCCGCCTTCGCTGGAGTGGACGGAAATCTGAGTGATGCCCGGGAACTGGTATTCCACCGGGTCTTCAATGGTGATAATCTTGCGTTCTTCACTGTTGAGCGAGTTAAGCATGGAGTAGAGCGTGGTGGTCTTGCCGGAGCCAGTCGGGCCGACAATCATCACCAGGCCGCTAGGTTTGGCGATGATATCGTCCACCACCTTGCGTTCCTGCTGACTGAGGCCGAGTTTGTCCAGCGTGTACATCGACTGGTCCATGTTGAAGAGACGCATCACCACGTCCATGCCATTAATGGTCGGCACCGTTTCCAGCCGCACGTTGACATCGACATCCGTGCCATCGGCCATCCTGACCCGCTGGGCGATGTGGCCTTGCTGGGCCTGGTCAGTAGAAGTTGATACGTTACCGGCGCTAGCGATGGCAGATATCAATATGCGATATTTATCCACCTGCAAGCGGGCAATCGGGTGCAGAACGCCGTCGATGCGGAAACGGATGCGAATATAATCGCGCTGGGTTTCAATATGGATATCCGAAGCGTTCAAGCGGTGCGCCTGGGCCACCAGGTAGGCCAGCATATCGTCAGCGCGGACCTGCTGCAAGATGCGCGAAATCTGATCGACCAATTCTTTGCTGCCGGCTGTATTGATCTCTATGTCCTGGTACTCGACCTTTCTTCGGCGGATCATACAGCCGCATATACTCGCGGTAACCGGCATCAGAGATGATGGCGA
Source organism: uncultured bacterium (assembly GCA_963805865.1). GTDB lineage: Bacteria > Patescibacteriota > Saccharimonadia > Saccharimonadales > UBA4665 > JARIHC01. Next base: position 191,311 of record CAWDVI010000001.1, read on the forward strand.
AATTGACCCGCTGGTCGGCGAAACGCTGACGCAAGTCACTCATGGTCTTTTGCGAGGTAGCGGTAGTGACACCGAACAAGATGTTGCTCTTATCGGAGCGCACCGGAATAACTTTGAGCTGGTGCAATTCCGGAATGCTCAACCAGTTCTTATAGAGTGGTTTATCACCAGGCTGGGAGGAATCAAAATACTCCATACCGAGCACACGAGCACGGCGCTGAGTAGCCTGCTCTTCATCTCGGCGAGCGGGGTCTTGTTCCATATGCATTCAGTATAAAGCATAAGCAGGGTTATTCGGTATAGTAGTGGTATGTGCCACATTATCTTGATCGCTCATAACTTGCGCAGTGCGCACAATGTCGGCTCTTTGCTCCGTACTGCCGAGGGATTAGGAGTTGAGACGGTCTACCTAACTGGGTACACGCCTTATCCGAAGATGGATAAAGATACTCGTCTGCCGCACCTGGCGGCGAAAATCGATAAACAAATCGCTAAGACGGCGCTGGATGCAGAAAAATCAATTGGTTGGCGGCATGAGGATGAGATTGAACCCCTGATTGCCAAGCTAAAACAACATGGTTTTGTGGTTGCGGCACTGGAGCAAGCGTCCGGTTCTGTCAAATTACCTGATTATATAGCGCCGGATAAGATAGCTATAGTCGTTGGCCGGGAGGTCGAAGGCATCGAGCCGGGAGTTTTACGGCTCTGTGATAAAGTCTTGGAAATCCCAATGTTTGGCAAAAAAGAATCGTTCAATGTTGTCCAAGCCGCCGCCATGGCGCTGTACCAATTTAGACTTATTGGCTAAAAGTTAGTATAGTGTAAATATTATGACACCAGAGAGAACAATTGATGATACACAAATCATTGAAAGGCTAGCCCCGACTTCGACCTTCACCGAGAGACTAGGTGCTTTGATGGATGCTGGTATACCAGCCAAGGTACTCGCGGACAGTGTCGGCGTGTCTTCTACTGCTGTGCGGAATTGGGCTGGTGAGAAAAATGAGCCCTACGCCAGACACGTCCGTAGAGTTGATGGTATTCGTTTTGTAGCCTTTGCGCTGATGACTCAAGCTGAACTAGAGCCCGAAGCGGCAGCTCAGTGGCTAACCAGCCGGAGCCCTGTACCGCCACACTTCACTCCGCTAGAAGAAATCAGGGAAAATCCAGAGAGCGTTATTGAGGTTATGCGCGCTGGCCTTGAAGAGCACCGAAGATAATATAACGAGCCAAGCTGGCAATACCAGGCGGTTTTCATGGTATAATTTAGATGTTAATCTAAAATCAAAATGACCCTTGTTAATAAACCAAAACGTAATTCAGTCCACCACAAGCGACGCGGCGGTACACACCACCGTCACAGCGGCCACTACCTAAAGACCTACTGGCCGTATCTGCCGATGTTGCTGATTGTGGGACTCGGGATGCTGGTCAACAATTTGTGGTCACAGCCGAACGTGCTGGGAGCCAGCAGTGACTTCAGTAATAACACGTTACTGCAGGACACTAACGTTCAGCGCTCATCCGACCACGAACAGCCGCTAGCCCTGAACAGTCAGTTGAACGCCGCGGCGCAAGCCAAAGCTAACGACATGGCCGCCAAAGATTACTGGTCTCATAACTCGCCGGATGGGCGCACGCCGTGGTCGTTTATAAACGCCGCTGGCTACCATTACCAGATGGCTGGCGAAAATCTGGCTTATGGCTTTGGCAACGCCGGCGATACGGTGGCTGGCTGGATGAACAGCCCAACCCACCGCGCTAATATTCTGAATGCCAAATATAAGGACGTTGGCTTCGGCGTGGCACAAGCTACTAATTACCAGGGTAATGGGCCGGAAACGATTATTGTCGCCGAATACGGCGAACCAGCCGAGGCCGCTCCAGTGGCTACCGCTGGGACCGCTGGCGCCCAGGACACTAACATTGGTACCTCAACCCAACCGGTTTCACGGATTCAGCTACTGACCGGCGGACAGGCCGCCTGGAGTACAGCCGTTGTTTCAGCCTTGGCCGGAGCCGCTATCGCCCTGTTCATCGTCCGGCACGGCCTCCGCCTCAAACGTCTGGCGCTAGAGGGAGAGAGTTTCGTCCTGCATCACCCGATGCTGGACATATCAATAGTCTTCATCGGCACCATAGCGGTCATCTTCATGCAGGCCAGCGGCACCATTCGTTAGCGGATAACCAGGTTGTCGGTGCCGACCAGATCTTTGAGCTCGGCCAGACCCTCGTCGCTGGCGCGGTTGATGCCGCCGGGCAACTTTATAGCTTGTTTGGACGTTTCAGCACCCAAGACCAACACGACTTCGGTGTCACCTTTGTGTGAATCTATCGTCTTTTTCAGTGACACCAACTTATCCTCGTCCTGGGTGCTGGCCAGGCGGATATAAACCCGTTCGCCCAATGGTTTGGCGGCTTCCGGCAGATTGGCCTTGCGCCCGGTCGGCTGGTAAGCGGCAGCGTCCTCAGCAGTGATTTCCTTGGCGTTCTCTAGGTTGACCTTAATTTCGCCGGAAACTTTGCCGTCTTTATCACGGCTGTTAACCTTGCCTTTTATCAGCACTATTTTGTCCTGCTGAAGCGTTGGCGCGAACTGCTCATGGCTGTTCGGGAAGAGGATGATTTCTAGCTCACCAAAGTGATCCTCTAGCTTTATAAACGCCATCTTGCGACCATTCTTAGTTGTGATATCGCGGACCGAGCTGACGATGCCGCCAATGGTTACTGTTTTGCCGTCGTGTCCCTCCTCTAAGCTATTGAGCGGCACGGTGTGCTCGTTCAAGAACTCTTCAAATGATTCCAGTGGAGCAA
>CAWDVI010000002.1:0-117520 GCA_963805865.1 uncultured bacterium
GTTATGTTATGTGTCGTTCACTTCGGTTCAGTTACGTATTGCTAAACACCTGTTTAGCAGTCTTGTTGGACTGGTACTCGGCCTTCAGCTCGCGGTTTTGCTTAAGCGAAGTCGCCAGCGGAATGTGCCGGCCCTGGATGGCGGCGGAATCATCTTGGCCAACCGGTCAGCCTCGGAATAAGGCACCTGCAGAACGCGTGAGACATCGCGCACGGCGTTGCGGGCCGCCATCCGGCCAAAGGTGACGATATTAGCCACCCGGTCCTTGCCATATTTATCCACACAATATTGGATGACCTCGCCGCGCCGGCTATCCTGGATGTCAATATCGATATCGGGCATGCTGATGCGGTCGGGGTTCAAGAAACGCTCAAACAGCAGATCATACTCCAGCGGATCAAGTTCGGTTATCTTGAGCGCGTAGGAAATGATGGAACCGGCGGCACTGCCGCGGCCCGGGCCAAACACAATCCCCTGGTTTTTACCCCAGTTGATAAAGTCGGCGATAATCAGGAAGTAACCATTGAATTTCATCTCTTCAATTACGCCCAGCTCATACTTGGCGCGCTCCCGCACGTCTTTGGGCAGAATCTTCTTGGCCTCGGCCACGCTCAGCTTGGCGGCTTGTGACTCTTTGATAGCCTTGCTACTTTCACGGCCGCCGTAGCGCCAGGCTAATCCCTGGTAAACCTGCTTTTCCAGATAAGATTTTTCGGTCTCGCCCCGGGGCACCGGAAATTTGGGAATCAGGATCTTGCCCAGTTCGATCTTTACGTCGCAGCGCTCGGCAATACTTGCGGGTGTTGGTGATAAGTTCCGGCCTCTCATCACCCCAGCGGGCAATAACTTCTTTGGGCTCGGTGACGTGTAGTTCAAAATCCTTCAGGCTCATGCGCTTTTCGTCGGTTAGGAACGAGCCAGTCTGCACGCACAGCAATATTTCGTGCGCTTCCTGATCTTCGTGCTTCAGATAATGAGCATCGCAGGTCACCACGCAAGGGATATCCAGCTCCTCGCCAAGTTTAAATAGCTGTTCGTTTATGCTGACCTGTTCGTCCCAGCTGGCTAGGGTGCTTTGGGTGGCCATGGTCCTGAATTTCCAGATAATAACGGTCGCCGAAGATTTTTTTGTACCATTGGGCGATTTTTTTGGCGGCGGCGTATTGCCCCTGGCGCAGTTGGTCGCCGACCTCGCTGGAGGCACAACCGCTGAGCACAATCAGCCCCTCGCTATGTTTGGCTAGCAGGTCGTGGTCCATCCGCGGCCGGTAATAAAATCCTTCTAGGTTGGCGATGGTAGAGAGTTCCATCAGGTTGCGATAGCCCGCGTCATTCATGGCCAGCAGAATCAGGTGATAATTGTTCTTGTCCTTTGCCGGATCACGGTCGGTGTGCCCGCGGGCCGCCACGTAAGCCTCCATGCCGATAATCGGCTTGATACCGGCACTCTTAGCGGCCTTATAAAACTCAATGGTGCCGCTGAGCGTTCCGTGGTCAGTGACGGCGACCGCCGGACATGCCCTGGCTGTTTGACGTAATCGACCAGCGCCGGCACCTTGGTCAGCCCATCCAGCAAACTGTACTGCGTGTGATTATGCAGATGGACGTAATCCGCCAGTTTGAGCGTTTGTTTTTTCGCGGTTTTTTTGGCGGTCAAAATACCCCTTTAAGCACCCTTAACTTGTACTTAAATTATATCACTTCTTGAGATACTTTTTGAGGTGCCCCAGCGAGCGGTTGGCGGCTTTGACGGCCCGGTCCAAATCACGGTCCTCGGCCTCGCCGGCGCGCACGGCGCTCAGCACATCACCGGCTTTGTCCTTGCTATCTTTGGCCTTTTCTAACAGTTCGTTGAGCTCTTCTTGGGCGGCTTTGCCCAGCTTGGCCTTGTTGGCCTGGGCCTGCTTAATTACTTTGTCTAGCTCAGCCTGCAGTTTCTTAACGTCTTTTTCGGCCGCGTCCACGCCTTTGTCGGCAGTGTCCTTGATGTCCCGGCGAGTTTCCTTACCGCTCTTAGGCGCGGTCAGTATGCCGGCCAGGTAGCCGGCGACAGCGGCTATAGCTCCGCCGATAGCCAGTTTCTTGGCGGTATTGTCTTTTCTGCGTCGCATCATTTCTTCCCCTGAATCATTTTCATAATATTACGAATTAGTTTGAATAGCGCCAGGCGACCTGAAGTATCTTTCAGGACCTCGGCGGCAGATTCCACGTTGTCAACCACTTCTTCGGCTTTGGCGACCATCTGCCGGAGACTGCCAAGCAGTTTGAGGATAACCACCATGACGGAGATACACAGCAAGAAGAACACGCTGAGCAGAACACACAGGATGACGATTAGGACTTGGTCGGTTGTAGTCATGTCTCTAGTATATAACTACTGGCAATTATTGCAATTTTTGGCGCAGATAATCGCGGAGTTCATCATCGGTGTCGTCGCGCTGTAAGGCAAAGTCAAAGACAGTCTTTAAGTAGCCGGTTGGGTTGCCGGTGTCATAGAAGGTGGCGTTAGTGATCTTTTGGGCATAGATGTTCAGGCCGTCGTCAACCATGGCCTGCATGGAATCCTGAATATTAAACTCTCCGTCACCAGAGTACGACGTCAGTTGTTTTTGCAAGTACTCCAGAATTACCGGATCAAAAAGATAGCCACTGACGGTTGCTAAATCAGATGGCGCCTTAGCGCGGTTGCCTGGCTTCTCTACGATGGTTGTCATATCCAGCAGGCCCGACTCCAGCTCCTTGCCGGCGATGTAGCCATAGCGCTTATAATCCTCGTCGCCGTCGCGGGGTATGCAGGTCAGCACCGAACCGCCGCGCTCGCCGCGGACGTCAATTAACTGCCTAAAGCGACTTGGCTTGGCGACCACAAAGTCGTCCGCGAAAGTATAGATGAACGGTTCGTCGCCTATGAGATGCGCGGCGTTCAAAACCGGCGTGCCGGTGCCATATGGTCCCTTTTGGCGGATGTAGGCAAAGTTGGCCAGCTCGGAAACCTTGCGCGTTTCATTAAGTAATTTGTCTTTGCCGCCCTGTTTTAAGTTTGTCCTCAGCTCCATGCTCATGTGGTCAAAATGATCTTCTATGGAGCGTTTGTGATAACCGGTGACGATGACAATATCTTCAATCCCAGCCTCCACCAACTCCTCCACGATAAACTGGATAATCGGCTTGTCGACCAGTGGCAACATTTCCTTAGGCATAGCTTTGGTAAACGGCAAAAACCGCGTCCCAAACCCGGCCGCCGCAATAACTGCTTTTCGAACTTTTTGCTTCTGCTGGCTCATGTCTTAGATTGTAACATCTTGAGTTGGATTGATTTTTCAATATTTCAGTGCATAATACCTGTATGTCACAGGATTTTGAAAAAGAACTGGCCGGTATCGTTACTTTGATCCCGCCTGAACATGAGCTAGCGCCTGAAACGATTCCTATCGCCACCGAAGCTCTGGAAATGATTGACGGACACTATGGCTCTGAATCGGATAATCCTCTACCTTTTCATAACGCACCTCATTCCGTAGGCGTCACACGCCGAGCGGTCAGGATGGGTAAAATTTTGTTGCCATATATGCGGGATGAGTACCGTAAACGATTCTTTGACCTTGCGGTCATCGCCGGCGCTACACACGACTACGACCAGGATTCCGGCCCCGGCGACAACGAAAGGAATAGCGCGAAGTACGCCATAGAGCAAATTGAAAAGTTTGACGGCGAACTAAACACTACTGACTTTAAAGCTCGTCTGCCGCAGGGCATCCTGGCAACCACGGTAGAGATGAAAGATGACGGCGAGCTGGTTCAGACCAACTTGCAAAGTGGCTCCCATGACCCCATCAAGTTCAATATGGCCTTCAGCGACATTAATGGGATCGCTATGGAGGGCAGCAAACGTATGTGGTGTGATGCCACCAACCTTTATCATGAGATCACGGACGAGCCGACGGCGGAAGGGCTATATAGTTTCCTAATTGGCCAGGCCGGCTTCCTACGCCAACGCCTGAATGACCCCCGTATTAAATCCGACATCGCATATTACTTTCCTGACGATATTGAAGCCGTCTATAAGGATATGTACAAGGCTTTCCACGCCAATATTATTTCTGCCTACAACATTGCGGTAATGCTGGATCAGCGCCCGGAGCTGCAGAGCTCCATTGGCCTGATCGTGAAAAGCATAGGCAAACTAGACCGATCAGTGATGGGCTCACTGATCGGCAAGACACTCGGCCGTAAACTAACATCTAGCGATTAGTCATGTACTAAGCTGTTGCTTGATAAGCTTCTGAGCAAGACTAGGGTTGGCTTTGCCTTTGCTGGCCTTCATGACCTGGCCGACCAGGAAGCCGATGGCTTTCATTTCGCCGCTTTTTACGTCTTCGGCGGCTTGCGGGTTGTCTTTTATAACCTGCTTCACGATTTTGGCGATTTCACCTTCGTCCGAAACTTGAAGAAGGTTCTTGTCAGTAGCAATCTTTTCCGGGTCTTCGCTGGTGCTTAGCATTTCTGCCAGCACTTCTTTGGCGGCGGTTGAGCTAAGTTTATTATCAGAAACCATTTGTGAGAGTTTAATAAATGCTTTGTCTTCAATAGATACTGTATTTGTATCAGAAACCTCTGCCGTTTCTTCGTCTTCGCTACCAAGCATCATCCAGAAAGCGATACGCCGAGCATGTTCGGCCTTGCCGTTCGTCAAGATCCGTGACACCAGCTTTGCAGTCTCCGGTACCGCGATAATATCCTCAATTACCTTATTATCAATGTCTATTTGCTTAAACTTGGTGCGGTAATCATCGGGTAGCTCGGGCATTTCTTTTTTGATTTTGGCGATGTAGTCGGGTTCGATGACGATGGGTGGGATGTCCGGGTCGGGCATGTAGCGGTAGTCGTCGGCGTCCTCTTTGGTGCGCTGACTGAAGGTTTTTTGCTTGGAATCGTCCCAGCCGCGGGTTTCCTGAATGATTTTTTCGCCTTTTTCGAGGCGTTCAATTTGGCGGTTAATTTCGTAATCGATCGCTTTTTCAACGGCTTTGAAACTATTTAGGTTCTTGGTTTCACTGCGCGTGCCGAGCTCATCGGTCTGGCTGACGCTGACGTTGACGTCGAAGCGCATGTTGCCGTAGAACAGGTTGGCGTCGCTAACGTCGGCGTAGCGCATCCTTAGATATAGTTCGCGGGCGTAGGCCTTGGCCTCGGCACTGGTGTGCATGTCCGGCTCACTGACAATTTCCAGCAGCGGCGTGCCGGCGCGGTTTAAGTCAACCAAGCTGTAATCCTGGCCGGCGTGGTGGGTGCTCTTGCCGGCATCTTCTTCTAGGTGAGCGCGGGTGATGCCGATGGTCTTTTCTTGGCCATCAACTTCTATCTTCACTTGGCCTTTGGCGATTATCGGCTCGTCGTATTGGCTGATCTGATAGCCTTTGGGTAAATCGGGATAAAAATAGTGCTTGCGGTCGAACTTGCTGAAGTGCTCCGGCTCGGTGCCCAGCGCGAAAGCGGCTTTGGTTGCCAGATGGATGGCCTCTTCGTTCAATACCGGCAGAGCGCCGGGCAGACCAAAGTCGATGTGGCTGACTAGCGTGTTGGGCGGTGCCTCGCGGGCGTCGTTGCCGACGGCGCTGAACAGTTTGGTCTTGGTCTTGAGCTGAACATGGCATTCTATGCCAATAGTCGGCCGTGTACTTGTCGCGGGTTTTCTGGTCAATCATTTCTCTAGCGCCCCTAGGTCGCGCAAAGCTTGGCGGAAACCGGCCAGCGCCTCTAAAATATCCTGTCTTTTTCAGAGTCCGGACATCTTGGTCGGTAATCTTGTCGCGCAGTTTGTGGCCGAACCAGACTTCTTCATTGGCGGTCAGGTCGTGCTGGGCGGCAACTAGGCGTTCGCCAGCCGTCTTGCCTTTGTAGCGGCGGGCTTTCAGAGCTTCGCAAAGCAAATCGTCAGCGGCAATGATAGCTTGTGGCCAGGTCTTGCGAGTGGCACAGTACTTTTGCAAATCCTGCCAGCGCTGTTGGAATTTACTGGTGTTTAGCTTGCGCGGGCGGCGACGGAACAATCTCATGCCAGCACCTCCTCGGCCTGCTTGGCCAGCGCTAATAATTCGCGGTCAGCGCGTTGCGGCGCCATTAGCTGGACGCCCACTGGCAAGCCGTCAATCTTGCCGGCCGGCAGACTGATAGCGGCATTGCCGACCAGGTTAGCGCCTACTGTCATAATGATCGCTCAAGTACATCTTGCAGCGGATCATTCACGTTCTCGCCAATTTTGAAGGCCGTCGTCGGCGCCACTGGCCCGACTAGAAAATCAACTTGCTTAAAGGCTTCTTCGAACTCTTTTATCAGTTTGGTGCGGACTGTCTGGGCTTTCTTGTAATAGGCGTCGTAGTAGCCGGTGCTCAGTACATGGGTGCCAATCATAATACGCCGCTTGGCTTCTTTGCCAAAACCGCGGCCGCGCGATTTGGTGTAGCTTTCATCCATGTCTTTGGCGTCCTTGTAGCTGTAGCCATAAGCGCTGGCCATCATAGCGGCCCAGGTTACTGCTGACTTCCGCCGGACAAAGGATGTAGTAGACGGCCAGGGCCATTCGGCAGTGACGGCAGGCTGACTTCGGTAATTTCGGCGCCGGCGGCCTCCAGTTTCTTGATAGCTGCTCATTTATGACATCTCATGACTCTTCGGGTCCAGACCTTCGCCCATGTGTTCACGGATAACGCCAATTTTTTTACCTTTTAAAGAACCGTCTAGTTTGGTATAGCCGTCTTGTCGCGTTCAATCGTCGTACCGTCCAGATCGTCGCGGCCGGCCATGACATCCAGCACCAACGCGGCATCTTCTACTGTCCGGGCCAGCGGGCCGATTACATCCAGGCTGGAGCCCATGGCCACCACGCCGCAGCGGCTGACCAGGCCGTAGGTCGGCTTATAGCCGACACAGCCAGTGAAGCTGGCTGGCTGGCGGATAGAGCCGCCGGTATCAGTGCCTAGCGCGAAAGGTGCCATATCCAGCACCACGGCATGCGGCTGAACCGCCGGAACTACCGCCCGGCACGCGTGTCTTGTCGTGGGGGTTCTTGGTGGTGAAAAAATCGCTGTTCTCGGTGCTGGTGCCGTGGGCGAAAGCGTCCAGGTTGGCTTTGGCTACACAGATGGCGCCTTCGGCTTCCAGCTTTTCGATAGCCGTAGCCTGGTATGGCGCATTGAAGCCTTTGAGCATATTGCTGGCGGCGGTTGTGTCGGCGCCGAAGACCAGAAAGTTATCTTTGGCAATAAACGGCACGCCGGCCAGGCGGCCTTTTATTTCGCCGGCGTCGACCTGTTGGGCCCGCTCGCGAGCCCGTTTTTCGGTGGTAGCGATAATCGCGTCATATTCTTTTTTATCGGCAATCGTTTTGAGAGACTGCTCTACCAAATCAACGGCTTTTAGCTCACCAGCCTGCACTTTGGCAGCAATTTGGTCAATCGGCAGCCACTGGCTCATTGGCCGAGCATCCTTTTGACTTTGATTTGGTTGTCTTTGACAGCCGGCACGTTTTTTAATAATTCTTCTGGCTTGTAGCCGTAATCGAGCAACTTCGTCCGGCCGCGTAACGTTCGTCAGGCCGGTAACCTGGTTGGTCGGCTCGAGCCCGTCAACGTCCATGTCTTGCAACTGCTCGACGTATTGCAAAATTATCTGATAGCTCGCCCTGGAACTCCTCAATCTCCTCATCAGTGAGGTCAAGGCGCGCCAATCGAGCCAATTTTAAGACATCTTCCCGGGTAAGTTTTGCCATAGTTACCGTTCAATTGTAGCAGAGAGGCGAGTAAAAAATGAAGTCAAAACACTTTACAAATATTAAATCGAGGAATACGCTTAAGTTAATGAGATAAGCAGTTGATATGGCTGAATACGCCCCCGAGGCTACCCACAACACACAAGCAGCACCTCTTGTAGCTATCGGCGGCTTGCTGACCGTGAAACGAGCAGCATTTTGGTACAACGCTTTATTGCAAGACGACTTTACCGACCTGCCGCTGGCTAAGCGTTTCGTCGCTCCGCCGGACCGTGGCATTGGCGAGCCCGTAGAGATACAGAAGCGGACTATTGAGCAGTTGGAAAAAGTTCACGACAGACTAGATAGACGTAGGATGTTTTTGATTGGACACTCTTGGGGGGATTGCTCGCCACGATGACGGCCGTGGAACGACCGGACCTCGTAAGCGCAGTGGTGTCGCTTGGCGGGGCCCATGCCGGATACAGCCGAGAAACTCCGGCAACGATCGCCCTGCGGCACGGACTTGGCAACCCCAAGGAAGCGGAGCATCTTCGACATGAATCGCCTTTCATGCGGGAACACCAGGAAAGGATGGCCAGCGAATGGCCGGCACACACCCCTGCACATCATCTCCAGTCCTTCCGATGTACTTGTGGTACCACCGCATGGTTTCAACGTCATCTTGCCAGCGGGTCAGCAACCGGACAAACGATTAGTGGTACCTCCTCTGCGAGCCGCGGAGTGGGCTATAAGACGTAGCTTCGGGATTCCGGATGACGTGAAGCCAATCAAGACCTGGTATCCAACCGAACACGTCAACCTGCCCCGCGTGCCGGCTATAATCAATCACGTTAACGAAAGCCGACTGGCGCTTGCGGGCTTAGCCCCGGCCGTCGAACCGGAAGCACTGCCTGCTCCAGTCCTCATGCCCGCAGCGGCTTAAATTTTCTTGAGCCGTGTATACTAGCTCCGTGCAAGAATTACCCGTTATCAACCGAACCCAAGAATTATATGAGGCCGTTTCTAAGATTACCGAGAAACTGACGGCGCTCAAGCGGCAGACTATAGGCCGTCGACTAGAAGACGACATTTTGCAGTTGCTTGAACTGCTCATTATGGCTAAGTACGCGCCAACGCCGCATAAAGGGCCATATTTAATAAAAGCCTCGGCTCGTTTGGAAATAACACAATTCCAGCTGCGAATTCTCTTGACTCAGAAGCTAGCCAACGAAACAACTTTGCACCAACTACAGGCCAAGACGGCCGAGATCGGCCGTATGCTGGGCGGCTGGCGCAAAAGCGTCCAGTAGAACTGTCGCCTCACCGAGAGACGGACACCATCGTTCGAGTTCGCATGCTCGTTCGACTCGTTCAGGTTGACCTGGCCGTTGTCGTTGGAGTTCGCGTTCGGAACATACGAGATGTCGTCAACGCTTTGGTTCAAATGCTTCCGGACTTCCCTACGCACGCATGCGCGGGAAGATTTAGTCAGTTTACATTTGACGCACGTGGGGCAAATCGTTCACTTTTGATCGCCGGCCAGACAACTGCGATGATAAACACCAGCTGCCGCCATCAGTGACAATACAAAATGGACTGTTTCATTTTACAAAAAGAAAAAGCAGAAAGAAACTAGAAAGCCTGAAGCTTAAATTACTTCAGCCCCACCGAGAGACGGACACCATCGTCCGAGTCCGCATGCCCGCCCGACCCGTACAGGCGGACCCGGCCGCGGTCGCCGGAGTACGCGCGCGGAACACACGAGAAGTCGTCAACGCGTTTGCTGTCTAATTCGACAAAACGGGTGTAGGTAGGCCGATCCATCAGCTGTTCGCCGCGTTCTAACTGCATGGCGTTACGCACCATATAGCCGGCAACAGATAGGCTGTTTAGCGCCGTCTGGTCGGAATCATGATTGCTCTGGGCCTCTTTGAGGCTTTTTCGTTGAGCTTTCAAGTTTTGGTTCGTGAAATACAAACCGGGTTCATCATAATTATTTTCACCGCCAAGTAGCACGGCGCGAGCCTCTATATCTACTGTCTGGCCCTGGCTCAACTCCTTAGCGGAGTATTTGTCCCATAGATTGCCCCAAACATATGTCTGAGGATTGCCTTTTTGACTGGTCAGTTCATCGTAACGTCCAACTAGGTCGCCTAAGCTCAATTCGCCCAGTTTAGGCACCATGACGATGTCGTACGGCTGACTAGTGACTGACTCTGGCAGAGCAGTATATACCAGATCCGCTACGGCCTCACTAAAAGCCTCGCGGGCTTTGCCCTCGTCAGATAGCAAGCCTAGATTGTTATAAGTTGCGACAGCTAATTCCACAGAGTCACCAGTGTCATACTGTTGTGGCGCGTCGCCAAGGGCAACGCCAAAATCTTCAAAAGTCTTCATAAATAGCTATTATACATAATTTGTGCTATATGTCAACGTATTTATCCAATAAAATCCAGTTCAGGCGCTTTTTAGTCTCTGGTAACAGGGGTAGCGAACGATAGCTGGCGATGCTGCGACGGTTAATCTTGGTCATGATATTCGCCGTAGTATGTTGGTCAACCACGGCTTGGTCAGCAGTTATAGTGTGGCCAAGAAATTTTAGACCGCTTTGGGCCGCTACAACAACGTCATTATTGGGGTGGACTACTTGCTTTAGGTCGGCCTGGAGAAAGTCCACGGCTTGTTGTCTGTAGGCGTAGGCCTGGCGACGAGTTGGCGCGAACAGTAAGAAGTCGTCGCCATACCGCACATAGGCCTGCAGCTTGACGGTATGGCGAACAAAGCGGTCGAACTCGTGAAGATAGATGTTAGAGAAAATCTGGCTGGTCAGATTGCCAATCGGAATGCCTTGCTTGCTTGCTTGCTTGCTTGCTTGCTTGCTTGCTAATACATCGTAGCTGTTGGTGACCTCTTGGCACAGCCACAATGCCGTTTCGTCGTGAACGATGTTACGGCGCAGACATTCTGCCAAACGATGGTGGTCGACATGGTCGAAAAACTTTGCCAGGTCAGCCCGCCAGATGTAACTCCCAGGATAAAGACGCAAGAGCTGCTGAGTCCTGGCCAGGCATTTGTGCAATCCCTTGCCAGGCCGGCAAGACCAAACGTCTGGGTCAAAACTTTTGTCATAAATATCAAGCAGATAATCGTATAACAGACGATGAGCTACCCTATCACGGACGCCTGCCACTGCCAGGTCGCGGCGCTTCTTTTCCTGGACAATAATCTTTTGGTAACCGCCGTGTTTGTAAGTTTTGTTAGTCAGCTCGGTAGTCAACAGCGTCAGATTAGCCTCAAGGCTATAGGCGAATTCATCAATTGCCTGGCTGGGCCGCTTACCTTTTCTGAAGTTTAGCCACGCCTGATAGGTCGCCGCGTAATCCGTTCGCAGGCTAGTCTCTGGCATTACATTTTCTTTTTGATGTCGTCGATTAGGTCGCGCAGTTCGGCGGCGGTTTCGAATTGCAGGTTGGCGGCCGCCAGATCCATCTGGGAGGTCAGGTCTTTGATAAGTGAGCCATACTCGTCCTTGGGAATTTTCTTGAGGTCCAGCTTGGCGCGTTTGGCTTCGTCCGGCAGGTCGGGACGCATGCCTTTGCCGACTTCGCGCTTGATGCCAGTCGGTGTAATGTTATGGTCTTTATTATATTTTTCTTGAACCAGGCGGCGGCGGGTCGTCTCATCTATCGTCTTTTGCATGCTTTTGGTAACGTGGTCGGCGTACATGATAACGTGGCCGTTCTCGTGGCGGGCGGCCCGGCCAACCGTCTGGATGAGCGCCTGCTCAGAGCGCAGAAAACCTTCTTTATCGGCGTCCAGGATAGCTACCAGCGAGACTTCCGGCAAATCGAGCCCCTCGCGCAGAAGGTTGATGCCAACCAGCACGTCGTACACACCCAGCCGCAGGTCGCGCAAAATATCACTGCGGTCTAGCGTATCGATGTCGCTGTGCAGGTAAGCGACTTTGATATTTATTTCCTTCAGATATTCGGCCAGATCTTCGCTCATACGTTTGGTCAGAGTGGTCACTAGAACGCGCTGATGTTTGTCGGTGGTGGCTTTGATTTCGTTGATCAGATCATCAATCTGGCCCTCAATCGGCCGGACCTCTATCGGCGGATCCAGCAGACCGGTCGGCCGGATAACCTGCTGGACCGGCTTGGGACTCCTCGACAGTTCATATTCGGCTGGCGTGGCGCTAACGTAGACAGCCTGGTTGACGTGGCGCTCAAACTCCGTGAAGGTCAACGGTCGGTTATCCAGAGCACTCGGCAGACGGAAGCCGTGCTCCACCAGCACTTCTTTGCGCGCCCGGTCGCCGTTGTACATACCGCGGACTTGCGGAATGGTCATGTGCGATTCGTCGACGAACAGCAGGTAATCATCTGGGAAATAGTCCATTAGCGTGGCCGGCTGTTCGCCGGGCTCGCGGTTGGTCAGATAGCGGCTGTAGTTCTCGATACCTTTCACGAAGCCGGTTTCCTCCAGCATTTCCAGGTCAAAGCGGGTGCGCTGTCCGAGACGCTGAGCTTCCAGCAGTTTGCCTTCCTTTTTGAACTTGGCGAGGCGCTGGTCCAGCTCATGTTCTATATGCCCCAACGCCACCTTTAGCTTCTCCTGCGGCGTCACGTAGTGCGAGCCGGGGAAAATCTTATATTCATCCAACTTGGCTAGGATTTCGCCAGTCAGCGGGTCAATCTTGGTAATCCGCTCGACTTCGTCGCCAAAGAATTCGATCCGGTAAGCTAGCTCCTCGCCGGCCGGGAAAACATCGACCACATCGCCGCGGACCCGGAAAGTACTGCGGTGGAAATCAATGTCATTACGTTGGTACTGGATATCGGTCAGCTGGCGCAGGAACTTGTCGCGGACTTTGCGCTCGCCGGCCTTAACAGTGATGGACAAGTCGTTATAATCCTCCACCGAGCCAATGCCGTAGATGCAGCTGACGCTGGCCACGATGATGACGTCGTCGCGGCTGAGCAGTGAGTCGGTGGCGGCGTGACGCAAGCGGTCAATCTCTTCGTTTATAGCGCTGTCTTTTTCGATATATGTGTCGGAGCGCGGAATATAAGCTTCTGGCTGGTAATAATCGAAGTAGCTGACGAAGTAGTGGACGGCATTATCCGGGAAGAAGCTCTTAAACTCCGTATAGAGCTGAGCGGCCAGGGTTTTGTTGTGGCTTAGCACCAGCGTGGGCTTCTGGCGATCCTGGATAAGATTGGCCATAGTAAAGGTCTTGCCCGAACCGGTCACGCCGAGCAAGGTCTGGTCGTGCAGACCTTTTGCCAGGCCGTTGGACAACTGGGCAATCGCCGCTGGCTGATCGCCAGTCGGCTTATAATCTGCTTTTAGCTTGAACTTGGCCATCATTTAATTGTACCAAGTTTGCTAAAGCGACGCCTGTATTTAGCCTTTGCGTGTGTGGGGCGGCTTGCCGCCCATGAACCAGTGCTGGTCGTGGCGCTCAAGCGTTTCGCACAGATCCTTGTTCTTCTCGTCCAATATATCAATAATTTTTTTGACCAATCGTTTGGGGTCATCGTCATAAATTACCAGGCTCTCACCCGGTGGTTCGAGTTCTTTGAGAAGCCTGGGAATCTCATCGGCTGTGCCGCCGCTACCGGTCAGCACGCCGCAGGGCTTGTGGGCTTCCAGCGCCGAGGTAAATTCATGCAGACTGCCGAAGCGCCCACCGATAGTGATGATGGCATCGCTGGACTGGACCAGGTAGAGGTCCCGGCCCACATAATGCAAACCAGTGAAGTTGATGAAGTTGTAGCAATCGCTGGGCAAGCGGTATTTGCGCAGATGTTCGTGCAAGCTAACCGCCGGCGAAAAGCCGATGCTCATACCGCCGGCGTCACTAGCGCCTAGGGCGGCGTAGTATGGCAAGCCGATGGTCGCACCGGTGGTCAGGACATGGCCGCTCTTGGCAATCGCGGTGCCAGTCTCGTAGGCCAAATCAGAAGACTGCTTGACGGTCTCGCCAGCCGCCGCGCCGGAAACGCAAATAGAATAGCGCATGGTTTTCTTTTTGTCCTTGTCGGGGGTCACGCCGCCACCATCTCCTCGGCCAGCTCCGGCTGGACTTGGGCCGTAATAGCCCGCTCAACCGTTGAAGGCTGTAGGTAGCGCAACATCAGTTCATGCCCGAGAGAGCGCTGGAAGTAATCGCTTAAACGACGCTCAAACGACAAACGATTGCAGGCACACAGGGCGGCATCCAAAATGTTCATTGATACCGGACCACCTGAATCCAGCACGCCAAGGTGGGCGGAGTGCCGCCAAAAATCCAGATTCGGATCTATGGCGTTCAAAGATTCTTCGACCGGGTGCCAGGCGATATCTTCTAACTGCAGGTGCGGCTCGGCCACCTCATCTTTGACGCGGCGCGCTAGCCTGGCGTAATAGTGTTGGATTAGCCGCCACGGCATGACTTGGTCGAATAGCGGTGATTCCAGATGCGGCTCGTCGCCGTCTGCTACTTGTTGTACGACACTGCCGAAGTCCGGACGGACCTGGCGTAGTTTCAGGAATGTACTGGCGGCGCGAATCTCATTCAATTCATGTAGCGCCAGACTCAAACTAGCGACCGTCGAGCCGGCTGGCATATCGGCTGGCAGAGGCAGGAAAACTAGCGCCCCTAGCTCCTTGAGGCAGACCAAGTTGTGCCGTTTTTCCGTGACGGTGCGGGCCGCCAAATCACGCCAGCGCCCGGCGTCCATCTCTGCAATCTGGATACTGCGGTTCTCAAAATCACTAGCCGAGAGCTTCTTATACTGGGCGAGTAGCCGCTTGTGCCAGTGCTCATCTTCGCTCAGATGGGCGGCAGTCAGTATGGAAACCGGTGTCTCATGCTTGAGAAAAGACTCCAGCGAGCGGTAGCCGAGTTGCTTCATAGCCTTTTTGGGCGGCACCTGCTTAAGAACAGACTTGAGCGCACTGGCTTTGACGGCGAAACAACGCTTGGAATCGGGCAACTGTTTAAGGGCGTGGATCATGCCGGCCACCACGTCGGCTTCGGCTGAGACGTGCGTAGCGGCCAGGGTGCGCAGTCTGCGATTGAGCCTGGCGTCATCGGCCTTCACCCGCGCCTGCAAGACGTGATACAGCTCGCTCGGCGTGGTATCTTCCGGATCCAAACCCAGCGCGCGTAGTTTATTCTTGGCCGCTTGGCCGATTTCCGTTGAAAAACGGATATCGGTGCTCGGATGCCCATTAGCGGACTCTAGCCGCCTCAATGCTTGCCGGAAGAACGGCTCCGGCGCTTGCAAAGCCTGGGAGAGAAATTTTGTCATCTTGCCCACCTAAAATTTTTATTTGGCATGTCCATGGTGTTTGCCATCCTGTTAGCTACAGATTACCACAAGAGGAATTTATTATAAAGCCGTGGCGCTTAGCGCAATGGCGTCGGCCGGTAGTGCTCGGGGGAGTGCCGTAGATAGTGGTCGATCTGTTTTTCGCTGAGCAGGCCGGCCTGGGCGCCGACCTTCTGGACCACACTCATGGAGTTGATGGGAGCCCACTGCAAAGCGCCTTCTACGCTGTTGCCCTTGATAAGCGCCGCCACGAAGGTAGAGGCAAAAGCATCACCCGCACCAGTGCGGTCAACCGGTGGCCCCGGGTCCGGGTAGAGCGGCATCTTCAATCTTTGCTGGCCATCCGACGTGTAAGCACCTTTGGGTCCATCTGTAATTACCACCAGTTTGGGGCCCAACTTATGCAAATGGTCGAAAAGATTATCGATATTGCCATGATCACCGCCCCCGACTGTCACCGCCTCTTCGCGGTTCAATATCAGCACCTCACTGCGCTTATAGATCCGTTTTAACCGCTCGGCACCAGCGGCCATCTGGAAGGTACCTGGCTGGAAGGCCATCTTGACCTCCGGGTGTTTCTCCAGCCAGTCGGCCACCTGGTCGTGATACTTCAGGGCATGCTCACTAATCGAGCTGAAATACACCCACTGCGGTATCTCACTGTTTTTAAGGTGAGGCCAGTGGTAATCGTACTCCTCGTGTTTGATCAATATGGTGCGCTCGGCGCCGAACTGCAGAACGAAGTGGTAATTGCTTTTATTGTGCGGATTGACACGCACGAACTGGTGGTCGACCTTCTCTTTGGCCAGGACGGCCAGCATATCCCGCCCTTCTTGGTCGCCGCCGATGTTGGTGGCGAAACTGCTCTTTAGCCCCAGCCGGGCAAAAGCCACGGCAGCGTTGGCGGCATTGCCGACAGCCGGAATCACTTGGTGATGGTCAAAAGGGATCTTGGTGCCGAACGGTATGGCCAACCACTTACCCTGCTCATTGCTGTAGGTATGTTCCTCTTTTTCTATCAGATCGATGAAGTCATCGGTAACGATGTCGCCGATACTGATCACATCCGGTTGTCCTGCCACTATGCCACCCCTGTATGTTTTAAAAAATTCTGCTTATGTTTTTAGTTTATCATGCTGGGTCAGGTGAAACCCATTTTGCGTTTTATTTTGGCGATTTCAACCCTGTTAGTATCGGCCATTTCTGTGGTTATTTCTAGCTTTTCGCTTAAGTCGTCAATCTTGCCGCTCAACTTAGTATCTAGAGCGTCGATTCTCTTGGTTGTCTCTAGTGAGAATTGACCAACGCTCAGCGTTAAATCATCAATTTTATGTGTTAGACGCTCTTCAAGTTTATCGAGCATTGGCTGGACGATTCGCGGAACGCGCTCATCAATAACTTTCGGCACTCGCTCGTCAAATGAAGTGTCGAACAACCTCTTAATCGCCGTTAAATCACTTTTTGTCAGACTCATGCGCGTATTATAGCTAGCACCAGCCGCTCATATCAAAAGTTTTACCCTGATAAATTAACTTTTTTAATAACTCTTGGTGTTGATAAATTCTTATTTTTATGGAATTATACAATAATGTCACGTTCACCCCGCGCCGAAGCACTACGACTAATGCAATCCGGCGAAACCATTTCGCCGCCGGAGATGCCGGACCTCGAGCCGAACTCTCCCGAGGCACTGGCCTATATAGACTCATTCAAGGAAGAGCATTTTGTCGCCTTGGCCCAAACCATGGATATGTTACTTGGACATGCACTGGATAACAGACGCCCGGATAACCGCCAGAATCAGCCCAGACGAGGCACACCCAAGAACGAATGGCAGGGTCTGGCCGATTTGTGGCGCGCCGACCTGGAACAGTCCCGGCAAGCTATAAGTTCGACTGAGCAGTATGAGGTCGCTGACCGCTTCGCGCTGGTGACAGGCCGCCTGAACACTGCGCGCCATATATCGTTGGATACAAAGATGATGGGTGGTATAGGCACCGGGGTGATTAATTCCTTCACTTTACTGAGGAATATACCAAATATTATAGATAATAACCTGGGGCCCGGTGAGATTGCCGAACCGGGCGACGTTGCTCACCACCCCCGCAGCCTAGAGCTAGTTCGACGTTTGGCTAAATTAAGTATCGACCAGTCCTTGGCGGCCCAGACAGTCCTAGCGGACGAAAACCAACCCACCCGCTGGGCTGACTTCGACAAAGCATTACTGCCTCGCCATTTCCGCCTGCACCGTTACGAAAGCGGGCAGATGAGCCTAGGTTACGTCGACTTCGACAGCCTAAAAGTGCCTGCCGGCTACAGACCGCGCGACCCGTTCCCACCAGTAACTGAAGCGACTTACATAAAGGACATACCTAGTGAGAAGAAAAAAATAATCGGTTGTCCGATCACGCTTCCGCTTGACGAAAATCGCCTGAGCCAGTTGTGGCATTGGGGCGTCGACCTGGTCGAAGCCAACGGCTTATGGGACGAGGAGTGGCCGGCGCCAGACGTCGAGTCTACTGCGCCAGAGCTTTCCCGGCGGAGTTAAAATCGTCTATTTTGCCTTCCACCACGGCCTGGACAGCACCAACAACCTCTTTGCCAACCAGTTTAGCGACGGATATCTCATCCGGGTTTTCTTGTAAGACTTTTTCCAGTGCCTGGCGGTAAGCATAGCGCATATCGCTGTTGATGTTGACCTTGGTGACGCCAATCTTAACCGCGTCGCGGAAATAGTGCCCCGGCGTGCCACTGCCACCGTGCAGGCTGATGTTGCAGTCCAGGGCATCACGAATTTTTTGTAATAGTTCCAAATCCAGAGTTTTCGGCACCGGGTATTTGCCGTGCAAGTTACCGATGGCCGCCGCGAAGGTGTCGATGCCGGTAACGTCAACGAACGACTTGGCGCCTTCCGGCGTGCTAAAAGTTTTTTTGATCTCTTCATAATCTATCTTCTCGGTATGCAGGCTGGAGCTGCCGGCGAAATAATGCGGCTCGGCCTCTACCAGCGCGCCGGTAAATTTGGCAAAGGAAACGACTTGCTTGGTAGCGGCGGTAATTTCTGCGTCAGACGCGTCGTGCTTGGCCTGGCTGAGGTCGATGTGGATGAACTCGAAGCCGGCTTCAATGCCGTCCTTGGCGGCTTCCACGCTGGGGCTGTGGTCCAGATTGACGTATATTTCCACGCCGTACTCGGCTTTAAAATTGTCAACTAAGTCGCGGACGTTATCTATGCCAATGTCAGCGACTTCGCCGTGGCTGACCTCGACCAGCACCGGCGCCTTTTTGGCGGCGGCGGCCTGCACCACGGCCCGCAGGGTCGCTTCATCGTCCAAGTTGAAAGCGCCAAACGCCCAGTGCTCGGCCCGCGCCTGTGCCATGCGTTCCCTGGCCAGCGCGCAATTTTGTCTGATCTGTCTGAGAGTCTGTGGCATATCTCTCAGTATAGTTGCTTATGCTTGCATTTTCTAGGTGTTCTCTGGAAACTAGTGTGATGACAAAGATCAAAACACTCCGTCAATTTCACAAAACGTATGTCCGAGGCGTGGAGCCAGGCGAACACGTTGTCCCAGAGATGCATGTGGTCGGCCAAATTACCAATGAAGTGGCCGCCGCTATCACCGCCCGGGCTACGCGTATACATATCCGCTCCATAGCTCTGAAGCATATTTACGAGAAGAGGAACGCTTACGAGTACGACGTAATCATAGACAATCTTGATATTATCATTAAATTCCCCGACCAAATCTATGACAACCAAGATATAAAGAAAGCGGAGTTTATTTTCGTAAAGCAAATTGATAGCTTCTTATATGCTTGCCTAATAAAGCAAAACGCCCACCCAGAAACCGGCCAGGATATTAGTGTGGTTGTTACGGCCTTCAAAACTACAGAACGTTACTTAACAAAATTCGAGCTCATCCAAAGTTGGAAGGGCGGCAATCCTTCATCATAGTGCTTTTGATGCCCGCTCGCGCGAGTCTACTTACACTCACCAGTAGAGCCTTTCTGCTTGTCAACTCTGAATGAGCTCGAATGCTTATGCTACAAGATAAGCTTTTATATTGTATCAGGTGTTAACGCTTATTTTCAATTACGGCGTGGGCGGCCAGGCGGATGTGCTTGGCGTCTAAACCGAAGTGCTCCAGCAGTTCCTCCGGTTTGCCGGATTCGCCGAAGCGGTCCTGCATGCCGATGCGTTTCATGCGGTGTGGGGTGTTCTTCGCCCAGCAGTTCGGCGATAGCGCCGCCCAGCCCGCCATTAATCTGGCCTTCTTCGGCCGTCACTACGGCGCCGGTTTTGCGGACGCTTTTCAAGATCGTCTCTTTATCCAGCGGTTTGATGGTCGGCACGTGCACCACCTCGGCTTCTATGCCATCTTTGTACAACAGTTCTGCGGCGGCCAGCGCCTGATAAGTCATGGTGCCGGTGGCGATCAGAGCTGACGTCTGCGCCTTTTTCAAACACATAGGCTTTGCCGATTTCAAACGGCGTTTCCTTGGTCGTGAAAACCGGCGTGGCTTCGCGGGCCAGGCGCATGTAGTTCGGCCGCTTGTCGGTGGCCATGGCAATAGTCGCTTTCTCCGCCTCCACGCTGTCGCCACGGCGCGATGACCACCATGTTCGGCAAAACGCGCATCAGGGCGATGTCTTCCAGCATCTGGTGCGTGGCGCCGTCCGGCCCGACCGACACGCCAGCGTGCGAGCCGACAATCTTGACCGGCCGGTCGTTCAGGCGATGGTGGTGCGGATTTGCTCCCAGTTCCGCCCGGGGCTAAACGCGGCATACGACGACACGAACGGAATCTTGCCCATGGCCGCCAGGCCGGAGCCGGTCGTTACGAGGTTCTGTTCGGCCACGCCAATTTCTATATAGCGTTCCGGAAATTCCTTGGCGAACAGACTCATTTGCGTAGAATCCGTCAGGTCGGCGCAGGCCGCCACCACGTTCTCCCAGCGCTTGCCCGCCTCCAACAGACCGCGCCCAAACCCTTTGCGGATAGGCTCTTGTTCCAGTTTGCCGCTGATATCAACCAGATGCATATCACTCATGTTCGCCCTTTATTTTGCCGCCGAGGGTGCGGAGCTCATGCAGGGCTTTTTTGGCTTCTCCTGGTCCGGCGGTTTGCCGTGCCAGGCGAAGTCGTTTTCCATGAAGTCCACGCCCTTGCCCGGGATGGTGTGGGCGATGATCATGACCGGCTGGTTCTCGATGGCCCGGCCCATGGCGCAGGCGTCGATGAACGCCTCGATATTGTTGCCATCAACCTCCATGACATGCCAGCCGAAGGCCTGCCACTTGGCCTTCAGGTCTTCCAGCGGCATGACCTGCTCCGTCGGCCCGTCAATCTGGATATTATTGCGGTCGGTGATGGCGATGATGTTGCTGAGTTTCTCTTTGCCGGCCAGCATGGCGCCTTCCCAGATATTGCCCTCGTCCTGTTCGCCGTCGCCCGTCACCACATAAATCCAGCGGTGTTTCTGACTGTCCATGCGCATAGCCAGCGCCATGCCGCAGGCCTGGCTGATACCGCAACCCAGCGGCCCGGAAGTGTTTTCCAGCCCGGCAAGCGCGTGCGCTCCGGGTGTCCCTGCAAGCGCGAACCCAATTGGCGCAGTGTCATCAGCTCCTTGCTTGTCAAAATAGCCGGCCTCCGCCATGGCGGCGTAGCGTACCGGCACGCAGTGGCCATTGCTGAGCAGTAGAGATGTCGCGCTCGTCCCAGTCCGGGTTCTTAGGGTCATGTTTTCATAATGTCGAAATACAGCGCCGTGAAGATGTCGGCCAGCCCCAGCGGCCCGGCGCAGTGCCCGCTGCCAGCATGCACCAGCATCCGGATAATGTCTTCCCGGATATCATTGGCGATGGTTTCCAGTTGTTTCAATGGTAATTTCTGCACGCGTAATCAGCCCTGTAAAACTGTTTTCAGTTTAGCATAAGCGTCAGCGGGCTCGGATGCCTTTTGAATGAAGCCGCCGACGTTCAGGACGTCAACGCCGGCTTCGGCGAGCTGTTTGGCGTTCTTCGCGGTGATGCCGCCGTCCCAGCCGATTTCGACATCCGGACGCAGTTCGCGTAGTTCATGAATCTTGTGCGTTAGGTTCAAGTCGGCGGTACCGCCGTGATAGCCCAGGTGTCCACTGAAAATTAACACGTGGCCGAAGTTTTTTATCAAATGCTTTGCGCGTTCGACCGGCGTATCATGTAGCAACGCCAGGCCAGCCCTGATACCAACTTTGTGTAGACTATCAGCAAAATGCACATGGTCGACGTCGGCTTCGGCGTGAATTATTACCATATGCGGACGCAACTCTATGAGCGCTGGTAGTTGAGGCAGTGGGCGCTCAATACATCAGGTGGATGTCGGCCAGCGGCATCGTCTGGCCACCAGACGTGCTTTAAGCCCGGTGATTTGGTCGGCGCGAAGTGTCCGTCCATCAGATCTATGTGGATGCGTTTGGCAAAAGGCTCCACGCGCTCCATCTGCTCACGGTATTCATGCGGGTCGTAAGCGGTAACGGTCGGGCAAATGACGGCCATTTATGGATTCAGCTCATCTAAGTTGTTCAATGCGGCGTTTAAAGCGCGGCGCGCCGGCGAACGGCGTGGCCAAGAAAGCGGCCATGATCGAACCGGCTTCGTCCAGCGAAGTATAGCGCGAGGATAAGCAGAGGATGTTGCAATCGTCGTCGTTGCGGGCGGCGCGGGCCTCGGCCTGGTTCCAGCAAAGCGCGGCACGGATGCCCTTGAAGCGGTTGGCGGCGATACATATGCCCTGGCCACTGCCACAGACCAGGATGCCGCGGGCTTCCGGGTCGCTGTCAGCCAACAGAGCATGAGCGACTTTGGCGGCGAACTCCGGATAATCGTCATCGGCGTTCAGAGCTTCGTCGCCCTCATCAATCACTTGGTGTCCGGCTTGTTGTAGGGCCTTGGCCAACTGGTTCTTGTATTCAAAACCATTGTGGTCGGCGCCCAGGTAAATTTTCATGACTCACTTCTTCTTATGTAACAGTCGGCCGGTGTCGGCTACGACTTCTACCAGCCGGTTAGAATAGCCCCACTCGTTGTCGTACCAGGCCACGACTTTTAGCATGTTGCCGCCGATTACGGCGGTCAGTTTAAGGTCAACGATGGCCGAGTGGCTGTTGCCGATGTAATCACTGCTGACCAGCTCTTCTTCGGTGGCGTCTAGGATCCCTGATAAAACGGTTCTTTGGCGGCGTCTTTGAAAGCTTTATTGACCTCTTCGACGGAAACAGGGCGTTTGGTAATAATTACGAAGTCGCTAAGGCTACAACCGGCGTCGGCACGCGCATCGCTCATACCGCCGAAGATGCCTTTCAGAGCCGGCAGGGCTTTGGCGGCGGCAATGGAAGCGCCGGTAGTGGTCGGTACGATGTTCTCAGCGGCGTTGCTGGCTTCGCGCAGGTCTTTGGCCGGCGCGTCCTGCAGGCGCTGGCTGGCAGTGTAGCTGTGCGTGGTGGTCATCATGGCCTTTTCAATACCGAAGTTGTTCTCAATAACAGCCGCCACCGGCGTAATGCAGTTGGTGGTGCACGACGCGTTGCTAATAATATCGCCGGCCGTTTCCAGCTTATCTTCGTTGACGCCCAGCACGATGGTCTGGGCCTCGTCGGCATGATCGCCCTTGGCAGGCGCGCTCAAGCACCACCTTCTTGGCACCAGCTTTGATATGCGCCTGGGCCAGCTCCGGCTTCACGAAAAAACCGGTCGATTCAATCACCACATCTATCTTGTGTTCTTTCCAGGGCAGGTTGGCGGGATCCTTCTCGGCCAGCACGGCGATATGCTTTTTGTTGACGTTGATACCTTTGTCGTCAAAACCAACATCATAATGATAAGTGCCGTAGTTGCTGTCGTGCTTCGAGCAGGTGCGCCAGCGTTTTGGTATCAGTCAAATCGTTGATAGCGACTATCTCGATGTCACTGCGCTCAAAGGCCACCTTAAAGGCATTGCGCCCGATCCTCCAAATCCATTAATCGCCACCCTGGTTTTCATTCTGTAGTTTTCTCCTATTTATATTTATTTTACCGCTTATGCTCTTATTGTAAAAGCCTGTACTGCTTACAGCAACCCCTTGTCTTTGCAATATTGCAACGCTACACCCCATACAGTGCCTTTTAGGAGCGAGATAGCAGGGTCAAGCTTTTCCCAACTATAACTGTCGTGTTCATCACTCAGGGCTACCTCGGTATCCTCAGTCGAGGCGATAAAAGCCAGTTTGACGCGACCAACATAGTCGCCGCCACCCCATCCCGTTCCACCATATACAAGTTTCAAGTCTGATAGCTGTAAAGTGACACCTGACTCTTCTTTTGCCTCACGTATTAACGCCGCCTCGATCTGTTCGCCTTCATCAACACCACCGCCCGGCAAATCGTAGCCACCAGGCCGGTGCGAATCTGTTGCAGAACGCGAAAGTACTAGTATTTCGTCTTTGCCGTTACGTATAAATGCTTTTACGACAGTTTTTATTTGGTTAGCCATTACTGCTTCTGGTAGCGCTCGATGCATTCGGCGATGATTTTTTTGGCATCGTCGTTATCGCCCCAGCCGAGCACCTTGGTGGTACCGGGCTTCTTGAGATCTTTGTAGTGAGCGAAGTGCTCCTCAATCTGCTGCTGCCAGCGGGCGCCCAAATCTCGCAGGTGGCGGATGCTGTCACCGGTGTTGCGGTCGTCAGCCGGCACGACCACGATCTTATGGTCCATTTCGCCGTCATCTTCAAAGTTCAGGACGCCGATAATCTTGGCCTCCAGCCACACGCCTGTCGGAATCGGCTCGGCGCAGACTATCAAGGTATCGAGTTCGTCGCCATCTTCATCCAGAGTTTGCGGGATAAAACCGTAGTTGACAGGTTTGGCATAAATGCCCGGCTCCACCCGGTCCAGCATGAAGGCGGCCCGCTTGCGGTCCCACTCAATCTTGAGCGTACTGCCCTGTGGTATTTCCACGACTGTGTTAACGACGCCTTCTTTGTAATCGCCCGGTGTAAGAACTTGATTAAAATCATGTCATTTTCCTCGAGATTATTGTACACTATCCTTAAGATGAAAATAATCGGCCACCGCGGCGCCCGCGGCCTCGCCCCCGAAAACACCATTGCTGGTTTGCGCAAGGGGTTGGAGCATCACGTTGATATGCTGGAGTTCGATCTGCGCGTCACCCGCGATGGCATCGTCATTCTGCACCACGATGCCGCGATACACGACCCAGCGGGCAAACGATTGAAAATCGCCGACCACACATATACGGAATTGCATGACCACAAACCGGACCTACCAACGTTTGAGGAGGTCTTGGAAACCATCGGTCACCCGGTACCGCTATACGTGGAGGTCAAGCGCGATGTGCCCATAAAACCTATCGTTAAGGTCATTGATGACCGTTTGAAAAAGGGTTGGAAAACCGATTATTTTCTGCTTGGTTCAAAGAGCCAAAATACATTGCTGGAACTACACGCGGAATTGCCCCGGATTGAAAAGGTCGTCATCGAACCATGGAGCGGTGTCCGGGCCCACCGGCGAGCCAACCAAGTTGGCGCCAATATAATAGCCATGAACCAATTGTGGCTGTGGTGGGGCTTCATCCGCGGCTTTAAAAACAGCGATAAACAGCTCTTCGCATATACCTTGAACAATCCGGCTAAAGCCCGGCGCTGGGCCAAATGGGGACTAAGTGGAGTCATTACCGACTCCCCCGACCGCTTCGAACGAAAATCCTAAAATTTCATTAAGTTTAATCCCCTTTTTGGGTCCGTTTGCTAAGGCAAGACGGAATTATTGACGAGTTAACGTTTTCGAGAATACAGCTGGGTCTTGTCAAGATTGTTCGCAAAGAGCCCCAGAAATAATTATGCCCCTCTCGGGTGCTAGCAACCCATAGTGAGAGGGGATGGGGGCCCGAAGGCCATTTGTACTTACTATTTTACTCTGGTAGGCAATCTTGTCAATCCAAGTTAAAATAAAGTTAATGAAAGTCACTTTTGACCATTCTGAGGCTGAGGCCGCTAACATCCGTACCTTTTACTTCAAGTCGGAGCGGCCAGTGCATTATACGGCCGGCCAGTACACCGAACTGCACGTGCCGCATCCGCACCCTGATAAGCGCGGCGATAAGCGCTGGTTCACGCTGTCATCCTCGCCGGAGCAAGATTTCCTGACGATTACCACCAAATACGCCGGCGACGACAAGACCAGCTCATTTATACGCGCTTTGTTTAAGCTGAAGCCCGGCACTGAGCTGGACGCCGCCGAGCCAATGGGCGACTTTGTCCTGCCCAAACTTATTCAGACACCGCTGATATTTGTAGCCGGCGGCATCGGCATCACGCCGTTCCACAGCATGCTCCAGTGGCTGTCCGATACTGTAGAAGAGCGCCCCATCAAGATGCTTTACGGCGTGCGCACCGAAGACGAAATTATCTTTCAGGAGACTTTCCGCGCGGCTGGCGTGGAGCCGACCATCATCGTCAGCGAACCATCTGACGCCTGGGGCGGCGAGCGCGGCCGAGTCACCGCCGAATTGATAATGGATCTGGAAAAACCATCGGACGATACACTAATTTACGTGTCTGGCCCGGAGCCAATGGTGCAGACTCTCGTCAAAGACCTGCATGCCGCCGGCCTCCCCAAAAACCAGCTCGTCAGCGACGAGTTCCCGAACTACGACACTATTTAGTTCTGGACGGGGTGGGGGCGGCCTTCGAGGTATTCGCGGATTTTGAGGGCGGCGGTGGCGCCTTCGCCGGCGGCGGAAGCGATCTGCATGGTGGCGCCGGAGCGGATATCACCGGCCGCGAACACGCCCGGCAGGGCCGTTTCCAGGTCTTGGTTGGTTTTGATAAAACCGACGTCGTCCAGCTCTATCTTGGAGTCAGCGACAAATTGTGAGTTGGGCTTGAGGCCCACGAACACGAATACGCCATCGGTCGGGAACTCCACTTTTTTGCCGTCTTTGGTGCCGGTGACTTTGGTAACGCCTTTGTCCTTTTCGCCGACTATCTCGTTAGTTGCGGTGTTTAAGTGGATGGTGACTTTGCCTTCTTTAACGAATTTTCGCATTTCGTCTTCCAGCACGTCGCTGGCTTTGACGGTGGAGCGCACCAGCAGGTCGATGTGACTGGCGAATTTGGTCAGGAACAGCGCTTCTTGGAAAGCCGAGTTGCCGCCGCCAACCACCACCAGCTTTTTATCACGATAGAAGGCGCCGTCGCAGGTGGCGCAGTAGTGTACGCCGCGGGCGTAAAACTCTTCCTCGCCCGGCACGCCAATCTTCTTATAATCACTGCCGGTGGCAATCAGTACGGCGCGGGCCTTCATGTCGCCCTCGGTCGTCTTGAGTAGCTTCCAGTCGCCCTGATCCTCGATAGCCGTCACATCACCCAGCTCGATCTTGGCGCCAAAACGCTCGGCCTGCTTCTGCAGCTGGTCGGCCAGCTTCAAGCCCTCCACGCCATCCGGAAAGCCGGGATAATTATCAATCTTGTCAGTGACGGCCGCCAGGCCGCCAACCACGCCGCGCTCGAACAACAGCGTGTCGATATCCTCCCGCGTAGTATAAATAGCCGCTGTCAACGCGGCCGGACCGGCGCCCACGATGATTACGTCATGTTCAGGAATTTTGCTGTCGCTCATAGACTAAACAAGGCGCCGCGTAAGTTTAGGTTAAGGCTGGCGCTAATTTGGCAAGATTGTAACCGACAACGACTTCTTTGGAATCGTCGCCCTTGGTGACAACTGTTACTGGTACGGTGGTGGCACCGCTCATCTGCATGGCTTCGGCTTGGCGATGGGGATGTTCATCGATGTTTACTTCTTCGTAATTCATGCCCTTGGCGCCAAGATATTTTTTGACCATCTGGCAATAGGCGCAGGTATTGCTCGTGAAGATAGTGATGTTTTTGACCATATTGATCCCCTCCGTATGGATGCTTTGTTTTACCGGCTAAGAGAGTGAGCTACCCGGACCGCTCCTTTCCCGAAAGGACACGGCCTACTCAACTTTCCAGTTTTTTATTAATTATTTTTGTCTGCACTGTGAGGTGCGCTAGCAGAATGAATCTGACTATGCTTAAGATTATATATAGCGCTTGCGATAAAATCAAGACACTATATATTGTGCTTTTTACCCCATTTGGCCGCTATTTGTCGATTTTCTTGACGGTGACGTCGAACACCAGGTCGGCATTGGCCGGGATGCCTGATTGCGCGGGTGGTTTTGACGCCATAAGCCAGGGCGCCGGGTATCAATAGCCGGCGGGTGCCGCCGACCTTCATGCCGGGTATCCCCTGCGACCAGCCGGCTATCACCTGGCTGAGGCTAATCGGCACTGCTTGGCCGGTGTCTTTGGAGCTTTGGAAAATCACCCCCGTAGCGGCCACGGCGCCGGTGTAATCAACCGTGACGGTGGCGCCTGGCTTGACAGTAGCGCCGGTACCCGGAGTCGTATCAACCTCCTGCAGTTTGGTTATGCTGGCGACTGGCGTGAAGCCGGCTAGTTTGGTGCCCTGGAGCTGGTTCTTGGGCGGTTTTGGTTTTGGGTCTGGCTGGCCTGCGTCATCACTGGGCTTCTTGTTCTGGGTGGCCATGGTGAAGACGACCACTATGGCCAGCGCCGACGAAGTTACTAGGAACAGCACCGCGAAGAAGCCAGCAAAAAACCGGCCGCCTAAACTGGTCATTCTAAACGTATCTCCCGGTTTGTCTTGATCATTATTACCATTTTAACGTGCACCCTGCCGGCTGACAATCTTAACTGGACCCGTGAAGCCGTTAGCCAGACCGTCTACCAGTGGTTGTTGTACGGGTTGCCAATAAATGAATGGCAGATCTGGCAAGTCATCAACCGGCACCCAGCCGGGCTTGAACCGATTCTCTGGTCCATGCGACGCTTCCGGGGCGTCCGCGGGCAGATGGGGTTCGCCGCTCAAGTATTCGCAGAGATAAATCTTGTGCGAAAACTCGCCATCGCGCATTTCCAGCACCTGTTGTTTGACTTTCACCTGTAGCGACGTTTCTTCGGTGATTTCGCGCGCCACGGTCTGCTCCGGCGTCTCTCTAGGCTCAATGCCGCCGCCAGGTATGGAAAAATAATGCAAAGCCTGGCCGCCAACGCTCCATCAGCAATATCTGCCCATCACGCACGACAATACCGCGGGCGTGTTACGAGGTGACGAGTCGGTTCTTATCAGATAATCCGCTGGGTACCGAATTTTTTGTGGGCGGCGGCGGCGACCGCATCAAGCAGTTTATTAACTTCCGTGTCGGTCAGCGTCCGGTCATAGCTGGCAATCTGCAGGTGAAAAGTTACTTGTTTGTGTTGTTTATCGTCTTTGCGCTGGAAGATGTCGCGCGGTTCAAGCTCCGTAAGACTGTTTTTTGGACGTGGATTTTTCGACCTCGTCGGATACAAAATCAAATAGATCCTGATAAGCCAGATCTGCCGGTACTTTAAGAGTGATGTCCTGCGTGACTTTCGGGAACCGCGGCAGCGGCACATAATCGTTACTGCTTGCCAGCACCTTTTGAAGTGCGTTCATATCAATCTCAAAACCAGCGGTATAACCAGGCAATTTAAGAGCTTTTTTGACACTGGCTTTGAACTCGCCTATCAGACCAACGCCTTGGCCGGCAATTCAATAAGCGCCGCGCGGTCCGGGTCGTATAGCACCGCTCCGGTAATGTCAGTATTTTGCATTTTTTCCGGAATCGGCTTGAAGGTCACTTTGCCGCCCACCAAATTTGTTAGGTATTTGCGTGCTCCATAATAAGCCGCGCCAGTTTTCTTAGCCTTGCCGCTGGCCGTCACGATCAGCGCCAGGGCGTCGAACTCCTGCGGCAGGCCGTCGGCATCAAAATTCTGCGCCGCGCAATGCGCTTTACCAATCTCAAACAAGGCAAACTCGTCATAACCGGCCTTTATGTTGGGGTGGACTTTTTCGAGCAGGCTGGATGTCAGGCTGAGACGGTAATATTGCAGGTCGGGGCTCAGCGCGTTGGCAATCTGGAAGGCGTTCTTCTTGTCCTGACCAGCTTTCTCCAGCAGGTCGCCGTGAACGAAGCTATAGGTCAGCACTTCGTTGGCGCCGGCTTTGGCGAGCTGGGCGCGAAGTTGCGATTTTAACTCCAGCAACGGGTCTTGCGGGGCCGGCGTCAGGTCGCGCTTGGGTAATTCTTGCGGCAGATGATCATAGCCGTACAACCGGCCGACTTCCTCCACGATATCTTCCGGGATTTCGATGTCGGTTCGCCAGAACGGCGCCGTTACAGTCAGCTCATCGCCTTTCGATGCAACTTGGAATTCTACGTTCTCCAAGAGCTTCTTCATCTCGGCGGCAGTACAGTTTTTCGCCTAGGCGCTGGTTTATAAAGTCAGCCGTGACTTTGACCGGCAGGGACGGCTTAACGCCATGTTTGTCGTCAATCACCGAGCTGGCAACCTTGCCGCCGGCCAGTCTGCTGGATGCCCTCCACTGTTTTGGCCGAGACAGCCAGGCACTGCAACGGGCTCTGGCCTTTGGTGAAGCGAGTAACGGCATCTGTGAACAGGCCATGCTCCATGGCGGTGCGGCGGATGGAATACATATCAAAATTGGCACACTCCAGGATGATGTTTTTGGTGCCCGCGTCAACTTCTGTCTCGGTGCCGCCCATGACGCCGCCGATGCCGATCAGCTGTTTGTCGGTGGCGATCATGATGGCCTCAGCCCGCGGCTCAATCTCCTTGCCATTCAGCAGTTTGATTTTCTCGCCCTTTTTGCGGCTGGCGGATGACGATCGTAGCTTCGCCGCCGCTCAGCGCTTTAACTTTGTCGTAATCATAGGCATGCAGCGGCTGGCCGGTGACCAACATGTAGAAATTGGTCAGGTCGACGATGTTGTTGACCGGTTTTTGGCCGAATTTGGTCAACGCTACCTGCAGCCAGACCGGGCTCGGGCCGACTTCCACATCGCTCATGGTGATAGCCGTAAACCGCGGCGCCAGCTTAGGCAGTTCGTTTTTAACACTTAGCTTGAGGTCGCCTTCCGCGCCAGGGAACTTCGAATCGGCTATCGTACCAATCCGGACTCTTGAAAGGCTTGTGCAAGATGCCGGCGATCTCGCGGGCTACGCCGAGCACGCCGAAGCAATCCGGCCGGTGGGTGAACATCTTGTTTTCGATATCAATTACTGTGTCGTCCAGCAGATATGTCTGTGCAAAATCATCGCCAGGCTTAGCGTCTTTGTCAATTTCCAGCAGTCCTTCGTGGCTATCGCCTAGGTCCAGCTCTTTGGGGCTGGCCAGCATGCCGTGGCTCATGACACCGCGCAGCTCGCGGGCCTCCAGCTTGAATGGGTCTTTGCCAACCGTACTCGGCACTGTAGCGCCCGGCGGCAACCAGGCGGCCAGCATACCCTCGCGGACATTCGGCGCGCCGCAGACGACCTGCACGTGCTCGTTCTTGCCGGCGTCAATCTGGCAGACGCTGCAGCTTATCAGCATCCGGATGCTTTTCTACCTTAACGACTTTGGCAACTACGATTCCCTGGTACTTTTCGCCCAGATTAATAACTTCATCCACCGCCCCCAGCTGGGCGCCAATCTTCTCCACCAGCTTATCCATCGCCGGCAAATCAAAATCTAAGTATTGTTTGACTGCGTTCAGGCTGACTTTCATATCACCTCAACTTCTTTTCTAACATCTATATAATTGCCGTTAACTTCACCTTCGTCATTCATCCAGACTTTTTCAGGAACAGCTTTATATATTCGACGCGGGTAGTCATCCAGGTATTCCTTGCCTGTGCCAACAGAATAAGGATCGTCTTTGGCGAATAGCTTAGCAATGCTATCTGCTTCTTGCTGATCAGTAATCTCTTCTGCCTTTGCTTTTACGTAAACACCCCAGGCATCTTTTGAGGGCACGGTTGAATCATAGATAACAATAAACACCTTGTTGTTTTGCCGGATATTCTGCGAGTGTGTGCTGGTCTTATCTGATGCCCAATAGAAGTTGAGGTCATCGTCAACGCTTCGAGCTACCGGCGTATTCCAGGGTTGGCCTTGCTGATCGACAGTCGCAATCGTTATATACCGTATTTTGCGGATGATTTCTTTTGCGAATTTTGGGGATACTGGGCTCATGAAAATTGCCTCAAGAAGTCTAGTTTGGCGGATTCGAAGTGGCGGATGTCTTCGATGTCGTATTTCATCATCACCAGGCGGTCGATACCGCCGCCCCAGGCAAACCGGTGTATTCGTTGGGGTCAATGCCGGCCGCTTTCAGTACATTGGGGTGGATCATGCCGCAGCCCAGCAGCTCAATCCAGCCGGTCTGGGAGCAGATATGACAGCCTTTCTTTTTGCAGAACGGACAGCTCAGCGCGAATTCAAACGACGGTTCGGTGAATGGGAAATAAAACGGCTGGGTCATGACCTCCAGCTCTTGGCCATAATATTCCTGCAGGAAGGTCTTGAGCGTGGCAATCAGGTGGCCGGCATTGACGCCTTTATCTACATATAGGCCCTCTAGCTGGTAAAAAGTATGCTCGTGGCGGGCGTCAAGATCTTCGTTGCGGAAGACGCGGCCCGGAATGACAGCGGCGATTGGCTGGCCTTTTTTGAGGTTCGGCTTGAGCTGTTTCAGGACGCGGTTCTGCATGGTGGATGGTGTGCGCCGGCGCGATGAATTGCTTGCCGTTCTTATCTTTTTGCACCGTCATGAAGGTGTCGTAATCGTCGCGGGCCGGATGGCCTTCCGGGAAGTTCAGGGTGCCGAACATGTTGAAGTCATCATCAATCTCGCGCGACTCGACAGCCGTGAAGCCCATGCGATAGAAAATATCCAGCACCTGCTCCAGCTCGGTCATCAGCGGGTGGCGGCTACCCTGCTCGCTGGGCAATAGCCGCGGTTTTTGGTCGGCCGGCGCGTTGATATCAAATGGTGCCGTGACATCAATCGGCGGCAGTTGCTCAGTTTCGTCCTGGGATTCGCGAACGACCTTTTGCAGTTCCTGCGCGGAGTTGGTTCACCTCCTGCCCAAATTCTGCGCGTTCCTCCAGCGGCAAGGTCTTGAGTTCGTCAAACAGCGCCCTCAGCTCCACGGCTCGCAGGATCCGGCTTTTATCGCCGGCTCGGCCAGCCGTTTTTGGAGTAGTTCAGCAGTCTCGGCAATCCGGGGATTTTTATAGCTCATATCTTAAGCAATAGTATACCAGTCACGCCGTCAGCGCGCTAAATATGAAGGTGTAATTAATTTTTGCACCATAGTGTTGTTTATTATACAAGTGTATCCCAGAATAATGGGCGTACACTAAAAAGTAGAAACGCAACATAAAAACTTTGGGAGGAGTTATGCGCAGTCTTGACCAGGCGTCCGCAGAAAGCCTTAGTATTTTACCTATGAATCAATTTCTCGTGGCAAAGACCGGCCAGCTCAGTCTTATGCCGACGGTCGGATTTGAAGCGCCAGCGCCCGAGCCGCCAGCCACGGGGCCCGAAACCGAGCCAGCCACCGAGCAAGTAGTTTAAGCTGTAGCCATTTCGGCGTATTCTTCGGCCCATTGCCGGACCACCTTGGCAGGATCTTTTGCGCGGTAAAACGCCTGAGCCCCGCCAACCATAAAGGCACCGATATCATGAACGCGCTGATAAACTTCACGACCGCTCTCAACTCCGCCCACAGACCATACGTTAAGCCGCGAATCCTTAACGGGAAACGTAGTAGATATCTGGTCAGTTGACCGCAACCAGCTGTAAAGATTCTTTTGAGATAATTTACTAATTGCGGGTCCGCTTTGCCCGGCGTAGCCGTCATTTACTTCAATAAATGGCATCCCGGTTTGAGGGTTGAGCGGCGAAAGACGGCGCTCACTGTTAATCGCACTAACGGCATCCACTCCTAAACCACTTTTGTAGCGGCGGATGGCCATTTCTCCAAGCGCCGACACCTTGAGAATAAGGTAGGGATCGTCACCGACACGTTCGCGCGTAATTTGGATAGCCTTTTTTGTTTTGGTTATATCACGACAAAGCAAATCATCTGAGTTTTCGTTCGGGCAACTGGTATTGATTTCTACACCGTCCGCCCCCATTTCTAGCGCCCACTCAACCGTGTCCGGAACAACAAGCAACGGGTCTTCATGTTTTAGGGGCGTAATTCCAATTATCGCCAGTTGTCCCGCATCATGAACCACTCCAATGCTTTCCGGCAGATACTTGCTGGCGGCTTTGCGGCCAGGACCCCTTAGTCGAAAAGCATTATATGCAGCTCCGGAATAGCCGCGTATTGAGGAATTTGAGCTCTGTTCTTTATAATGCCGGCACTTACGAAAATTGGCGGTCGGTCTGACGGAAGTTCCAATTTGGGTGTTTCCATCTCAACATTCATGTGTCATGACTATAGATAAAATAGATTGTCAGCACAAGCACAAGCAAGACGCTGCTTGCGCTATACTAGGCATATGTCGAAAAAGCCGGATTTAGGCCAGCAGGCCGCCGAAGTGCTCAAAATGAACGACCGGGGGAATTACACCCAGCCGGCCGATAAACTGTATCCGCACCAGTGGCTATGGGATAGCTGTTTCATCGCCATCGGCCTGCGCCATCTGGACGTCGAGCGGGCCAAGATGGAATTGCTCAGCCTACTACGCGGCCAGTGGGATAACGGCATGTTGCCAAACATCATCTTCCGCGATGACCCGCAGTATCATTTTGACCGCAGTGTCTGGCGCAGTTGGCTCAACCCGTTCGCGCCGAGCGGCGTCTCTACCACCGGCATCACCCAGCCGCCAATGCTGGCCGAGGCCGTGGTTCAGGTCGGCAAAAAGCTGGAGTGGCCGGAGCGCCGGCTATGGTACCGCATGGTCTATCCGGCTCTACTCAAATATCATGAATGGCTCTATAAGGAGCGCGATCCGCACAACGAAGGCCTGATTCTGCTTATCCACCCCTGGGAGACCGGCCTGGACAACACGCCGCCGTGGATGGATGAGATGCACGAGCACCTGATGCCGCTGTGGATCCGCTTGATAGAAAAGACCCGTTTTGACCGGGTGCTTAATTTATTCCGCCGCGACACCAAAAGCGTAATGGTAGACGAGCGTTTTTCGACAATCGAGTCTCTGATGCTGGTCGATACTCAGCGTCGCCTGCGCCGCAAGCGTTATGACATCAATAAAATCCTGGATCACTCGTTGTTCGCTATTGAAGATTTGTCGTTCAATAGTATTTTCATCCGCGCCAACACCCACCTGCGCGAAATTGCCAAATCACTGAAAGAAGAACTGCCGCCGGAGCTCGAGCAGAATATGAAAAAGACCGAAACAGCCTTTGAAGAGCTGTGGGATGTGTATTCGGCGCAGTATTATTCACGCGATTTCGTCACCCATCGCTTACTCAAGACACCGTCCATCGCTACGCTTCTGCCGCTCTATGCCGGCCACATAGATAAAGACCGCGCCGCCAAACTGGTGCGCCTACTGGAAAACGAGCATTCCTTTGGCCCAGCCTATCCAGTGCCCAGCGTGCCGCTAAACTCCTTTTGGTTCCACCGCAAGCTCTACTGGCAAGGCCCGACCTGGGTCAATATGAACTGGCTGATAATCGACGGTCTGGAGCGCTACGGCTTTAAGGACCACGCCGCGGCCCTGCGCGAAAGCACCCTGGAGATGGTTAAGAAATCCGGTTTTTATGAATACTTCGACCCGGTGGACGCCTCACCGGCTGGCGTGGCCGACTTCTCCTGGACGGCTGCCCTGACGATAGACCTGCTCAAAAACTAGTCGTCCAGCTGGGGTTTTTCTAGGAGCTGGGGTTCTACGCTAGGTTCGGCATCGGTGATCTTGACCACATCGCGGTCAATTTTGCCGAGTTCTTTGTAGGTTGTGTTGAAATGGCCAACGGTCGTACCCAGGCTGTTACCGAGCTTACCCATATAGGTATTGTGGGCCATCAGGTGCTTGCGCAACTGTTCAACATTTTTGCGGATCTTCTCAGTGTCCTTGTGAATCTCAATGGAGCGCAGGCCCTGGGCGATGGTCTGTAACATGGCGGAGAGAGTGCTCGGCCCGACAATCGTCACCTTTTTTTCTACGGCGTACTGCATCAGGTTGCGTCCGGACACGTTGCCGACGCCGACTTTGTTAGCCAGTAGGTCGTAATAAATCGCTTCGCTGGGGATGAACATCAGCGCCTGGTCTAGCGTGCCCTTACCCGGCTTGATGTATTTGGCCGTCTCATCAATGCGTTTCTTGACGTCTTCTTTGAAAGCCCGCGTCAGCTCCGGCTTTTCGGTTTCTTTGGCCTCCAGCAGACGATTGTAGTTATCCAGCGGGAACTTGCTGTCCAGCGGCAATAGTTTGTCATCCAGCTTGACGACGGCGTCAACAATCAGGCCCTCGCCCAATTTATATTGCAGTTCAAAGGTGCCGGCCGGCAAGACGTTGTCCAGAATCTGCTTCAGATAAAATTCACCAACCACGCCGCGCTGTTTGGGGTTCTGCAAAACGTTTTGCAAAGATCTTGAGCTCGGCCGCGATATCGCCGACGTTCTTGTTGGTGCCTTCCAGCTTGGTCAGCTTTTCGGTGACTTGTTGCAAAATCTTGATGCTGGCCGCTGACTGGTTAGCTAATTGCTTGTTGCTGGCGCCCAGCTGATCGGTCAACTGTTTCTGCAGGCCATCTTTGAGCTCCGTCATGCCTTTGGTCAGCTCGGTCATGTCGGCCTTGAGCAAGAGCGCGCTATCGGCATCACCACCCGGCCGCCGCGAAAACAGGATAACCACCACGCCAACCAGCGCCGCTACCAAAACCCCCAAAACTATCACCGCGATAATCATATCTTTATTTTAGCAAACTATCAGTCTTTGATGGTCACCGTGGTGCCTACCGGCGCCCAGTTGTAGATCCAGCTTGAGGCGTTGAGCGGTAGTTCCACGCAGCCGTGCGAGGCTTTTTTGGAATTGGGGTCAATGTTGCCGAAGTCGTTGTTAGAGCGCCAGGTGGCATCGTGGAAGCCATAGATGCCGTGTTTATTCTGCAGGAACGGCATCCAATAGTGTACCGGGTCGACTCCATTTACCAGCGGCATCAGCCCCGGTCAGCGTGGTATCGGTCTGTTTGGAAGTAGATGTGATAGGTGCCACGCGGCGTCAGGGTGGCCGGCAGGAATTCCATAGCCGGTCACTACCGGCGTGTCATAGACTGCTTTGTGGCGCTGGCAGGCCCACAGATGGCGTTCGCCAACACTGACGATCAACAGCTTGTCCATGGAGTTGGAGGCACACTGTTTGGGCCCGTCGGCCACCGCCAAAGCGGCTGGGCTGGAAGGAATTCTGCTGGAAGGACTGGTAGGTCTTGGCGGCAATGGCAGATACGAAGACCGCGGCGGCGATGACCAGTACCGCCATCACGAAGCTGCGGAAGCGTACTTTCGGCCGGGGTTTGGCGGGCGTGCGGCGGCTAGCCGGATGCCGGTCCGACCGATAGAAAGAATAAGCCATCAGGCCTGGCCGCACGGTTTTGCCCTGGAGCGATGAAGATTTCATAGACAGTCGATATTTTAATGTTTTTTTATTTTTTGGCTGTATGTATTTTTATAGATACAGGTATATTATACCACCCTGTTAGGCGGATTTAAACAAACCGTGTAACCATGAACATGAAACACCACGCCAAGAAGAGTCAGTCCAAAACTCTGTTTTGACGAACCTTCGGTGTGGGCCTGCGGCAGGAGGTTGCTGGCGCTGATATACAGGATAAGACCGGCGAAAAAACCTAGATATATAGCTAGGACCGATTCGGACAGCGAAAAGGTCAGGCTGGCCAGGCCGCCGGCGATCGGCATCAGCACCACCACCGCCAGCCATCTTTTAATGTGTTTCAACTGGTTTTTGTGGAACAGCATGAAAGTGGTGGTATCAAAGCCGTCAGCAAAACGGTGGCCGATGACGGCCAGCGCTACGGCCAGACCGACCGCCGTGGAGACCTGGAAGGCCACGCCAATGCTCAGGCCGTCCAAAAAGCTGTGTCCGCTGAGAGCCACTGCCCGGGCCACGCCCAGCTTTGGATGGCGGTGCGGTCCGTATTCTTTCTCGGTGGCTTCGTGCACCGGCACGAACTTTTCAAACAGGTGGAACAGCAAGAAGCCGCTGGTCATGGCAATCATCGGCCAGACCGGATCCAGCTTCTCGGTTTGGACGATATCAAAGATTTCCGGCAATAGGTCGAACATGACCAGGCCAAGTACCAAGCCGGCTGTCAGCGCCAAGGCCGTGCTCAACCAGCGCTGGCTCCTAATGGCCGTATAGCCGCCGACTAGTGCTGCCGCCGAAGCGGCTACGGTGAGAAGAAAAACGATCATGGAGAAATTGTACATCGGACATAATATTTATTGCAAATTTGTCGCAATTAATGTTATATTTGCATCATGGACTCCTTAGAAATACGACAATATCTAAAAGATCGCGGGCAAAGCCTGACTAAGTCGCGCTTGGCTGTATTTAATGCCCTGCGCGGGCACGAACCGCAGACTATGCAGCAGCTGATAGCCGCCTGCCCCGATATTGACCGGGCCAGCGTGTATCGTACGATTGACCTGTTTGAAAAACTTGGTATTGTGCAACGTCTGCAAATAGGCTGGAAATACAAGTTGGAGCTGAGTGACGCTTTCAGCCGGCACCACCACCATATGACCTGCCTGCGTTGCAACCGGATCACATCGTTCGATGAAACTCAGGAACTGGAACAACAGCTACGCTGGATCGCGGGCCACAACCGCTTCAAGATTCAAGCCCACCAGCTGGAAATCCAAGGCCTATGCGCGCGGTGCGCGGGCACGGAGAGCTTGGCGCGAAGCGATAAATGACGAGAAGATGACGCCCAGGCCGGTGATGCCGGTAACGGCGTCCGGCACCTCCAAAAAGATGCTGGCTAGAAGGGCTGCCGCCAGCACTAGGATGGCGTAGTGCGCGCCGTGCTCTAAGTAGCGGTAAGAATCCAATATGCCGTGGCGGACCATCACCACCGTCAGCGAGCGCACCCAGAAAGCGCCAACCCCCAAGCCAAGGGCTATCAGCAGGACTTTATCGGTGATGGCAAAGGCGCCCAGCACGCCGTCAAAGCTGAAGTTGGCGTCCAGCAGTTGTAGATATAAGAAGGCCAGAAAAGCCGCCCAGCCGGTGTAGATTTTGTTGGCCCTAGGCTCCAGCTTGCCCAGGCCGTCTATCAGCAACTTGAGAATCAGGTACAAACCGACGCCAGCCAGGCCGGCCTCCAGCACAGTTGATGATTCGTGGCCGGCGAACAGCGACATCGCGACTATCACCAGGCCGGTGAGCAGCGGCGGTAGCAAGACGTGGCCGCCGATTCTTTGTAGGGGCCGTTCCAGGCGGTCAATCCAGGTCTCCTGCCGGTCACCGTCAAAGAAGAAATACAGGCTGAGCATCAGCAAAAAACTACCACCAAAAGCGGCGATAGCGGTATGGGCATCCGCCAGGTGGTCGCCATACGCCCCGGGATTATGCAAGGCTTCGTCTATCACTTGGCCCCAGGACAAGCCGGCGGTAACCATGACAATCAGTATCGGGAAGACGAAGCGCATCCCGACGATGGCAATGATCATGCCAACCGTCAAAAACATCTGTTGCCAAAAATGCGACAAGCGGGCCAGAATCTTGGCGTTGACGATGGCATTGTCAAAGCTGAAAGCAATCTCAATGGCTATCAGCACCGCGGTAGTGACAGCGGCCCCAGGACCAAGTGCCACCCAGGCGATGATTATAGCCGCGACAGTTATCAGCCCGGAAAAAGTAAAATAGCGCAGCATGTCATTCTATCCTATCAGACAAACTTAAAGACCCGGAACGAAAAACGCCCGGGTCGTTGGAAGCCTCACACTTCCAATTTCAGATTATGACGATGCGCTAAAAAATGCAATGTGATTATAGTCACAATCTGGGTCAGGTCCTGGAGACGTATGGATTACCCCTGATATAAAAGCGCCCGGGCACGTCCTGGCCGCGCGAAATGCCGATGCGCGTGGTCTGTACGATGTCAGTCTGCGGCAAAGGCGGCTCCAGCAATAATTTAAGTGGTTCACGGCGCAGATCGTGGCCGTTAAAGCTTTTTTCAATCTCAAGGGCTTGGCACAGTTTAGCCGGGCCATCGCACAAGCCAGAGCGATTATGCCGGTTTTTTGCCATAACTTCCTGCCCCTCCAGCGGCTCCAAGGCGCGGATCAGTACCGCTGAGCCGTGTCCATCCGGACCGGTCACCACGTTACAGCAATAGTGCATACCGTAGGTGAAGTACACGTACAAAAAGCCGGCCGGGCCGAACATCACTTTGGTACGCGGCGTCTGGCCGCGGTAGCTGTGGCTGGCCACATCATCCTGGCTGTAGGCCTCGGTTTCAACTATCCGGCCGCTCAGCTGGCGGCCGCCTACCCGGCGAACCAAGCGGCAACCCAACAAGCGCGGCGCGGCCTGTTCAGCCGGCACGGATAATTGCTTGGTCAGATTATCGTCCAGAGTCATGCCTCCCATTATAATGCGGTACAATAAACAAACATGGATATAGGCATAGTTGTCATAGAAGTTTTCTTTCTGGTGCTGTTTTCGGCCGTCTGTTCCGGCTTGAACATCGCCGTCATGTCGCTCAATCCCGAAGAACTGCGCCGCAAGGCCAAGCTGGGCAACCGCCAGGCCCAACGGGTCCTGCCGCTGCGCAAACGCACCCACCTGACCCTGGCCAGCATCCTACTGGTCAATGTGGCCGCCGTATCTGCCACTTCGCTGGTGCTGGAACAACGGCTCAACGGCTGGCTGGCTGGCCTGTTGGCCACTCTTTTGATAGTCGTCTTCGGCGAAATTATGCCCCAGGCGCTGTTTTCGCGCAATCCACTGGCCTGGACCAGCCGCTTTAGCGGCCTACTCAAAGCCATGATTGCCGTCACTTATATAGTCAGCCGGCCCCTGCAACTCCTGCTCGACGACCTGTTCCCGCGCGAGCACCCCCAACTGCAGAGCCGCAGTGAGCTGGGTCTGATGATTGCCGAACACCTGGGCACTAACGAGAGCGAGCTGGACGACGACGAGGTGGAGATTATCCGTGGCGCCCTGCAGTTATCGGAAAAACGGGTGCGCGACATCATGACCGACATCCAGCACACCTACTGGCTAACGCCGGACACCGAGCTAACTGATGAAAAGATTGACGAGATCAAAGAACAGGGCTTCAGCCGCCTCCCGGTCTT
The DNA here is from genome assembly GCA_963805865.1 of uncultured bacterium. Lineage (GTDB taxonomy): Bacteria > Patescibacteriota > Saccharimonadia > Saccharimonadales > UBA4665 > JARIHC01. The sequence continues at coordinate 40,337 of CAWDVI010000002.1, forward strand.
CAATGCCAAGCTGACCCGCACTTACGGCATCCTGCTGATGAAGGATTTGGTGGATATCGACTTTGACCATCACAAATATCACGTCGATGACATGACTCTGCACCCGGTCCAGCTGGTCGGCTCCATGACGGCGCTGGATACCATGTTCCGCAAATTCATCGCCACCGGCACGCACCTGATTCCAATTGAGCGCGACGACGACATCGTCGGCGTAGTCACGATTGAGGACCTGATTGAAGAAATCGTTGGCCGCGAGATAGAAGACGAGACGGACCGCCGCCGCCCCCTACGCTCCGGCCGCCACTAGCTACAAAACGCTTTTGACTTCATATTAGAGAAGTGGTATAATTCTTATCTTATGAGCGCTTTACGGGAACGGATTCCGACGATGGCGGAGACTGTCGAGGCATTTGATGGTGCTATCGACCGCATACTACCGGCAACGGATGACATGGCCCACACCCATTTCACCATATCCGGAGTTTGGATAGCTGGCGGCGCCTGGGCTACCGATAAGACTGTCGAATGGCTGGAAAAAGGTGGTGGAAGTGAGCTGGAAATCGCGGCCACCGTTGGTGCAACCTGCCTGGCTACCTTAGTCGGCGGCGTGCTATGGCGCCAAGGCTGGCGCGCCAAAGGCGAGACCGAAGCCTAGAGCTTTTTTAGGCTAAAATATACTTTATGGAACACGAGCCGCGAAATAGAAATAACCGCCTGGAGATAGCTAGGGACGTAGGTTTATGTGCCTTGTTAGGAGTCACCGGCGCGGTCTTGGGAGGGGCCGGTGTAAACATGGCTCAGCATAGCGAGGAGATTTCGGCCGCCAGGATGGCGGTGGTTGATAGCGGAGCCTTGCTATGTACGGGAGGCGCGGCCTGGCTATGGCAGGAGATATGGCGCAGCTAGCGCTCACGCGTAGTAGCGCCGCGTCCAGCTCTTTTTAAGCTCAGCAAAACTGCCGTCTTCTATGGACGCGCGGATATCGTCCACCAGCTTAATTATGAAATGCTCGTTATGGATAGACATCAGCGTGAAGCCCAGCAGTTCCTTGGCTTTATATAGATGCTGGATGTAGGCGCGGGTGTAATGCTGGCAGGCGTAGCACTGGCAGTCCTTCAGTAAGGGGCCGAAGTCTTTTTTATAAGCGGCGCCGGCAATATTGCGCCGGCCCTCGTAGGTATAAAAAGCACCGTTGCGCCCGACCCGCGTCGGCGAGACACAATCAAACGTATCAACACCGTTTTCGATAGCCGCGAAAATATCGTCCGGCTCGCTAATTCCCAGCATGTGTTTGGGCTTATCGCTCGGCAGTTCCTCATTCACCCAGCGCACAATCTCGCCCAGCCGGGCTTTTTCTATAGCGCCGCCGATCCCGTAGCCGTCAAACGGCAGAGCGCCCATCACCTGCCCGGCCTGCCGGCGCAAATCCTCGTACTGGGCGCCCTGGATGACGCCGAACAGCGCTTGATACGGTCGCTTAGGGTGTTTTTTGCGCAGCTTCATGATTTCGCGCAGACAGCGCCGGGCCCACTTATGGGTGCGGGCCAGCGATTTCACCTGGTATTCATACGGATCCAACAGCGACGTCAGCTCATCAAAGGCGAACATGATATCGGCACCGATGGCATGCTGGACGCGGATGGAATGTTCCGGCGTGAAGCGGTGCGTAGAGCCATCCAGGTGCGACTTAAAAGTGACGCCGTTCTCGTCCACGAAAGCGTGGCGCTCCTTGGCCGGAGCGATGGCATCCTCGGCCGGCACCTCGCCGCTCTGCATGGGCAGGACCTTTTTATAGCCGCTACCGAGGCTCAGCACCTGAAAGCCGCCGCTATCGGTAAAAGTCGGCCCGTCCCAGTGCATGAACTTGCCCAAACCGCCGGCCGCTTCCACCAGCTCGTGCCCCGGCCGCAGATACAGATGATAAGCGTTGGCCAGCACGGCCTGCCCGCCAACATCTGCGACCATCTCCGGCGTCATGGCTTTGACGGTGGCGGCTGTACCAACCACGATAAAAGCCGGTGTCATAATCTGCCCATGCGGCGTGGCTATCACGCCCGTACGTGCCAACGTCCCCTCACCCAGCTGTTTATCAATCTTGAAGCTAAAACCTTTGTTCATCTACAGAAGTATAGCCGATTCAATGAAGTTCCGTAACGGTTATCGGCGGCGAGCTAAGCTCTCGCGATGTACGGTAGCTTCTTCTGTAGCCTCACCTTCGGGGGCTTTGGGTGACATGCACACCGTGACCGTGACTAGCTTGCCGGCTTTCTCAGCACGCATTTTCAACGGGCCACCGCAGTTCTTAGTCAAGAAATCTATATTTTCCTTATCACGTTCCCGCCTAGCATCCATGTCTTCCAGAACAGACGTAGTGCTGGCTCTCATAGCTGTAATAAGATCTTCGGGAGACTCTACTGGCCTGATTTCGCCGTCGGGACCGAGTAATGCGGCGCCTTCAGGTATGGTTTCAAACACCTGTTCGGCGATTTGCTCTACATCTTCGCCAAGAGCTGCCGTGCCTATGGCTTCAGCGCCATCGCGTAAACCATCGGCATTTTCAACAAACTCTGCCACTAGTGGACACTCAGGACAATTCCCGCACGGATACTCATTCATGTCTTTCATATTAATATTATACCTTAATATATTGTTATTTACAAGTTCAGGTATCTTCGGCCCTATTAGCTTGCTATTTAATACGATTTCTTGTATAATTGGAGTAATAAAGGCAAGGGAGTCTCGCATGCCCGAAGAGTACAACCCCGGTGATGAATTTGCTGATGACGGCGAGTTCGACCGCGTAGTGGAGCGCACGGTACATTCGTCCTACATTCCCATCTTTCTAAATGACTTGGAGTTCAGGCTGACTCCGGTGAACACGGTAGTCCGGCTGTTCTTTGAGGGCGAAGACGGCGACCTGGGCTTACACAGCAGAGCCATAGTCGATATGGATGACGGCAGCAAAGCGTCTTTAAAGACGGGCGATGATACCCTGAGAGATTTGGTGCGCATCGGCTGCTCGATGGAGCTGCCCACCGAGCCGGATGAATCCGACAGGGAGTTCATGGACGGCTACGCAGAAGCTGGGACGGAGATGGCCGAGTCGTATACCGAAACGGGGCTGGACCAGGCCTAGGCGGCTTGGAGCTGTAGTGGGCGTATGCCCCAGCTCCGGCCGGACTTGTGGGCTTCAACTACCTTTTTGCGTTTGGGCTCACGGACCATGGAAATGCTCTGAGCGTTAAACTTTTCATCGCCTTTGATGGTAATCACCACCCAAGCGCCGTTAGGGATTTGATCCCACAACTCTAGGTGTTTTAGCAGATAGTTGTCAAACTCACCTAATAACTTGGTATTTTTTTTGATAAAAGCTTCACTCATGACCGGTTCCTTTCACTCCTAATTATATATTGTTCCCGCAACTGTTTAAAGTTGGTTCTGACAGCTTCGTAGGCGTTAGTTAGTGCATGGTTATGGTTGGTCTCGTCCATATTGAAGCGTTTTGACAAACCGCCAGGATAATAAACATGACGATGAGCTTCGCCGTGCGCGTTATCGTAGCGGATGATTTTATGCCAACGGCCACCTGCCCCTTGTCGGTGGTTTTGATGGTTAGGGGTTGAGGCGTGGGCATTGTGGGTATAAACACATTTTAACTCAGCGTTAATTTTAGTCTGTTATCATTGCTACATGACAGAGGAAGAAGCCAAACAATGGGTCAAGGACAAAGACAACCAGGACAAAGTTGCTGCGAAGTTCTTTAAACGACACAAGACCTCCAAGACAAAAACCGCCTTCTTTATGGCGGGCATACCGGGTGCCGGCAAAACCGAATTTACGCAGAACACTATGCGCGAAGCATCACCAAAGCTGATTCCGATTGAACATGACCAGCTTGTTGAATATATCAAAGGCTACAAGCCCGAAGCTTATTACAATTACCGAAAAGCCGGCAGCACACTGGTGACTCGTATTTTCAATGACTGTCTAAAAAATGGTTATCCCTTTGTTTTTGACGGCACGTTATCGCACGAGAATGGGATAAGGAACGTTAACAAATGCATAAACGAGGGCTACCGGGTAGTTATCGTCTACATTGTCCAAGAAGCTGGTGCGGCCTGGGAGCTTACGCAAGCTCGCGAACTGGTCAAAAAGCGCGCCATAGAAAGAAAGGGTTTTATTGAAACCTGCAACAGAATAAATGCTAACCTGTATAAAATATTCAAAGCCCACAAAGACAATCCAAAGTTTAGCTTCTGGATTATCAATAAGCAGGGACACATAGACCTTAGGAACGCCACGGCAATCATACACAACCAAGAGCTGAATAAGGCTAAACAGATTGAACAAGCACTTAAAAAACCGTATAATCTTTAAGTAGAGGCAAATTATGGAACTAACTTTAACTAAAGAACAGCAAGAATCCTTGGATAAAAGCGGCCCTATAAAGGCCGCAACTCTTAAGCGCATTTATAAAAAGTCAGTCGAGGACCAACAAAAAACCCTCCGCCAAGCCGAAAAAATCCGCGCACAAAAGAAGTCTAAGTAACTAAAACCGGACTAGCCAGATGCGCTAGCACGTGCGCTAGGGCCCAAGCGGATGCCGATACTTCAGCTTAGGGATCATCTCCCTACGGCTTCAGCCAAGTCCAGGTCGGTGCCCGGGTCGAGATCGGCGGTCGTCACGGCGCAGGTGGTATGCTCCACAAAAACCACCACCGCTTTGGCGGCTTTGGCGACCAGTTTCTAGACTTGGTCAGTTATGTCGACGACCTGCCGGTTGTCTTTGGTTTTGATGGTTAGGGGTTGTGGGGTGGGCATGGGCATAGTTTAACGCAGACAAAAATCATTTGTCTGTCGGCTGGCTATGTGATGACTTAGCTACCTGTTACTTACCTGCATCTAACTCTAGAGATTTTATTGGTGGTAAGGCGCTACTAGTAATGCCCTGTAGGTCCCCATACATGCCAATTGTGTTATCGATTACAGCACGGATTGCCTTTTCCTGGTGAGTCCAGCGAAGTTGCGTAGCTCGTTTTTCTTTCTCAATTTCAGCCTGTAGCGCACTGTAGTTTTCTACAATTGCCTCGACGCGATGCCGAAACTCCGGACCAACCAGGAACCGATACAACGCTTCCATCTTTGCGTCCTTGCCGGAATTCATTTTATTTGCAGCGTCGACTTGCAATATGGTTGTACGCAATGCCGATGCTAAAACTGGGGCAAGGGACGGCTTAACAACCCATATATTAGTTTCCAGGTGTTTCATATCACCGTATTCTTTTGGCATATCTTGAGAGACAATTATGCCTATATTTGCGCTGGCCTCACGAATATCTTGTTTGAATTTTGACACCCAAGCTGGTTGCCATTTACCGTTTTTTGTTTCCCATAGCAACATCCCACAAGCAATCAAGGTCTGGTTCTTAACGGTATGCGTAATGTCTGCACCACGCTGTCCTTTTTTAACTTCACTAATTTCATCCAATGGGAACGCTTCACGTAATTTATTCTCGAGATCCAGTTCCAATACCTCACCTTGATTTTGCTGTGATCCCTGGGCGGCCTTACGTTGCGCCTCCTCAAGCGATTTTTTAGTATCGGCCAGTTGCTTAGCTTGTTCTGCTAATTTTAAATTGTACTTTTCGTCTGCATTTTTTAAGGTCTCCTGGCGAATTTTGTCCTCGTTTGCTGCCAGTTTCTTGCTGGCTTCCAGTTCTGCATTTTCTCGCGCTCGTTTTTCGGCACTTAATGTCTTTATTAATTCAGCTACGTCTGCCCGAAGTTTTTTGTTATCTTCTTTGTCATCTTCTGCATCATTTTTTAGTGACTCAATTAACAACTCTTGCGCCGCTATGGCCTTTTTTTGCTTAGATGCAATCTCGTTTTCCATTTTTTTCTTGGCGATTTCCAAGTCATCCGCCGCTTCTTTCTTGGCATGTTCAGTAGCTACTTCAGCAGACTTCTTCGCACTAGCTTCTGCTTCAGCCCTTACCTTTTCAAGTTCGAGTTCATGTTTTTTATGTTCAGCGGCCAGCACTCGAGCTTCAATTTGCCCTTCAAGCGCTTTGTCAATTTCAATTTCTGCACCACATTTATTGCATTTAATCGTGTTCATGATTTTTCCTTTCTGACGCCTTTGAATTTGCCGCCGCTTGTTTTTACGTCCATAATCTCTCCGCTAGGCCCGCGCTTCTGCCAAAGCTTAGTTTTCGGATTATAGAATTGTGATCGTTGGCGGACCTCGCCTTTTCGGCCTGGTCCTTTTGGTGGATTTGTTGCCATGGTAGTTAAACCTCCTGCAAGCTTAAGCGGATTGCTATAAATTTACTATTTTTTTGAGATTTTTATTTTGTGGAGTAAATATCAAATGCTTCGTCTTTCGTCGGCTGTGCCACTCCCACGCTATCAGTCAGTTGCTACGCTATCCTCCTATTAATTTGCCTTAGAATATACACAAGCACGATATAGTTGTCAAGTACACAACATGACGCTTATGCTTATTAATCCAGTTGTCAGCCCTTGCGAGTTTGCTTGTTTGGCTGTCTGCCGGAAAATTTCTTTGTTTGATTAGCAATTATACGCTCAAGCATAAGAATTTCAATGATCTTGATCACAACTGCTACTGTGGTGTAGGTTTCGAAGCTGGGCTTACCTGTACTCTACTGATAAACTAGCAATGTGGATCAGAAGATTATACAGCACTTGGCTCAATACGATTTAGATATACGAAAGTCTCGTTATCGCTTCATGGATCAAAAAGTTACTCCTGACGTATTGGCCTTTACGGCAGACTGCATAGTTAACTATCCTGGCTCTGACACCGGTGAGTTTACAAAAAACGATATTTGGAAGTCTGATTATTTTTCCAAAAATGTGGTGCTTATTTACAACAAGCCAGCTGCCGATAATGAAACTGCGATTCACGAATATGACAAGTTTACTGCTCAGCCCATAAAAACCCTGGCTTATGCTGGTGTCTTAAAAGAAGAACAGCGTGGAGGAACAAACTTCTACACGATTAATCAAGCCGACATACTGACTCATATATCATTGAGCGATAGAAATGCGTTTGGTTTTCTGTATCTATATCTCAATAAGGTACTTGAAGATAGTGGGTTTATCAATCGCGTAAACGAGTATGTTGAACGCTATAAGAGCGGTTCGTTTACTACGGCTAATTTCAGTGATCTAAAAACTGCATTTGAGCGCTTTATGATTGGTAACACAAATATCAACGGCAAGGTGGAAGTCCGCAGGATCTTCCCCAAAGTTATAAATGTAACAGCGGTCGCGTCCGGTGTCCCAGGAAGCAGAAGTGGCCGAGTCACAGAGGGCCCATATTTATATTCCGACCTTATGTATAACGCAATAAACTTCAGAGATGTTGACAAATTAAAAAACGTTACGCGGCAGGAGCGAGTTGCCATAATAAAAAGTGTGGCAGACTATAGCGATTACGAAATGCGCAAGGCTATGTCAGCTGTTAGAAGCAGACACTACCCCAATAGTGAAGTACATGACAGATATGCGACTGGTGAAGCCAAACAAGTACACCATGTCTTTCCGCAATCCACCCACCCAGAAATGAGAAGTTCACTTGAAAATCTTATATTATTGACTGCTCAGCAACACAATTCACTGGCCCATCCAAGCAATAAAACATCAGACATAGATATTGCCTACCAAATAGTCTGTCTTCTGTCAAAAACTCAGAGTGTTAAGGAATCGGTGGTTGCTGCAGACGGCTTCTACTCTAAAGAGGGTCTGATTGACGTACTGAATCATGGGCTCGGCCTTGGCATTACTAAAAGCGCCACATTTGAAGATATCAGCCATCGCATCAGATCACTTCAGCAAAAAAGATAGCTGGAGTGGTAAAAAGATAATTTGATCTGTTCGTATATTCAAATATCTCATATTTAATATCTTTTTTTGGTATCCCCCAAAAATATACAGAGGAGCTATCAATATTTAGTGACCGAGTGGCAAAATTACGGGCTACTCTATAAAAAAGAAAGTATTCTTTTGACGCAAAGAAGCTTAGATCTTTAGGAGTTAGTTTTATACGTTTTTTCGGTTGAAGAATCGCAGCTGAGCCGTCCACAATTGAATTACGTGGCAAGAAAGTGGCTCTGGGGTAATAGGAAAGGTTTGGGGCGACAATCACATTACTTTCATTGAAGTATCTGTGAGCAATTGATGACTCCCGCTCGCTATCTACAAACTGGTCCTCTTTTAAGGTTATGGTTTCGCCATTCACGATGTTTCTGGATTTTATTACTCTAACCTTGCCTTTTCTTTTCATGCTTTTTGAGGTAAGATTGCGGTCTCTATAGACTTTAAAAAGGTCCAGTTCAAGTTTTTTGACCATTCCGTCAAAATAGTCATCTCTATAAATCAGCCAGTACGGAAACTTCTTATCCATTATGTAAGTCTGGTCATAGGTGTTGTAGGCCTGGAGTATGTATGAGTCTATAGCTATATGTGATCTTGGGTGAGTAGTTTTCACCTGTAAACTAATCGTCTCGATCTTAACGCCGCTAAAGCCTTTTTCTCCATAATCGCTAATTTTTAATACTGCTTTTTTCTCAAGCAAGCCGCGTAGAGGTCTAAATTCTGGGGCATTGAGTAGACTTTTGGGGCTGAATAGCGCAACTACATCACCTAACTCTAAGGCCTTTTCAAAGAAAATCGCAAAAAGGTTTTTGCTCTTTACGGTTGAGCCAACTCCTGCTTTTTCATATTCTCCAAACCTATCTTTAGAAACTCTGCCAAAAGGAGGATTACCTACAATAAGATCGTATTTGTACCTGAAATTATGCAGCAAGAAATCGTCATTAATTATTCTTATTTCAAAGTTTGGGGGCACTTTTATAGTCTTTAAGACCCGTTTAAGAATCCGGATTGAGTCAGTGCTAATATCGACAAGGTCCAGATTAACTTTCCGTTTATGCTTATATTTCTCGAAGATGGTGGGTAAGAAATTACCTACGCCAACAGATGGCTCTAGTATTCTAATAGCTTGTTTATTACTAAAATCTGGTAAATCTGACACCAAGTTAAAACACAAGTCTTGTCTTGTATAATATGCGGCTTCTTCTAACCTTTTAGCGTTAGCTAGCTCAGCGATCTTAGATGCTGTAGAGAAATCAAACTTCGAAGTCGACAATAGCTCTAATAAGTTATCTGTTTTTTCAAGATTTTCTTTGTCTATGAGCCGTCTGGTCTTGTTAGTGCTGAGCGTGTCTCTATTTTCAATTTCGTTAATTTTTTTTGCAATAGATTGGAATACAGCAGTAGGAACAGCCTCCCCAAGACACTGCCTAATATTCATTTCGTTTTTCTTAAGGAAACGTCTCTTCTCTTCAAGAGGCAGAGCGTTAAGCTCTTCTGTATCACGAGGATCCCATTTAAAGCTATCGGGTATGCTCATAAACCTCATTAGCTCACGTATACTGAAGACTCTTGGCTGCTCAGGATGTACCGTGTTTTGACTTGCTAGAATGTCGTTTCGAGTGTGGACACATGGTGCAACAGCGTCCCAGTAGCATCGCTTATATTTATCTCCGTTTTTATTATGGTTAAGTATGGCTCTGCCATCAATGATCTGATGGGGTCTTTTGGTAGGATCTTCGTTGTCAAAAGCAGACTCACCTTCTTTGGTGTTAATTATCCACGGAAGCATCCTTTCCTGGTAAGGCCTAAATGAGTGAAAGATGTCCTCCGCATCTATGTCGCCCATGTTAGGTACTTCTGGGAGATCGTTTATGAGCTCGCGCAGTTTAGGCGCTTCCCTTGACTCCGGAAATAGATCGTAAGGCGTGACTTCCTCTATGTCCTTTCTAACGCCGATAACTAGAGTACGTGTGCGACTAGAATTACTGCCATAATCTTTAAAATTAAGGACTCTGAAGCCAATATTATAGTTTCCGCCAAGATTTAGCTTGATAGCATCTTTTATGGGCTTGTTAGCGCCATCTATATCTGTGCAAAGCGTGTTAAGAAAGCCACGTACGTTTTCAAAGATAAAATAACGAGGGTGTATTCGATCAACCATCTTTATCGACTCAATGACCAGTGAATTACGACCAAGTTCGTCTTTCTTTTTATGGTTAGCTACTGATATTCCTTGGCAAGGAGGAGTGGCAACTATAACGTCTACATTTCTACTATTATCGACCTGCCAATTTTTAATGGCTTTGAAAATTTTTCCTTGCACTTGCGGATCAGTGATATCCCCATTAATGTAACTCTCCTCATCCGAGCAAACGTTGTTGTATTTTTGTATGTCTAATCGTCTTTTTATAAGCTCAGAAGTTACTATGCAGTCGAAGCCCTCGAGTTTGAAACCATAGCAGCCAACCCCTGCACTGCTAAATAGAGATACATATCCGAGTATATTTTTCATGGCAACATAACCATTATAAAACTAAAGCGGCATGGAAGGGTAATATTTCGTGGTTTATATATCTGTTGCTGTGGAAAAATATTATATTCACCTCTCAAAAATGTGGTGAGTAATTCAATATGTTTTTGTCGTGGCATGATTTTGAGGCTATCATGCTTCGTTTAGTTTTCAAAAATAATGCAACGAGTTAATGATATTTTTTAATTAAAGTTATGTTCAAGAATATAAATATCGCAACTAGGTTTAATAAAGATTTAATAATTTTGTGATGAAATATTGATCATAGTCACATAGGAGTTAACATGGCCACTGAAAATCAACTTAGAGGACTGACCGAGAAACTCAAAGAGTATAAAAAGAGGTACTTGCGTGAAGAGTTCTCTAAGGAGAACGAGCCAGCCACTAGGCTGATGGTTGATTATCTATTAAGTGACGTTCTTGGCTACAAGCAAATTGAAGAAGTCAGAACCGAATACCGGATCAAAACAAACTATGCCGACTATGTAGTGCAGGTCAAACGCAAGAAGCATTTCGTAATCGAGGTAAAAGCTATCGATATCGACTTAAACGAACATCATTTAAACCAGAGTTTGGGTTATGCCTCGCGCGAAGGCATAGACTGGATATTGCTGACCAACGGCCGCCAGATCCAGCTGTACCGGGTAAGCTTCACTAAGCCCATCAAGACGGCTCTTATATACGCGCTGGACCTGATGAGCCCCGACGACTTCAAGAAAGCGCCGGGCCAGCTATGGTACCTGACTAGGCAGGCCGTGGAGCGCGGTGAGCTAGAAGAATTCTGGCGACGTTCTGACGCGCTGCGCTTGGAGCACCTGGCTAAGGTGCTGTACTGCGAAGATGTAGTGCGCCGATTGCGAATGGAGCTTAAATACGAAACTGATATATATTTTCAGCTTGAGGATGTGTCTGAGGCTTTGTTTGGGTTGATTACCCGCGCGGTGAAGATTCCGCCGCGGTTGCGCAAGAGCAAATAATTGCGGCGGCCTATTGGGTGGTGTTTAGGACAGCGTGGAGGTATATGAACAGGCTGGGCCACCAGCCCGCGAAACTGATAATCGTGCTGATTATGATTAGTTTTTGCCACGAGCTTGGTAGTTCCGCCTCCGGCTTGCCGGCTTTTTCGTTTGCGATAAGTTTAGGACTGATGACAAACGACAAGAAGCTGCCGTTGGCAATCAGGACGGCGTAAATGTACCACAGCGGTGATGTGGCGATGCCCTGTCCTGCCGACAGCAGATAACCCAGCCCCACCAGCCCGCTGCCTACCCAGATCAGCGGCATAGTAACCTTGTGTGTGCGCACCGCCGCGGCCCGCCAATAAGCCGAGCGCTTGCCTAGGACGCCGTGGATATCAATCACCGTGACGGCACCCAGGCCTATCACGAAACCGGCTATCGTTATAAAAACTGGGAGGAAAAACGCCTGCTCAACCATTAGCGGCATTATAACAGGCGGTGGCCGTCAGCCTTTCATTAAAAAAGTTAAGATTTGGGGCGGAAAGTTTTGGTGGCTGGGCTTGGGCGGTCTTATAATTGGGTCACGATGAGAGATAAAAATGATACTGGTCACCACGACGGCGTACTGCTGGAAGACATCAACCACAAGTTTGACGTCATAGTAGAGTACTTAGCGCCGTTGGCCTCCCTGCCCAAAAAAGTTGATCGTATGGACGAGAGACTAGAACGTGTTGAATCAGACGTAAAAGTAATCAAATTACAAGTAGCCAAACATTGGAATAAGCGATGACCGAGCCTAAAAATACCGACCATTACCAAGGCGCTTTGTTGGAGGAAATCCGCGACGAAGTCAAAGCCATACACGAGAGCGTAGCGCCAATGCCTACGCTAAGCCGTGATGTCGCCCAGCTCAAAGATGATATGGTCGACGTAAAAGCTGATGTCAAAACCATCAAACTAGCCGTCAAAGGTCAGAGCAAGGACCACAAAGATCTTGTAAAACGCGTCAGCGACACTGGAACAAGCGGTCTTAGCCGCCTAGGCGTTTTGTTTTTGGCGTTTGCGTTTGTTGGGGTCGAGTTCTTTTTTGCGAAGTCGTAGATTCTTTGGGGTTACTTCTAGTAGTTCGTCGTTTTCGATAAAGTCCAGGCACTCTTCCAGGCTGAAGATGGTGGCGGGGGTTAGTTGGACTACGCCGTCGGATGAGGACTGATCGCATGTTGGTCAGGTGTTTGGCTTTGCAGACGTTGATTTCCATGTCTTCCTGGCGGGTGTTGAGGCCGATAATCTGGCCGGCGTAGACCTTTTCGGCCGGGTTGACGTAGATGGTGCCTCTGGCCTCGGCCGTTTGTAGTGAGTACGGGGTGGTGACGCCCGTTTCGTAGGCGATGAGCACGCCGTTTCTGAGCTGTTGCAGTTCGGCGGTCTGCGGTTCGTAGCCGATGGTCAGCGAGTTCATGATGATGGTGCCTTTGGTGTTGGTCAGCAGGATGTTGCGCATGCCGAGCAGGGCGCGGGTCGGCATTTCATAAATAAGTTTGGTGACGCCTTTGGGGCTGGCGAACTGTTCTTTGAGCGTGGCGCGGCGTTGGCCAAGTTCCATCTGCACGGCGCCGACGTGTTCGGCCGGGACTTCGATGATGACTTCTTCGTACCGGCTCGACGGTCTTGCCGTTTTCCTCGTGGGTGACGACTTGCGGGCGGCCGACTTCGAATTCGTAGCCTTCGCGGCGCATGGTTTCAATCAGCACGCCCAGGTGCAGTTCGCCGCGGCCGGACACCGTAAAGCCGATGCCGTCTTCCTCGACTTTCAGGCCGACGTTGGTTTCCAGCTCTTTGTTTAGGCGTTCGGCTATCTGGCGGGAGGTGTTGAACTGGCCTTCCTGGCCCTTGAACGGGCTGGTGTTGGGGCCCAGGTAGATTCTGAGCGTCGGCGCTTCGACTTCTATGGTTGGCAGGGCTTCCGGCTTGTTCGCTATCGGCGATGGTTTCGCCAATTTGGGCGTCGTTCTATGCCGGTCAGCTGGACGATGTCGCCGGCGATGCCTTCCTGAACTTCAAACTTGGCGGTGCCCTGGCTCATGAAGACGTTGTCGACTTTGGCTTTGGCTTGCGTGCCGTCTTTTTTGCAGAGCGTGACCTGGTCGTCCGGCTTTACCCGGCCGCGGGTGATGCGGCCAATGGCGTACTTGCCTTTGAAGCTGTCGTAGGCCAGGGCCGTGACCAGCATCTGGAAGGGCTTGTCCAGTTCGACGTTGGGCGCCGGCACGTGCTTGGTGATGGCGCTGAAGATGGGCTCCAGGTCGCCGGCTTGTTCCGGGTCTGCTGGCACTTCGTCCCAGGCCTTGCCGGCCCGGCCGACGGCGTAGTACACCGGGTAGTGCAGTTGGTCTTCGTGGACGGCCAGTTCCAGGAACAGGTCGGCCAGCTCGTCTTCGACCTCTTTGATCCGTGAGCCGGCTTTGTCGATTTTGTTGATAATGACGATCGGCTTCAGTTCGGCCGCCAGGGCTTTGCCGAGCACGAATTTGGTCTGCGGCATCGGGCCTTCCTGGGCGTCGACTATCAAGTATGCAGCCGTCGGCCATATTCAGTGTGCGCTCCACCTCGCCGGAGAAGTCGGCGTGGCCCGGCGTGTCGATGATGTTGACCCGGTAGTCGCCGTGCTGGACGGCCGTGACTTTGGCGGTGATGGTGATGCCCCGCTCTTTTTCCTGGTCGCCGCTGTCCATGATCAGGTCCTGGCTCATCTCGGCCTGGTTGTCGCGGAAGGTCTGCGACTGCTTCATCAGGCCGTCGACCAAGGTCGTTTTGCCGTGGTCAACGTGGGCAATGATGGCGATGTTGCGTATTTTCCTGGTATCTTGAGGGTCTTGGGTCGATTTCATATGTGGTTCTGATTGTATATTAGCGTCTGCACGAACGTCAGAGCATGGCCCACGCGGCCGGCCCGGCCGGCGCGGCCAATCCGGTGCACGTAGTCCTGGTAGGATTGCGGCTGTGAGTAGTTGATGACGTGCGTGATGTCGGCTACGTCGATGCCGCGGGCGGCCACATCGGTAGCTACCAGGATGGTGGTTTGGCTGGCCTTGAAAGACTGCAGTGCCCGTTTGCGCTGGCCCTGGGTTTTGCCGCCGTGAATCGAATCGGCCGGAAAGCCGCGGGCAACCAGTTCTTTGCTGAGGCGTTCCACGCCGCGCTGGGTTTCGTCAAACACAATTGCCTTAGAGACCTCTTGCTTAATGAGGATGTCGTGCAGTTTGTCGATTTTGTCGTGGGTGCCGCCGTAGCGGACTACATCTTGGTTGACGTGGTCGCTGCTGTCGCCATTGCTTTTCACCGAAACAGTTTGCGGGTCGTTGGAAAAAGTTCCGATCAGCCCCTGGACCCGCGGGTCCATAGTGGCCGAGAAGAAGAACGACTGGCGATTGGGCGCCAGGCTTTTTCAGGATAGAGCTGACGTCTGGCAGGAAGCCCATGTCCAGCATGCGGTCGACTTCGTCCAGCACTACCAGGTTGAAGTGCTCTAGCCGGAGCGTGCCGCGCTCAATATGGTCTTTGATACGGCCCGGCGTGCCGATAACCAGGCGCGGTCTGGCCCGCAGGTCGCGGAGCTGGCCGCCCATGCCGGTGCCGCCAATAAGCAGAGCGCCGCTAAAGTTGCCGCCCTGGCCGATACTGCGGCATTCCTGCTCAATCTGCTGGGCCAGTTCGCGGGTCGGCGCGACTATCAGGGCTTTGGCCTGCTGGCGGGTAAGCAAAGCCTGCAAAACCGGTATGGCGAAGGCCGCCGTTTTGCCGGTGCCGGTGTTGGCCAGGCCGATGACGTCACTGCCCTCAAGCGCCAGCGGGATAGTCTGGTCCTGGATGGGCGTTGGCACTTTAAAGCCTTTGCTGGCCAGGTTGCGGTGGATGATGGGGTTGACCGCGAAGTCCTGGAAGCGGTGCTGGGCCGTGTAATCCTCGGCCTGGGTCGGCTTGGCGAC
Organism: uncultured bacterium; assembly: GCA_963805865.1. Classification (GTDB taxonomy): domain Bacteria; phylum Patescibacteriota; class Saccharimonadia; order Saccharimonadales; family UBA4665; genus JARIHC01. The sequence continues at coordinate 55,711 of CAWDVI010000002.1, forward strand.
CGCCACGAAACGGGCCGGGTTGATATATTCACCACGGCGTTTGCCGCCGCCGGCGCGTTGGCCGCGGCGCTTATTATTATGCCTGGCGGAATTGTAAACTGAGTATTTGTATGAAGACATTAAAAAAGAATCCTTTGCTGTTGTCCGTTAGTTAGTTCTCGATTGCCGGTAATGAAATCGAGTAATCTATCTAGCGTTCAGACTCTGGATTCTATTATTAACAATTGTATATACATTAGCACGATATCTTATTAGTGTCAACGTTTCTACAGACACGGTTAATATATTATACTAGTGGTTATGCAAAGCGGTGATATCGCAATTGACTGCAAGGGTCTGACCAAGCGCTACCGGGGCGCCAAGGTTGATGCCCTCCACGACCTGACCATCCAGGTGAAGGCCGGCGAGGTCTACGGTTTTTTGGGGCCCAACGGCGCCGGCAAGAGTACCACCATCCGCACGCTTTTGAATTTTATCCAGCCCAGCGGCGGTTCGGCCACCATTATGGGTCAGGACATCGTCAGCGATAGCGTGGCAATCAAGCGGAACGTCGGCTACCTGTCCGGCGATCTGGCCATGTACCTGAAGATGACCGGCGCACAGTTCTTGGAATACATGGGCGAACTCCAGCCACCGGCTAGCCAGGCTTACCGGCAAGAGCTAGTCAAACGTTTTAGGGCCGAACTGCACAAGCCGTTGGGCGAACTAAGCCGCGGCAACCGCCAGAAAATCGGCATAGTGCAGGCCTTTATGCACCAGCCGAGCGTCTTGATACTTGATGAACCAACCTCCGGCCTGGATCCGCTGATGCAAGAAGAGTTTTATGAACTGCTAAACGAGACCAGACAGCGCGGCGCGGCCATTTTTAGCAGTAGTCATATATTGGGCGAGGTGCAGAAGATGTGCGACCGGGTGGGTATTATCCGCGAGGGCAAGCTGATTGTGGAGCGCACTATCGCCGACCTGGCCCGCGAGGCGGCCCAAACCTTTGATATCGTCTTTAAAGATAAGCCGCCGCTTGGCAAGCTAAAGAAAATCAAGGGCGTGAAGGAGACCAGCGTGCATGGCAACTCCGTGACTCTGCACTTCCACGGCGACCTGAAACCGCTGTTCGCCGAGTTGGCCCAGCACGAGGTACTCAAACTGGATACCCAGAACCTGGACCTGGAAGAGATTTTCCTGCGCTTTTATAAACAGAACGGGGGCTGGAAATGATTCCGGTAATCAAATGGACTCTGTGGCAGAGGCGCTGGAGCACCATGTGGTGGTCGTTTGGCACCTTCAGCCTGATATTCGTCACCCTGGCGTCTACCCCAGCTTCAAAGACGCCGGTAGCCAGCTGGAGCAGAGCCTTTCTAACCTGCCCGATGCCGCCCTCCAGCTGTTCGGCGGTAGTGCTGATTTCTTTTCACCGGTCGGCTACCTCAACAGCCAGATATTCTTCTTGGTTTTGCCGCTGATGCTGACCATGCTAGCCGTGGCGCTGGGCGCTTCGTTGATTGCCCGCGAAGAACAGAGCCTGACAATTGAGTTGTTGTTGGCGCGTCCCGTCTCGCGTAACCGTCTGCTGACAGCTAAGATTATCGCTGGCACTTTGGCGCTAGGGGTTGTGTCGTTGGTGGCCATGGTTACGGTCGTAGTGTCATCCAAGCTGTTTGGGCTCGACGTAGCCTCATCGTCAATCGCCGCCGCCAGTTTCAACAGCTTCTTGTTGGCTTACTGCACCGGCGCCATCGCTTTTCTATTGTCGGCCACCGGCCGGGCCCGCGGCGCCGCCATCGGCATAGCCGCTTTTATCGGCTTGGGCGGCTACATCATCGTGTCGCTGGCTGGTACCGCCAAATGGCTGAAAGGCCCCAGCCACATCTTCCCGTTCCACTACTTTCAGTCCGAAGCTATCCTGCGCCGGCACTTATCACTGGGTCAATGCCCTGTTCTTCGTAGCCATTATCGTAGTCTGCGGCGTGCTGGCTTACATCACCTTTCCGCCGCCGCGATATCGCCTAAGTTTAATTACTTTTTATTGCGCATCTTAGAGCCGCGGCGCCGTATCATCATGGTAATAAAGGTCGTGATGATGCCGACGCCAATCAGCACGTAAAAGGTCGTGAACAGCTTGCCGAAGGCGTGTGCGGCGTCAGGTCGCCGTAGCCGACGGTGGTCAGCGTGATGACGCTGAAGTAATAGGCGTTCAGCCAGCTAAAATGCTCCACCAGGTGATAGACGACGGTGCCGATAGCCGAGCGTGACGATAGCCGCGGCCGCCAGATAGCGGAAGATGTGTTGTCGAAGCCAAGGTCGCGGTGCGGATCCATGACCCTAGTATAGACTATGGCGATCTTTTCCCACGGCACGCTGTCGCGGCCAAAGTGGCCGTAGGCGGCGGTCTGGCAGGTAAATCGGCCGGCGCAGGTCCAGTTTCTCGACGATTTCCTTAACCGACGGTGTCGATGAGTTTGTCGAACGCGTATAGCTATCGATGCTGTCTGTGACTTCTTGCCGGTGCCAAACGTTTCGACCGTTGAATTAAGCGGCTCTTTGGCGCCGATGTACGTAGGCCAAGGCCGACTTCGGCGCTTGTCTGGCCAGGCCTTTGGCCACGATATTCTTAGCAATGTAGCGCGCCGCGTAGGCGCCGCTGCGATCAACTTTGCTCGGGTCTTTGCCGGAAAACGCGCCGCCGCCGACCCGGGCATAGCCGCCGTAGCTATCGACCACTATCTTGCGGCCGGTCAGGCCGGCATCGCTGGACGGGCCGGGCGTATGCCACACGCCGGTGCCATTGACTATGATGTTGTCGTCGGCGGGCAGATCGAACTCGTACTTTTTCAGGACCGGCGTGATGATCGCGTCATAGACATCTTGCCGGACCTGCTCTAACGTAATTTTCTCGTTGTGCGGCACGGCGATGGTGACCAGTGTTCCACGGCCACCGGCTTGCCGTCTTCGTAACGCACCACCACCTGAGCCTTGCCATCTGGCCTGAGATGCGGTAGAGCTCCTGATCTCGCGGGCTTCGTCTAAGCGCCTGGTCAGGCCGTGGGCCAGCACGATCGGCAGCGGCATCAGCTCCGGTGTTTCTTCGCAGGCATAGCCAAACATCAGACCCTGGTCGCCAGCGCCATGAAATCATCTCACGGCCAACCAGGCAATCTCGCCGGACTGCTGGTGCAAGTAATTCTCAACTCGGCGATTTGTAGCTGAAGCCCCACTTGGGCTCCATGTAGCCCAGCCGGCGAATCTGGTCGCGGACAATCTTCTCAAAGTCTAGTTTGGCCTTGGTGTTGATCTCGCCGAGCCAGCACAATCCGGTCGTGCCCGACCAGCGTCTCCACGGCCGTGCGGCCATTCGGATCCTGCCCTAATACGGCGTCCAAGATGGCATCGCTAATCTGATCAGCGACTCTTATCCGGATGCCCGGCGCAGACTGACTCGCTGGCGAATCTGGTTACTTGTTTTGGCATAAAAATATCCTTTCTGCCGGCTGGCCAAGAAAGGATACGAGCGTTTCGCATATCTCCCCCGACCTTTGCTGGCGGGCTAGATGGAGCACCTTGCACTTACCGTGTAGGTTGCTGGCGGGTCAACGAGCTAGTTCTCTCTCCGCACTCTTTATATTCAAGTTGTTAATGCCCTTATTGTAGCACGCCGGGGCTTAGGCGTCTTCAAAGGCGTGGATGGCTTCTTGTCCCAGTGCGACACCGGCTAGGCTCGGTATTAGTGAATCCTCACGGTGCATTCTCTCTAGAATTTCTTCACGTATCTCCCGGCAAGCGGTTTTACCAGCCGTAAATCCGCTACATATCTCTGGACGTAATGTATCATCATCGTAGACGCTGCAGATTGACGCGCCGTCTTCGGTCATTTCTAAGAAGCCGCAGTCCGACTCCAGGCCATAGTAGCCTTGTCCCGGTTCTAGCGCCTTGGCCTTACCTCTTAAGTACTGTCTGTTTTTAGGAGCGTTTTGCCTGAAATAACGACGACTCCGCCAGTTAACTTCTTCGCCCGCCGGCAAGAGCTCTTTCAGGCTGGTCCCGACCGCCCGCAAAGTATCTGCTTCTTCTTTTTTAAGGGGTAGAATGACTGACTGGCGGCAACAGGCGCCTACGCAGTTATGGCATGGTCCGCTCGGTTCAGCTTATGACATTTTATATACTCTACACTATTTACATCATAATATCAACACAGCGTTGACGTTTCTGTGCAATGGTGCTTTAATTAAGATTACTTTATGACGAGACTCCCCGATACTTTTCCAGATATTGACTTAGGCGCTACATCGCTGGAGCTAACTGACGGTATTCTTGCCGAGCCGATAGGCGGGGGTTTTAATTCCCAAGCCTGGCGAATAGGCAGCCAGGTACTGAAAGTAACCAAAGGTTCGGTCAGCCACATAGACGCCGACTTATTGCGATTAACTATGTTGGGCGAACACCTTACCCTGGAGGAAAGTTTAGGCGACTACATGCCGCCGACCGAATACTTCGTAGCAGTAGAAAATAGCGATGAAGAAAGAGCCCATGTCGTTACGGTGCAGCCTTTCGTAGAAGGTAAGGGTCTTATAGACTTTATATCCAACCCGGACAGCTCAGTTGATAATCTTCAAGAATTTTTGGAACGTTGCCGGCAGGTTTATCACAAAAATAAGCTCATGCCGGATATTGGCAACATTGAGACCGCTTTTAATGTATTTAGAAATTCAAATGTATTGGTAGAAGGAGAAGACGACCAGCCAGTCCTGGTTGATACAACTTTTGGCAAGATTCAACGCTCCAAAGCACTCGGTCCGATATGGACGCGTGCCATATATACAGGCTCACTCGTCGCGTCAGCCCGGCTTAAGCTAGAGCGACCGCGTTCCGCCCAAGTTTCAGTAACTTAACAAATTTAGTGATACTCGCCGCCTATTTACGGGTATGAAAAAAGCCGTGTGAGTTTGAGTGAGATTGGAGTGGAGGAGTGAGATAAATATCTCGCTACGACTCGTATCTCAACAATCTTTCTTGTCACACGGCTATGGTCCCCAAACGGGTTCCCTTGTCACGCCTGCCAATACTGGTCAGGGTTTACGGGCTATCCGCTGGGGCGGTTTGGGAGTGGATATAGTTCATGAAGGCGATTTGGATGGCTTTGCCGAAATTTTCGGATTCTTCCCCGAACTCTTCCGCGGCATCAAAAGCCAGTACAGCAAACCAAGAATGGCCAGCACGATGACTATTGACAAGATACCTTTTGGGCTTCTTGCGTAAATCACTGCACTGCCAATCGCATGCGATTGGGTCACAACCTTGCCGATTACGGCAGAACTTCGGATCCGCCAGGGATCGATGGTTCGGTTGGCATCACCCTTAGTGATGATGGCTCCGTTAGAACGGCTTGCCACCATACGGTGGGTGATGACCTTGCCTTGCTCGTTGAAAGCAATCACATCACCGGAGTGATAGTTGCCTTCGTCCACGACTACCGCGGTATGCGGCTTAATCGTCGGCGACATGGAGCCGGTTTCGACGATGTATGCCCTGAACGACAGCACTCCGGCGTTGCTTAAGACCAGCGTTGCGAAAAAAGCAATCACCAGAACGAAAAACGACGTTGCAAGAACTGACTTGAGACGCTTCATAGCATTTCCCCTAATCTCTAGGATTTTGACGGTTCAAGCTTGGTACTGCCACGCAACTCTGGAGGGGGCGCCGCACACATGCGATTTACGCGCGGTGCGACGCCCCACAGAGCTATGCGTTTACTGCATTACTGCGGAACTGCGGAGCCAGCTAGGGTTCCAGACCCACTTGGGTAGCGACGATCTGGTAAGGCAAGCCGCAGCCGACGACTTCGCTTTCTTTGACTTCTGGCGGGTAGCAGTTGTACGGCGCGTTCTGCGTCGTTATGCCACCTTTGTACAGCGTGTATCCGAACGTGAATTCGAATGAGCCTTCTTCGCCGTGAGCGACGTTGGAGGCCAGCTTGTACTGTTTGCCGAGCGGCCAGCACCCCGTAGGACTGAATTCTTCTTTGGAGTACTGCACCGAGCCGCAGTAGCCAGAGGCTGGCGCCTGGTTGTCGTTCAGATTGGCCGAATGGAATATCGTGCCACGGCTGTTACTGCGTACAGTGACTTCACCGTAGTGGCCCATGTTGTTGAGCGCATGCAACGCTTCCGCGTTGTTGAACACGATCCAGACGTCCTCGTTGTTGTTACAGCTGTTTTTGAACGCTCCGTTCGCGGTTTGCGGCACACCGGGCAGCAGGTTGCTGAAGTTGAATATCAACCCGTTTTCCCCGGATCCGCCTGACGTGTGAACGCAGATCGAACCGGTTTTACCCGTGATTTCGCCTTGTTTCGTTTCGCTAAAGCTGGCGCCACTACCTGCCGTGTTGATGATGATCAGCGCGGCCAGCAGCAACGCGAGGCAACCTAAGCTGCCAAGCATTTTCTTGTGCTTCATTGAGTTGTCACACTCCTGTATTTTGAATTGGTGCATTATGCACACATACAAAAAAGTCCCGATTGGACTTCTTCAAATAATATATTATCACTAATATGTCAATAGGTCAAAACAATTATAGTTTATTTAATATTGTGTTAATATTTCCTCGGGATGGAACAGATACGGCATATGCTGTTCAAATCATCAGCCATTAGGTATAATCAACCCCTGTATCGTCCATGATAGGGTGTAGCCAAGCGGTAAGGCAACGGGTTCTGGTCCCGTGATCGGGGGTTCGAATCCCTCCACCCTAGCCAAGCAGTTGACTAAATACCACTTCGTGGTATTTTTATTTTATGCGTGTTTTTGAACCCTTTAACGGTAACTTCGCTGACCAACAGACAGGTTTGGTGTTGTTTAACCAGTTTGGCGCTACAGTTTCTCAAGACACCGGCCGAGACGCACAAGTGATGGCTGATTTTTTTGGCCTGCCTGTTATCGCTGTTAACCGACCTGGAACCGCAGGTATTATTCCACACAAGAATTTAGAGAAGTCGCTGTCTACGCCTAACGGCTACCTAGCCGAAATGACCCCTGTTGGCAAAAGTATTGATAGACAGGCAGATAGTATCGGCATAACCAAGTTGGTTTCTACCGGCCGTTCTGCTGGCGGACTCGGAGCCTTAGCTCTCGCGAGAACTGAGACAGTAAGCAGTCTTAGTGCAGTCTTAGCCGCCGAACCCGTGGCCTGCGAAAAGTTACCTTTGAAAGAAGGTGTCAAGCGGTATTCTGATTATCTGAAACAACAAAAGGAGCTGCTAGACGGCGCGTCTTCAGGAGAAATGGTCAAACCTTTGCCGCCGGGCCTGCCACTCTTCCCTGCTATCAGCCGTCTTGTGAGTATCCCTCCAGCTGCGCTTTTTGATAGGTTCCATAATAAGGAATTGTTCGCCAGCGACGCGGCGCTTCAGTACGCGGCATACATCGCGGAGAACCTGAACCCCATAGATACGACACTTGAGTTCGCCGAACATAGTATGGTTGCCACGCCGGAAGTCTATGAGCGTGATGTCCAGCCAATTGCTGACCTACGAAAAGATGGGGCACCGTTTAAGGTTAACCAGCCGGCTGGGACGGTGCACGCCTCATTTGATAATAGGCAGTATATGAACGAAGTCACCAGTCCTGCTGTCACCCGTACCTTGGTTCGGGCCGAGCAAGACTAAGTTTGTGGCTGATTGGGGTCCGGGGCCTCCAGCGAGGTGCTTTCTTGCTGGCCTTCGGGCTTGAGCACTTTGTCTACCAGTCTATCCAGAGCATCGTTTACCAGATTGGCTTTGACGGCGTATTCCTCAATGCCTTGCGCGCGAAGGCCAGCCGGCGCGTCAACTTCGTTCAAGTTAGAGATGATAACTACTTTTATATCTTTGCCCCACGCGCTAGCTCGCATGCGCGTTAGTATCTGGTCGCCGGCGATCTTCGGGACCATCAGGTCCAGTAGCACCAGACTGGGCAGCTCTTTTTGTATAACCTCCAGCGCCTCCACGCCGTCATAGGCCGGATAGCATTTATAACCTAGTAGCTCCAGCCGGGTCTTATAGATGTCCACCAGGCTGGGGTTGTCATCGACGATGACTATCTTCTGAGCAGAGCTTATCGGCGCGTTCGGTTCCATATATATGAGTTTAGCACCATTTCTAGTGATTCTGCCTGTGCGCATAATCACATTGTCCAATACCCAGTGTTACGGTTATGCTTACAAGTATGAAGATAGCTGTCATCGCCGCCAACGGCCGGGCCGGGCGGGCTTTCTTGAAAAAGGCCCTGGATGCTGGCCACGAGATTCGCGGTGGCGTGCTGGGTAGTGGCCATATACCGCCGCACCCTATGTTGACGTTGATGCACTGTGACGCCACCCAGCCAGATGACCTGCGCAAACTGTTTTCCGACCAAGACGCCGTGGTCAGCTTGATTGGCCATGTCAAAGGTTCGCCACCGGATATCCAAACCAATGCCATCCGGAAGGTGATCGCGGTGATGGACGAGATGGGACCGAAACGGCTGGTCAGCCTGACCGGCACCGGCGTGCGCTTCCCAAACGATAAGATTACGTTATGGGACCGGTTCCTCAACCTGGGCGTCGATATAACCGACCCGGCGCGCGTCAAAGACGGACGCAATCACGTGGCGGAATTGCAGAAAAGCGATCTGGACTGGACGGTCATCCGGGTACTCAAATTGCAGAATGTGGAGCCCAAGCCTTTCCGGCTGAGCGAGAACGGCCCGACCGAACCATACGTCGGCCGCGAAGAAGTCGCCGGAGCCATCCTGGAAGTGCTGGAAAAAGACAGCTTCGTAAAGAAAGCGCCGATCATCAGCCATGCCTAAATCAATTACCTATAAATCCCTGCGCAAAATGAACCTGGTGGCCGCTGGCCTGCATTTTGCTCAAGGTGTCATCATTGCCCTTATCAGCAAGAGCTTCGCCGTGCCGATCACCGGTAGTTACCTGACCTTCAATAAATCGACTCAGCAGCTTGATCCGGCTTCTACCACCCTTTTTCACGTCCAACTGCCCTGGTTGATCGCGGCTTTTTTCTTTTTGTCCGCCGCCGCACACCTGCTGGTCGCCACCGTCTGCAACAGGTGGTACGTCCGCAACTTAAAGCACGGCATCAACAAAGCGCGCTGGATAGAATATGCTCTGTCGGCCAGTATCATGATGGTCGCCATTGGTCTACTGGTTGGGATTTATGATGCCGCCAGTCTGTTCATGATCTTCGCCCTGGTATCCACCATGAACCTGATGGGGCTAGCCATGGAGCTATACAACAACCGGACCGGCCAAAAAATCAGCTGGTTGAGCTACTACGTTGGTTCCTGGGCCGGTCTCATACCATGGCTGGTTGTAGCCTTCTATATGTGGCTGGGCGCCAGCAACGGCTCCAAAGCGCCGGCCTTCGTCTACTGGATTTTTGTTTCCATATTCGCCTTCTTCAGCTGTTTCGCCATCAACATGATTTTGCAGTACAAAAAAATCGGACCATGGAAAGACTACTTATACGGCGAAAGAGCCTATATCATCCTCAGCCTGGTAGCCAAATCGCTATTGGCCTGGCAGGTCTTCGCCGGCACCCTGCGCCCGTGACCGATCAGCTCCGGTTGCTATAATATGACTGGTGTCTAATCATATTAAATTCCCTTTTCACCCGCGGACGCTGAGACAGCGCCATAAACGCAGCGGCCGGCTTAGTCTGAGCGATTCTACGGCTATGGCCGTCGGCGGCATGATTGGCGGCGGCATATTCAGTGTGCTGGGTGTGACCGTGGCATTGGCTGGCCATCTGGCGGCCGGCTGTTTCATCATCGGCGGCGTTATCGCCATGATGACCGCCCACTCCTTCGCCGTGCTGTCGCTTCAGGCCGGAACCTCCGGCGGCCTGTTCGCCTACCTTAGGAACGCCGGCTTCCCGCGCCTCGGCGCTTTCGCCTCGTGGCTGTTGATCTTTGGCTACATCGTGGCGTTAGCGGTCTATGCTTATACGTTCGGCCACTACGCCGCCCACATATTGAATCTGTCGCTCCTGTTCGCCAGACTGTTCTCACTGTTTATCCTGGCTGTCTTCCTCTTCGTAAACCTGCGCGGCGTGGCGGCTTCGGCACTGACTGAGGATGTGGTCGTACTGGTCAAAGTACTGGTACTGGCTCTGATTGCCGGCATTGGCATCGTTCATTTTTCACCGGCGCGGCTGACGCCCCTGAACGACCACGGGCTGACAAACCTGTTAGTCGCCACGACCACCATCTTCGTCGCCTATGAAGGCTTCGAGCTGTTGTCATACGATTACGATGATATTGAAAAGCCACGCCGCAACCTGCCCCGGGCGCTGTACCTGTCGGTCGGCCTGGTAGCGTTGATTTACGTGATAGTGACCATCGGCTCGCAGATGCTGGTCAGTGACCACGTGATTATCAGCCAGAAGGAAGTGGCTTTCGCGGCCGTCGGCCAATCGGCGCTGGGATTGTTCGGCAAATTGATCGCGACGCTCGGCGCCCTCCTGGCCACCAGCTCAGCTATCAATGCCACTCTCTTCGCCACGGCCCGCCAGATCCATGAGATTGCCCGGGCCGGCGAACTGCCGTCCGGCTTTGCCAAGAGCCGGCACGGCCTGCCGGTCAGCGCTTTGTTAATGCTGGCTGTATTCGGTGGTGCCTTCGCCATGCTGCCCGGCATACAGCAGTTGTTGACTTTCGGCTCAGCCGTTTTCTTGGCCGTCTTCGCGGTTACCAATGCCCTGGCTTACCGTGTGGCCGAAACTACCACCCAGCGTCTCATCAGCGGCCTGGGCTGTTTGGCAACCACGGCGGCCGTCGCCATATTATTCATCCAGTTGCTAAAGCATGACCACGGCACACTGGTCCTGATAGTCTTCTGTTTGGCGGTCATCAGCCTGGCCCGCCTAGTTTTCATTTGGCCGCGCCTGAAGCGATATTCATCATCCAGTTGACGCCGTACTTGTCAGTCAGACTACCGAACAGGTCACCCCAGAACTCTTTTTTGAGTTCGGAGTGAACTGTGCCGCCCTCGCCCAGTTTCTCAAATATTTCGCGCAGTTGCTTTTCGTCCGTGCCGCCCAGCGATAGGTCTATCTTGGCGGCCGCTGGACTAGCTTTCTCTGTATCGCTGGCCATTAACTTTATATCGCCGCCCTCCAGCCTGGCATGCATCAGCCAATCTTTCTTACTGACGTCCTCATCCATGCCTGGCACCTCCGAGTAGGTCTGCGTTGTCAGCTCGCCGCCAAAGACACCCTTATAAAATTCCATGGCCTCTTTGGCCTGACCCTTGAAGTACAGATAAACATCCAGATTGATATCACTCATATGCCCTCCTTACTTTATGGCTTTATTATAGCGCCGCCGCCGCTGATGGCTGTAAGCATAAATACCAAAAACGATCAGCCAAACCGTTTGCGGGTAAGCCACGATGCGCTCCATGCCGCCCTCACCCAGGCCAAGGTAGTTCTGATGAAGAAATAGTCCAAGCACTATCAATGCCAGCGCGCCCGAGAGAGAAGTATAGACTTTCAAAGTCCGGGGAACCGGTAGCGACAAAGATAGCACCACCAAGCCAACGTTGCCGACAAAAAATGATAGCGCGGCACCGACAACGTGTAGGATTGCGATGCTATTCTCCGGAAACAGCCCGACCATCAAGCTGCCCAAGCCAGATATCGCCATACAGCTAAAACCGATCAGCGAGCCGCGGTTGCCCCTAAATTGCTGGTATATCAGCAAAGAGCCAAGCAACATGGTGGTGCCCAGCACGACTAACGAAATATTCATAAGCGCGTGCCAAGGCGAACAAACATAACGGCCGCCATACGTGTCGCAGGCCGTATTGCCAAGATCGCTGATCGTATTGAGCCGCCAGCTATAACTAGCCAGCCAAGCCTGAGCCACGATAATTTGAACAACGAAATACTGGACGGAAAGTATCCAAAGAACCGGCCCGGCTAGCGGATAGCGATCCGTAAAAGTTTTCATCGGATGGTCAGGAACAGGTCCTTGAAAGCCGCTTTGTAGCTGATTTTCTGGCGCTTTAGTTCTCTCAGCCAGATCCAGCCGCCAATCAGCCAGCCAATAACGACCGCCGCCAATAAGATTTGCAACGCGCTGGAATTACGGTAAGCGCTACTAATGGCGGACTTCCAGCTTGAGAGTGCTACATAGTTATTTCGGCTGGCCCAGACCAGCAACACCACATAAAGCCCCGACACGCCCCACCAGATAGTCGCCCACAGACCTATCTGCTTCAAAGTTTTGCTTTTGGATTTTAATTTTTTCGCTTTCACGCTTCTATTTTAACACTATGTTTGGCGGGAAACCGTCGGCACCTTAACGGCGGCGCGGTGCGGCCATAATAGGACGCCGGCCATGGCGGCGAAGAACGCCAGGTCGCCGATAGCCGACATTGGCGTGATTACCTGGCCGGCGATAAGCTCGATGCCGCCCGTGAAGAAGCCCACACCGACATAAACCAGCCCCAAAGTCAGCGATGTCAGGATGGCTTTGGTGTTGGTCTGCTGGCTGGCGGAGCGCAAAAAATAGATGCCGACCGGCACGAACAGGCCCATCAGCACCAGACCGACGACGATGGTAGAAAATGTCGGGTCGCGGTAATTGATAAAGTTACTGGAGATCTCCAGAGTGGAACGCGGGATGGCATAGAGCCAGGCGATGAAGCCAATGATACCGATTGGTACTGTCGCCGCATAGACCGAGGTGTGGGAGCGCAGAATCAGACACCACAGCACGGCGGCTTGGGCAACGGCACTGCTATAGATAACGAACTCGGCCAGCAAGTACGTAACGCGTAAAACGTCCGTATCCTGGGTGAAAAACGGCGGAATAGCCAGCAGGGCCTGTCCGATTCCCATTAGCAAGCCGAACCAGGCCAGATATTTTGAGAGCTCGTTCTTGGAACGTCGGTAATTGGCGTAACTGCGGTAAAAAAGCATCAAGCAGGCGATTGAGCCCATAATCCAGACGAATGAGTTGAAGGGCACATCGGATAGCGCGACCATAAGCCCATTATACCTCAGCCATGTTGTATTATAGGAACATGGATTCAGAGCAGTTACCGGTACCGGAACTTGATCCGATCAAGCCCGATAAGCCTTCTTTTTGGCGACGGCACCGCCGGCTTATTATCACGTTGTCGCTCCTGATTATCGCTGGCGGGCTGGCCGCTGGCTGGTGGTTCATGATACGGAAACCGCCGGTCAAGCCGGTCACTGCCAAACAAGCCATAGCCCAAAAGGCTACCAACTCTAACCACTGGCAAGGATCGGTGGACCCAACGGCTATCCCACTGGGCGATGGCAAGGTATCGACCACGCCGAAGGCAGGTTATATTGATTCATGCACCGCCAACTTCCGGGGCGGCGGCGCCGAGCACGCCGGTCCCTGGGTAGACAGCTCTGCCGGCACGTGGGATTCTAAGAGCAAGGTGACTGTCAGCGGTTCAGTAACCTGGCCGGCCGCCGACCACAGCGAAAAGATCAACGGCAGTGAGCGGATTATCACCACTAATGACCTGCCCAAGGGCTACACTACCGGCATTTTCCCGATTGCCTACAGCGACCCAGCCTACCAGTACGACCGTAACCCCAACAATATCGGCACCCAGTCGCTGACATATGAGTTGGCGCTCAATCCGGCGGCGGCTACCACACCTGGCTGTACCGGCCTGGGCACGATTGGTGTATTAATCAACGGTGTGGCTTTGTTCAACGGGCTGGATGCCGCCGGCCGCGACGCCGTGGCCCACGAGACCCAGGACAGCTGTAACGGACACCCCGACGGACAGGAAATGTACCATTACCACGATATTCCGGTGTGCCTGCGCAATGCCGCCAAAGGTTCATCAACGTTAGTAGGTTACGCGCTGGATGGTTACGGGATCTATGTGGAGCGTGACGCCAAAGGCAATCTGCCGACTAACGCCGATCTGGACGAGTGTCATGGCCGCACCAGCCAAGTCATCTGGAACGGCAAGAAGACCAACATTTATCATTATGACGCTACCCTGGAATACCCCTACACCGTCGCCTGCTACCACGGTACGCCTACCACCGCACCCGGCCAAAGCCGTAACGGCAAGCCAAGACCATAAGCTTTTTGCTATAATTCTGAGGTAGTGTCGTCTCAAAATACCGCCAAGAAACCTCAGGATCTCGTCAACCCGCGGATTGCCAGTTACTTTAAGAGTAGTTGGTACGCCCGGTGGATCATCATTCTCATCGTAACTGGTAGTTTCATGTTCCTGGCGGGCATCAACCAACAAGTCATCGAAGGTTTAATAGCGCTGGCGATCATATATAACAGCTTCCTCTGGTTAGGCTCTAAGCAGGGCTGGACAGCCGTTACCGATCAGCGGGTGATGCTTGTCATTGATAGCTTGCTGTCCTTGATTCTGGTGCTCTGCACCAATGGTGTCGCCAGTCCTTACCTGCTGGTGTTGGTGTTAGTTGTCGTTTCCGGTGCTTATTGGTATGGGCTGAAGGTGGCGATCGCTATCAGCGTCTTGTTGGCGGGTGCCCTGTGCGCACAAGACGTCAGCCAAAACCAAAGTGGCCTACTGAAGAATCTTGTCGTCCAGATGTTGATATTGGCGACGGTCGGAATATATGTCTCGTGGCTGACTCGCTCTGAACGGTCGGAGCGCAATAAGCTGATAGTATTGGGGACAGCCACCGAAAATGAACGGCAACAACTGCTGGCTTTGATAAACAACATGCGTGATGCCGTCATGGTGATAGATAACGATGGCCATATAACCATCTACAACCAGGCCGCGGCGGCTCTTTCCGGCAATGCCGGCAATCTCCGTGGCGCCCCCCTGGGACAGGCCATCCAGCTCCTGGATAATGACAGCCATCCAGTGGAGCTCAAGATGAAGCATGCCAAGGAAGTCTCCGAGCGCAAAGATCTGCATGCCAAGGCTCCGGATGGCAGTTTGGTAAACGTCACTATCAGCATCGCGCCGTATATCGTCGACCGGCAAAACCACGGCCATGTCCTGATTATCCGCGATACCACTCACGAGAAAACCATCGACAAGGAGCGTGAAGAGTTCGTTGCCGTGGCCTCGCACGAATTGCGCACCCCCCTGACCATCGCCGAAGGCGACATATCTTTCCTGCTGTCGCCACCCTATTTACCGAAGAACCCGGAATCCGTGGAGATGCTCAACGGCGCTTTGCGCAGCCTGAAGCAGTTGTCGCACATCATCAACGACCTGACCAACCTTTCAGAAGTCGAGAACGAACGGCTGGATGTCCACTTGGAACCGCTCAATCCAGTAGCCTTACTGCATGATTTTGAATCAGATTATCGCGATCAGGCTAAGAGCAAAGGCCTGGAACTGCGGGTCAATATAGATCCCCGTCTCAGCTCGGCGACTATCCTGACCAGCCGCTATGTGGTGCGCGAAATCTTATCTATATATATTAGTAACGCCCTCAAGTTTACCGAAAAGGGTTCAATCACACTGGGAGTAATGAACCCCAAGGACGAAGGCGCTGGCGTGACGTTCAGCGTGACCGATACCGGCATCGGCATCTCCCATTCCGACCAGGAAAGGATATTCGAGAAGTTTTTCCAATCAGAGGAATATGGCACGCGGATCCATGGCGGCACCGGCCTGGGCTTGTATATAGCCCGTAGCCTGGCGGTCCGTATCACGGCCCGGGTCTGGTTTGAGACCGATCTTAACAAAGGCAGTACCTTTTACTTGTGGGTACCGCCGTATAGCCGTCACGAACAGGACCGCGGCAAGGTGGCGGCCGCCGAGACCAAGGATTTCTTCAGTACGGTCTGAACAATTTCTTAAAGAGAGATTAAATTTATGAGTGTAATTTGCTTTTTTTGCAAAAAGTTAATAGAAATTTAAGAATCGTCTGGTAATAATAGCTTGGTGCAAAGAGACAAAATCATGAAATTACTGCTAATAGAAGACGACCGCGAAATTGCTGGCGCGCTTTGCCAGGTGTTGGAGCCGACTTATGGCGTGACCCTGGAAAGCACCGGCAATGGTGGCCTGGAGCAAGCCCGTAGTAACAAGTACGGCCTAATTATCCTGGACCTCAACCTGCCTGATATTACCGGACTAGAGGTCTGCCAACGGCTCAGGGATGAGGGGCTGAAAACCCCCATCCTGATCCTGACTGGCCAGAACAAGATCATGGACAAGATCCGCCTGCTGGACGCCGGAGCTGACGATTATCTGACCAAGCCCTTTAGTCTGGGTGAACTGAAAGCGCGTCTGCGCGTACTCCAGCGGCGCGGCAAGCGGCCGGGCATTGAGGATGAACGCATATCCGTCGGCAGGCTGACGCTTGACCGCACCAAACATACGGTGCGCCGGTCCGGACGACTGATTGACTTACGCCGCAAAGAGTTCGCTCTGCTAGAGTGCTTGATGCTACATGCTGGCACGGTTGTCAGCCGCACTATCCTGGGCAATTACGCCTGGCAAGGCAGTGAGAAGCCGTGGACCAACACCATCGACGTCCACATAAAATATCTGCGCGACAAAGTCGACCGTCCATTCGAGCGGCCGCTGATACATACCGTCCACGGGCTTGGCTACAGACTGGATACCGGCGGACCGTTTGACCGGGAGATTGAGCCGTGATCGGCCTGGTGGCTCACGCGCCAACCCTGTCCCGCCTGCTGGCCGAAATCAGCGTGGAACGCCTGCGCGAATTACAGCGTTTCGCGGAAGTCGGACGGGTCAGCGCCGGTCTAATTCACGATATGAGCAGTCCGCTGACGGCGGCTATCCTACATTTGGAGCAAGATGGGCCTAGCGTACGGCACGCCCGGCGCAGTATCCGGGTTCTGGAACGATATATAGAAGCCGCTCGCAAACAACTACGCCAACAGGATTGCTCAACGACTTTCTGCGTAAAGCGTGAGATCAACCAGGCCAAGCACATCTTACAGCCACTGGCCCGGCGCCGCCAGCTCAATCTGCGCTTCAGCGTAGCCGCCGGTCACAAGCTGGTCGGCGATCCGGTCAAATTCCAACGCATTATCGCCAATCTGGTAACCAACGCCATGGACGCATATGATGGTGCTGGATCTGCCACGCAACCCTTCATATGGGTAGCGGTATCGGTTCGCCAGCCATGGTTAGTAGTCCGTGTGCGTGACTGGGGCAAAGGCATACCACCGGCTGATTTGCCCCACGTCTTTGAGCCTTTCTACACGACCAAAGAACCGAGCGCCATGGGCGGCACGGGCATCGGACTCTCCACCGTCAAACAGTACGCCGAAGATTGTTTTGAGGGCCGCGTAAGCGTTACTAGCCCGGTTGGCCGGGGAACCGAATTCCTGGTTGAGCTGCCACTACCGGACAATCGGCAAAATAATAAATAAAGTCGGCTACCCTCTGTTAAATTATTAACAGTTGTATTTTATATTGGTGCTATACTTTGGTAATCATAAGCGAACAGGGGGCATTAGTGGACCATACCACTCTACACATGGGACAGAAAGACGAAGTACGCAGGATTATCATTGGTGCGCCGTTACTGTTAGTAGCGGTTTTTTGTTTTGGTTTCTTTATGATTCACCCCGCAGGATCCAGTGAAGTCCACTCAACCTCTTCGTCTTCTTCGTCTTCCAGCGAAACCACCCATAAGAAAACGCCAGCTACCTCCACCTCATCACTCAACGAATTAGCGCCCCTACCTATGGCTAAGACCGATTTATCAAGCTTGCCCCGGCGTCACCATCTGGCGGCTCCACTGCTTCGCCGCAGTCCGCCAACGGCTCTTCAAACGTCAACACCGGTGCCGCGGCTGGTACTTTTACGGGACATGTGGATTCTGACTCAAGTAGCAACGTCGGCGGCATTCTACAAACAGTCATCAACGGCGCACAGCGCGAATCTAGGTAGACGGGTTCGAGTTAGCCTGGCGCCATTTTTCTATACCACCGTGGTGGCCGCTGAGTAGCACCTCCGGCACCTTCTGGCCGCGGAAGTCCTCCGGCCGGGTATACTGCGGGAACTCTATATTCTTATCATCTTGCTGGAACGACTCAATCTCGGCAGAGGTCTCACCGCCCAGCACACCGGGCAAGAGCCGCACAACGGAGTCAATGATAACCATGGCCGGCAGTTCACCGCCGGTCAGCACATAGCTGCCGATGCACAGCTGTTCGTCCACCCACCCGGTGATACGCTCGTCGTAGCCTTCGTAGCGTGGGCAGACGATGATCAGATCCTGGCCATCCGCCGCCAGACGCTTAGCGTCCGACTGTTTATAGGTTTTGCCGCGCGGTGTCGGTAGCAGTACCTTAGCGTTTGGCGTGGTCTTTTTAGCTTGCTCTATGGCCGCCACCACCGGCTCCGGCTTGAGCAGCATGCCATCGCCGCCACCATACGGCGTGTCATCGACCTGCTTGCGCGGCCCTGTGCCAAAATCACGCAGATTAATAATCTCATACTCCGCGATCTGCCGGTCTTGCGCCTTCCATAGCATACTACTACCCAGCACGCCTTCGAACATCTCCGGAAACAGTGTGATAATTTGAATTTTCATGTCTTCATTCTAACAAAAACGAACGAACCGGCACTTTGGCCGGCTCGCGCGCACACATAAAGCTCTCAAACTTTATACATCCAGGTCATCCAGATCGGCCAGTTCCTTGCGGGTCTCGGCCAACCGGTCACCGGTCTGCTCCTCTTCGGAATCTGCCGCTTCGTCTTCGGCGGCGTCTTCCTCGGCATCGGCTTCCGGTTCTTCGGCTGGTGCCTCGCCCTCGACGTCTTCGACTTTTTCCTCTTTCTGTTCCGGCTTGGCCGGCGCTGGAGCTCTGTCGGGCTTGTCGACACCGTTATCGATAATCTTCAGATTATAACGGGCGTCGTTTTTGGTGCCTAGCGCGCGCAGCAGAGTGCGCAAACTTTGGGCGGTAGCGCCGCGCTTGCCGATGACCCGTCCCAGATCTTCGGGATCCACGGTCAGTTCTAGCAAAACGCCCTTTTCATCAATCGTACGCTTAATCTCAACGGCGTCCGGTTTACCGACTAAGGACTTGACGACAAATTCTATAAATTGTTGATCGATTTCACTCATATGGCAGACCCTCCGTTAGAACTGGTTAGTAGCATCAATTATAGCAAACCGCCGGCACCACGTTGTAAGATTTTTCGTGATTATTCGGTAGATTTTTCTTCTTCGGGCTTTGTTTCTTCCGAAGCTTCGGCCGGTTTTTCCTCAGCCTCTTCTTTGGGTGGCTCTTCCGCGGGCTTTTCTTCGGCCACGGGCGCTTCAGCTGGCGCTTCGGCTTCCTCGGCAGGTGCTTCTTCAGCAGGTGCTTCCTCAGCAGGAGCCTCGGCTACGGGTTCAGTCGGCGCTTCCTCAGCTGGTTCGTCAGGCCGGGTACTGCGGCGCTTTTCAGGATTGCGGACCTTGCCTTCGCTTTTATCTGGCAGACTGACCCATTTTGGCAATTTGACGCCTTCTTTTTTCAACAGCAGAACCACGCGGTCGGACGGCTGGGCGCCATGCTCCAGATAGAAACCGGCTTTTTCTTTATCCAGCGTCACGGTCTTGTTGTGCGGATCATAAGAACCCAGCTGGGCAACGATCTTACCGCTGGTGGGCGTGCGGCGGGCGTCCTGAACCACCACGCGGAACATGGCGTGGCCCTTGCGGCCGGTACGTTGCATACGAATAGCTAACATATTTTGCTTAAAACTCTTATCTGCCTCTATTTAGGGTTACTAAAGCAATCCCTGTTATTCTACAGATAAGCGCCCCTGTTGTCAACAAAACGATGCGTTGTAGTTTTGGTTATCTTCATTTTTAGTTAATGTCGGCTGTGTATGCTGGGCAGTATGGTAGTTTATGCCTTTATTGACAGCCAAAACTTGAACCTAGGCGTCCGTTCAGCCGGCTGGCAGCTGGACTATGCCGAGTTCCGTCACTATTTACGACAAAAGTATGGCGTCAGCCAAGCTTATATGTTCATTGGTTACAGGCCAGGCAATGAAGCCTTGTATGCCAGTCTGCAACGTAAGGGTTACATCCTGATTTTTAAGCCTACGCTTGAACATGCAGATGGCACCATCAAAGGTAACGTTGACGCCGAACTGATTCTCCACGCCATGCTGACGTATAAAAATTATGATAAAGCCGTCGTTGTATCTGGCGACGGTGACTTTTACTGTTTGATTGAATATCTCTCTAAACAGCGCAAGCTACTCAAAGTAATGACACCAAATAAATATTTCTCTGCTCTATTACGGCGCTTTCTTCCATATGTTGTGAGAATTGACGAATTGCGGGATAGCCTGGAATTTATACCAAAGAAAAAGACCAGGACTAGCGGTCGGTCGAAACCTTAGGCATCCCTGGTCATGGTGATACACCTGGCATTATAGATAGCGATGACCGGTTTGTCAAAGAAACTATTTTTGACAATACTCCTGGAATAATTTATAATACACATCGAAGAAGACTTTGTAGTACTCTAGTAAGTCCTTAGTTTTCTCGCACATTTACGATGAAAGGAACTGAGCGATGCACGGCCTCCTGCCGGTCATAGTAGCTGTATTCGTGATGTTTTTCGCTCTTGGATCGAGAAGGGTGCTTGAAAAGTACACCGATAACAAGCCCGTCTTTGACAGGACTGACAAAGCCCTGTTTACGTTTGTCTTTGTGTGTGTTATAGCAATACTTCCAGTGTATGCCATAGAATTTGGCGGAACTTTGTTCGGGAGCTCTATGGCATATTGGGTAATTGGCGGATTGATCATCAGTACGTGCGACCTTGTGGCCGCATTTACCGTACTGAAGCCAGAACGTCGGCTATCCCAATAAAAGTGCAGTATACCACTCTTTCGTCGACACAGGCAGATCCCAGCAAGTTTGAGCCTAACGGTTCGCTTGGTCTGTGCCAGAAAATCCCTTTTGCCCACAAGGCATTATATTTTCTGGTCTGGGGTCACTTTTTCGTCCAGTCTTAAGAACTGCTGATGAGACCCGGGAGGTTCGGGTCGAAACGAAAAGTTATTGTTTCTTGAAATGTTTGAGTGCGGCTTCGGCAGCACCCTGCTGGGCGGCCTGTTTGCTGGGGCCGGTGCCTTTGCCGCGCAGGCGGCTGTTCACATAGACGCCAACCGTGAAGGTCTTGTCGTGGTCAGGGCCCTCTTCGCTGATGACTTTGTAGGCTGGGGTGGCATTATCCTGGCTCTGGGCTAGCTCCTGCAGGTTTGACTTGGAATCCATCCAGGAACCGCTGGCCAGGATGTCATCAAAGGTGCTGAGAATGCTATCGGTAATGAAGCTTTCGGCGGCCTGGTAGCCCTGGTCCAGATGGATAGCGCCGACCACTGCCTCGTACGTATTGGCCAGGATCTGGGCGCGGGCCCGCTGGCTGCCCTGCTTTTCGCCGCGGCTGAGGCGGAGCAGGGGCTCGAACTCATATTTATGAGCGGCGGCACTGATGCTCTCGGTCCGCACCAAACTACTGCGCCAGTTAGTCAGGATACCTTCCGGCTCGTCATAATTGCCATACAGGTATTCGGTAACTACCAGTTCCAGCACGGCGTCGCCCAGGAATTCCAGACGTTCGTTGTGCTCTTTTACGCTTTTGCGGTGTTCGTTCAGGTAGGAACGATGCGTGAAGGCGGTAACCAATAGGTTGATATCGCTAAAAGTCGGTCTTTAGCTTGTCTTTGGCGAAAGCCTTATAAGCTGAAACGTCCATGACTACAGTGTACCCGTCCGTATCTTTTTCATGCCGATTAGTATCAGTTTGCCGATGTCGTCATAGGCGATTTTATCAACAGCTTCGTTGGCTGAGAGCCACCTTAGATCGTTAAGCCATTCTTCGGGGTGCAGTTTGTCGGTGTTGCCCTGGCCCTCTACCAGATAGATATGCATGGTCATCAGCACCAGCGTGTGCTCGCGGCGATAGCGGAAGTTGACTTTGCCCAGCCAGCTGAAAACTTCCATGTCCTGCAGGCCGGTTTCTTCGCGGATTTCGCGCTCCGCCGTAGCGCCCGGTTCTTCGCCCGGCTCAACATGGCCTTTGGGAATGGTCCAGCGGTTCTTGGCATCCTGGATAAGCAGAATTTCCAGCGCGCCTTGTTTGTTGCGGCGGAAAACCACGCCGCCGGAAGTGGTTTCGCGGACCACTTCGTCAATCACCGGCCGGCTTTTATGGACCAGTTTTTTGATACCTTTCATCGGTTTCGGACGTTTTACTGACATGTACTTTACCTTTACTTGGTTTTCTTAGCTTTCATTTGGTGGCTTTGGAAGCCTTGGCTTCCCGTTCGCGCAGCAGCGTGCCGAGTACGCCGTTGACGAACTTAGAGGAGTTATCGCCGCCAAAAGCTTTGGCCAGCTCAACAGCTTCGTTGATGACCACCTTGGGCGGCACGTCAGCTTCATTGTCCAGCTCGTATAAACCAATCCTCAGAATCAGGCGGTCCATGCGGGCGATCTGGTCGATTGGCCATTCCGGCGCTACCGGCTGCAGCTGTTTGTCCAGCTTTGGCGCCTGCTTGATGACGCCAGCCACCAACTGCTTGATGAAAGCTACGTCGTCCAGCATATCCTGGTAGCGGGCGATGTTGCGGTCTAAAATCTTATTGACATCAAAAGTTTTGTCATCAGCCTCAGAGCGCAACTCCTGCTCGTAGAGCGTTTGGAGGGCTATGATGCGACCGAGATGTCGGTTGGAAGCCATATTGTTAATTCCTTAGGGGGCGAACTTTGCTTTAAGCAGTCTTACTGCTTTGCTTCGCGGTAGTCCGGACTTTGACAGGTGATTTAGCGTTCACCCGGCGGGCTAATTTAAGCCGCAAGTGACTGCGCCTGGTGCCGGATTTACGGTGAGGGGGTTCGCTTTTTGGGTTGTCCCATGCTGAGAAAGCTATACCTTTCCTTATATTGACAAAACTTAAGTTTATATTAGCACTAAACGACGAAGTTGACCAGCCTGCCGGGCACATATATGGTCTTGCGGATTTCTTTGCCCTCCAGATACGAGGCGGCCTTTTCGTGGGTCTTGGCGGCCTGGACGACAGTTTCTTCGTTGGCATCAGCCGCGACTTCCACCTGCCCGCGCAGTTTGCCATTGACCTGGATGACGATCGTGACGGTGTCTTGAAACAGATATTTTTCGTCGTACTTGGGCCACGAGCTTTGGTGGATGGAGCCTTTTTGCCCGAGCTGGCTCCACAATTCCTCGCTGATATGCGGCGCGAACGGCGCCAGTAGTTGGAGCAAGCTTTCCAGCGCCCACGGCCAATCTTTGGCGGCATAATCGTCCTTGGCTTTGATTTTATACAGGTCATTGACGCCCTCCATCAGGGCCGCAATAGCCTTATTGAAGTCCAGCTTCAGCAGGTCTTCATCAACCTTTTTGATTGTCTGGTGCACAACGCGCAATAATTCTTCTGGTTCGCCTGATTTATTACCATTGGCGTCTTTGAATTCCTGGACCAGCGTCCAAACCCGTTGCAAGAAACGGTGCGCGCCGGCCATGCCTTCCACACTCCAGTTGGCAGACTGATTCCACGGGCCGATAAACAGCTCCATGATGCGGATACTATCGGCGCCGTAACCCTTCTCGATTAAGCTGTCTGGCTCGATGGTATTGCCCTTACTCTTGCTCATCTTTTGGCCGTCCGGCGCCAGAATCATGCCTTGGTTACGAAGCGTAGTGAATGGCTCGGTAAATTCAATTAGTTTCTCGTCGTACATGACTTTTGTCCAAAAGCGGGCGTAGAGCAAGTGCATAACGGCGTGTTCGGCGCCACCGATGTAGTCATCAACCGGCAGCCAGAAATCAGCCTTTTTCTTACCGAACGCGGCTTTGTCGTTGTGCGGGTCGGCGAAGCGTAGGAAATACCAACTGGAGCAGGCAAAGCCGTCCATAGTATCAGTTTCGCGCTCCGCCTGGCCGCCACACTTCGGACATTTTGTATTCACGAACTCCGGCACGTTGGCCAGCGGACTGCGGCCACCGCCACTCGGTTCATAGCTCTTTACTTCCGGCAGTTCGACCGGCAATTGGTCATCTGGCACAGCCACGGCGCCATCTTTCGGGCAATGAATTATCGGAATCGGCGCGCCCCAATAGCGCTGACGGCTAATCAGCCAATCGCGCATTTTGTAATTCGTGACTTCTTTGGCGACGCCGGATTTTTCCAGGTCAGCGGTGATTTTCTCACGAGCCTGATCGCTCGGTTGGTCGTTATATTTATCTGAATTGACCATTATGCCTTCGGCATGAGTGCACTCGTCATCCGACGCGTCATTCTTGACGACACGGACTATCGGCAAATCAAATTTCTTAGCAAATTCATGGTCGCGTTCGTCGTGCGCGGGTACGGCCATGATGGCGCCGGTACCGTAACCGCTTAGCACATAGTCAGCTATCCAGACGGGAATCTTTTCATTATTCACTGGGTTGACGGCGTAAGCGCCGGTGAAGACGCCGGTTTTTTCGCGATCGGTTTCTTGACGTTCTATATCACTTTTGGCCTCAGCCTGCTTTACATAATTCTCAACTTCAGCTTTCTGCTCGTCAGTCGTGATTTGTTTGACCAATTCATGCTCCGGCGCCAGCACCATGAAAGTGGCGCCGAACAGCGTGTCCGGCCGGGTAGTAAAGACACGCAACTTTTTATCTGAACTGTCGATCTTAAAATCAACCTCGGCGCCCTTACTACGCCCGATCCAGTTCCTCTGCATGGTCTTGATGGATGCGGACCAATCGAGGTCATTCAAGTCATCCAGCAAGCGGTCGGCGTAGTCGGTAATCTTGAAGAACCATTGGTTAAGCGATTTCTTTTCAACCTCATGGCCACAGCGCCAGCACTTGCCATCCTCTACCTGCTCGTTGGCCAGAACGGTCTTGTCGTGGGGGCACCACCACTGCAGACTTTCCTGCTGATAAGCCAGGCCTTTTTTGAACAGCAGTAAAAAGAACCACTGCGTCCATTTGTAATACTTAGGGTCAGTGCTATCAATTTCGCGCGACCAGTCATAACTGAAGCCCATCTGCATCAACTGCTCACGGAAGCGGTCAGTGTTTTCGTCAATCGCCTGGCGCGGGCTAATCTTATTCTTTATCGCATAATTTTCGGCCGGCAGACCAAAAGCGTCCCAGCCCATGGGGTGCAAGACGTTGTAACCGCTCATGCGACCGTGGCGGGCGATGGCGTCACCGATGGTGTAATTGCGCACGTGGCCGACATGCATGGCCGCGCCACTAGGATACGGGAAATATTCCAGCACGTACTTCTTAGGTTTGGCCGGATCTTCACTGGCCTGGTAAATCTTGCCGGCTTCCCACTTGGCCTGCCATTTGGGCTCGATATCTTTCGGGTTATAGCGCTGCATAACAGATTACATTGTAGCAGAACCCTAGCTGTTAGCGGGATTCATTAATACGCCGGATTTTATACGGCTACTTGCGGAGCGATGCTACGACTTCTTTTCTGGTTCGAGCGTACACAGAGTTTCGTGCTTTTTTTGCTTCTTTTTCTCCATCAGATTTAATTTTTTTAGCTTTTGCTTCAGCCCTCTTTACAGTTTCTTTAGCTCTTGTTACAACTGCGGTACTCATTGCGCTTCCGGCTTTTTTTGCCGCGGCGGCGGTTTTTTCCCTACCCGCAGTATCAGCTTCCCCCGTTGCGCCTACACATGTTTCAACCATTGAAGCTACAGCACCAGTTAGCTGTTCGCCCCGCTCGGCACAATCGACTAATCGTTTAGAGCCTACGTCCACCCGGGTAAATGGAACCGTATAAGTCGTGTCATTCATAGGGTGTATATCCCAGGCGCCTCCTTCGGCTTCGTCTTGAGTAACCTCAGCAGTCAGGCAGCAGTTAGGGTTCGGGCATGCCTTTCTGGCAGCTGTTACTAATTGACCGACGCCTTTTTCAACTCCACCCATCACTACATCAATGGCCTCAATCTCTTCAGAGGCATCTTCGGGTCCTCCAAATTCAGGACTTTCTACACCAATTTCAATTACATTCCCTACTCGTTGCATAATTTTCTATCCCATATTTAATACTGCTGTCAATTTTAACTAAAGATTATCGGCCTTGCAAGCATGAGCAGTTAGCTTATAGGTCGATCCAGCGACCCTCGGCGCGTGCCAGATCAAGCGCGCGATCAGCGGAGCTAGCGATGATACCGCGGATTTGGTCAGGACTGAGGGACTCGTTGGACCGCGATTTGGTTATATACTCGTCATTTTCACGCACGCCTTCCACTAGCGCTTCGCGGGATTCCGGATTGGCGTGCAGGGCGACCGCGCCGACGTAGTTCAAAGCCTGGCCGTTTTCGCTGAGGCATTTTTTGAAATTAGGGTCAATGATACTTAACCGGGCCGCCGTGCCATCGCTCAGGAGCACCAACGGGTTGAATTGCCGTATCTTTAACTTCTTCAAGATACCGACCGGTACGCCGTCCGAGGTGCGCAGTACGGCATCCGTCTCCGGCTCATCTTCCAGCTTGCCGTCTTTAACAATCTCTACTTGGGCCGGTGGAATACCGAAGGCCGCCCGGTGCGGATTGATAAGCGCGTTAGGATACTCCCGGGCATCATGGTCCGCGAGGTACTGTTCATAGGTCGGCTGCTTGTGTCTGGTGAAACGCTGACGTTCGCGGTGAGCTATGCTTTGGATCAACGAGTAAACGGCATTCATGAAGACATCGGGTTTCTGATCAAGCGCTTCCTGCTCCAAAGCATCGTCAAAATCCTTATCAATCAAAAAGGTGTAATCTTCCGGTGAGCCGACGTAGCCGTTATCAAAATTGTCTACGTTTTCCAGGAAACGGAGAGAAATCGTACGTTTGATAGCTTCCAGAGACAAGAGCTCAATCAACCGGTTGGATGGGTCGTTCCAGTGCTCAGAGCTGCACAGGTTGGCCGCTTTGGCCCAGACCCGCGCCTGGTCTACATCCTTGAACGCAAAATGGCCATCCGGCGTGATGGTAAAGTTATCCAGCTCAATCGCATCTTTGACGAGCGGGTTGTCCGGAAACATCAGTGAGATTTCGGCGTTGATGTAATGCAGTCTATCAACTGACAGGTCCGGCGATGACGACTCAACCCAAGGCGGCACATCCAGGGTTATCTGACCTTCGGCATCAAAAGGACTGGTTATGTCGTGTTTATCCATGATCTTCTGGAGGCCTCCGAGGTCTATAAGCTGACCAGCCCGCTGTTCGTGGAAGTTCTCATTGCCGCCCATGCCCTCTTTGAGCATGTCGGTGATATGGGATTTCACGCCGTGGCCAAGATCGGGCAGGCAAGCCACCAGCGCGTATTGCATGGTGGTTTCGGTATCCAGATTCTGCTGGCGCGCGAAATGCCGGACTATACGGTACACTCCGGCTATGTGCTGCCAGCGCTTAAAATCCGTACTGCCTTCGTAAGTCTCTTCGGCTTCACTCTTAGATAGCTGGTTGATACCGAGTGAGCGCAATCCTGCCGGCGACATCAGCACGTCATAAAAAACGCCGTCAATCTCATCACCTTTGCCTGGTGCTTCTATACTGTAGGCGTGCCGGAACGCGGGATCGAAAATCCGCAGATCTATCCCTTCCTGGTGCTCTACGTGAAAATGTGTCTCAGCTTGCTGCATACGAACAGCCACCTCTTATGGATATGTACTGTAACCAGATGTAACGGTCTATGCAAGCATGAGCGATTTTGTGTCGTCGGCCAATTGACGGCGTATAATTGCATTATGGCTAATATCATCGTCTTGGCTGGCGGTACGTCGGATGAGCGGGAAATCTCGCTACGATCCGGCGCGGCTGTGGCCAGAGCGCTCAAAAAAGCCGGCCACCAGGTAGAAACGCTGGATCCGGCGGACGGGCTGGATAAGCTTTTGCCACAACTGCAACAAGCTGACGCGGCCTTTCCGGCACTGCACGGCAAAGGCGGCGAAGACGGCACCGTGCAAAAGTTTCTGGAAGATAACGACATCCGTTACGTCGGGCCAGACGGCCGGGCCTCTGAGCTGTGTTTTGACAAGGCCCGTTATACCGAACTACTGCACCAGAACGGTTTGCCCGCGCCTGATACTGAACTTGTTAAGTATCAGGAGTATCTGCGGTCTGGGTTGCGTCGGAAGCCGTTCGTATTAAAGCCCAATGATGGCGGCTCTAGCATTGATACCTTTATCGTCCGCGACACTGTGAACGCCGACGAGGTGGCGATAATGGAGGCTTTTGAACGGCACAAGATATTACTGCTTCAGGAGCTGATTGAAGGCGACGAGATAACCGTGGCTCTGCTCGGCGACGAGCCTTTGCCGGCCATTGAGATTATCCCGCCAGAGGGCGGCGAGTTTGATTACGAGAATAAATATAACGGCCAGACGCAGGAGCTGTGCCCGCCGGCGCATGTCAGCCAGGACGCTCAGAAGCAGGCCCAGCGGCTGGCTTTGGAAATCCACCAGCTGACCGGCTGCCGCGATATGGAGCGCACCGATATCATGGTTGCCCCGTCCGGTGATCTATGCGTGCTGGAAACAAATACAATACCAGGCTTAACAGACGAGAGCCTACTGCCCAAGGCGGCAGGGGAGGCCGGCTACGATATGCCATCGCTATGTGACAAGCTCGTGCACATGGCGCTCAATCGTAACAATACTTAACATGTTAAGTATTGGCAGGGAAGTGTGACTTTTTGCGCTTCAACCAATAGTCGGATTGCCTGACAAGTTTGCGGGCCTGGCTGGCGTTGGCC
Source organism: uncultured bacterium (assembly GCA_963805865.1). Classification (GTDB taxonomy): domain Bacteria; phylum Patescibacteriota; class Saccharimonadia; order Saccharimonadales; family UBA4665; genus JARIHC01. The sequence continues at coordinate 84,451 of CAWDVI010000002.1, forward strand.
AGCAAAATCTTAACGGCTTCTTCGGCGAAAACACCATTTTGCGAGCCCTTAGCCAATACCACTGCTCCAGGTTTCAACTGATGTCGCACATATTCCCCGGCTTCATACGGATTCATAAAAGTTTGCGCCTCGCACCCCTGATTTTTGGCGACTGGCGCCAGATTTTCAGCCGCTTCCCTGCCGATCGTCACAACTAAATCAAGCTTCTCCGGGTTGCAATAGCCGCCGACCTCGCTGTGCAGGCGAGCACTATCTATGCCAAGCTCGTTCATACTGCCCAGAATAGCGATACGTTGTTTGGCTTCGGTGTTATACAGCACGTCCAGCGCCGCTTCCACGGCCACCGGACTGGCGTTATAGGTGTCATCAATAATCAACGAGCCTTGCTTGCCTGCCAGAACCTGCATCCGTCCGGCCACCGGCGTAATAGTTTTCAGGCCTTTTTTGATCTCTGCCTGTGAGAGACCAAGCATATCGGCCGTAGCTACCGCCGCCAGAGCAATCTTGGCGCCTTGACTGCCCGGTGCCGCCACCTCGCCGGTAAATTGCTTGTCTCCGGGCAATTGGAAGGTCAATTGCTGTGTCTGCAAGTTACGTTCCTGGCGCGTCGCCACCCGGTAATCGGCCTCGTTCAGCAGGCCATAACTAGTGTGTTCCGCCGGCGGCATATATTTAGCCGGAATATCATCCACGTTCAGCAATGCAAGCTTGGAATAGCCAAGCGGCACCAGCTCTTCCTCGGCCACGGCCTTCATGGTCTTGAACTGCGACATGTGCTCGTCGGCAATCGCCGTCAATACGGTAAGATCAGGCTCCAAATAAGCGAAATCTTTAAGTTGGCCCGGCGCGTCGGTACCCAGCTCGACGACGACTATGTCATACGGATAACGTTTCTTTAGTTGTTGCCGGTTAGCGCGCAAAACCCTACGCCAAGCCAGCGGATTATACAAACCTGGTTGTGCTTGGCCAAAGAAAATCAGCGGCACGGTCAGACGGTCGTTATAATTCCCCTCTTGCCAGCGCACCCGGCGGCTGGCACCCAGCGTCTTGGCTATCGCCAGTTTGGTAGAAGTCTTGCCGACACTGCCAGCTACGGCCACTACTGTAAAATCATTGTTCTCGCGCAACTGTCTGACTTGCCGCTCCAAACGCCGAGCCAGCAGATCTTTACCGATTTTTTTTAGAGCCATAAATCTATTATAACGGAATCTGGTGCGCGGGGTGGGAATCGAACCCACACGGCCTTTCGGCCAGCAGATTTTAAGTCTGCACTGTCTACCTAGTTCCAGCACCCGCGCCTGCTCTTATTTTAACAAGTCTTGTCTTTTTATTCCTCCCCCGATGCGTAGGCTGTAAACTATGACAGTTCGGACAAAGTATTCGGAGGTTCTCAATTCTATTATCATGGTGATTGCCATTAATGTGGTCAAGCTCTACCGGTATACGTCCATCGTTGCTTATTTCTGCCCAGCCACAAAGCTCACATCTAGGATGCCTCAACCCTGCCTTAAATAGTCGTTTCTTTAGAACAAAACTTTGGGCAGTACTGTTCTCCACGAGTAATTTTTCGAGTGGCTGAGCGGGGTTAGGTACAAATTGTAACCCCACGTTCCAACCCATACCTGTAAAGTGTTCAGTGGATATTGCTAGTTTATTTATTCTACGTTTAATTTGTTCGTAGTTGCCACCAGCAGGCACTAAACCTAGTTTAAGCAGTACTGCGCGATAGCTTCGCGATTTTTTAATAGCTGAGACAAGCTGTTCATCAGTCCATGAACGTTTTTTCGACATAGATGCAAACTAGCATAGCCTGCTATTTTGCACCACATAAGTTAATTATTATTTAAGCTTAGTCGTTTTGGAGGCGCGTACGAGATTTGCACTCGTGTACAGGGTTTTGCAGACCCTTGCCTAACTCCTCGGCCAACGCGCCAAAAACACCTTACAAGTCTACCATGAAAATAAAGGCTAGCGCTTGAAGATGGTGTGTTCGGTGGATCCGGCCTGGTCAGATAGGTTTTGGGGGTGGTCGGCGTCGGCGCGCTTGCCGTTGCGGCGCCGGCGACGGCGTTTGGGCTTGATAATTTCTACCAGCGAGCCAACGGCGGTTTGGCCCAAGTCGCCGTTTTTGGGCGCTTTAGCTGCCGGAGCTGGAGCAGACGACTCGTGCTTAGGCTTGGGTTCTTTGGGGCTGTGGGCCGGCTTGGTCTTGATCTCGTAGCGCTGGTGTATGTAGTCTTCGGCGCCCTGGCGTGAGATGGCGTGCTCGGCACGGGAGTGCTCGATGATGGCCGGCGTCTGGTCAAACTGCTGGTCCGGCAAATCCAGCGTGGTAGCCGAGAAAGCTGGCACCTTTTCGCCGCCTATAGACATGTTGATGACAAAATTGCGGTTGTCCATGTGGACCAGGTCGTACTCTTCAAACTTCGGCTCAAAGTATTTCTGCATACTGCGGGCGTCATCGGCGCCAATCCGGAAGGCTACCATGGAGCCAACGTTGCCGAAGACGGCGTCCTTGACGTCCTGCGACATCTGGGCGATGTACTGGTTGGCTACGGTTAGATTGAGACCGTATTTACGAGCCTCGCTTAGAATGGTCGCAAACGAGTCAGTGGCAAAGTTCTGGAATTCGTCGACATACAGATAGAACGGTATGCGCTCGTCGACCGTGATATTGGCCCGGCTCATAGCCGCCAGCTGGATCTTGGTGACCATCAGGGCGCCCAAAAGCGCGGCGTTATCCTCACCCAATTGCCCGCGGCTTAGGTTTACAATCAGAATTTTGCGTTCGTCCATGATCTGCCGTACGTTGAAACTGCTCCTCGGCTGGCCGATGATGTTACGCACCAGCGGGCTGGCCGTGAAAGCGCCGACTTTGTTGAGCACTGGCGCCACCGCCTCGGCGGCGAACTTATCATTCCAGGTAGCGAACTCGACCTCCCAGAACTGACGGACCACCGGGTCGGTGACATGTTGCATGACTTCTTTGCGGAAAGGTTTTTCAGTTAAGAGCCGGGTGATATCCAGCATGGTGGCCTCCGGATATTCCAAGAGTGCCAGCAAGCTGTAGCGCAAAATGTATTCCAGGCGCGGCCCCCAGGATTCGAACATGCGCTTTAAGACGCCAATCAGCTCGGAGGCGGTGTGGGTGCGCAGTTTGGGGTCGGGTACTTCCATGGGGTTGAAAGCGATTGGGAAATCGGTGTCGGCCGGGTTGAAGTAGATGACATCCTTGGCGCGCTCGGCCGGGATGCGCCGCAAAGTACTGAGCGCGTAATCGCCGTGCGGGTCAATAACGGCAAAACCATAGGGGCTGTGGATGTCAGAGATGGTCAATAGCTCCAAAAGACCGGATTTACCGACGCCGGTCTGACCGAGAATGTATAAGTGTCGCCCGCGGTCATCGCGCCGTAAACCGAACGGCATACTTTGGCCGCGGAAGTTAGTCACGGCCATGGGGCTGATTTCCTGCTGGTTGGACTCGCTAATTATCGGCAGATTGGCCGGCGGTTCAGCCGTCTGGGCCCGCGCCCACAGGATGAGCGGCGTCTCCACGTTGGTGTGCGGCAAGTGGCAGAGCGTGGCGACTTCTTCGATGTTCAGCATAAAAGGCTTTTTGCCGAGCTGGCGGTGCTGGTAGCTCAGTAGCAAAGCCGGGTCGGCGGCGATCTTGCCCTGGTCAAAGCCGTTCAAATAAGTGGTGTTGAACTGCTTGTAGCTGGCGATGATGGACTGGATACGCAAAGTGGCCTGGTGCGACGACACGTTGCCGCGGTAGATGATACGCAAGGTGGTCTCAAAGGCCAGCTTATGGCTCTTTTCTTCGGCGCCGCTGGCGCGGGCCTGTTGATATTCGCTGAGTTTGGGTGCCGCCGTGCCCTTCCCGCCTTCCGGCGCTGACCACATCGCCTTCAATATCGTGGAAGAAGCCGAGCCGGACGAGCCACCACGTAGACTGCTGACATAACGCTCGCTTTTTTTGTGCCAATTTTCCGGCGCTGGTTGCATGACCAGCTGGATCCAAGCCTCTTCGTCTTCCTCAAACTTGGCTAGCGTGGCGGTGATGGCGGCCAGCGGGTCAACCTCAAAGCTCTGGAAAGTCTTGACCGGCAGGGCCTGGTTATTAATAAGTTTGAGCTCGGCGCCGAGCATAGCTTTAGGAGCTGGCTCACCATGAGAAAAATCAGTTACTTCACTAATCTGCACGCTGGGATACTGGGCATAAACCTGCTCTTCCACGAAGCCTTTCAGATAACGCGGCACGCAGACGTAAAAACCGATACGCCTTTTCTGGACGGCGATCTCGAAACTTATCGGCACCCGCCGCGCCGACTGGAAGCGTTTCTTGGACGGAAAGACCAGCAGACCGTGCAATGAGGCGAACATCTGCTCAGCGGCCAGCTCTTTCTTATCGTTAGTCCGCGGCACCTGCAGAAGCAGGAGTACCATTTCGCCATCTTCACTTGATATGCTGGGGTCAAATTTCATGCTACGTTTATTTTAACGCTTATCTGTCAAAACTGTAATAGATAAACTAAAGCGTCTTGAATGTCAATTATACCAATTTTTACTTATTTTGTCCACCAGCCACGGTCTGACACGTTAAACTAAAACGGAACAGCCTCCAGTAGAATTAGGTTTGTACAACTTAAGATCTACGAAAGGACTGTTCCAGTGACTAGTCTAGCAAAATTACCAAGTGAAGCTTGGTGTAAACGGTTTGTATACAAACAATTAACGGGTAACAATACTTGCCGGTACTGCCAGGGCAGGCTGGCTTTCAAGCAGGGTCGTGACTATGGTTGGTGTAGCGCCTGCCGGGTCAAGGTAAGGCCCAAGGCGGCTAGCTGGTTTAGGGGCAGTAAGCTATCCTACCGGCAGTTCTTCCTGCTGCTGCATTGCTGGCAGCAGCGCCAAAGCCCCGGCAGCGCTAAGCTAGCCACTGGTCTCAGCTACACCACCATCAATCGCTGGTACTGGCGGTTTAGGGCTCTGGTGCCACCAGACGACCAACAGAAGCTGTTATCCGGCATCGTGGAGGTTGACGAAGCCTGGTTTGGCAAGCAGAAGTTCGGTGGCCAGACCATTGTGATGGGAGCCATTGAACGGGATACCAAACGCTTAAAGTTAGCGGTCATTCCTGACACCGAGCAGGACAGTTTAGAGGGCTTCCTGGAGCAACATGTGGCCCGGCAAAGCCTGGTGGTTAGTGACGCCTACAGTGGCTACAACGATCTGGAGTTCCTCGGATACAGCCACGAGAGATGGAACCACAGCAAAGGCCACTTTGCCGGCACTAACCACATTGAGGCTACCTGGAGCGCCTTAAAGCGTTACCTCCGGAAACTCTACGGCTGCGTTCCCACTAAACGGCTGCGGCTCATCTTGAACGAATGGATGGCTCGGCACAACAACTGCCAGTTGTTTACCTCGCCCCAAGCCTTTCTACAAAGTAGCTTGTTCCGGATTAGTTGACTGTGTCCACGGTCTAAGATGGCGTCATTCTTATCGGTGTGCGGGGCGCCGAAGATCAATAGCTCCATGCCGTCCGGGCCGGCCTCAAAGCCGCGCATGACTTCTTTGGGGATGCGCACGGCGTCCATGGTCTTGAGATCTTTGACCTCGTCATCCAGCTTCACCTTGCCGCTACCACTCAATACGACGAAAACTTCCTCCTGCACCTCGTGCTTGTGACCGAAGTCCAGCCGGTGCCCCGGCTCAAGCTTCTGATGACCCAAACCGGACTCCCGCAAACCCAGCGGCTTGGTCGCAAACCGCGCCTGATAGCCCTTTTTGCCAAACTTAGCCGCCATGTTTTCCAGCTCCAGCAGGTTGATAATCGTGTAATCACTCATTTCGCAACCTTCATGTTAAGCTACGGCTCCCGCACATGCCGGCCGCCGTGTTTGACCAGGTCTTTATCAAACGTCAATAGAGAGTTATGATACACCTTGGCTTCGGTGGCGGCGTAACAGTCCACGATGGACAAACTTTTCTGCACGCTGTATAAATCAATCGCCTGGTCCAGAAAGTAATCGTTATATATTAGATTCGGCAAGTTCAGGAACGCTTTGACCAGCTTAACCGCATCGGAGCGCGACAGGCCGATAACCCGCTCCAGAACAAAAATTACTTCCACGGCCACTACATCGGTTATGTATGATGCCGAACCGTTGATGGCCGCCCCAGCCCGGCGGCTCTGCGCCGGAACGTCGTTGAGCATGTAGCGCAGTACGATGTTGGCGTCCAGGCTATTCACGGTGCTCAGCAACCCAAGCTTTGGCCGTCGCTTCTTTGAGCGCCTGGCCGGTTAAGCCTTTTTTATGGCTGGGTATCTTTTTGGTAATTTCGTCCCTTATTTTTTCAAAATCCGCGGCCGTGGTGCCGCCGCCGATCACGACTTGCCGGTTTTTATTTAAAGTTAAGCTGACTCTTTGGCCGGGCTTAAAGCCAAGCGTTTTGCGCAGTGGCGCGGCAATGGTTATGGTGCCTTTGCTGGTGATGGTGGAGGTGTATTTCATATCTTACATTTTACGCAGCGTATTACGTTCTGTCAACTTCTTCCGCTATATGTCCGCATTAAAAACAGCACCGCCTGGACTGACGATGCTGTTTACTAGCGGGAAGTATTAGTTCCAGCCGAAGGCCTGGCTCAGAATCCACAGCGTGACCGCGATGGAAATAAAGAACAGGCCCAGACCAACCGGGCTGCCCCAGCTGAACCACGAACCCCACGAGCGCCAGTGTTTCAGGCTGTTCTCGTGGCTGTAGTCGTAGTCCTTTTCGTAGTCTTGGGTACTTTTGCCTTGTTTCTGCATAGTGTCCCTTTGTTAATTGATGAGGGCTTGTCATCACTTAGGTTCGACGATGCCCTAAAGCGACGCAAGCCTACCCATTCATCTTCGGTGGTCCTGGCGTCCGTCCATGTTGTTCGCCGAATGAGCAACGCATGGTTGCAGTGGGACGACCACGTTAAGGGTATTTAAGCACTAATTAACTAGTCAGGCAAACGAGCCGGCAGAGGACTCACACGTGATACACTGGGCGCAATCTCTTATGAAATACAAGATAATCATCGAGGCGGATGCCACCGATTCGCCCAAAAAACACGAATTTTCAGCGGCAATAGTTATTGCTAAGTATTTTCGGTCAGACATCATCTTTATACGACCAGCAAATTTTAGAACACCAGACTTTAATGTTAAAAACATAAAATGGGAACTGAAAAGCCCGATGGGCAGTAGCGCCAGAACCATCGAAAATAATATGAGGGCCGCCAGGAAACAGTCCGTAAACCTTATCATTGACCTCGGTCGTATCAAACTACATCAGCAAAGAGCCATAGCCCGTATAAATTTCTTCTTATCAAAACCCAATCAATTCAAGAGGGTGTTGGTAATTACAAAAACCAAAAAAGTTATTGAAATCCGCTAAAATCAGCCTATAATTAAGGGCATAAGAGGCGTGCAAGATACTGAATTGAATCAAGCACGTCTTTTTTATTTGATATTACGAAACCGAACCGGTCTTAACTTCGCCGGCCCGTTTATAATTGGCCAGGATGATGCCGCTTGGCAAAGCCTGGGTGTCCAACAGCTTAAACGCGGCCGGAATTGTTCCCTCTCCAAACAGACGCTTGCCGGGCCCAAGCGTCACGGGATATATTCTGAGCCGCAGCTCATCAACCAGATCGTTCTTCAGGAGTGTCTGGTTCAGCACGCTGCTGCCCCATACATGAAACGCCGGGCCGTCCTGTTTTTTCAAAGCCTTGAGCTTGGCCACGACGTCATCATCTATCAGAACCGACTCTTTCCATGTAAGGTCTATGGGTTCATCCGACACCACGTATTTTTTAGCTTTATTGAACGGGTCGGCCACCATGCCCTTTTGCTTAGGCCAATACGCGGCAAATATTTCATACGTCTTCCTGCCAAGCAACAGATCAAATGGCGCGCTTAATTCTTTTTTGAAAATAGGACTGAAGGAGTCATCGGCGTAAGGGACAGTCCAGCCACCATACTTAAAATTTTCCGAAGGATCCTCTTCCGGCCCACCCGGCGCCTGCATCACCCCATCCAGACTGACCATCGTAAAGACAACTATTTTGCGCATGCCTACATCATAACAAAACGCTACTTTTTGGGAGTGTTAGAAACCTCATTTTGGTACAATATCAAAAAAGTTTACACATTATCGAGAGCGAGATAATTCACTGGAGGAAGATTTTGGAAACGCTATATCAGGAGCCCTTATTAATTAAATGGTGACGGAGAGGTCTTACATTACTATTAAATCTTAGTTAACTATCTTCTGGGTCGGTTTCTAGAATTTGCTCTACTGCGTCACCTTTTTTTACTATACTCTTCTTTTCGTCAATTTGTTTCTGTGTGCTTTCGTCAATTTCAAATGTCTCATATTTTTTTATGTACTTGGGAGGTGCAAATATAGAAGATATGTTTAGATGAGGGCCGGTACCACCCACATTAACTTCTTTGAACTTGAAAGTCTTAGCAAGACTATATTTAGCGAATACGTGAGTTATAGAAACTTCGATCTTCGGTAATTTTACACTGCCTAAGTTTTCACCCGAGTCGGGATCTTTTACTTCTTTTCCTACAGGATCGTACACCTTAAATCGCATATTAACTTTGACCCCGTTCTTGCTACCACGGTTGAAAATTAGAGTCCTGTCGTCAAGAAGATCGGCTACTTTACCTACTATTTTGTCAGGCACTTGCATTACCCCCTGCTTCTAGAATGTTTTCAGGCACAACTTCAATAAGATTTAAGACTCCTGCGTCTGTGTCACTCTCGACTCTGTATACTTTATCATTATTTACCTTTATGACTGTGGTCAAAGTGTCAAAAGTCAGTTGCCCTTGACCGATAAATTCTATGATAGGAAACTCTGGAAGTGCTCTTGTTTCATAAAGTAATTGGGTGATCCTACGATATTTTTCTTTTTTTATTGTTTCGCGTTTTTTATTATTGGAGTCGTTTATGTAAAATGCCGCTAGTGTCAGGCTTGTGAGCGCGACCAATAATATGTAGCAAATCATTTGTGTAAAGATTAGTAGGTTATTTGGTTCATTTTTAAAAAAGAGTCCTATGCCCAAGAAAAGAAGTATGAGTATTAGTAAAACGGGGATTAATAAGTAATAAATGTTACCAGAATTTATCCAGTATGGTGGTTCAGAATAGTATTTTTTTGTATTTTCACGTACTTCTTCGTCATTATAAATTGAAGTATCTATCTTATTCAGGTATTTTTTATACTTTCTGTTGCGTTTTCGGTTAAATGTAAACTGGAAATAAACTGTATTCTTAAATCCGATGATTAGTAGATATGCAAATACTGCTGAGACAATAGACACGATTAGAAAGTAATCTTTAATTAGAAATATGCTTTTCGATTGCTCAGGCAAAAATTTAAAGAATACTTGTAATACAGGGAGCAGCAACGCTAGTACTGTGCTGAAATTCTGAAAACTATTATTTTTTTCACCTAACTGCATATCAACAATATATTCTTACATTGAACAATTTCAAAGCATAACCACATATGCTGCTATTTGTAATTCAGAGGTTCCTAGTATCTCCAAACTCTTTGTGTCGATAGCTGACGGTAAGCTAACAAACTTCCAAGCTATGCCAAAACAAGCTGAAAACAGGCAATTTATTATCTATTAATTGGTTTGTTGTATCGGAACAAGACAGCCTTACATCATAGACGTTAATCTAATTGCTCATTCAATATACGCATAGTCAACTCTTCTTCACTCTCCTCTTTGTCGTACTCACATGTGGCAAGTAAGTAATCCATCCTTCCGACAACGACGCTAGCAAGCTTTTTTGATTTAGTCGCACATAGAGACCACGCTATTACCCCGGCACGAGGATTGTTCAAAGTCATGTCCTTAACATGTTGCTCAGGGGATTTATCTGGCTGTCGAGTATTTGGTAGTTCTGTGGCGTACTCTACGTCAGCTTGTGTCCCTGGATATTGATGTTCCCAGGAGATGTACATTGCAATAGCATAAATTATAGCGTTTTGAACCACGGCTCCGATTTCACCATCTAGCCGCTGAGCCTTGACGAGCGTATCCAACGACCTGGGTTTTTTATTATTATCTTCACCAATAGCGTGCCCATAAATTATATCAACTGCTTCATTATCTTTGTTGAATAGGTTTTCTGCATAATACCCCATCACAAAACCCTTAAAGAAAACTTCGTAAGCGGATATATCATGAAGGAAAATCGAATCAAGTATAGAATTCGTTACCCCACTGCAAACCTTCACATTATTCAGTGGGATAGCTTGTGCACCCATAAATGCAGAGAAGCTATGGTCGGACGTAATTTTAGATGATTTTTTTCTAAAGAACATTATGCTGATGATTATATCACTCCTAACACGAGTGCTCGAGAAGTTCATCATCTCGCTTAAGAGCGGCACGCCGTAACTAGAAAACACTCTTTTCAACTAAAAAAGAAATCTAGGCGGGGATCAAGAAATAAGGCAAAGGGTTTTTCTGGTGCGCTTTAAGCTACGAAAGTAAAACGCTTCTCCTACGAGTAATTGCTAAATAAACATCTCGGGTCTAGACATTAGACCTTTGGCGTAAGCTTGAAATGTTTCACTATTAACCCTAAGGGTATTCCTTCCTGTTTCAAACACATCAAAAACTGTTTTTATACCTTTGCCCTCAAACTCGATTGAGTAAACCGGTAGCATAAATATGTCTTTGTTCTCAATCACGAGTTGGTGAAATTTCCCGAAGAATCTAAGAATATTAGCCTCGATAGCCTGATTATTTGCATCTCTTGGAATCATTATCCAGGGTATCGCTTGCTTTGACAGCTTTTTAGCCTGTAAAACTGCTTTATCAATGTGTGTCTTGACGGCTTCGATCGCCGGACCCATGTTCCAACTTGCCTGAAACAATATATTTACATTTTGTGGCTGTACATTGATTGTAAAGTTAGCTCCGCTATATTGATGTGGCTTATCAAGAATATTTGCTCGAACATCGTCATCATAATAGTGACCAATACTAGTGTTCTCAAACGCATTCGCTAAATTCTTCATAGAAGCATGGAACTTCTTTTTGTCAGGATTCATAACGTGTATCAATAAATCTTGATTTCTCACTAAACTTACCGCTTCAATAAGTTCTGCCGCAGATGAATTTACTATATCTTCTAAGTACAGTCTTTTGTTAGGAAAAGTTTTTGCATCACTAGCAAATGGGAGCTCGATTAAGTCTATATCTGCCGCACCTGGCTGAGCTGAAGAATTTAAAGCAACTTTTATTCCTAAGTATTTGTAGTACCCAGCTACAAGGACTTCATTAAGTCCGCCCAGCATTGCCCCCAAATCATGCGCAAGAAAATCATCAGCAATCTGATTTTTATAGGATTCGTTGTTACTAATTTCTGAAGCTAGGTCTGAAAGAATTGCTGAACCTAACCGAAAGTAAGAATAGTCTTCTTGGGAAGATATTTGTGGATTTTTATGAACATACAGCTTTTCTTTATAGACATATGTTGTTTCAATCAAAAAACGCATTATAGGATTAGTTACATCTAAAATCTTAATCGGTGATTTTTTTGATTTAACTTTATTAATGGCAGCAATTAAGCGGTCTTCTCCGAAAACATCTATGTATTTTTGTAGTGTATTGGACTTAGAATGCATAACTTTATCATAACAGAGGTTAAAACTTGCTCGTAAATCAAATATCTTGTCTGTTAAAGGTTTATGTTTCTAACTTTTTTCGTCTCGTCTCCTTTTGCTAAGAATTAGAGATGTTAAAACCTAGATTTTACAGATAAAAAAGAGCCCTTTTCGGGCTCAAAGTTGCGATCTGGTGCGGGTGATGGGACTCTAACCCACGGCCTCTTCCTTGGCAAGGAAGCGCTCTAAACAACTGAGCTACACCCGCATATCAACTAGGAGATTGTAGCAAAAACCCCTGTTAAAAGCAAAGCGCGGGCTTTTGCCGCCCGCGCCTGTTAAAATCTCTGGCTAATCAATCGTGCGAGAGATGATAGAACCCGTGATGGTAATCACCATGTTCGTGGTGGTGATGCCTGTCACTGTCGTGGTGGTGTTTGTGGTGATGTTTGTGGTGGTGGTGATGGTTGTCTTTCTTGTCACCTTTAGCCTCTACCTTGAAGGCTGGCAAGTAACCGGTCCAGCAACCCGCGTCCAGACGGAACGCACCTGTGCCGCCGACACCACTGTCGCAGTATGCGCCGCTCCAGGTTGAGTTTAGGTAGGCGTCATCTACCGATGGTCCGGCTGTTCCGACTGTCGGTGACGGTGCTGTTCCTACGTTCAAAGAGTCATATGGGCAACCCTGCGCGGTCGAGTTACAGGCTGTTGTGCCGATAGGACTAGAGCCGTAGTGGCTTGTGTTATAGGCCACTCCGATGACTGCGTCATCTGGCAACGTAACACCGCTCAGACTAAAGCTGATGGTAAACGCTTTGCCGTTGAGACACTCCGTGCCGTCCCACCATTCGCCGGCCTGCGCGCCGTTACAATTGGTGCCGTCATCTGCCGTCGGCCGGTAAGGCATCGTAAAGGTCTGGGTCTCAGACGCGATTAGACTGCCAGGGCTATCATCGCCGTTAACGTTGTAGATGTTCAGCGTGATTGGATGCGTGAATGTTGAGCCAGGGTTGGTAATACAGTTATGAAGATTCCAACTGCCGCTCTTACATGCCCAACTGCTCATCAAAACAGTAATGGTAGGATCTTTGCGCTCCGATCCGGCAAGCTGGACTTGGCCGCCAAATTCCGAGGCTGAAGTAGCCTCAAAACCGACACTAGGTACGTTACCGGGTGTAGGGCTCGGTATGTTGTTATAGATTACGTTTTGCGGCGCGGCGCCAGCCAGAGCCGGCAGAAAGCCAAAGGTTGAACCCAGAGCTACTATTGCTACGCTTATAATTGTTATGACGGTTTTTGTTTTCGTTTTGATACGTGTTACACCCTGTCGGATGTCATACTTATATCGCATAAGCCTCCCTCACTTAATTGTGAGTTCAGTGTAACATCATATTTTGACAAATTATTAAATGCTGTTCAAAAGCTGTGGAAAAGATGATAATTTTGGTGGCTCCTCTCGGACTCGAACCGAGGACACAAGGCTCTTCAAGCCTCTGCTCTACCAACTGAGCTAAAGAGCCACGTTTGGTCTTACTATTCTAACAGTTTTGGTGGAGCATATCGGATTCGAACCGATGACCTCTTCCATGCCACGGAAGCGCGCTAGCCAACTGCGCCAATGCCCCAAGCATAATTAATCCCAAGCATCACTAATGATATCAGCAATTATATCAAGTTCAAGCTGTATGTGCGTACCAGGGCAGTTTACTACGCACACCCCTTTATAATTCGTTTTCTTAGTTGGCTTACCAATGGTGCGTTTATCAATGTAGTTCGGATAAAATTGTTTCTTGGGTATTCCCGTTACTTTTGACCAGTAATTAAGCAACTTGGCGCTGTCTTGATCGGCTCGATGCTGTACTACACACCGGATTGTGCTGTCTTCAACTCCATAACATTTTTTGAGAAGGTTCATATAAATTTTTATTATTCTAGGATCGGAGCTTCCTAATTGCGGTGCTCGGTGACTTTTCCATTTGGCCCCCTCACCCAAATAGAGCATAGCAAGGGCTATTTTGGCGACTGGGGCTTCATGTATAAGTTTTGATACATACTGGGAATCGGCTTTTAACTTTGCACGTTTGTTTTCAAAAATCTGTTTATTTCTTGCTACCGCTAACTCGCGAATATAAGTTAATCTTGTGGCGGTATCCGCCTGGATTCGTTCTTTATATTCTTCACCTGGATTAACATCTCTACATAAATAACTCAGGGTTGACTTTGGAATAGATAAATCCAAGGTCTGGTTTATTTCCCGGTATGTCTTCCCCGCTCGACGCAAAGCTCGTACATTTTCTATAACTTCCCTGGAATAAACTCTCATACTATCTATCGTACCATAGAGGAATTGAACGTGTTTATAGGTCTAGACAATGCGTTTTTTGCGGACAACGAAGATGACTGACGCGATAACGATTAGGTTGATGCTGACGATGGCCTCGAAGGCCCACTTGGCGTGCTCGAACGGCAGGCGCACGTTCATACCGTACATGCCGAAGAAGACGTTCGGCAAGGCTATCAGGATGGTGGCGATGGTCAGCAAGGTGATGATGCGGTTCAGGTTATTACTGCTGATGGCGCTGTAGGCATCGCGGATGTTAGCGATGGATCGCAGGTTGGAGCGAATGGCTTCTATAGACTGTTCGTTGCTGAGCAGAAGGTCCTCGACTATATCTTGGTCCTCCTCAAACAGCGGAATGTGCCGGCCGACTAATAGGCGGCGAAGCGTGGCGTTGTTGGGTAGGAGTGAGGCTAGGAACTCGTTCAGCTCGTCTTCAATGGTTACGAAGTCAATCAGATCCTGGTTGTTGATGGCCTGGCCGCGCAAGCGCGAGCGGATGGCTTTGATCTTGCGGCTGGTCTGGTTGATGTACATATCGTACTGGTCGCTGACCTGCGCCAGAATCAACAGCACCAACTTGGCCCGCTGGGTAGTCGCCGATGCCACCCGGCCGCGGCGGAAAGCATCCAGCACCGGTACGCGCACCGGCGAAACGGTTATAACGTGCTCTTTGCTGAAGACGATCAGCAGTGGCGCGGTGTCTATCTCGCCCCGGCCCTCGTGGGCGTAGCGCACAAATATGTAGCTTTGTCCGTCCTCGTGTTCCAGGCGGGGCATTTCATCTTGGTCAATGGCGTCGTTCAGGTAACCTGACTCCAGCTTGAAGCGTTCGGTCAGGTCTTTTATTTCTTGTTCCGTTGGCGCCTCGGCATAAACCCAGGTGCCGCGCTGGGGCTGATTCTTGTTCCTGGAGCTTTTTGCCTTTGAGGCTTCTATAAAAATACTTAATCATGGCAAGTGCCTGCCCTTTTTACGGTAATAAATTTTTCGTGCGCGCCCACCAAGCGGCGGGCAATTTTTATTTTATTATTTGTCGGTTTTTGTTTTTGCGGCGCCGCTAGATTGCGCACGACATAGTATAAGCTTGAGTTAACTTTGGTTTTTTGTCAAGCCCGCCCTGCCCGGTAACAGTCTTATGGGGTGGTATATATAATGTATATACAAAATATATACCCCCTAATTAGCCCTAGCCACGAGACGGCTTCGCACGATTAAATAATTTTCAGGAATTCTGCTTCGGTGATCTGCTTGGTGCCCAGGGCGCGAGCTTTTTTAAGTTTGGATTCGCCAACGTTGCCGCCGACCACCAAGTAGTCTGTGTCTTTACCAACTGATGACTGGAAGGTGCCGCCCAGTTTGCGGACCCGTTCGGCCGCCAGGTCGCGGCCCATGCTCTCCAAAGAGCCGGTGACTACGAAGCTTTTGCCATGCAGGGGGCCTTTGGCGCGGGACTTATAGATTGGTTTGACGTCTAGTTTTTCAAATTTCTGCAGAAGTTCCTGGTTATCCGGGTCAGCGAACCAGCCGACTATGGATTCGGCCACCACATCGCCGACGCCCTCTACAGCTCATCAGCTCATCCAGCGGGGCGTCGCCTAATTTTTCCAGCGAGCCGAAGTGCTCGGCCAGATCGATAGCAGTCTGCGCGCCGACATGCCGGATACCCAGGCCGTAGATGAAGCGTGGCAGTTCCGGGTGTTTTTTTTCAGCGATGGCTTCTACCAGCTTCTGGGCCGAGATATCGGCGAAGCGCTCCAGGTCTTCTATTTGATCTTTGGTGAGCGTATATAGGTCGGCGGCGTCTTTCACCAGGCCGGCATCCACCAGCGCCACGACGTTTTTTTCGCCGAGCGTATCGATATCCAGCGCGCCTTTGCTGGCAAAATGCTGCTAGGCCGCGCTTGAGCAGCAGCGGGCCGGTGGCGCCTTTTACCCGGTAAACCGCCTCGCCGCTTGGCCGCTCAAACTCCAGCTCCGGATATTGGCACCTGAGCTCCTTTTCCATGTCAAACTGTTTGGCCGATTTGGGGCGCAGTTCTTTTAGCACGTGCTCGACCTGCGGAATGATATCGCCGGCTTTGAAAATGACCACCGTGTCGCCAACCCGTATGTCTTTACGGGCAATTTCGTCGGCATTATGCAGGCTGGCATGCTGGACAGTAGTACCAGCCACGACTACCGGATCAAAAACGGCCACAGGCGTAGCGGCGCCAGTGCGGCCAATACTGATGACAATGTCTTTGACGACAGTCGTAGCTTCTTCGGCTGGATATTTATAAGCCACGGCGGCGCGCGGATTTTTGCCGACCACGCCCAAGCTGGCGTACAGCTCGCGGTCGTTGATCTTGATGACCAGGCCATCGGTATTAAATGGCAGCTCATGGCGCTTCTCTTCCCATTTATCGACGAATTTCATGACTTCGTCGACGGTTTTAAAAACGGAGGCTTGGACGTTGGCGGCGATACCCAGCGCCCGCAGAGTTTCGTAAGCCGAAATATGAGTTGGTACTTCCGCCGGGTTTTCACGGATCAGGTCATAGGCTTTGAAGCGCAGTGGCCGGGCGGCTGTTAGCTTTGGGTCCAGCTGGCGGATACTGCCGGCGCTCAGGTTGCGCGGGTTGGCATAGACTGGCTGGCCAGCGGCTTCGCGCTGGCGGTTCAACCATTCAAAATCTTTCTTATACATGATGATCTCACCGCGCACCTCGGTCCGGCCGTTCAGGAATTCTTCATACTGTTTGTCGCGGCGCAATTTAAGCGGCACACTCTTGATGGTGCGCACGTTAGCCGTGACATCTTCGCCAATGGTGCCGTCGCCGCGCGTCACGGCCCGCTGGAGTTCGCCATCTTCGTAAACCAGGGCGCAGGCCAGGCCATCCATCTTGATATCGCAGAAATATTCGTGGGCCCGGCCGGGCATCAGCTTCTCGGTCCGCTTGACCCAGGCTTCCACGTCTTCCCGGCTAAAAACATCGTTCAAGCTAAGCATCCGCGAGGAATGCCGGACTTTGGTGAACTTATCTAGCGGCTGGCCGCCGACCCGTTGGGTTGGGCTGTCAGGCGTTACCAGCTGCGGATACTGCTCTTCCAGATTCTTGAGTTCGCGCATCAGCCCGTCGTACACGGCATCGGACGTGCTCGGCTTATCCAGCACGTAATACTCGTACGAGTATTTGGCCATCAGCTTTTTTAGTTCGACCAGTCTCTTTTCGGCTGGCGGTTTATTCATTCAACAGCTCCCTGTACAGCGTATACATGTAGGCATGCACGGCCACCAGGGTAAACATGGTCAGCAGGAAGAACACCCACTGTGCCACAGGGGTCAGCACGATGATTATCGGCACCATGATAATGGCCGCCACGATCAGCAGGATGACTGGCAGACTAAGCAGTCTCAAGATAACCGCCCAGCGCCGCCCCTTAACCAATTCACGGGCCGAGCGCAAAGCTTTCAATGGCGTCATGTCCGGCAGGGTCACGATATATAGCGCGAATATTGATGAGCTGATCATATATATGCTCCAGGCCGTGGTCAGTAGAAATACCAAGAGCCAAGCCAGCCTCTCCAAGAGATTGATCGCTATTCCGTTTGAGACCACCAGGTTGTACAGCGTGGAGCCAATGATGAACGGCAGTAATTGTAAGCCGACTACCAGGATGACCAGTATGAAAGGTACAGGGGGTACATGCCGCGGTAATAGGCATCGCGGATGCGTACAGACTCACCAGCCAGCACCTGGCGCAAGGCCCAGATGACCGCCAAGCTGGTAATAATGCCGAGGAACAGCTGGTAGCCGCCTGTCGTTTGACTGGAAGCATTGCCCGCCGAGCCAACCAACACCGCGAATACACTGAAAGCCGAGGCTAAAGAACCCAGGCCGCCGTTAAATGCCTGGTTGAGCGCGTGTTTCAGACTGCTCACGTCGGTGCCGCCGGCCAGCCCTTGCACTAATGTCAAGTTCAGTAAGCCATAGATTATGGTTATGCCAGCGAAGAGTTCCTTATACTTCCAAAGCGTCTGCCCGGCCATTTTTGCTAGTTGCCAAATGTTTGGCAGTTTAGGCAGTGGTTTGGTTGGCGGTTTTTTGACTTTAGGTTTCTTTGCCATGCTTCTATTATACGATGAAATCCGACTGACAGTTAGGCGTGAGTGCCCATGCTGCGTAGACGTTTGATGCGGTCGTCTATCGGTGGATGGGTGCTGAAGAGACTGGTCAGGCTGCCCTTCTTAAGCGGGTTGACAAAGAACAGGTGGGCCGTAGCAGTGTTCTGATGCCTGGCCACGCTGCCGGTCTTTTTGATTTTTTCCAGGGCGCTGGCCAGGCCTTCCGGATAACGGGTGGTCAGGGCGCCGGTAGCATCGGCCAGGTATTCGCGCTGGCGGGAAACCGCCATCTGGATCAGTGGTGCCACGAAGGCGCCAAAATGGCCGCCACGATTCCCAGGATAAAAACGTGTTGTTGTTATTCTCCCGGTTATCGCTGAACCACACGAACCGGATGATAATGTCGGCAATGAACGAAATCACGGCTGTCAGCGCGAAGGCTACCATGGCTACCCGGATGTCGTAGTTCTTGACGTGACCCATCTCGTGGGCCAGCACGCCCTGCAATTCCTGGTCGTTCATGATATCCAGTAGTCCGCTAGTCACACAGACGGCTGAATGCTTAGGGTCGCGACCGGTGGCGAAAGCGTTCGGTGACGGGTCATTCATGATGAACACTCGCGGCGTTGGCACGCCATCGGTTATGGCTAGGTTTTCAATGATGCGGTAGAGCCGTGGGTTATCGCGCTTTTGGATTTCGTGGGCCTGGTTGACAGCCAGGGCCATCTTGGAGCCGGCGTAATAAGTAATGATGACGTAGACCAGGGCGCCCACCATGGCGCCATAGAATACTCCGGTACTGCCACCTAAGAACTTGTCAAAGATCCAGATGATTAATGCCAGAAACGCCAAGAAGACCACCATGATGAAAACGGTCTTGCGCTTATTGCTGGCTATGTCGGAGTACATGAGGCTTTAGAACTTGACGTCAACCGGATTCTGGATACTTGCGGCTTCGGCTCCGGTGACTTCAAAAAATTCCTTGTCCTGTTTGAAACCGAGCATGTTGGCGAAGATATTGGTCGGGAAAACTTTGCGCTTGGTGTTGAAATCGCGAACCACACCGTTATAAAAACGTCGCGAGGCCTGAATCTTGTCCTCGGTATCGGTCAACTCAGCCTGCAGTTCCTGGAAGTTTTGCGAGGCCTTTAGGTCGGGATAATTCTCGGCGACCGCGAACAGACTCTTCATAGTCTTCTGGAAGTCGCCCTCGGCCTTGCCAGCCTCAGCCGGACTTTTGGCGCTCAACGTATCGGCACGAGACTTTGGCGACGTCTTCAAAAATGCCTTTTTCGTGCTTGGCGTAGCCTTTGACGGCATTCACCAGATTAGGAATCAGATCTGCCCGGCGCTTTAGCTGGACGGTTATGTCGCTCCAGGCTTCGCTAGACTGCTGGTTCAGCCGGACCAAGCCGTTGTACATGATAGCCAGCGCCAGCACGATTACGACTACTACCGCGATAATTATCCAGATCATCATTTTACTCCTTCTATTTGTGTAGCCATTATACACCAGCTGAGCAAATCTACGGTATGATATAAACAACTTATGTATAGCGCCAGGACACAGAGGAAAAATCGGCGGTGGCCATATGTGGCGGCAGTGATTATCGTGCTGGGCATTTACGTGGTTTGGGCGCTGATCCGTCCTTTGCCGGCCGTACCACCGACGATCAACGAGAGCGCTCTCCAGACCCGGGCGCCAGCCGGCAGTCTAAAATGGCCCGGCCAATACCAGGCGGCCGTCAGCATACTGGGCAGTTCGATGATGGAGACGCACGGCAAACAACAACCATCACCTACGGCCAGCACCGCCAAAATGATTACCGCGCTGGTGGTGCTTCAGCAGAAGCCACTCAGCCCCGGTGAAAAAGGGCCGACCATCACGCTAAACGCTAACGACGTTAATATCTATAAGAATTACGTGGCCGAGGATGGCTCTTTGGTACCGGTGAAAGCCGGCGAGAAAATTAGCGAATACCAGATGCTCCAGGCCATGCTTCTGCCCTCAGCCAACAACATGGCCGACAGCCTGGCTATCTGGGCTTTCGGCTCGCTCAAGAATTACCAGCAGGCCGCCAACCAGTATCTGGAAGAGAATGGCTTGGTGGAAACGCATGTCGGCAAAGATGCCAGCGGTTTTGACCCCAGCACTACCAGCACGGCCGAAGACCTGGTCGGGGTCGGCGAGCTGGTCATGCAGGATCCAGTACTAAAGCAGATTGTCGGCCAGTCTTCAGCAAGCGGCATTCCGGTCGCCGGCAATATCAGGAATGTCAACTTCCTGCTCGGCCAGGACAATGTCATCGGCGTTAAAACCGGCAATACCGACCAGGCCAAGGGCGTCTTTGTGTCGGCTTCGCGCGTTACGGTCAACGGCAAGCCGGTAACTATCGTGACCGCGCTGATGGGCAGTCCGACAATCTACACCGCGCTGAGCGATAGCGCCACGCTTATCAAAAGCGCCCAGGCCAACTTCAAACCGGTGACGGTCGTAAAGAAAGGTGCTGTCGTGGCCAACTACCGGCAACCCTGGGGCGGCAGTATCTACGCTGTGGCTGGCAAAGATCTGTCGCTGGACGCCTGGGGCGGCAGCCAAATAACCGCTAAAACCGATCTGCGAAATATTTCTCCGAATAATCACTCCGGCCAGACCGTCGGCAGTGTAGTTATCCCAAAGTCAGCCTACAACAACCAGCTTTCCGCGCCGGTCAAACTCCAGGACACACCCCTGCGGCCATCCCCCTCGTGGCGTTTAACGCACCCGTTTTAGTATCGATTTCTCTAAAATGACGTCGGGACCCGTACCAAGACCATATCGGTCAGAGATAGCTACTTGCTGGTAACCGTGGCTACCTAGAAAGGCAAGCATCTCAGTATTAGCAGGTTTTGTATCTACGAAAATGCTTTCCGTATCAGGAAAATCAATACCGATAGCCTCTATTTCTGCATTGCGCAACAAAAAACTACCTACGTAACGGCCTCTGGAATCTGGAGCAATCGACACGTTTCTAATATCAACTGAGTTGGGTTGGGCCTTATGTATCCCATATACGATTGCGCCAACGCCCTTGCCGTTATGGCGTGCTAACATGGCTCGTTTCTCACCGGCAGCAATTTGGGCTTCAACCTTCAAAAGCCATTCATCGTAATCGGGATAATCAATTTTGGTTGGGATCCACAATCTAGGACTGCGCAAAACATCGATTACCCTGCTAGCCGCCCACGATGTATGGTCATTGGTAAATCTAAATTCTGTCATAAATCTGGTGGGCGGTACAGGACTCGAACCTGTGACCCTCTGTGTGTAAAACAGATGCTCTAGCCAACTGAGCTAACCGCCCTGGTGGGGACGAGAGGATTTGAACCTCCACAGGATTGCTCCCATTACGACCTCAACGTAACGCGTCTACCAGGTTCCGCCACGTCCCCTCGTCCGGACTCAGACCATCATATCGTATCTGTTCTGGCCTAAAAACTCAAGGTTTTGTTATACTGATTGCAATGGAAGAATTGCGACAAACTGAAACCGCAAACACTGGTGATCCAATTAATTCAGAGGATGTGCATGTTGATATATTGACTGATTTTGAAGTCGGATCGCAAAGAATTCCTGAAGAATTACGACAAGAACTTATCGAAAGACAACAAGCTGTAGCCGCAAAGAGAGGAGCCGGTCAGCGGCTGGCTGAGACGTTAGATTTAAGATTCTAGCTCCGCGGCAAATGGTCGTATAGGTGATCCAGGCCGTAATCAGTGCGAATCAATTCTTTTATGTCGTCCAGCGAACTGCCGAATTTGACGCCGGGGTTGAGCGTGCCATACGGGTCAAAAATCTGTTTAACTTTAGCCAGCAGGGCGTACTGCTCCGGCCCGTACAAAGTCTCCAAATACGGTGTGCGCAATCGGCCATCACCAGCCGTGGCGCTGATACTGCCGCCTAAATCCAGGACCAGTTTGTTGTAAGCCTCCATCAACCTAAAGGCCTTTTGGCGGTCACCGACCTGGCCCAGATTCAGCTTGGGCCGGAACGAGATAGTGCCCTCGCCGACATGGCCCCAGACCGCCGGCTTGACGTTGTTGCTCTTCAGAAGCGCCTGGACGCCCTCCAAGTAAGCCCGCAGTTGGTCAGGCGGCACGGCCCCGTCGCCAATGACCGGCACGGCGTGCAGAAGGCCATCGTTATGCGATAGCAAGGTGCTGGTAATTTCGCGCAGTTTGCGTAATTGCTGTTGCCGGTCCGGTTCGGTAGTGGCTTCTACGTTCTTGGCGTATTTTTCAAATATTTTATCGGCCTTTTTGGTAGCCTTTTTAAGGTGGCGGTCGCCGTCGTCAAACTCGACTAATAACAAAGCCGTAGGAAACGGCGGTTTGATGGTTTCGCCAAGCTGATTGGGATTGAGCTCCTGGATTTGTTCCAGCAGGTTGCCGTCCACCAACTCGATAGCGCTCGGACGCTCTGACATATCGCGCAGTTCCAGTACGCAATCCTGCAACTGCTGAAGACTGTCAAAGGTAGCCAATATTAGCGTAGTTGCGGGATTATGCGGCTCTGTGTTGAGGGCGGCTTCAGTGACGATAGCTAGCGTTCCCTGACTGCCGACAATTAGCGGCGTCAGATCAAAGGAGCCATCTTTGCGTTTAATCTCGGGTAGAGCGTAGCCGGCGTTGTTCTTGACGCCTGCTATTTCCAGCCGTTCAACCTGCGTGCGCTGTTCTTCTAACAAGGTGTCTACGGAGCGGTAAATTTCGCCCTCAAAGGTCGCCAGGCCAAGCTTTTTGCTGAGCTCGCGTTTGCTAAGACGCTTGGTCTCAATTACCTCGCCGTTGGCCAACACCACACGTAAGGCCCGGACGCTGGCTCGGGTGTCGCCGTATTTCACGGACTTTTCACCGGAGACATTGTTGGCGATGGCGCCGCCGATGGTTGAATATTCCAGTGATGAGGGGTAAGGCGCTAGAAAGCGGCCATGGGTATGCAGAGTTTGCTGTAATTTGCCGTAGTTGATGCCCGGTTCTACCGTAACGGTGTTGGACTTGGTGTCCAGTTCCAGGATACGGTTCATGTGCGCCGGGAAGACCAGCATGATACCGCTGCCCAGCGCCGCGCCGGATTGATCGGTACCGTTGCCGCGAGCAGTGATAGGTATTACCCGGCCGCGCTCGGCTAATTGCCAGGTAAAGCGGGCTACCTTGCGGACGTCATTTTCGTTGCGCGGATATGCGATAAGAGCCGGGGCCAACTGCAAGAATACTATTGTCGGTCGCGAAGTAACGACGGGCGTCGGTGCTAGTCATCACCTCCCCCATCAAATGTTCCTGTAAATAATGCGCAACCTTACTCATTACGCTGTACCCTCTCTAATTTTTGCATAGCGCTATAGCCAATATGATAGCACAGACTTCACTGTGGTGCGGATGAGAGGACTTGAACCTCCACGAGCCGAAGCTCACTAGCTCCTGAAGCTAGCGCGTCTACCAATTCCGCCACATCCGCGCGTTTAGACCATCATATCGTATCTGTTTCGGAGCAAAAACTCAAGGCTTGGTTCAGTTGGTAACTTTGGCTTCGCGGATTTCCCAGTTCTGGACATTGTTGAAGCGTCCGGCCGACGAGTTGATGGCATTGTCACTGAGGCCCGCGACCGGCCCGTCCGTCAAGTACAGAAAACGTGGTTGGTACAGACCGAGCGCCGGATAATCCTTCTGCCACTCCTCTAGGAACGGCCGGTATTTTACCTGGCGCAGTGCCGGCTCCCGGCGGCTTCGACCAGCTTCTAGCGAGCTGTCAGCGATCACATTCTTGTATTCCGACAGGTTCAGCCGGTTGGAGGCGCGGACATCAGCCTGGGAGCTGTCCCAATAGACGAAGACGTCCGGATCCGAGCCAATCGATATGCCGTACAGCACGGCGTCATAATTATGATAGGCTAGCGTGTTGTGGAAGTCGGCGTTGTCTTGCAGTTCCACTTTGAGCCGTACGCCGATATTCTTCCATTGGTTGTACAGCTGGCGCGTCACCGAGCGGTATTCGGGCGTGTCAGCGGCTGTCAGCGTGAATGATAGGGTCTGGCCCTTCTTAGCGCGGATGCCGTTCTTACCGACGACCCAGCCATCTTTTTTTAGTAACTTGCGAGCGGCCACTGGGTTGAAGCCAGCTTGTGCTAGGGCCCGGTTGTAACCCAATTGACCCATCAGGAACGGCTCCCGGACGGCATGCGTCGGATAGCCCAGGTTTTTGATTATCGACTGGCGGTCAGCGCCCTTGACCAGAGCCTGACGTACGTTTACGTCAGATAATACACCACTGGAGGTCTTGAAGAATACCAGGTTGGCGGCGGTCAATAACGGACTGTGCACCTCTAGCGAGCGGACTTTCTTGGCGTCTGCCGGAACACTACTCAAGCCGGCGGCACCAGTCAGCTGTCCGGACCGGAAGGTTTTGATGAGCTTGGCCTTGGAGACATAGGCGTGGACGATAAATTCCCGCAGTTTAGGCGCGCCGCGGCTATAGTTGGCGAATGGCACCAGTGCTATCTGCTCCTGTGCTACCGAGGGGTCGTTACCTGCCACCTGGATGGCCTGCCAGGCGAACGGCCCGGCACCGACCGGATGAACAGTGTTGAAATCGGCCGACCGCAAACCAGCAGGCGGCACCTTACTGAGAATGTGCTGGGGCACAATGCCATTAGTCATGTTGTACGGGAACGAGGCCAGCGAGCCAGGCAGTTTAAAGACCACTGTGCGGGCATCGGGCGCCGTAACAGTTATATTTTCCCAACTGCTACGCAGTGGCGATTGGGCATCGGGATTTTGAATCGACTGGTAGGTGAAAACCACGTCAGCACTGGTCAGCGGTTTGCCGTCATGCCAAGTGAGGTGCGGTCTAAGATGGACCGTGTAAATAGTGCCGGCCTGATCCACGCTGTAGCCGCTGGCCAGGTCACCGACCAAGTGATTATGGTTATCGTAAGTGAACAGGCCGGCGAACAACAGCCTGGATACCGAGGTATCAACGTCGTTGGCGGCATACATCGGGTTGGCGTTGGTGAAGGTGCCAAGAACGCCCTCGTTATAAATACCGCCGGGCGCCGGGCGTAGCTTCTGATAATAGCCGCTGAGGGCCAGGTTCTGCACGAACAGGGCGCTGATTAGCAGGACCAACAACAGGATCCAGGCCACCACGAACCGTTTGACCGGATTCAGACTGCCAAGCCGCTTTACAAAGTGCCGGTCCAGGTGTTTTTCAGTCTGACTGCCCAGACCACCAACCTGCTGTTGGCCTTTGCGGAACCGTCGGCGGAAGCGCAGCCGGATGAGTCTGAGTCGCATCGGACAGGCGTGTTATTTTCCGCTCAAGGCGTTCATGATCAGTGACAGGCTGAACACCAGCGCGCAAATAATCGTTATCTGGAAGATTGTCTTATCCGTACCGCGGCGGGTTGTGTTGACCTCGCCGGCACCACCCAGCCCGGCCCCCAGGCTAGCTCCCCTGGTCTGGATCAATATCAAGAATGTCATCAGCAGCATCGAGCTGATAGTCAGATAATTGTAAATATTCATGGTTTATATTGTATCAAATTTCTTTGAGGATGGCGCCGACCAAGAAGTTGACCAGACCGATTACCATACCGGCAAACATGGCCACCCAAAAATTAGTGACATGCAGCTCAGTGTAGAGCTTGCTCACCAGAAAGACCGTCAGACCATTAATAAAGATCATGAATAAACCCAGCGTCAGCACGATGGCTGGTAACGACAGTATGACCAGGATTGGCTTGAGGATGGTGTTCAAGATAGCTAGCAGCAGGCCGGCAATCACAATCACCTCGGCGCCGTCGGTATATTTGATGCTGTTGCTCAGCAGACCAGCGGCAATCCACAAGCCCAGTGAACACACTGCCCAGCGCACTAAGAAGCGGGCGAGCGGTGTTTTTTGCTGTTCCATAAGCGCTATTGTAGATTAGCCCAGGCGCCGCGGCAACTTGCTACTTAGAATTTTGCAACCTTGTTCGGTGATTAAAACGTCGTCTTCAATCCGCACGCCGATAGCCTCTTCCGGGATATATATGCCCGGCTCTACGGTCAACACCATGCCGGCCTGTAGCGGTTGGCCGTAGTCGCCGGCGTCGTGCACGTTAAGCCCCAGAAAATGCGAAATGGAATGCGGATAATACTTGCTGATATTTTTGCCGCTAATCGTTTTGATAAGCCCCAGTTCTTGTAACTTTTCGCCGATGAAACGATCGGTCTGGTCGCGGAAATCCTTAAATTCTACGCCGGGCTTTAGCAACCCGATGGCGAATTTCTGAGCTTCCAGCACGGCGACATAGATAGCTTTCTGCCGGGCCGACGGCCTGCCCGAACTGATGACCCTTGTAATATCAGCGGCGTAATGCTCGACTTCAGCGCCAACATCAACCACCACCAGGTCGCCGCGATCTATAGCTCCGTCATTAGCCACATTGTGCAGAGTGCAAGCCCGCTTGCCGCTAGCGACGATTGGCTCAAAAGCATGCCCACTCGCCCCGCGCCGCCTAAAACCGGCTGTGATTTCGGCCTCCAGCTCATATTCGTGCTTATATTTTGGCTTAAAGGCATCTTTCAAGCTCGCCGCGGTAATATCAATAGCTGCCTGAATGGCCGCGATTTCCGCCGGCTGTTTAATCATCCGCTGGCGGGCCAGCTGAGGCGCCAGATTCTCTATTTTCAAACTTTGGCGATAGCTTTTGAGCTTCTCAGCCAGCGTCGCTCGGGCCGGATTAGTATACATGCCATAGGTTTCAACATATGCCGGCGACGGGGCCACTGTCGCGATTTTTCTGGTCTGTTTCAGTCGCATGGCCAGCTGTTCCCAGCCTTCCCGACTGTTGTAAACGTTCTTTATGCCGGATTGCTTCGCCAGCTCTACTTGCGGCGCCGTACCGTCGAAAGTTTTTTGGTAATCACTCTGCGCCGGCAAAATTAAGTACTCCTTGTCGCCGTCCATCACCAACACGACATCCGGCTCGTCTATACCGGTCAGATACCAGAAATTGGCATCCTGGGTAAACCGGAACGCGCTGTCCGCGCCGCGTTGTAACAAACCATTGGCTGTGACGACAATCAGCGACTCGCCAGACAACTCGCGTAGCCGTGCCCGGTTGCCGGCGAAAAACTTACTTGTAAAATGCGATTTCATAATCAAGCTTCAAGTATAGCAAAATTAATTGCCTAGCCGTTGTTTGATAACTTTGGCTTTTGTCTTTCCTACGGCCTTAACGAGCTCTGTTTCACTAGCTTCGGTAACCCCGCGCATGGAGCCGAACTGGCGAAGAAGTTTTTTGCGAGTAGCCGGGCCAATACCGGGGATGTCATCAAGCAGGCTGGCGGTCTGGCGCTTGGCTTTGAGCGTGGAGTGGTAGCTAATGGCGAAGCGGTGCGATTCATCACGGATACGTTGCAGGAGTTTAACTAAGTTTGTATTGTGTGGCAGATTTATCAGTGCGAAATCGTCAGATTCGGTTACTAAACCACCCACTTCCTGAATACTTGACATGTTAAGTGTCACACTTGAGCGCTGTTTATCAACTACGATCTGCTCTTCCCGTTTGGCCAGGCCAATGAATGGGATCTTCTGGTAGCCACGTTCATCGCGGGCTTGAAGTGCGGCGTCAAGCTGGCCTTTGCCGCCATCAATCAATACCAGATTCGGTTTGCCCCATTGCTTAATATTTCTTTCACTTAGTCGCCGTTTAATCGTTTCGTTCATATTGAAAAAATCGTCGTTGCGATTGGTTTTGGTCTTGAATTTGCGGTATTCGGATTTGTTACTGACGCCGTTGGTGAAGACCACCATGCTAGCTACCACGTCACTGCCTTGCTGGTGGCTGATGTCGTAACCTTCGATTCTCTGCGGGAACTTCTCAATACTTAACATGTTAACTAATTCGTTGAGCGCGTGGTCCTTGCTGATATCCAGGAATTCCTTGTCACTGAAAACCACTTGTTGATTGAGGTTTTGGAGAGCGAAAAGCTGGTTGCGCAGTTTGGCGGCATTTTCAAAGTGGGACGCTTTAGAAGCACGCTTCATATCACGTTCCAGTTCTTTTTCTATGGTTTTACGCTTGCCCTGGATGACCGCCATCAACTTACGCAGGTTAGCCCGGTAGTCTTCCAGGCTGGTCTTGTGCTCTTCCAGGCCCGGATCAAGCCCCAGATGATAATGCAACGAGGCCCGCTTTTGGCCGCCGATGCGGCGCGTAGCGTAGGGGAAAATCCTCCGTAACAGTTTGAGCGATTGCCGTACGCCAGTGGTACTAAAATACGGTCCGAAATAACGCGCGCCATCGTCCAACGGCCGGCGGGTGGTGCTGACCGTTGGGTAATCGCTGTCGTAATCGACGCGGATATAGCTAAGCGCCTTGTCGTCGCGCAGCAATATATTGTAGCGCGGCATGTAGCGACGGATCAGTTCGCCTTCCAGGAACAGCGCTTCGACCTCGCTGTCCACGACCTGCCAGTCAATATCAGCGATTTCAGCGACCAGTGCCTCAGTCTTGGGGTCGCGGTTACGGGATTTTTGGAAATATTGCCGGACCCGGTTCTTCAAGTTGGCGGCCTTACCGACATAGATAATCCGCCCCGCCTTATCCTTATGGAAATAGACGCCGGGACTTTTTGGCAACTCCGCCAGTTTGCGTTCTAATTCGCTAGTCACAGTAATATTATATCGCTAAGCGGCGGCCAGCTGGGTAATACAGTCCGGGCAGTGGCTTTTAGGTGTGCAGTTATCGCAGACTAGGATAAGTTTGTTGCAGGTTTTGGTGGCGCAGTTTTCGTAATTGCTGGTTTTGGCGGCGCAGTGAGAGCACTGGCCAATGTCTTGGGCGGAGTCGGAGAATTTCGTAGTTAGGCGGTCGTCAAAGACATAGAGCGAACCTTCCCAGAGACCATTGTCGCCATAAGCTTCGCCGTATTTGGCGATGCCGCCGTCGATTTGGTAGACCTCTTGGAAGCCGCGGTTCTTCATGAGAGCAGAGAGGACTTCACAGCGGATGCCGCCAGTGCAGTACGTGACGATGGGCTTGTCTTTAAGCTCTTCGTACTTAGGGTCTTCCAGCTCGCGCACAAAATCGCGGGTATGTTTGACGTCGGGTACTACGGCGTCCTTAAACTTGCCGACGGCAGCCTCGTGCTTGTTGCGGCCATCAAAGAAGACCACGTCATCGCGCTCGGCCAATAATTTGTGGATGTCGGCTGGTTTCAGGCGCTGGCCGCCACCGACAATGCCGTTTTCATTGACGTTTATCTCGTCCGCGGCACCAAAAGTTACAATCTCTGGCCGTACTTTGACGACCAGTTTGGGGAAATCGTCATGGCCGCCATCGCTCCATTTGAAGACCATGTCCTTAAACGACCCGAATGATTTGGTTTCCTTGGCGTAGGCTTTGAGGTCTTTGAGCTCGCCGCCCAGCGTGCCATTGATACCGTGTTCGGATATCAGGATACGGCCGCGCAGGTTCAGTTTTTCACATAAGGCACTCTGCCACAGGCGGACTGCTTCCGGGTCGCGCAGCGGCACGAACTTGTAGTAGAGGATGATTTTTTGCATGTGGCTATTATAACTTAGCGGCGGCTCATGGCGAGCAGGATGACCAGTATCAGCAGAATCAGGATGATGCCTATGAATGCGAAGTCCAGCAGTCGGCGCTGACTGGCCTGTTGTTGCAGATGGTGTTCAAGATGCTCAGGCGAGGCTGGTGGTTTAGTTTCGATAGTTTGGCGGCTGGCGGCGCCTTCAGTTTCAACGATCCCGGCTTTCGCCAGCAGGTCTTTAAGGCTGAGGTTCTTTGCTTGTCCGTCGGTCTGGAGCAACCGGTGCCGCAGCTGCGGGTCGCGCTCAAAGTCCGTTTCGTGCTCCAATATCTCGTGGCGCAGAGTCTCCCTAAGGTTGCCACCGCGGGCGTGTTCGTGAATCAGCCGGCGTAAGCCGTTCTCGCCTATCAGGTGCGTGTCATATATGTGGCGCAGGGTGGTGTTATCAATATTTATCTCTTCGCTTAGATCCAGCAGTTCGCTACGGCTCATGGTGGCGGCATTCTTAGAGCGTTTGTCTGGCCGTTCGGCGTCTATGTCGGCCGCGACCAGAACTTGACCGATACTCTCCGGCGATAGTTCCTTACCGTG
Organism: uncultured bacterium; assembly: GCA_963805865.1. GTDB lineage: Bacteria > Patescibacteriota > Saccharimonadia > Saccharimonadales > UBA4665 > JARIHC01. Next base: position 114,745 of record CAWDVI010000002.1, read on the forward strand.
GAGCTGGTTGGCCTCAAGCGCTACGCCTCGGTGCTGGTAATCTTGTTCTTTCGAATTATTCTCGGGTATTTTAGGTGAGTTTTCCATGGGGTTCAACCTGACAATATTATGCGCCCTTCACTTGCAATCGTAAACAGTTTAATATACAAGTTGGACTCATCAGTCCGGCGGGTTTCTTGAAACTTGATTGATGCTAATATTTTAAGTCTGCCTTTTGGCACAGAAGGTGATGAGTGATTTGAGCTCGGTTTGGTCTTGTCGCGATAGATCCAGAGTCGTGAGAATTTTTTGCGCCTGGTTTTCCAGCTGACGGACTTCAGTATTGAGCAGTTGAGGTATACGGCGCTTTTTGATGAGTTTTTGCACAGCCGCGATGTCGCCGGGCGTAATTTCCGGGTTGCCGAATATTTTTTTGAGTTGTCGGCGCTCGCTAGCATCGCAGGTTTTCATTAAATAATAATATATCAGTGTTTTCTTGCCTTCGCGGATGTCGGCGCCGACCGGTTTGCCGGTCTTGGCCGTATTGCCCATAACACCAAGTTCGTCATCGCGGATTTGGAAAATCATGCCGGCGGCGGTGCCTATGCGCTGGAGCTTTCGCAAAGTTGCTGGCGACTGCCCGGCCATTACCGCGCCCACCGCTAGTGGCAGAGATAAACTATACGAAGCTGTCTTGGCCTTCATCAGGCTGTAGATTGACCGCTTGGACGGTACGGCTGTCTGGGTTTGCAGATATATATCTTGCATTTGGCCGTCGCATACTTCGCTCAGGATATCGGCAAATAACTTGTTGGCTGTTTGAGGCGCCCCGTCCAGGAGCCCGAAGGCCATAAACAAGCACATATCGGCGCCGCAGATCGCCATGTTGGCGCCGAAACGATCCGCGTCCGACAATCCCCGCTTGTGCCCAACGGCTTGATACTGGGCGTGCAGTGACGGCTTGCCGCGCCGGAAATCGTCATTATCCATAACGTCGTCATGAATTAACAAGGCGCTATGGATTAGCTCCAGAGCCATAGCGGCTTTTATGACGGGTTGGTCTGGTTTTTGCCGCGTGAAAGCTTCGTAGCTGTAACAGACCAAACTGCCGCGCAGAAGCTTGCCGGCAGTGGCGTATGGCGACAGTCGCCGCAGGAAATCGGTTTGCCAAGAGTCCGACGGCCTGGCTTCAGATTTTTTGGCGGCAATGAAAGACCGGATTTCTGAATTCAGAACTGGGCCATAGGCCAAGATGCGTTTCATGCGCCAACCGTTTTTTTACGTTTATAGTGCTTGAGGAAAGTCTCGGCTTGGCTTTGCTGGCGAAGCGTGTCGGCTATTGACGCCTCGAGCCCGTCGAGCAAGTCTGATATAACATTATCCGGTTTGAGCGGGCCGCTACGGCGCAAGGCTTGACGGCTTAAGCGCACTTGCCGCCGCATCAGCTGGCAGACTTCCGGCAAGGTGGAGTGCCAAAATTGGCGTCGGGCGTCGGTTAGCAATTCCGGCAGAGAGTGACTACCGCGCTTGACCTTCAACTCCACCAGAAGCATCGCCGCGACAGGTGTGATATGGCCGTTTTGCAAGTCTTCCGGCCAGTCATGGGCATCGTCATTTAGCTGGCGAGCAATCAAGTAGTGCCGCAAGGCCTGGAGCAAGTGCTTGCCCGGCGGCTTATCGGCGGCTATGCCAGTCGCCGCTAAAATGGCCATCGGCGGCAAGGCATGGCCTAACGATCGCTCGGCTAACTTGCCCAGATTGCCATAGTTGGGCAGTTCGCCAACCACTATCTGATTGCCATGAACTTCAAACCGGCAATGCGCCAACTCCCAGGCATTAGCGCTATCTATAGTGTCAAACGTTTGACGTACAAGCCGGTTAAAACCCGGGTTAGACGGCAAGGCCTCGGAAAAATTATCCAAAGACCGGCGCATAGCAGCGTTGGCAACGGAAACTAGTTCCGGCTTACCTTCCTCGTCTATGAAATCATCGTAAATGGTATAGGCCAGCCAGCCGTACAAGTTAGCCAAACCTAGCTTCTCAATAAAGTTAGCCGGCATTTTGGGGGGCTTCGCCAGTGAATGGTTGAAACTATATGCCAAGCTGATGATTTCTTTTCCGTTACTGCCATTAGCGACCTGTTGGAGCGCCCGCAAAGTCTCGGAACGTAAATCCTGGCCAAGGCCTTGGCACTGTTTTTTAGCCATCGTCAGCACGGTCTTATTCAGATCTCGGCCACTCGTGGATTTGGAGGCGCCGGCGACCTGCCGCGCCTGACCGGCCTGTAGATATAACTGCAGGGCTTCTACGACAAAGGCCGTCGTCAAAGCCGCCGCGCCGTTGTAATACGGCCGGCCAGAGATAGCCGGGTCCAAGCAAAAAGTCGCCGCTGGCCAGGCGCCATTGGAGTCCTGCGTTTTCATTAATTTTGCGATAGTATTGCCTACCCGGCTAGCCGGATCCAAGCGCAGTAGCGATGATACGCAAAGCGCTCTCTCCAAATCCGTATCCGAAGACACCAGTAATGCCCGGATAATTTTAATCAGTCTGGCTTTATGCTGTCCATTATAACCGCGAGCCATATAATATGCCGTCATGTGGTCTGACGGGTAGTATGGCGACCGCAAACTGCCGGCAATGATGGCATCGTCTATAAAGCTACTGAGTTTTGGCAATGGACTGCCTAGCAGAGTTAGGCAATATGCTACGTTGCAATTAACTGCGATATCCACGTCCAGCCATACCGGCTCACTATCCGGCGGTACCAGCCAGGTGCGATACGGCCCGCCAACAGATT
>CAWDVI010000003.1:0-542936 GCA_963805865.1 uncultured bacterium
GTACTTGTCGTACCAGGAATTAAGATTACCTCCTTTAGTTTTTGCTTCATAGCGTGTCTTTGCTTGGTTGTACCGCTTACTGCCATGGCGTGTGTGGTACTTCACGCCGTACTTTTCGGCCAACTGCTTGGCCTGGTCATCGTTCCCCTCGTCGAGTATCCAAGTGTCGTGCGGTAGTCTGCCGCTACCATCGATCGCAGCGCGTTTTCCAGAACATCATACGGTTCCTTGCCTGGTACGAAAGCGGTCAGGAAAGCCACCCGCAGACCATGTTTAGGCTTCATGGTGGCAGGATGTTTCATATCTTTGGCGGCGTTCCAGGTGAACAGCTCACCAACTATCTGATGCCACACAACAAAAGTCAGCAGGGCGAACAGCAGTAAGTCTGCTCCGTGCTGTATTCCATGGTAATTATTGGTAATGGTGTCGTGGCTCAAACCACCACAGACCAAACGATACCGTCATGCTCATACCGATAGTTACTAATAGTCCAAAAACAATTATCTCCCGCCTGGACATGACCGGCACCATGCATACGTGCGATCCATGCCGATCGCTACTAATACGTCTGCTTAGGTGACTGGCCCGCACGGCGTTAGGTAACTCCGAGTGCTTTAACGATTTTGGCGGTCAGGTCACTCAGGGAAATGTCGGATTTAAAGATGTAATCAACCACATGATAGTGCTTGCTAGCATCAATGTCCTGTTGACTTTCGATATTAGTCACCATCATCACCGGCACGTCGTTCTCCATGTTCACGCGCAACTCGCGCAGCACCTCCAGCCCGTTCTTTCCCGGCATAATGATGTCCAGAATGACCAGGTCAGGCTCATCGGACTTAATTTTAGTTAGGGCTTCTCTTCCGTCGACCGCGACAACCACGTCGAAGCCCAGCTGTTCAACCCTTTTCCTTAAGACCTTTGAAAGACTTGGTTCATCCTCGACAATAAGAATTTTCTTTGCCACGAAGCACCTCCTTTAATTTGTAGTCCTTTATTGATTATCGGCCACATCCAATACAGCATGACCAACACCCAAAACGTATTAAAAGTAACCGCCCAATCGACCCCGTAATCGAGATAGTGGTAGGTCAGGCAACCGACCCCGAACACCACAGTCGCTAGTTGCGGTACAATAAGCCGTATTTCTCTTCGCCCATGATCAACCTTGGAAGTCACTACGTAACGCGGTTTGCGCTTACGGTACCATAGAGCCTGAAGGGTGGCTTTCTGATAGACCGGGAACAAGCCTGCCCAAATGCGCGCCGTTAGTTGCCCTTGGCTCAACCTCCCGAACAACAGAATGGTAGCTACCAGCGCAGGTGTGCGAACCACCACATACCACCAGCCAGCATCGATGATCTTGTCGTTAGCTAACAAACAATAGAAATTAAGGTAGTAAATCCCGGTCAGAAAAAAAGCACTACCCAGATATGAATAACCAAACTCAAAGTAGTGAAGTCTTTGGCGCCATACTAGTTTTTTATTCAACAGCGGCTGATGCCAGAAAAACATGCGCATCGTATCAAGTGCCCAGGTCCCGCGTTGCTTATATACTTGCGACAGATCCGTCGGCGCGTGACCGACCGTGTACTCCTGCGAGACGTAAATTGACCGGTAGCCAGCCGAATTCAGAATGTATGGGCGCCATACAGATCTTCCACTACGTTCCATTCACTAAAACCGCCGATAGCTTCCAGTGCGCTGCGGCGGTAAATCACTCCCGAACCACAACTAATGGCCGCGTTGTTGCTGTTTTTGCCGCTCTGCATATGGTTGTAAAACAAATGGTCATGATTAAAATCACCCTTTGGGACGGTAAAAGCCTGTCTAGACGCTACCACTGCCACCTTATTGTCGCTAAAATAACCGAGCAGGTCATCAAAGACCGTTGGCTTGATGACATTATCGGCGTCAATGGTCAGTATGTAGGTGCCCCCGGAATGTCGCATAGCATAATTAAGGTTAGCCGCCTTGTACATTTTTTGCAGGCGGTTAGGCCGGGTCAGGTACCGACAACCATATTTTTTGGCTAGCGCCTTGACTTCGGCTCTGTCGCTATCATCGAGGACGTAGACGGACATACTGGGATGCTCAATTTTTGAAGCGGCGACAATAGTCTTTCGCAACATGCCAACCGGCTCGTTAACAGTCGGAATATAGACATCTACAGGGGTGCGAAAAGAGTATGCGCCACCCATCAATTGATAGTGGCGAGTCCAATGGTTAAAGGCGAACAGCAAGGTAATAAAATACACCAAGACCTCTAATACATAGAAAGCCGCGCCAACTATACCGTGTAGCACAAAAGGCAGCCACACTATGTAAAGCGTGTTGGCCGAGATAGTAACGATAGCCAGACGATGGAACGGGTCTATGCTCCTGATTTTGTTTCTTCGCATGATGCGGCCGTAACGGGCTATCTGCCAGTCCCGGTCTGCACACTCGTCATTTTTTCTGACTCCTGGTCCTGGAGCAGATTGTCTATCTTTTCCAGAATATAATCGAGCTCCACGTTACTCTTCACGAAATAATAGGTAGGCAAATCCCTAGTCACTCGCATGATAATCTTATCGCTGGCTTCCAGGTTGGTTAAAAGAATTACTTTGGCCGCCTTGCCGTGTTTGTCTTTTCGGAGCTTCTTGAGCACCGTCAGACCGTCCATCTTTGGCATTCTGATGTCCAGTAAGATCAGGTCCGGATGCTGCTTGAGCGCCAACTGTAGTCCTTCTTCGCCGTCCGGGGCGTTCAACACTTCGTAATGCTGGACTAATTTGTCACGTAGCAGATGCACATAGGCCTGCTCGTCTTCAACTATGAGTATTTTTTTCATTTTGCCCCCTTATCTTCAATGGTAATGTTATGCTAAGCGTCGTACCTTTGCCCTCTTGGCTGTGGACTGTTATCTTGCCGCCCCAATCTTCAACGTAGGATTTAACCACGTACAACCCGAGTCCCGATCCGTCGGGATTCTGTAAAGCGGCCTTTTCCGAGCGGAAAAACCTAGTGAACAGTCTTTTCTGGTCTTTCTTGCTAATGCCGATTCCAGTATCCGCGACACTCATTACTAATCCGCCGGCTTTTTTCTTTATGCTAACGGTTACGCTACCACCGGATGAGGTATACTCCAGCGCGTTGACAATCAGGTTCTGGACAGCTTCGTGTAAACGTAATTGGTCGATGTGAATGCTTGGATACCGCCCACTTTTAACTTTTAGGCTCAGTTTGATGTTCTTGCTCAAAGCCGCCGGTCCCGTTTCACTCACGATGTCCCTCACTAATTGCACGGCGTCAATCGGCTGCGGCTCATTTTTAACACGGCCCTGGTCAATGCGCGAGACGGACAATAGCTCGCGCACAACTTCCAAAACCCGTTCATTACTCTTACTGACCTCTTCAAGGTAGTCTTTGCCGGCCTTTGGCATATGGTCCAAGTAGCCTTCTGTCTTGACGGCTTCCAGATACCACTTAGCTATGCCAAGCGGGGTCCTGAGCTGATGCGAGGCAATCGAAACAAACTCTGTCTTGGCTTTGTCTATCTCTTGTTCTTTAGAAACGTCCCGAAAGACTTCTATGGCGCCAATGATTTTACCCTCCAGCTTAATAGGGGTAGCGGTAAGTCCCACTGGAAACTTACCTTTATCTTTATGGACGAAATAGTTGCCGGTAGAGGAAGGGCCGATAGTTGCGCCGTTGCGCAAGACGGAATAAATCGGGCGTTTAGCTGTCGGGATCCGGTTGCCCTCCTCGTCCAGCATCACCAGACGTGTTATCGGTCCGCCGACTAACTCTGTCGCCTTGCACCCCAGCAACTGTTCGGCGGTTTTGTTAACTATCATAATCTTGCCTGCGGGATCGATGGCTACTAAGCCGTCGCCGACGCTCTCTAATATGGCCCGGTCGGTTATTTTCTCAAGGCTGATTTCGTCTTTGGCGTTTTTTAGTTTCTCCATAGTGGCCAGCAAGGCTTGTTCGGCGTTTTTTCGTTTAGAGATGTCCTCGGAAAAGATCAGCACGCCTTCCGGCACAGACTCCATTTTTAGCTCAAACCAGCCTGTACTGCCATCAGGATAGTTAAACTCATTTTCCATGCGCTGAGGCTGATGGTTCCTCATGCAGCGCCGCAAGCACTTGAACATACCGGTGTGCTCGATACCCGGATACACCTCTATCATAGTGTGTCCCAGTAGGTGGTCTTTGGTGTTGTGTCCCTGCCTAGCAACCGTCCGGTTGACGTATATATAACGAAAATCGGGGGATATAATTTGACAGCCATCAATCATATGATCCAGCGCCTGTTCCAGCTGCTGGTGTATTTCTTGTTGATGTTGGTATCGAGCTGGTTTTTTGGCCCGCTCGGGTGTAGCCGTTTTCATGTCCATGTCTTTCTTTAGGATGATTGTCGCACGTGTGACCGGCCAACTTCAATGATTGTAGTCACCAAAATAACAGGGATGTAGCGTGGCATTTGGTGATTCAAGACGACCGCCTGATAACACAGTGTTTTAAGCGTGTCTTTCGCGTGCCAGAAGCAAGCAATACACATGATATTGCTCACTATCGGTTCGATTTAATAACAATTTAATCATTATCCGTTATGCTTTGTTACGAAAGACACCATGGATCAGGCAGACGCCATATTGCGATTATTTACCGACAACAGCCGTCAACTTATGTATGACCGTGGCGACGTGATTATCCGCGCTGGCGATACGCCGTCCGGCGTGTACCTGATAACTGAGGGCTGGGTGCAGGTTTACACCATCTGCTATGACGGCGAGCCTAATATCATTATGAGTCTGCGTACTGGCGACATATTCCCGTTGGAATGGATAGTCTCAGGTATGCTACACGAGGTGAATTTCGCGGCTCTAACCACGACCAGCGTCCTTAGGGCGCCTAAAGACTATTTCCTACACAATCTAAGGGTCAACCCGCGGGTGGCGCCGGCAATCTTGCGCCGGCTAAGCCATTATTTTTGCCAGCTCAGCAGTGAGCTTGAGCATCTGCCGTATCATAGCGCCCGGGAAAGGGTGGCTTTCCGGCTGGTCTCAATTGCCCAGTACTTCGGCCCGGTCAAATCTGGCCAAGTGGATCTAACACTGCCGATACCGAATGAGTTTATCGCCCGCTCCAGCAACATGACCCGGGAAACTGCCAGCCGCGAAATAAGCTGGCTCATCAGGAAAGGTTTTATAGAGCGTCAGAACGGCTACATAATTATCAAAAACCTGCCAGCTCTGGAGCGTGAGGTAGGCAAGGGTTTCCGATTGCACTACAGCCCATCGCTTCGTTAAGGCCGACTCTGCCGGGTGATGCGGACCGGGAAATACGTGGCCTGTGCATAACTTTTTAATAAAGATTTAACAATTTAATTGTTAAATTAGAGTCAGAAAGGCTTGACGATCATGAAATTGCTGTGCATTGAAGATAACACTGAGCTAATTGAAAGCCTGCGCTATTTCTTTGAAACCGATTCCAAGATTGATAACGCTACCACGGCCAAAGACGGCCTGGCACTGGCTAGCCGCAAACAATACGATGCCATCATTCTTGATCTCGGCCTGCCTGATATGTCCGGCCTGGAGGTCTGCACCCGTTTGCGAGAGCGGGATATACAGGCTCCCGTCCTGGTCCTGTCCGGCTCCCGGGACAGCGGTACCAAGGTAGCCCTTTTTGAAGCCGGCGCCGACGATTATCTCACCAAACCTTTTACTATGGCCGAGCTCCGGGCCCGCCTGTTCGCCCTGCTGAGACGCACCAACCTTGATAACGATCATCGCCAGGACCTGTACCTATTGAAAGTCGGCAGTCTGACGCTCGATCCATTGAGTGGCCGGGTGGAGCGCTCCGGCAAACTGATCAAGCTCCGCCGCAAGGAATTCGGTATCCTGGAATACCTGATGCGCAACCGTGACAAGATTGTCACCCGGGCGATGATAATGGATAACGTTTGGGAGCCCAATTGCTCGTCCTGGGATGGAACGGTCAACGTACACGTCAAACGTCTACGCGACCAAATCGACCGGCCCTACGGGCACAAGCTCATTAAAACCGCTTACGGTCTAGGCTATACTATCAGTGATAGGTCGTAGCCCGCACATTAAGACAATAAGAAAGGAGGGTGGGCATGAAAGATATCGTAACAAGCATCTTAACCGATGAAAGCGCTCGTGATAGCGCGGCCGTAGAAGGTGCGCTTTTGCAACAAGCAACGGCAGCACCGTGGTCTGACGCGTAATTGTCAACGACCAAAAACCGGACGGCGCAGTAATTAGATGTGCTGTCCGGTTTCAATATAATAATTACATTGGCGGGTTTAATGAAGCGCGAATTCTATAATCGGTTTATCAAGCCGATTTCCAAAGAAACCGACCAGGCCGAACGCGAGATAGTCTTAAATTATCTGCTAGTTGGCATTTTCGCGCTGTCGTTCGTAGCCTTGGTTGACGCTACCTTAGCGCCAATTATTTCTCATCAGACATTTTATCCCTACCGAGCGCTGGGTTTGTTGGGTAATGTGCTTTTCATTGTCGGGCTATATGCGGTGGCGAGATATAGAGGTCGACACCGTCTTGTTGCTACTGTGCTTACGTTTTTAATAGCCGTGTTTGCCTGTTTCATGGTTTATAACTGGGGTTTATTGCTGCCGGCCGGCATCTTACTGTGTAGCCTGGCTATTGTGATGGCGGGAATTCTAATTAGCGCTCGTTCGGCACTTTACACTGCCAGTGGCATCACACTAGTGTTTATCATTTTGCAATATGCCAAAGCATATCACTATACTCATCCCGACTTAATGTGGATGCACACAACATCCACAGCGGGTGACGTTATTGGGTATACGGCCATGTTTTTTGTCATTGCCCTGGTGTCGTGGTTGTTCAATCGGCAGATGGAGATGTCGCTTAAGCGGGCGCGGCGTTCTGAAAAGGCTCTGCAGAGGCAGAAGGATCTGCTGGAAATTAAGGTTGAGAAAAGAGCCCGGCAACTGGAAGCGGCTCAGTTGGAGAAAATGCAGCAACTGTACCGTTTTGCCGAATTGGGTCAGCTCAGCACAGCGCTATTCCATGACTTAGCCAACCACCTATCAACAGTCAACGTTGACATAGAGGGCTTGTCTGCTGGCGAGCATCCCGACATCATGCGCCGCATACAACAAAACGTCGGCCACATTAATACCATAGTTCGCCGTGTCCGTCAGCAAATCGGCGGCAAAAGCACCAGCGAAACGTTTGATATCTTGAACGAAACAGAAGAAGTCGTCAAAATACTATTACCAACTGCTAATCAGGCCGGCATAATTATAAATGTTGCCACTGATAAATCAGTCAAACCAGCGTTGTCATACAAAGGCGACGTTACACGCTTTCGGCAGGTAATCCTGAACCTCATATCTAATGGTATAGAAGCTTATCCATCTAGCCGCCGACAGTCGGCCGGACGAATTGTTATTGTGGGACTAAAACGTCAACACTCAACGCTTTCACTGAGCGTTAATGACCATGGCCGAGGCATCCGCGCGGCTGAGCGATCCAACATCTTCGAGCCTTTTTATACGACCAAGAAAAAGGGCGTCGGTATCGGTCTGTTCATAGTGCGGCAGGTTGTAGAAGAAGATTTTGGCGGTACTCTGACCGTGACGAGCGATAAAAAACTCGGGACAACCTTTACCATTAGTTTGCCAAAGACTTACTATGCTAAAAACAGCCGACGTTGAGCGGACTATCAAAGCCGGCGTGGATTATATCGCCGCTCAACAGTTGCCGGGCGGTGGCTTCAAAAGTCTTTCCAGCCCGTCCGCCAAGCCGTTTAAGCCGGAGCCGGAGTATCTAACTACATTCACGTCGTCACTTATTCTGGCCGCCCTGGCTAGTGCTGACGTGCTGGAATCTCAGGGCGTGCGCGGGCGGCTGGCTAGTTTTCTGCGCGGGCAGGCTAGTTCGCACTGGTCATTTAATTACTGGGCGAAACGTACGTCTCAGCGTCGTTCACAGCCCTATCCGGATGATCTTGATGATACGTTTTGCGCTCTCGCCGCGCTGAATCTGCACAATCCACTACTAATTGATGCCGAGGCTATGACGAAAGTAATCAAAATACTGCTGTCTACTGAAAAATCTGTTGGCGGGCCGTATCGCACCTGGCTGGTACCGCCGGATAGTGAGCCGGTATGGCTGGACGTGGATATCGCAGTTAATTGCAACGTAGCATATTGCCTAACTCTGCTAGGCAGTCCATTGCCAAAACTCAGTAGCTTTATAGACGATGCCATCATTGCCGGCAGTTTGCGGTCGCCATACTACCCGTCAGACCACATGACGGCATATTATATGGCTCGCGGTTATAATGGACAGCATAAAGCCAGACTGATTAAAATTATCCGGGCATTACTGGTGTCTTCGGATACGGATTTGGAGAGAGCGCTTTGCGTATCATCGCTACTGCGCTTGGATCCGGCTAGCCGGGTAGGCAATACTATCGCAAAATTAATGAAAACGCAGGACTCCAATGGCGCCTGGCCAGCGGCGACTTTTTGCTTGGACCCGGCTATCTCTGGCCGGCCGTATTACAACGGCGCGGCGGCTTTGACGACGGCCTTTGTCGTAGAAGCCCTGCAGTTATATCTACAGGCCGGTCAGGCGCGGCAGGTCGCCGGCGCCTCCAAATCCACGAGTGGCCGAGATCTGAATAAGACCGTGCTGACGATGGCTAAAAAACAGTGCCAAGGCCTTGGCCAGGATTTACGTTCCGAGACTTTGCGGGCGCTCCAACAGGTCGCTAATGGCAGTAACGGAAAAGAAATCATCAGCTTGGCACTGTTGTTTAGCCATCGTCAGCACGGTCTTATTCAGATCTCGGCCACTCGTGGATTTGGAGGCGCCGGCGACCTGCCGCGCCTGACCGGCCTGTAGATATAACTGCAGGGCTTCTTACAAAGGCCGTCGTCAAAGCCGCCGCGCCGTTGTAATACGGCCGGCCAGAGATAGCCGGGTCCAAGCAAAAAGTCGCCGCTGGCCAGGCGCCATTGGAGTCCTGCGTTTTCATTAATTTTGCGATAGTATTGCCTACCCGGCTAGCCGGATCCAAGCGCAGTAGCGATGATACGCAAAGCGCTCTCTCCAAATCCGTATCCGAAGACACCAGTAATGCCCGGATAATTTTAATCAGTCTGGCTTTATGCTGTCCATTATAACCGCGAGCCATATAATATGCCGTCATGTGGTCTGACGGGTAGTATGGCGACCGCAAACTGCCGGCAATGATGGCATCGTCTATAAAGCTACTGAGTTTTGGCAATGGACTGCCTAGCAGAGTTAGGCAATATGCTACGTTGCAATTAACTGCGATATCCACGTCCAGCCATACCGGCTCACTATCCGGCGGTACCAGCCAGGTGCGATACGGCCCGCCAACAGATTTTTCAGTAGACAGCAGTATTTTGATTACTTTCGTCATAGCCTCGGCATCAATTAGTAGTGGATTGTGCAGATTCAGCGCGGCGAGAGCGCAAAACGTAAGATCAAGATGAGTCCGGATAGGGCTGTGAACGACGCTGAGACGTACGTTTCGCCCAGTAATTAAATGACCAGTGCGAACTAGCCTGCCCGCGCAGAAAACTAGCCAGCCGCCCGCGCACGCCCTGAGATTCCAGCACGTCAGCACTAGCCAGGGCAGCCACCAGATAATTGGGGACGTGAATGTAGTTAGATACTCCGGCTCGGCTTAAACGGCTTGGCGGACGGGCTGGAAAGACTTTTGAAGCCACCGCCCGGCAACTGTTGAGCGGCGATATAATCCACGCCGGCTTTGATAGTCCGCTCAACGTCGGCTGTTTTTAGCATAGTAAGTCTTTGGCAAACTAATGGTAAAGGTTGTCCCGAGTTTTTTATCGCTCGTCACGGTCAGAGTACCGCCAAAAATCTTCTTCTACAACCTGCCGCACTATGAACAGACCGATACCGACGCCCTTTTTCTTGGTCGTATAAAAAGGCTCGAAGATGTTGGATCGCTCAGCCGCGCGGATGCCTCGGCCATGGTCATTAACGCTCAGTGAAAGCGTTGAGTGTTGACGTTTTAGTCCCACAATAACAATTCGTCCGGCCGACTGTCGGCGGCTAGATGGATAAGCTTCTATACCATTAGATATGAGGTTCAGGATTACCTGCCGAAAGCGTGTAACGTCGCTTTTGTATGACAACGCTGGTTTGACTGATTTATCAGTGGCAACATTTATAATTATGCCGGCCTGATTAGCAGTTGGTAATAGTATTTTGACGACTTCTTCTGTTTCGTTCAAGATATCAAACGTTTCGCTGGTGCTTTTGCCGCCGATTTGCTGACGGACACGGCGAACTATCGGTATTAATGTGGCCGACATTCTGTTGTATACGGCGCATGATATCGGATGCTCGCCATCCGTCAAGCCCTCTATATCTACGTTGACTGTTGACAGATGGTTAGCCAAATCATGAAAAAGCGCTGTGCTTAATTGCCCGAGTTCGGCAAAGCGGTATAACTGCTGCATTTTTTCCAACTGGGCCTCTTCCAGCTGTCGAGCGCGTTGCTCAACTTTTATTTCCAGCTGGTCCTTCTCTTTTGCAGTGCCCTCTCCGACCGTTGAGCCCGCTTAAGCGACATCTCCATCTGCCGGTTAAACAGCCACGACACCAGAGCTATAATAAAAAATATGGCCGAGAAACCGATAATATCACCTGTTGTCGGATGCCGTGTGCACCCAACTAAGTCGGGGTGAATCTGCTGCTCATCTTTGCCATATTGCCAAGTCCGGCCATGACGATGTAATACAAGTGGCAGTACAGTGAGTAACGTGCGCCAACGAGAACTCCAGCCATAACGACAGTCAGGCTAAACAATAACAGCCCGGTGGGCAGTAGCACGCCCCAGTTGAAGGCCATGAAGCAGCTAAAAATAGCTATCAAAAATGTAAGTAAAGTAGCAACGGCGGTGTCGTTGTCTATTCTCGCCACCCATAGGCCCGACGATGAAAAGCACATTAGCCAATAAATTCAGACCCGATACGGGTAAAAGGTCTGTTGAGAAATGACTGGTGCCAAAATAGTATCAATCAAAGCAATGACCGATAGACCGAAAATACCAACTAGCAAGTAGTTCAAGACTATTTCACGTTCCGCCTGATCTGAATCTTTGGAGATTGGCTTGATGAACCGGGTGTAGAATTTTATTAAACGCGCATAGGTTATTTAGTTAAATTTAGGCCGGGCAGCACATCTAATTAGCTTGCGCCGTCCGGTATTGGTACCGTTGGCAATTACGCATCAGACCACGGAGTTGCCGTTGCTTGTTGCAAAAGCGCGGTTTTCTACGGCTGTGTTATCGCGAGCACTTTCATCAGTTAAGATGCTTGTTACGATATCTTTCATGCCCACCTCCTTTCTTGTTGTCTTAATATGCGGGCTACGACCTATCACTGATAGTATAGCCCAGACCATAAGCGGTTTTAATAAGCTTATGCCCATAGGGCCGGTCAATTTGGTCGCGAAGACGTTTAATATGTACGTTTACGGTTCCGTCCCAAGAATTGCAATTCGGCTCCCAAACATTATCCATAATCATCGACCGGGTGACGATCTTGCCTTTGTTGCGCATTAGGTATTCCAGGATGCCGAATTCCTTGCGGCGAAGTTTGATCAGTTTACCAGAGCGCTCTACCCGGCCACTCATAGGATCAAGTGTCAGACTGCCGACTTTCAGCAGGTATAACTCCTGGTTTATCGTTGTCGAAGTTGGTCCGTCTCAGCAGGGCGAATAGGCGGGCCCGCAGTTCGGCCATCGTGAAAGGTTTGGTCAGATAATCGTCCGCACCGGCTTCAAACAGGGAGACCTTAGTATTGCTGTCACGGGAGCCGGACAGGACCAGGATAGGCGCCTGTATATCCTGTCTCTAAACCTAGTCAACTTCCAGGCCGGATATATCGGGCAGGCCGAGATCAAGAAATGGCGTCGTATTGTTTGCGGGCGGCTAGCGTCAGCCCATCCTTACCGGTGGTAGCGTTATCAATCTTGGAATCGGCCTCAAAAAAGTAGCGCAGGCTTTCAATTAGCTCAGTATTGTCTTCAATGCACAGTAATTTCATGATCGTCAAGCCTTTCTGCCTCTAATTTAACAATTAAATTGTTAAATCTTTATTAAATAGTTATGCACAGGCCACGTATTTCGTCCTCATCACCCGGCAGAGTCGGCCTAACTAAGCGACGAGCCGTAGTGCAACCGAAAACTCTTGCCTGCCTCAAGCTCCAGTGCCGGCAGGTTTTTGATAATTATGTAGCCGTTCTGACGCTCTATAAAACCTTTCCTGATGAGCCAGCTTATTTCGCGGCTGGCAGTTTCCCGGGTCATGTTGCTGGAGCGGGCGATAAATTCATTCGGTATCGGCAGTGTTAGATCCACTTGGCCAGATTTGACCGGGCCGAAGTACTGGGCAATTGAGACCAGCCGGAAAGCCACCCTTTCCCGGGCGCTATGATACGGCAGATGCTCAAGCTCACTGCTGAGCTGGCAAAAATAATGGCTTAGCCGGCGCAAGATTGCCGGCGCCACCCGCGGGTTAACCCTTAGATTGTGTAGGAAATAGTCTTTAGGCGCCCTAAGGACGCTGGTCGTGGTTAGAGCCGCGAAATTCACCTCGTGTAGCATACCTGAGACGATCCATTCCAACGGGAATATGTCGCCAGTACGCAGACTCATAATGATATTAGGCTCGCCGTCATAGCAGAGGTGTAAACCTGCACCCAGCCCTCAGTTATCAGGTACACGCCGGACGGCGTATCGCCAGCGCGGATAATCACGTCGCCACTGTCATACATAAGTTGACGGCTGTTGTCGGTAAATAATCGCAATATGGCGTCTGCCTGATCCATGGTGTCTTTCGTAACAAAGCATAACGGATAATGATTAAATTGTTATTAAATCGAACCGATAGTGAGCAATATCATGCGTATTGCTTGCTTCTGGCACGCGAAAGACAGCTTAAAACACTGTGTTATCAGGCGGTCGTCTTGAATCACCAAATGCCACGCTACATCCCTGTTATTTTGGTGACTACAATCATTGAAGTTGGCCGGTCACACGTGCGACAATCATCCTAAAGAAAGACATGGACATGAAAACGGCTACACCCGAGCGGGCCAAAAAACCAGCTCGATACCAACATCAACAAGAAATACACCAGCAGCTGGAACAGGCGCTGGATCATATGATTGATGGCTGTCAGATTATATCCCCCGATTTCCGTTATATATACGTCAACCGGACGGTTGCTAGGCAGGGACACAACACCAAAGACCACCTACTGGGACACACTATGATAGAGGTGTATCCGGGTATCGAGCACACCGGTATGTTCAAGTGCTTGCGGCGCTGCATGAGGAACCATCAGCCTCAGCGCATGGAAAATGAGTTTAACTATCCTGATGGCAGTACAGGCTGGTTTGAGCTAAAAATGGAGTCTGTGCCGGAAGGCGTGCTGATTTTTTCCGAGGACATCTCTAAACGAAAAAACGCCGAACAAGCCTTGCTGGCCACTATGGAGAAACTAAAAAACGCCAAAGACGAAATCAGCCTTGAGAAAATAACCGACCGGGCCATATTAGAGAGCGTCGGCGACGGCTTAGTAGCCATCGATCCCGCAGGCAAGATTATGATAGTTAACAAAACCGCCGAACAGTTGCTGGGGTGCAAGGCGACAGAGTTAGTCGGCGGACCGATAACACGTCTGGTGATGCTGGACGAGGAGGGCAACCGGATCCCGACAGCTAAACGCCCGATTTATTCCGTCTTGCGCAACGGCGCAACTATCGGCCCTTCCTCTACCGGCAACTATTTCGTCCATAAAGATAAAGGTAAGTTTCCAGTGGGACTTACCGCTACCCCTATTAAGCTGGAGGGTAAAATCATTGGCGCCATAGAAGTCTTTCGGGACGTTTCTAAAGAACAAGAGATAGACAAAGCCAAGACAGAGTTTGTTTCGATTGCCTCGCATCAGCTCAGGACCCCGCTTGGCATAGCTAAGTGGTATCTGGAAGCCGTCAAGACAGAAGGCTACTTGGACCATATGCCAAAGGCCGGCAAAGACTACCTTGAAGAGGTCAGTAAGAGTAATGAACGGGTTTTGGAAGTTGTGCGCGAGCTATTGTCCGTCTCGCGCATTGACCAGGGCCGTGTTAAAAATGAGCCGCAGCCGATTGACGCCGTGCAATTAGTGAGGGACATCGTGAGTGAAACGGGACCGGCGGCTTTGAGCAAGAACATCAAACTGAGCCTAAAAGTTAAAAGTGGGCGGTATCCAAGCATTCACATCGACCAATTACGTTTACACGAAGCTGTCCAGAACCTGATTGTCAACGCGCTGGAGTATACCTCATCCGGTGGTAGCGTAACCGTTAGCATAAAGAAAAAAGCCGGCGGATTAGTAATGAGTGTCGCGGATACTGGAATCGGCATTAGCAAGAAAGACCAGAAAAGACTGTTCACTAGGTTTTTCCGCTCGGAAAAGGCCGCTTTACAGAATCCCGACGGATCGGGACTCGGGTTGTACGTGGTTAAATCCTACGTTGAAGATTGGGGCGGCAAGATAACAGTCCACAGCCAAGAGGGCAAAGGTACGACGCTTAGCATAACATTACCATTGAAGATAAGGGGGCAAAATGAAAAAAATACTCATAGTTGAAGACGAGCAGGCCTATGTGCATCTGCTACGTGACAAATTAGTCCAGCATTACGAAGTGTTGAACGCCCCGGACGGCGAAGAAGGACTACAGTTGGCGCTCAAGCAGCATCCGGACCTGATCTTACTGGACATCAGAATGCCAAAGATGGACGGTCTGACGGTGCTCAAGAAGCTCCGAAAAGACAAACACGGCAAGGCGGCCAAAGTAATTCTTTTAACCAACCTGGAAGCCAGCGATAAGATTATCATGCGAGTGACTAGGGATTTGCCTACCTATTATTTCGTGAAGAGTAACGTGGAGCTCGATTATATTCTGGAAAAGATAGACAATCTGCTCCAGGACCAGGAGTCAGAAAAAATGACGAGTGTGCAGACCGGGACTGGCAGATAGCCCGTTACGGCCGCATCATGCGAAGAAACAAAATCAGGAGCATAGACCCGTTCCATCGTCTGGCTATCGTTACTATCTCGGCCAACACGCTTTACATAGTGTGGCTGCCTTTTGTGCTACACGGTATAGTTGGCGCGGCTTTCTATGTATTAGAGGTCTTGGTGTATTTTATTACCTTGCTGTTCGCCTTTAACCATTGGACTCGCCACTATCAATTGATGGGTGGCGCATACTCTTTTCGCACCCCTGTAGATGTCTATATTCCGACTGTTAACGAGCCGGTTGGCATGTTGCGAAAGACTATTGTCGCCGCTTCAAAAATTGAGCATCCCAGTATGTCCGTCTACGTCCTCGATGATAGCGACAGAGCCGAAGTCAAGGCGCTAGCCAAAAAATATGGTTGTCGGTACCTGACCCGGCCTAACCGCCTGCAAAAAATGTACAAGGCGGCTAACCTTAATTATGCTATGCGACATTCCGGGGGCACCTACATACTGACCATTGACGCCGATAATGTCATCAAGCCAACGGTCTTTGATGACCTGCTCGGTTATTTTAGCGACAATAAGGTGGCAGTGGTAGCGTCTAGACAGGCTTTTACCGTCCCAAAGGGTGATTTTAATCATGACCATTTGTTTTACAACCATATGCAGAGCGGCAAAAACAGCAACAACGCGGCCATTAGTTGTGGTTCGGGAGTGATTTACCGCCGCAGCGCACTGGAAGCTATCGGCGGTTTTAGTGAATGGAACGTAGTGGAAGATCTGTATAGCACATACCTTCTGAATTCGGCTGGCTACCGGTCAATTTACGTCTCGCAGGAGTACACGGTCGGTCACGCGCCGACGGATCTGTCGCAAGTATATAAGCAACGCGGGACCTGGGCACTTGATACGATGCGCATGTTTTTCTGGCATCAGCCGCTGTTGAATAAAAAACTAGTATGGCGCCAAAGACTTCACTACTTTGAGTTTGGTTATTCATATCTGGGTAGTGCTTTTTTTCTGACCGGGATTTACTACCTTAATTTCTATTGTTTGTTAGCTAACGACAAGATCATCGATGCTGGCTGGTGGTATGTGGTGGTTCGCACACCTGCGCTGGTAGCTACCATTCTGTTGTTCGGGAGGTTGAGCCAAGGGCAACTAACGGCGCGCATTTGGGCAGGCTTGTTCCCGGTCTATCAGAAAGCCACCCTTCAGGCTCTATGGTACCGTAAGCGCAAACCGCGTTACGTAGTGACTTCCAAGGTTGATCATGGGCGAAGAGAAATACGGCTTATTGTACCGCAACTAGCGACTGTGGTGTTCGGGGTCGGTTGCCTGACCTACCACTATCTCGATTACGGGGTCGATTGGGCGGTTACTTTTAATACGTTTTGGGTGTTGGTCATGCTGTATTGGATGTGGCCGATAATCAATAAAGGACTACAAATTAAAGGAGGTGCTTCGTGGCAAAGAAAATTCTTATTGTCGAGGATGAACCAAGTCTTTCAAAGGTCTTAAGGAAAAGGGTTGAACAGCTGGGCTTCGACGTGGTTGTCGCGGTCGACGGAAGAGAAGCCCTAACTAAAATTAAGTCCGATGAGCCTGACCTGGTCATTCTGGACATCATTATGCCGGGAAAGAACGGGCTGGAGGTGCTGCGCGAGTTGCGCGTGAACATGGAGAACGACGTGCCGGTGATGATGGTGACTAATATCGAAAGTCAACAGGACATTGATGCTAGCAAGCACTATCATGTGGTTGATTACATCTTTAAATCCGACATTTCCCTGAGTGACCTGACCGCCAAAATCGTTAAAGCACTCGGAGTTACCTAACGCCGTGCGGGCCAGTCACCTAAGCAGACGTATTAGTAGCGATCGGCATGGATCGCACGTATGCATGGTGCCGGTCATGTCCAGGCGGGAGATAATTGTTTTTGGACTATTAGTAACTATCGGTATGAGCATGACGGTATCGTTTGGTCTGTGGTGGTTTGAGCCACAACACATACCCAATAATTACCATGGAATACAGCACGGAGCAGACTTACTGCTGTTCGCCCTGCTGACTTTTGTTGTGTGGCATCAGATAGTTGGTGAGCTGTTCACCTGGAACGCCGCCAAAGATATGAAACATCCTGCCACCATGAAGCCTAAACATGGTCTGCGGGTGGCTTTCCTGACCGCCTTCGTACCAGGCAAGGAACCGTATGATGTTCTGGAAAACGCGCTGCGATCGATGGTAGCGGCAGACTACCCGCACGACACTTGGATACTCGACGAGGGGAACGATGACCAGGCCAAGCAGTTGGCCGAAAAGTACGGCGTGAAGTACCACACACGCCATGGCAGTAAGCGGTACAACCAAGCAAAGACACGCTATGAAGCAAAAACTAAAGGAGGTAATCTTAATTCCTGGTACGACAAGTACAGCCATAATTATGACTTCGTGGCTCAAATGGATAATGATTTTGTGCTCAGCAAGGATTTTTTAACAAAGAAGTTAGGCTATTTCAATGATCCGGACGTGGCATTTGTGAGCTCGCCGCAAATTTACTCCAACGGTAGCGTGTCATGGATCGCGGCTGGTGCATCCGAACAAGCTTATAGTTTTTACGGTCCTATACAGAAAGGCTTATTTGGCAAGGGCATGCTATTGCCCATAGGCTCGCACCACATCATGCGCGTAGCGGCCATGGATAGCATTAACGGCTATGCCTGCCACATAGCCGAGGATCATTTGACAGGAATGGTCATCTACGCGGAGAGACGCTGGAAAAGCGTCTATGTTCCCGAGGCACTTGCTGCCGGTGAAGGCCCGGCTAACTGGGCGGCTTACTTCGGTCAGCAAAAACGTTGGGCTTATGGTTTGATGCATATCTTATTCCAGTACAGCCCCAGCCTACTGCCGAAAATGAAGCGCCAGCACGCTCTAAATTATTTCGTTCTGCAGCTTCACTACTTTTACGGCTTAACTCAAGTGATCGGCATCATACTCATGAGTTTATATTTCATATGGGGCGTACGATCTACGAATATGAATCTAGGGCTGATGTTCTTAGCTTATCTTGTGTTGCTGGGCTGGCAGTATATTATCTCGCTTTGGCTGCAACGATTTAATATTAACCCTGAACGAGAGAAAGGGGCGCTCATTAAGGGTAAGATAGTGAACTTAGCGGCTTGGCCGGTTTACTTCATGGCCTTTGGAGAATATATCATCGGCAAACGAGTCAGCTATACGGTTACCCCCAAGGGAGAGCAAAATAGCGATGTTCCACTCAAATTGTTCCTGCCTCACTTTATTCTCGGTACTGTTTCAGCGACTGATATTATCCTGTCTATCTACTGGCACCATCAATCACTGGCGTTGTTGGGCTGGGCGATAGTTAACACCGCTGTGATGTATGCATTTGTTGCCTACGCCGTGGTGGCTAACCTGGTTTCGATGCTCAAAAAACGTGTTCCGGTTTCGTTTGCCTCTAAAAGTGCTTAGGGATAGAGCTAGTTCTTTTTAGCTATAATGTGTAGCATCTGAGCCTGTTCCATAAGCGCCGGGTCACGACTGGCTACCACTTCCTTGGCCACGATTGCGTTGAGCTCTTCTGCCGGAACCTCATCGATAGGCCGTTGGTCATCGTCACAAAAAATGCGCATCCCGTAGCGGGCCACGGGTTCCAGACCGGCTTTTGCAACCATAGCTTCCAGCTCATCGAAGCTATACGCTCGGGCCGGACGTCCAAGCCGGTTAGTGTAGTCCCCGGATTTCTCAAACCCTTCCAGCTGGTCAGCTGATACCTGGTTGCGGGCTGCTTGGTAGCCCTTGGTAAGTAGCGACAAGATGCCGCGCTCGTTAAGCCTAGTAGCCAAAGCGTCAAGTTGGCCTTGCGGATCGTCCAGCTCGTACATAAGCACCCCGTGGCTGAAAATAACGTCGAAATGCTGGTCTTCATCGAGTTGCTCCAAATCGCCCTGCAACACGTCAACGATACGTCGCCGGACCGGAATGCTTTGATGTTTGATGGCCTTTAGGGCGTGCCCGAGCATCTTAGCCGACTCATCCAGTAAAAGTGGTTCATCGCGCATACTGTCCCCGGCTGCCCAGATGGTATCCCGGCCGCCTCCGCCTTGGTAGTCAAGTATCGCCAAGCGGTTACCACGCAGGTGGCTGGCCAAATTATGGTGGGTCACTTCAGGCCGCACGTATCCGCGAACTTGTTTATAATGCTCTAGGAATTGTTCACCGACCGGATCGAATGCTGCCGCTTCGACCCCCATGGCCTACTCGCCTTTGGACTGGTCAGATTCTTTGGACTCTGGTTTGCTTTCCTTGTTTTCGGATTTGTCTTCAGACTTACCAGCTTCATTGTCACCGTCTGTCGTTTCGGCGCCTTCTTCGGCGTCAGTCTCTTCGCCTTCTTCACCCTCAGCTTCCGGCTCCTCGCCTTCTTCGGCGTCACCGGCGGCAGCCTCATTGGCGGCCGCGATGGCGCTTGGTTCATAAACAGTAGCGATTGAATGCTCAAGCTCTGTTTCAATCTCCACGCCCTCTGGCGCGGTCAGGTCGGCGACAGTCACGTGGTCGCCGATTTCTACCAGTTTTTCGGCGTCGTATTCCAGGAAGTCAGGTAGTTTATCGGCCACGGCTTTCACCTGGACGGTTTCTAGTTGGGCCAGGACAATCAGACTGTTGCGCTCGGCCGGGCTGGACTCGTTGCCTTCCGCGTAGCGCGGCCGGACCGGAATCTCTGCCTCGACCTTCTGGTTCTTGTCTACGGCATTGAAGACGACATGCGTCAACAGATGTTTCTTTGGGTCAAATTCGGCCGTTTTAATGAGAGCCGTGTAGCTTTGATCACCGGCTTTGAGCTCCACCGGGTGGTGTTTGCCGGCCTTCTGCCAGACTTTTTGCATCGCCATGGCGTCGGCCTGAACCACCACTGACGGTTTGCCGTGGTCGTGGATGACGGCTGGTATGAAGCCGTCTTTGCGCAGATGCTTGACGGCTTTGCCGGTCACTTTACGCGATTCTAAAGTCAAACTAATAGCATCTTGGGACATAGGCGTCCTAATTCTCCTGGTTATTTGCTTATATTATAGCAGATTCAGCTGGACGGCGCCCCCGTAAACCAGTAATCTTAATAAAGATGTTTGACATTTCCCATCTCATCCAAGCTGGCGGACTGCTTCTGATAGCGGCTATTATCTTCGCTGAGTCGGGTATGTTCGTCGGTTTTTTCTTCCCCGGTGACACCTTGCTGTTAACGGCTGGCGTCTTCGCCGCCCAGGGCAAATTATCGCTAGCCAGCGTCATATTGGTGGTGGCGGTTGCGGCCATCGCCGGTGATAATACCGGTTATCACATCGGCAAGCGCTACGGTCGGCGGTTGTTCCGCAAGCCGGATGGATTAATTTTCCGCCAGGAATACGTCCAGCGCGCCGAGAAGTTTTACGAGCGCTGGGGTAGCCGCACCATGCTGATAGCTCATTTTGTGCCGATTGTCCGCACCTTCGTGCCGCCGGTGGCCGGCGTGGCTCACATGAATTATCCAAAGTTCGTCATATTTGACGCCATCGGCGACACCGCCTGGGCAGTCATCGTAACGCTCATCGGCTACTGGTTCGGCACCAAGATCCCGAACCTAGACCACTACATCGTGCTAGCCGTGGTGGCCGTCGTCCTCATAACGCTCGGCCCGACCTTTTACCATGTGATTAAATCCGTTCTCGAGAAGCGGCGTCGTTAGAAACGGCGTATTCTATCTGGATGTTGCCGTCAGCAACTTCCCTAGCTAGCGTTATGGAGCCCATACTTGTGATATCGACCGGCTGCAGAGTGCCCGGATCAATAAGTCTTGAGGTCATCTCGCGGTAAAGCTCATCCCTGTCCCGCTGAGCGCTCGGCGTATCGCTGCAGAGATGCCTGCTGAGTCGCTGGTGATAGCGCTTCCAATCGGAACTGGCAATGGCTTTCTTGAGAACTCCGGACCAGTCAGCGGAACGGGCCCGGCAAAGCAGAACTGCCCTTAATAACGGATCATCGATGTTGCCATTGCCGGAATCGATATAACTACCTGGCCCACCATTATCCCAATCATACTGGAATACGGTCTCACGGATATCCCGATTAAGCCGTTTACTGGGGATCGGGCGTTTCATTCCCGGTTCGGGAGCCTTCAGTTCTGCCATATTCAAGCTATCATAACATTTTTTTCAAGTATTGGCCAGTGTAGCTTTTGGCGGTTTTGGCTACCTTTTCTGGTGTGCCCTGGGCAATGATTTGGCCGCCGGCGTCACCGCCTTCGGGGCCCATGTCAATCAACCAATCGGCATTTTTGACAACGTCTAGGTTATGCTCAATTACTACCATGCTGTTACCAGCGTCTACCAGGGCGTGCAGTACGTGCAGGAGTTTGTCTACATCGGCCATGTGCAGGCCGGTAGTCGGCTCGTCCAAGATATATAACGTGCGGCCGGTCGGTCGGCGCGACAGTTCGGCGCTTAATTTGATGCGCTGGGCCTCGCCACCGCTAAGCGTGGTAGCCGACTGGCCGAGATGAATATAGCCTAGCCCTACATCTACTAGCGTCTGCAGTTTGCGAGCGATGGCCGGCTGGTTGGCGAAGAATTCTAGCGCCTGGTCGCAGGTCATGTCCAGTACGTCGGCGATAGTCTTGCCTTTGTAGTGGATTTCCAGAGCCTCACGGTTGTAGCGCTTGCCCTGGCAGACTTCACAGGGCACGTAGACATCTGGCAAAAAGTGCATCTCAATCTTGATAATGCCATCTCCGGCACAGTTCTCACAACGCCCGCCTTTGACGTTGAAGCTAAACCGGCCTGGGCCATAGCCACGTAGTTTGGCCTCCGGCATACCGGCGAATAATTCACGGATTGGCGTGAACAAGCCGGTATAGGTAGCCGGGTTGGAGCGCGGCGTGCGGCCGATTGGCGATTGATCAATGATAATCGCCTTATCCAGCTGTTTGATGCCCTCTATATCGTCGTGTTTGCCTGGCACAGTGCTGGCCCGGTGCAGACGAGCCAGAAATTCTTTAGCTAGAATGTCGTTAATCAGGCTGGACTTGCCGGAGCCGCTGACACCACTGACCACCACTAGCTTGCCAAGGGGGATTTCTGCCGTCAGGTTCTGTAGATTATTTTCGCGGGCGCCTTTGATAACCAACGACTTGCCATTACCTTGCCGTCTTTTCGCCGGCACAGTGATTTTTTTATCGCCGCCCAGATATTGCGCCGTCACGCTTTTCTTAACCTTCTCTATTTTGGTCGGTGAGCCGGCAGCCACCACTTTACCGCCATGAATACCAGCACCCGGACCAATGTCTAGCACATAATCCGCCGTGCGAATGGTTTCTTCGTCATGCTCAACGACAATAACGGTATTGCCCAGGTCGCGCAGGTGTCTTAAGGGTACGAATCAGCCGGGCGTTATCGCGCTGGTGCAGGCCAATGCTCGGCTCATCCAACACATATAGCACACCAGTTAGGCCAGAGCCGATCTGGGTGGCCAGCCGGATACGCTGGGCTTCGCCGCCGCTCAGCGTATTAGCGCTGCGTAGCAAGTTCAGGTAATTCAGGCCGACATCTTGCAAAAACTGCAGACGGGCACCGATTTCGCGCAAGATCATATCGGCAATCTTAGTTTCTTTTTCATTAAGTTTTAATGATTTGAACCAGGTCAGCGCGTCATCAATTGAAAACTGGCAGATATCCATGATTGACTGCTTCTGCAAGGTAATTGCCAAGGCTTCCGGCTTTAGGCGCAGGCCCTGACAAGCATGACAGGGTTTTTCTTGCATAAAACGCTCAATATCGCGGCGGATAAAATCACTGTCAGTTTCTTTGTGCCGGCGCTCCAGATTGGGCACCACACCTTCATAAGTCGTCTCAAAAGACCGCCCCATACCCAAGCCAACCTTGTATGTTTCCTTGCCCGTGCCGTACATAATCTTGTCAAGCTGGTCTTTGCTAAGCTCTCCGGTTGGTACATGCAATGAAAATTTGTAACGCTCAGCCACGGCTTGTATTTTCTTCATATACCAGTTGTCTACTTGATGCGGTTATAAGGACGGATAGCCCCTCGGCAATAGTCAGCTTGCCGTTGGGTATAACTAGTTCCGGATCAACTTCCAGCCGTGAGCCCAGACCGGTGCAGACCGGGCAGGCGCCGTGCGGAGTGTTAAAACTAAAAGTCCGCGGCTCCAGCTCCGGTATGGCGATTTCCGGGTGCTGGGGGCAGGCGTACATCAGACTGTAAGACCAGGTTTCGTCCTTGTCGGCGTCCAGTATCACGACTTTGCCCTCGGCCACGTCCAGCGCCTGCTCGACAGATTGCACCAGCCGCCCGCGACTATCCTTATCATTGACCAGCCGGTCGATGACGATTTCGATGCGGTGCCGTTTAGCTTTATCCAGTTCCGGGAATTCATCTAGCGCGTAGACCACGCTGTCCACCCTGGCCCGGGCGAAACCGGCCCGCTGATACTGTTCAGGGATGTGCTCAAAGGCACCTTTCTTGTCAATCACGACCGGCGCCAGTATCATCAGTCGTTTGCCGGTTGTAGTAGCCACAATCTGGTCAACGATGCCTGTGGAAGTCTGGCGGACCACCGGTTTGCCATCTACCGGACAATGCGGAATGCCGATGCGGGCAAACAACAGCCGCAGATAATCATAAATCTCGGTGACCGTGGCGACCGTGGAGCGGGGGTTGCGCGAGGTGGATTTCTGGTCGATCGAAATGGCCGGACTGAGGCCATCAATCTGGTCAACGTCCGGTTTTTCCATCAAACCCAGGAACTGGCGGGCATACGAACTCAGTGACTCCACATAGCGGCGCTGGCCTTCGGCGTAAATGGTATCAAAAGCCAGGCTGGATTTGCCCGAACCACTCAGGCCGGTGATTACCACCAGCTTATTGCGCGGAACTTTGACATCAATGTCTTGCAGGTTATGTTCGCGCGCACCTTTGACTACTATTTCGTCGGCCACGTTTCCTCCCTTTAGTTGGACGAGTTTGGCGTTAAATTATACAGGGAAATCAAGAAAAAATCGAGCCCTGGCTATGCGAGGCCAGATTTTAAGCATAAGCTGTGATATCCACTATTTGACATATTGACAAATAGGTGTATAATACGAACCAAAGATAAGTTTAATTTCTACTTCGGCCAAAATAGTCAGAAGCAGTCCAACGGGGAGGAACTCTATGTACACATTTCTCGTTCTCGGGCTGATCCCGGGAACCAACATCCAAATCGGCTTTTGGGGCTGGATTATTATTATGGGCATTTCGGTAATTGTCTACAGGCGCTATAAAGCCCACATCAGACAACACGTCGGCAACTGGTGGCACCAGTTTGACGACGATTTAGAGAACGTACCGCACGAACCATTGCACGCTAATCGCCTGCATCTGCGGGGATTATAGATTCGCCGTATAGTTTAAGTTCTTCGAGTAGATAACTTTTTTGCTTAGGCAGTTTTTCGCCAGCCAATTCCTCCAGTCGACTAAAATATTGCGCCAACTGGCTTTTATCGCCGCCCTGCCACAACTTGGCACGACAGAACTCGTCCCAAGCGGCGCGTTCTTCAGCCGTGAGAGCCTTCGGATAATTGCGAGCCTTATATAGCGGCAATAAGTTCTTCAAGCGATTGTCCCGGAAGCTGTCCGACATTCCGGTAAGTTCGCTGGGCGAGGCCGCCCGGACGGCCCGCATGGCGGATTTATCACCGTCGCCGAAGAAACTGCCGTCGTACAAGCGCGCATCAACGGTCAACCTGTCATCAACCAGGGCGGTCTGGGCTTTATCGCGCTCTTCATCCCGCTTAGCAATGACTTGCAGCATCTTATCCGCCAGTTCGGCGCGGCATTGCTTAAAGTTGTTTAAATGCTTGTTGACGGTCGCCATATCAAGCTTGATACGCCGCTGTGATGATTCGTCTTTCATAACACCGAGCGGCGCGATGGCCGGACATCGGTTGTATTTTAAAGTCTTAACTGGCAGACGGATGGCGTCAGGATCTTTAGTCCAGCTCCAGGCCTCTGATAGTTCGGCAACGCTCATCTTGACGAATGGTGCCGGATCAAAACGCAAATCATAGACTAAGGCCTCGTCTCTCGGCCGTTTGGCGAGCAGGACAGCGGCTGTGGTATGTAGATACTCGCTGGAATACTTGCCCGAGGTGTATACGAATGGCTCGTCCGCCTCCACCAGTTTAGCGACGGCTTTTTTACCGCGATTATCAACCAGCCACTGGAAAAGATCAGCCTGCTTTGCTTTAACTAACTTGGCAACTTCTATAGTGGCCAGCACGTCGCTCAGCGCATCGTGGGCGTCACTATGCGCCAGCTTGTTGACGCTGGTCAGGTATTCTAACCGGTTGGCGGGCTTGCCGTCCGGCGCGAATGGCCACTCGATGCCAGCCGGCCGAAGTGCCCTGGTCATGCGCACCGCGTCCAGCAAGTCCCATTTGGAGCACTTGTCTTTCCACTGCCACTCATAGGCGTCATAGAAATTGCGATACAGCAAAAAGCGCATGAACTCGTCGTCAAAACGGATGCTGTTGAAGCCGACGAAGATGGTGCCCGGTCGCACCACCTCATCATAGAAAAATTTTAGGAACTCGGCTTCGGTCTGGCCATCGGCCAGGGTCTGTTGCGGCGTGATGCCGGTGATCATAATGGCGTCTGGTGACGGCAGTGTGTCCGGAGTTAGCTTGATAAGCTGATTTACCGGCTGACCGATTGGCTTAAGGTTCATGTCGGTGCGCTGGCCGCCGAACTGCATAATCCGCGCCTCGCGGGGTTTGAACCCGGAGGTCTCCAAGTCATAAAAAAAGAAACTGTCGGCCATTAGCTATTAGTTTAGCACCGATTAATAAGTCATTTTGTGCTCTTCATCAGTACCTATCACGATGGCCTGGTTGGCTTTGATGCCCTGGCGCACCAGTTCGTGCAGAATGCCTTGGCGACGCATAATGTCGCGCAAGCGCTGGACACCTTGGTCGTTACTAAAGTCAGTCCGGCCGGCAAAACGTTCGATCTTCTTGCCGGTGATAATAAAAGTGCCGCCACGTTTGGCTACGTTCCATTCGTCGCTGGTGTCGGTCAGTTTCAAAACGGGCAGGTCGGTAGATTCGGGTTCTTCTTTAGGTTGGGCGCGCATCGTCTGCACGGCGTCCTTGAGGGCAAAGAGTAACTGTGGCAGGCCCTCGCCGGAATGGGCGGAAATGGCGAACAGCGGCGTTTTGGCGTCAATCACCCGCTTGAGCTGGCTCATCAGATCATCTATGATTTCATTGTCCAACCCCTCAACCTTGGTCAGTGCCACTATTTCCGGCCGCTTGATGAGTTCCGGCTGGTAGGCCTCCAGCTCGGCACGCACCGTCTGATAAGTGGTGGCGACGTCCTCGTGATAACTGTCAATCAGGTGCAGGGTAACAGCGGTACGCTCGATATGACGTAAAAAGTCGTGGCCCAGACCCTTACCGGCGGCGGCGCCCTCGATCAGACCGGGGATATCGGCCATCAGGATGCTGGATTTTTTATCAATATCAACCACGCCGAGGTTGGGCGTGAGCGTGGTGAAGGGGTAGTCGGCAATTTCCGGGCGGGCGTTGCTGAGCTTAGCCAATAGGGTGGATTTACCGGCGTTCGGCAGGCCGACCAGGCCGACATCGGCAATCATCTTGAGCTCCAGGTGAAGTTCTACATTTTCGCCTTTTTCACCCTTTTCAGCGAACTTAGGAGCCTGGCGGCGTGATGATACGAAGTGGGCGTTGCCAAAGCCGCCGCGGCCGCCCTTGGCCACTACGGCGCGCTGTCCGTCTTCTACCAGGTCGGCCAGGAGCCGGCCCTTGCCATCGCTGGCCTGGGTGCCAATCGGCACCTCGACGATCAGATGAGGCGCACTGCGGCCGTGTTTGCGGCGCTTATCGCCGGAGCGGCCGGCCTCAGCCCTCAGTTCTTTCTTATGACGGAAAGCGGCCAAAGTGTTGACGTTGCGGTTAGCCTGCAGGATGACCGTGCCGCCGTCGCCGCCGTCGCCACCATCCGGCCCGCCCTTATCGACATATTTTTCGTGGCGGAAACTAAGCTTGCCGTCGCCGCCTTTGCCGGCGGTGGCGGTGATGGTGACTTTATCTACGAAAATCATTTATCGGCTGATGTAATGTTGAAAGGCCGAAGTCGATTTAGCGCCATAGCCGACCCGACCCCAGCCAGCGATACCGTTCATGTCGCGAACCTGAATACTGCCATCTGGGTTAACAGCCGTCACGATAGCTACGTGGCCTTCACCGCCAGCGGCCGCCGCGGTCTGGGCGATGGAACCGACGCTCGGCGTGGTGCTGACATGCCAGCCGCTTAAGCCAGCATAGTAGGCCCAGGTGCTAGCGTTGCCCCAGTTGGCTGGCACGGGTAGCTGGGTGGCGACATACCAGGTGCAGTAGCCATAATCATAACCATTGTAGCCATAAACCGGACCGCTACCCCACAGCCAATTACCGCCTGAGCCGCCCGTGCCGGCCGCAATCGAAGACGCCGTGGCGCCACTGTTATTGTGCGTAGCGCCGGGAATGATGATACGCTGACCTGTTGTCAGGCCATGAACCTCGGCGTCGTTATAGGCGGTAATCTGATTGGCATTGGCACCAAACTGGACTGCCAGGCTGGCAGGCGTATCGCCTGGCCTGACCGTGTATATGACGCCATTGACCGGCGGGATCAACAAGGTGGTGCCAGGATTCAGCGCGTCGGCGGACGATAGGTTGTTGGACCAGCGGATGCTGTCGGAGGTCACGCCGAACTTAGCGGCCAAGCTGGAGACCGTATCGCTGGCCTTGGTGGTATAGGTCTTGATGTCGGCGGATGACAACAGCGAGGACGTGACTACCTGCGGCTTGGCGATTACGTTATTGCTGGTAGAAGCGATAGCCAGATTAGCAGCCTGCGACTGGGACTGGTTAGCGATGGCTGTGGTTTCCGGCAGGCTATTGACCTGCGCTACCGTTTGGGCGATGTCGGCGGACGATAGCTGGTCCAGTGGGTTAGCTACTGTCTCGGCTACCGAGGAGTCGCTGGCCGGCGTCTGGGTGCTAGATTTGATAGCAGTGTGCTGGTTGCCTAGCACCAGGGTTACGATAACTGCCAGAACGACGACGTTAACAGCAACCAGGCTACCATGCCAGAGCCGTTTATGGCGACGCGTCCAGCTAGCACGGGCCTGCAAGGCCTGGCGTCCAGACTTAGATAATTTAGCCGCGCGCGCGGAAGTCCGCGGTACGGCTAAACGGGCTGTTATAGATGAAGAAGGGTTGCTAATACAAGCTCTCCTTGAAAGTTGTCATATCACACAAGTAGTCCTAACAGGGATGATTCAAATAGAACCCCCCTGTGAAGCTACTGCCTGCAATTATAGCAAATTGAACCTATAGCGCAAGTCTTTTATGCTTTCCTGACCCCTGTTACTGACCGCACAGTTTATGGCAGTATTGGGCGGTCTGTGCCTGATGGTCTTTAAGATTGGTTGAGAAGTAGGTGTTACCGTTGTCACCAGCCACGAAATATAGCCATTTAGTGCCGGACGGATGGGAAGCCGCGTTTAGACTGCTGAGACTTATGGTGCTGATGGGCGTTGGCGGCAAACCCTTGTGAATCAGGGTGTTGTAGGCGGAATCATAGGTTAGACTGGGAGCTTGGCCAGCCTCTATGGAGCCATAGCGGGCCGTGACATCGGAGCCTAGCGTAAAATTGGACTTGAGACGGCTTAGGAACACCTGGGCGACCTGGGCTTGGTCGCTAGCTTTGCCGCCGCCATCTTCCTGTTCAATTATCGAGGCCAGGGTGATGCCCTGGTAGGTGTTCAGACCTTCACTGGCAAACCTGGCTTGGACCGCCGGCGTCAGATGCTGACCCATTTCGGTCAAAGATTCGCGAACTATGACAGCCGGGTCGGTGGTGGGATCCTTCTGGAAGGAATCAGGCCACAACAACCCCTCCAGAGTGTCCACGCTGGCTGGCTTGAAGGCCATCACCGGCAGATTGTTATATTGGCTGATGTTATTCAGCGCGCTATCAACAGTGGCCGGTTTGAAGCCACTATTGATCATATCGGCCCGCACCTGATCTATCCGACGCCCCGGCAAAATGGTGACCAAACGAGTGGCTACCTTGCCCCTAGTCAAGGTGCTGACGATGGTATGCACGTCCTGGCTAGGCGAAAGCGCGTAGGTGCCAGCCTGTAGTTGACTGCCGACCTCTTTGCTGTGTATGTACAGCTGGAAAGCCCAAGCACTTTTTATCAGTTGGGCTGTTTCCAGGTTATCGGCGATTTCCTTGACGGAACTGCCGCTCTCCACGGTAAATATCTGGGTCTTCGGATTGTTGTTAACCGGTTGCAGATCCGAATTGTACAGGTGGCTGACGAAAATGACGCCTAGCGCCACTATGACCACCAGGCTAGCTAATATCCACCAGACCCGGGCTGGTATACGGTGCCGGCGACGGTTGTGGGTGTAGTGTGTCATGCGCTCCCCTTGCTCTCGGTTCTATTATAACTGGCCAGGAAATCTTCCAGTATGTAGGTGGCCGCCAGGGCGTCTATATCGCCTTTGGTGTGGGTCGCACCGCGCTTACCGCGCTTATTCAGTTCGGCTTCGGCCTGCTTGGAGGTCAGCGCCTCGTCCTGCACATGAACCGGCACGTCAACCTCATGCTTTAACTCCGATATGAAGCGTTCGGTCGCCTCGGTCTGACCAGTTGATTGACCGTTTAAGCCACGCGGCAAACCAACTACGATTTCGCCAATGTCTTCGGACCGCATGATGTTCCTGAGTTCATCAAAGCAAGCATCACCGCGCAAAACGGCAGTTAGCGGCCGCGGCAAGCGGGCCACCAGCGACGCCACCGCTACGCCCACCCGCCTGTCGCCAACGTCCAAGGCCAGGATGTTAGGGTGAGCTGTTGGCATTGTTAGAACTCTTGGTGGTGGTCGGCTTAGCTATCACTACCTTGACTTTGCTTTCCTTTTTGGGCACCGAACTGACCCAGAATGGACTGAGTTTGACGTTTACGTCAGTGATGTCCGGGTTATTGCCTACCTCTGATTTAACATCGCCTGGTTTCTTGCCAAGCGCCGATTTCTTAATGGAATTTATATTGAGATCCGGGCCGACTTCGGCAGTGGTCTGGAGAGTCAATTGGGCACCGGTGCTATTAGCGGTGTTGACGCCGAATACGGCCTTGTTCAGACCGCGGCTCAAAATGGTCTGCTTAGAAATATCCACCTGATTCTTGACGGCGCTGTCGACCACGGCGTTCAGGTCCTTTTCTTTGGCACCGAACATGGTGTATGTAACCACTTCCGTAACAGTAACGTTGTTAGCCACATCATCGACCTGGGCACTCTGGGTCGTGTTGGGCGTGCCGGAACTGAAGGTCGCGGTGATAGCGAAGTAGCCATCACTTTTGAGATTGTTTTTAAGGGTCTGTTTCTCGACATTGTCGTTGGTAGCAATCTTAGCCTTGGCACTATTGATATCGTTTTGGTTGACCGTCTTAACGATGTTATCGGTGCCGCCGTTAGCCGAGCCCGTGGCGCTTACGTCGGAGCGGCCGGCAACAGTAAACGAGCTTCCGTTACCGGTATTGGAACTCGACCCCCCAGCTTGTGCTGTGATAGTTGTCGAGCTTGTGGAATTATATGAGATACAGTTACCTTGCGTATCTCCCTTGGTACTAAATGACGTGCTTTGCTGTGTGATGTAAGTCTGCCCGTTAGCGGTCACCCCGGTACCAGCCGCGACACTAGGTGCGGCTGATATAGCTCCGCAGATTTTGGCTGTCATGGTTATAGTGCCGCTGGCTTTGTTGCCGTGGTTCTTTTGGCCGGTGGTCGGCACCTGTTGGGAGTAGGTTTTCTGCTCAGAGGCTAGTTTGGCGGGCAGGGTCGGCGTATCGGAGCTGGTGTCCAGCTGGTCTTGCGAAGTTGATAAATTCAAGTTCAGGCTGACTGGCACGTTGGTGGCATCGGTCTTGATGTTGATAGTCGCTTTCGGCAGTATGATTAGGCCCAAGATTATGCCGATAATCAGCAGTAACAGAATTATGCCGCCGAAAATGATTTTTTTACGGAACTTGCTGAAGTTGGGAATCTTAAAACCTTTGCCGCCACTCTTCTTGGCCTTGTCTTTGGCGGCTTTGTCGGCGGATGGCTCAAAGCTCTTGGGCTTTTTGGCGACCGGCGGTTTGCCGGCGGTATCTTCGGGCAGTTCGTCATCATCCAATTGCAGTGTTTCCACGCCGTTATCAGTGGGTGGCTGTTGACCGGCGCCAGCGGTATCCTTGGTAACCGGCGCGGCGTTGCCAGCTTCGTCTATGGCTTCTTCGCCGGCATCATCCAGCTTGGGCGCCGTCGGGATTTCCGGCTTACTGCTGAGGGTCTTGGCCACATGAATGCCAGCCGCGCCAGCCAGTGGCAACAGCCCGGCCTCGGCGGTAATCAATACTAAGTTCTTGTCGGCTTCATCAGCGGCCCGCTTAAGTAGCTTCATGTTGACGATACTCTGGAAAACACCGGCCCGCTTGGGCAGTACCAGAGCGGTCACCTTGCCGCTACTACCGCGCACCTTGTCTATGATGCCGGTAATCTCGTCATCGATGTCTATGTAGATGGTGTCTTTTTTCGGTTCTGCCATATTCTATATTCTATACGCCCATTATACGCTTAACATTTTATCAATTCTGTCACGGATTGACCCGCCGCCGTTATTAAATTGCATGGTATCGGTGCCGACGCGTAGCAAACCCATGGCGGTAATCATGGTGTGATCGGTAACATCACCGGTCAGATCGCGGATGCCGGCCACTTGGTCAGGACGGATATGATGAACGCTCGGCTTACGGGTAAATGGCAGGTTTTTGTACCAGTCGGTCTCCAGGCGGTGCATCAACAGGTCCAGCGACGAACCGCCTCCACATAAGAACATGCGGTGCGGCAGATGATCCAGCTTATTAAACTCGCTCAGCGCCAATTCAATGCCGCCTATCCAGACGTCGGCCGTCTTGCCCAGTGCCGATTCTACGGCCGGTCTCTGCTGGACGGCCACTTTATTGGTGCTGAGGCCAACCTTCATCTCTTCGGCCTGCTCAAACGGCACAGCTAAATCGCGCTCCACGGCATGAGTGTAAGCCCGTCCGCCAATCCCGAACATCTTGGTGCCCTGCACGCCGCCATCGTTGATAACGGCTATATCAGTTGTGCCGCCACCAACATCCATTAAGATAGCGCTGAGGTTTTGGTCGGGGTTGTTGCCAATCACAGCCCGCGCCACAGCGAACGGCTCAGCCGCTACGGCTAACAGATCCAGGTCAAGCTCCTGGGCGGTCTTTTCCAGGGCGCCTATGTGAATCATCGGCGCGAAGGCGGTATAGAGCTGGACGACCACGTCTTTGCCCTGGAAACCAATCGGGTTGGTGACCGGATAACCGTCAATCTCAATACTTACCAGCGCGCTGTTGACCAGCCGCACCTCGACCTCTTTGCCGCCCAGCTCCCACGCCAGCTGAGCCTTGGCCTTGGTCTGCGCCCGGTCCTGCACCAGGTTGATAATCTTCTCCATTTCGGCGATGTCTAGCGGCTTTGTGGGGTGTCGACGGGCCACCCGAACAGTAGTCGTTGTACCCTTCACTAACTCGCCGGCAATACCGATGATTGCCGTGCGCACACTTACATTGGCCTGGGTTTCAGCCTGGTTAAGCGCCTTGTCGCAGTTTTCCACCACCGCCGCTATGTCGGCGATAGCGCCAGCCTGCATGTCGGTCAATGCCTGGTGTTGCCGACCCACCCCGATGATTTCCACGGTGCCGTCATCGTGAAGCTGGCCTATCAAGGCCTTGACGAATTCGGTACCAACATCCAGCGCCACCAGATAATTGTCACCCTTATTAGCCCGCGACTTGGCCGCGGACGATGCTTTGCTGGCGCCGGACTTAGCCCTTTGAGCCGCACTGGCGCTAACGCTTTTCAACTTCTGAAGCATATCCATTATTCTACCACAGTGACATCTGGAAGAGCCTTAAATATATTTGATTTGTTTATTTATAGTTCGCCACTTTGCTTTTTTTCGGATAATATCGTATGCTGTACAAATTAAAGAGGTTGATCGATGTCTGAATTTTCAGGAGACATATTTGAGCAAGGTCTTATGGGCGGAAAAGATGTATACGTTGTAGAGGGTAATGGTCTGCCCGTTGGCAATGCAACCTTTAAGATAGCTTTTTTTCATGTAATAGTCGGTGAAGGAGAAATACCTGATGAGACTGAAATCGCAGAACGTTCAGTTCAATGGAAAAACCATCAGCTGACGGCTCCCCGATTACTCAGCTACGAAGAGCTCGCTGAAAAACAGCGTATTCGTTCTAGCGCTTGGGAGCGCGCTCAAGCTGTCGAATAATAAGCAATCAGGCTAAAACGGCTTTGATTCGGCGGATGCCGGATGAGCTGGATTCTTCTTTGGTGATTTTGAACTTTTTGCCGCCTTCAGCCAGCTGAGCGGTGTGGTCGATGTGCGGACCGCCGCAGATTTCGAAACTGAACGGCTTATCATCGCCATCGGCTATCATTTTGTAAACTTTCACTGTGTCGCCGTAGCGGTCGCCGAACTGGCCCAGCGCGCCCTTCTCTTCCACGGCAACTTTTGTCGGGTATTCTTTAAATGAAACTTTTAGGTCTTTATCGATCTGTTCGTTCACGATGTCCTCGACCTTTTTGATCTCTTCGGGCGTGACTTTCTGCGGGTGGCTGAAGTCGAATCTTAGCCTTTCTTCAGTAATGTTGGAGCCTCGCTGAACCACATGATTACCCAAGACGTCGCGCAAGGCCTGGTACATCAGGTGCGTGGCTGTGTGGTACTTTTTGTGCTGCATAGTCTGACCGCCCAAACCGCCCTTGAACGTGCCTTTGCTGGCTGTCTGGCTGCGTTGTCTTTGCTCACTCATTAATCGTTCGAATTCTTTGTCAGCGTTATCTGCGATATCTATATTGCGCTTGAAAGCCTCTTCTTTACTTAACTCAACCGGGAAACCATAGGTATCATATAGCTTAAAAAGTATCGGCCCTGTTACCTCTTTTAGCTGGGTTTTTTTTACTTTTACTTCACCCCAGCCAAGTCCGGCCTCACTCCAGCTTCGACTACCCCAACCGCCTCTTGTTGAAACAATTTCGAATTCTCGCAAGCCTTTGCGCAAAGTTTGGCGGAAGACTTTTTCTTCTTTTATGAGAATTTCGATGACTTTGTTGCGGTTGTCGGCGACTTCTGGGAAATCAGCGTGATACAAGTCGGCGATGACTGGCACAACCTGCTCCATAAAGTTCTGTTCTACTCCAAGTTCAAAAGCATAGCGGATGGCTCGGCGCAGTAGGCGGCGCATGACGTAGCCTTGCTCCTTGTTGCTGGGGCTGATGCCATCAACGGCCAGGAAAGTCGCGGCTCGCAGATGGTCGGCAATTACGCGCATGGCGTTGGTGTGGGCGCCGTAGCTCTTGCCGGAGATTTCTTCGAGTTTTTCTATGATTGGCCATAGTAAGCTGATTTTAAAGACGTCGGGGCTGTTGATGGCCGCGGCCGCGATGCGCTCCAAGCCGCCGCCAAAGTCGACATTTTTTTCTTTCAGTGGTTCAAAGCCTTTTTCTGTCCGCAAGTACTGCATGAAAACCTGGTTGCCAATCTCCATGAAACGACCGGAATCGCTGGCCGGGTGGGGCTGTCCGTAGCTGGCATCGTGGTGTTCTTCGCCAAAGTCATAGAATACTTCGCTGTCCGGACCGCACGGGTCGCCAACTGGCGTTTTGTCCAGGCCGCCGCCGCGGCTCCACCAGTTTTCGCCGTCATCGTAGAAAAATATCCGACCATCGGCCATGCCGGATTTGTCACCGTCTGCTTGGCTGCCAACATCGACGATTTTGGCGTCGATTTTCTTTTCGGCAAAGACTTTTTGCCAGATTTCGGCGCTTTCAGTGTCCTTGGGGATGCCGTGCTTTTCGCTGCCGATAAAGCAGCTGATGTATAGCTTGGACGGATCCAGTCCGACGGTCTCCGTCAAAAAGCTGAAAAACCAGCGGATCTGTTCTTCTTTAAAATAATCTCCAAAGCCCCAGTTGCCGAGCATTTCAAAGAAGGTGGTGTGGCGATTATCGCCGACTTCTTCGATATCCTGGGCGCGCAGACAGGTCTGGGAGTTAACCAGTTTGACACCCTCGGGATGCGGCTCGCCCAACAAGTACGGAATCAGCGGCTGCATGCCGGAGCCGGTGAAGAGCGTAGTCGGATCGTTATACGGCACCAGCTGAGCCCGCGGGATCACCTTGTGTCCCTGCTCCACAAAAAAGTCCAGATAAGCTTTACGAATTTCCTGTGCTGTCATCAGGTATAAGTGTAGCAAATATTTGCTATATAATATTTTATCTGTTAAAGTAAATAAATTATGAAACAGAAGTTGAGTATTGATGAAAAGGTAGCGATCGCTAGCTACAGACAAGTATCTGAGAGTTCCAGTAGAGAAGCAGATGCGTTGAATTTAGGAGCGCGTGCACTCTGTGTGCTAATTAGACCTGGTATAGAGGGTAGAGAGGCCATCCTCAGTAGAATGGTGAGTCTCGGCAAATTCATTGACCGAAAGAGTGGTGAAAGCGAGCAAGATATAGAAGCAGGACTTCAGTCAGCTGCAGATTGTATTGGTAGTTTAGAGCAACAAGCTAGAAATATCTCAACAGGTGCCGAAGAAACGGCCCAGCATATAGAAGCCAATGGACTTCCTTCCGACGCTTAGCCTATAATGCCGCCGCCGAGGACACGGTCGGCGTCGTAGATAACGGCGGATTGGCCGGTGGCCAGGCCGCGTTGTTCTTCTTTTAGGATTAACTTCTTGTCTTTTAGCTGGCACGGTACGAGCGGGCCGCGGTAGCGCAGACGGGCTTGGTATTTTTTGCCTGGGCTCGGCTTTTCATTAATCCAGTGCAAATTCTCCAATGAAATTTCTTTCGACCATAATTCTTTGTCGTCAAGATTAGTCGTCACATAGACGATGTTGGTCTTCATGTCTTTGCGGCTGACGTAATATGGCAGGCCGCCGCCGACGTCCAGGCCGTGGCGCTGGCCGATGGTATAGAAGATGGCGCCGTCATGCCGGCCTATTTCCTGGCCGTTTTGGTCAATTATCGGACCGGGTTTTTGGGGACCGAGTTCGCTGAGCAAAAATTCCTTGATGCCAACTTTGCCGACGAAGCAGATGCCCTGACTGTCCTTTTTCTCCGCCGTGGCTAGGCCGAGTTTTTTGGCCACCTTGCGAACTGTGGGCTTTTCCAGCGTACCGATTGGCATCAGGCTTTTGCGCAGGGCGTCTTCGCTAACACGGTACAAAAAATACGATTGGTCTTTGTTTTTGTCGAGGCCAGCAAACAGCTGGCCATCTTTGATGCGGGCATAATGGCCGGTGGCTATCATGTCGGCGCCGTCTTCTAAGGCAGTTTCCAAAAACAGCTTAAACTTCACCTCTTGGTTGCACATGATGTCCGGATTCGGCGTGTGGCCGGCCTGATATTCGCGCACCATGTAATCAACCACTTTTTGGCGGTATTCGTTTTCAAAATCGTACAGCTTGAAGTCAATATCCAGCTGTACGGCCACCCGCTTGGCGTCCTGGTAATCTTCTTTCCAGGGGCAAACAAAGCCCGGCAAATCCTGGCTCCAATTCTTCATATAGACGCCCGTGACACTGTAGCCCTGCTCTTTTAAAAGGGCCGCGGTGACGGACGAATCTACGCCGCCGGACATGCCAACATATACTTTCTTAGTAGCCATGACCCTCTATTTTAACAGATTAGACGTCTAGGAATACGATGATTTGGTCGGCTTTGACGTGCATGACACCGCCGGATATGATGATTTTCTTAGCGCCTTGCTTAGTCCGCACAACCAGATCGCACTTGCTAAGTAGGGATATGAAATTGTGGTGCTTGAGCAATATGTCGAATGGGCCGGTGTCATTGACGGCGGAAACACTGAGCGCCGGGCCATCGTAGTAGCTACGGAACGGTGAATAGACCTTGACGCGCATGGCACCTCCGGCGCCGCCTTTTGAGCTGGCGAACTCGGCCGCCGCTTTGCGATGTTCTTTTTGGGATCTGGTCTCCGGCGTAGTCTGCTGAGCGCCTATCACTTTTTGTTCGTCAACCGCTGATTGACGTTTGGAGTCATCGCTCATAACAAAATCTCTTCAATGCTCTTAAGCGTTTCCTCACGGCTGAAGAAGTCGCCCGGGATACCGTTCTGCTTGGTCATGACATGCATGTTCTGGGTAAAGTTGCTGATTAGTTTCTTGGCCTTGGCATAGTCCGCCCGGTCGCCAGCGCTCAACTCACTTTCGCCGATGATGGCGATGATGCCTTTAAGCGATTCGTATTTCTCCAGCAAAGCTTGGACCTGGACGCTCAGCAAGTAGTGCCTCTCGCCGACGATTTCCGGAGTCAGTAACGACGAAGTGGTCATACCCAGATCAACCGCCGGCCGGATACCCTGCTCAGCGACCTTGCGCGACAGGACGATAACCGAGTCCATCTCATGCTGGATGAATTGAACGGCCGGGTCGCTGATGTCGTCGGCCGGTACGTAGATGGTCTGGACAGAGGTAATGGAGCCGTTTTCGTTGGAGCTTAGGCGATCCTGCAAGACCTTGACGT
This sequence comes from uncultured bacterium, assembly GCA_963805865.1. GTDB lineage: Bacteria > Patescibacteriota > Saccharimonadia > Saccharimonadales > UBA4665 > JARIHC01. The sequence goes on from CAWDVI010000003.1 coordinate 37,840, forward strand.
CGGAGAAGATGGTCGGCTCGTAACCGCCTTCGCTCGGCACCTCATCCATGATGGTGGCCAACTCGTTGCGGGCCTGCACATAGCGGTACATGTTATCCGCGAAAAACAGGATATCTTTCTTGGCTTCGTCGCGGAAATATTCGGCGGCGGCGACAGCCGACACACCGACCAGGGAGCGCTGGACCGGATTCTCATTCATCTGCGCGAAAAATAAGCAGGTGTTTTTGAGCAAGTCGTTTTCCTGGAGCGTCACATACAGTTCGTGGCCCTCACGGATACGCTCGCCGATGCCGGAAAAGAAAGACAGGCCGCTGTGGTTCTGGGCGATATTATTGATTAACTCCATGGTGAGCACCGTTTTGCCGACACCGGCGCCGCCGATGATGCCAATCTTGCGGCCTTTAACAAAAGGTGTGAAGAAATCTATGACCTTGATGCCGGTCTCTAGGACCTCTGGCTGAGCAACTCCGAAATCAGACATCCTGGGTGGTAATTTCAGTATGTCTTTGTACTTGATGTCGGCACCGGTTATGGCCGGCTGGCCGTCCATCGGATCACCGAGCGCATTCAGGACACGGCCGATTATCGGGCTGCCGGTAGGTATTTCAATGCCTTTTTGAGTCCGCTTAGCTGTCATGCCTTTGGTCAGGCGCGAGTCACTCCGGATATTCAGGCAGACCGCCGTGCCGGACGGATCAAGGTGATCAACCAGCAGCTGTGTGTCGTGACCGTTCTGGACCGTCACTAGCTCGTACGGGGCGGGCACGTCCTCATCAAACTGGACGTTTACCACGAAGTCTTTGACGCTAGTTAGGATTCCAGCCACCCTAAGCCCCCGCTCCTGCCCTAACCTTTTTCAGCCCGTTGACTATCTCTTTCAGGCGCTCGTCCTTCATACTGCGCCGGGCCTGGTTGAAAGCCAGGCGTAATTCGTCTTTGGTGGTGGAGGCTCTCTCATGCGAAGCACTCATGGCACGGAAGCGGGCCGCGTACTGGGCCAGTTTGGATTCCAATATCAGCTGGCTGACGGCAATCTGCATCATGGACCGCTCCAAGTGGGCGACCACGGCGTAGGTACTCGGCTCAAAGATATACGTCCTTTCATTAATCATCCGGTCCATACCCTCGCTGGCGCTACCGCGTTCTTTGATAGCCTTGGAGAGCTCTATGCTTTTTACGTCCTGGCTCATCAATGATAAATATTCCTGGTAATACAGTTTTGTGGAGCGGTACTGCTGTACCTCGCGGATGATTGGCGCGACGTTTATGTTCTGGTCTTTGCTGGGCATCTTGAAATACTTTTTGAACCTGATACCCCGTTGTGCCAGCTGGGCGGCACCGTGACTGCCGATGACGATGATATCCTGCTTGGCCTGGTCGTATTCCGATATCATCAGCTGGAGTAGTTTCTGGTCGATGTCGCCGCTGAAGCCGCCTTCCGCGGTAACGACAATGTAGAGCTCCTTGTTAATCGCGGCAGTGGTTTTCTCACGGCCGAACTGAAAGTGCTCCTCAACGTTTATCTGCGAATAGATGCCCCACAGCTCGTTGAAGAACCTGGTTGATTGCAGTACCTGGTCTTTAATCTGCGAGATACGCATACTGGCGATGCCTTCAAAGCTACTGGTTAGCTTGACCAGTGTGCCCATGGCCGATTCCTCGCGGGCTATTTCACGCGGGCGTTTCATTTGTGGGCTCCTGCCGGTGCCGGTGCGGCGGCCTTTTTACCGGTCATGTTGATTAGGCAGGTGGTCTTGAGCTGGTCGCGGATGGCGACAAAGTCTTCATCCTTGGTAATCTTGGCGGCGTACGCCGGGGCATTGGCCTTTAAGAGGCCGATATCAACGTCTTCGTTGGGCCGTAGGTTGAGCACTATGTCAAACATCAGTTGCTGGCTCATCAGCGAAAAGGTTCCACTCGGGCTTTGGGTAAGTATCTTGAGGATCCGCTTGCCAGAGGCTAGGACCTGCCTGGCTTCCACGGCCAGCTCAGCTCCGAAATGCGAAAATTCGTCGGCTTGGCGGTAATCAGCCAGGGTCTTAAGGGTTTTGGCGGCCAATTCTTTCTGGCGCTTGGAATGGCCGATGCCGCCGGTACGGGTAACACTCATCCCCATGCTGATGGCCGGGCGGACACCGGAGCGGAAAATTTCCATATCAAGAATCCACTGTCCGTCGGTGATTGACATTATGTTGGTCGGCAGATAGGCCGTGATATCGCTGTTGGCAGTGTGCACTACCGGTATGACAGTCAGACATTTGCCGCTAGCTTGCAGACGGCCGGCCCGTTCCAGCAAGCTGGAGTGCACGTAAAACATATCGCCCGGATATGACTCGCGACCGGGGCTGGCGCCGGCTAGCAAGGCGACTTCCCGATAGATGTAGGCATGGCTGGTCAGATCGTCATAGATGATGATGGCATCCTGGTCGCATTTCTGCCACAGGAACTCGGCCATTGAACAGGCTACGTAAGGCGCCAGGTAACTGGTAACTGGTGATTCGAACATCGTCGATACGATTACGATGGCTTTTTCGATGCCGCCGTTTTTCTTAAGGCGCGATAGTAGGGTGTCGATATCACTGCGATTCTTGGCTATCAAACAGTAAACAACAATCTGATCGGTGTTCTTCTGGTTGGTGGTAATCTGGGTCACCAGACTACTCTTGCCCGACTTGGCATCGCCGAGCAGAGCCATGCGCTGGCCGCGGACTAGCGGGAATAACGAATCTATGGCACTGACGCCGCTCTCCAACTGGTCGCTCAATAGCTGGCGCTCATGAAGCGATGGGGCGTTATTGAACACCGGCCAGGTAGCATCGGCGGCAATCGGGCCTTTGCCGTCCAGCGGCTCACCCGTCACTGAGACCACCCGGCCGACATACTGTTTGCCGACTTTGCAGACCAGTTCAGTGTGCTGGACGACCGCCACCATGCCTATGCTCAAGCCTTTGGTTCCAAGGTGTAGCAGGAGCACGCAATCGGTGCGGACCTCATGTACAAACCCCTTGCTGCCATCCTCGAACATCACCAGGGCATGAATTTCGCACGGCTGAAGACCGCGCACCTTGACTAGGAACTTGTCAACGGCAATGATTTCACCCACCGGATTGCCGGCTTTCACCAGCTGGTCAAAATGCCGGTTACCGGAACCGCCGCTCATGAGGCCGCCTTTTGTGTTTGATTTCCAGCTATTTGCTTAAGTAGTAATTCTCGCTTGTCGGTGAAGTCCTGTCTCAGGGAAAAATCAAAATATTTATTAGGACTGCGGACAATACAGCCGGCCGCGATAGTCGGCTGGATGCCGATGGTGACCAGCACCTGCGGATGAATCTTATCCCTGAGCCAAGTAATCAACTTTTCCAAGAAGGCTGGCGGCGGATCGGCGCTAAAGCTGATGTGCAGTACCGGCGCCCGATCAGTGACCGCTTCCAGGAAGCGGTGCAGACGCTCCCGATCGGTCTTGTGCAACAGATTCAGCTTGTTCAGGTCGACCAGCTCGTCCATCAGCTGGCTGGTTTTGAGCATCCGGGCGCTACTGCTTTTTTTGCGCAGGGTGTGCTCCAGCAGAGTTTCATCAATCGCGGCCAGCTCGCGCTGTAAGCGGTTGACTTCCACCGGTCCTACGACCAGTGGTGGCAGTTGTCCGGCCTTTTCCTCATGCGCCATTTTGAATATCCTCAATGATTGCCTTTTTATTGGATTCCAGCTCGGACAGGATATATTCCAGCTGATCGCTGAGATCTATCTGGTTGCCAATAGCGGCCAGCACGTAGTGGTTGATTATTTCTGCCATATTGCCTTCGAATTGCTTGAGCAATTGGGCTTTCTCGGCCTGCAAGTTCTGCTCCACTTCTTTGGTTAGAACCTTGCGCTGTTCTTCAATCGCGTTGCTGGTCTTTTCCAGTGATTCCAGTGCCAGGTCCTTGGCATCCATGATGGACTGCTCGTACTTATGGAACTCTTCTTTGAGCGTGTTGGTGATCTCGGTCTTCATGTATTCGTTGACCTGCGAGGTTGTCAGCCGCAAATCCTGCTGGAGGAACATAGCGTTCTCGCTGATAATCTTCTCGAAATGCAAACGGCCGCGGTTGCGCAGTTCCTGCCGGAATTCATCGTTAAAGATCCGTTCCACATCTTGTTTGGCGGCCTTTTCAAGCGAATCGGTCATAGCCTTACCGGCCGATTTCGTAGCGCCACCGGAGTGACCCAGGCGCATGGCCAGCCACACGAAAGCCAATACGTTACAGGCCAGCGCCGCCGCGACCACGATTTGCCAGGTTGTCATGTTTGTTTACCCACCATCTTTCAATTCACCTGTAAATATAGTGGTAATTATACCGCAAACGTAAGCTTTATAAAACAGCTGGCGACGGTTGCTATAACAGGTCGCTAAGTGTTTTGACTGCGCGGTCAATCATTTCAGGGGTGGTAGCCCGGCCCGTAGCGAAGCGCAGGGAAGCCCGGGCCGCGGCATCGCTCAGGCCGATGGCTTTCAGTACTTCAGACGACTCACTGTCACTGGCATTGCAGGCCGAACCGGCCGCCGCCAGGATACCGGCTTCATCCAGCTGGATAAGTAGTCGTTCGTTATCCTGCCCGGGGATAGACAGGTGTATGTTGTTTGGCAGACGGTACTGACGCGAACCATTAATCACAGCTTTCGGAATAAATTCCTCAATCCGTTGAAAAAATGCCGCTTGCAGTTTTTGCAACCGGGCGGATTCACCGCGTCTTGTTTTTTGTGCCAGCTCTAAGGCCGCGGCGAAACCTATGTCGCCGGCCACGTTCTCAGTGCCGCTGCGCAGTCCCCTTTCCTGATGACCGCCGTCTATCAGCGGCTCCAGCCGGGTGTTGGACCGCACATATAGGCAACCGCTCTGTTTAGGCCCGTAGAGTTTGCTACTATCCAGCGTCATCATATCCACGCCGAGCCGCGACACGTGCAAATCAAGATAGTTGCCGGCCTGGCAAGCATCGGTATGGAAAATAAGTGGCAGTTTGCTCCGGCCGGCCCGTTTCTCGGCGATTACTTTGGCGATTTCCCTCAGCGGCTGGACAGTGCCGATCTCGTTGTTGGCGTAGCCGATGCTAACTAAGGCGGTGTTCTCGTCAACCTTGGCCCGCAAATCATCCAGATTTAGTCGGCCGTCACTGCCTACCCCTACCGTCCGGCACTCATATTGCCGGGCTGGCGCCAGCACCGATTCATGCTCAATGCCGCTGACCACCACATTAGCTTCCGGGTATTGGCGCATCACGCCGTGAATTGCCAGATTGTTGGCCTCTGTGCCACCGGCCGTGAAAATAATCTCACTGCTCCGCGCGCCCAGCCAGTACGCCACCTGTGCCCGGGCTTCCTCCAATGCTGAGCGAACAGCGCGAGCCGCGGTATAAGTCGACGACGGATTATAAAAGTTTTCCGCAAGATACGGCTGCATGGCCTTCAGCACCGCCGGGTCGAGCGGCGTGGCGGCGGCGTGGTCTAGATAAATTGGTCCGGATGACATCTTAACAGTATAACGCCCAGCCTAAATGCCGAACAGCTGGCCGGCATTCTTGGTCGTGGCACACGCCAGGGTCTCGTGATCTTCGCCGCGCAATTCTGCCAGGAATTCCGCCACCGTCTTTAATCGCTGTGGTTCGTTGATATTGCCGCGGTAAGGTTTTGGCGTTCAGGAAGGGCGCGTCCGTTTCTAGCAGTAATCGTTCAAGAGGAACGGAACGATATACTTCCAGCTGAGCCGGGTCCTTAGTGAAGGTCAGCTATGCCGTTGACGCCCACATACAGCCCCCGCTCCACGGCCCGGCTAAGATTATCAGCCGTATCCGTAAAACTGTGCAGTACGCCGCGCACGCCCTCGTAGGCGTCAAACAGCGGCCAAAAATCGTCAAAGGCTTCACGGACATGAAAGATTACCGGCAGGTCATGCTCCAGCGCCAGCTCAATCTGAAATTTTAATACTTCTAGTTGGGCGGCTTTGGGCGAATGTCCGTAGTAATAATCCAGCCCGCACTCGCCGACCGCTACTACCTTCGGCCGGGCGGTCAATTTAGCGAATTCTTGAAGATCGGCAGCCAGTCCGTAATGCTGTGCCTCATGCGGGTGGATGCCGACCGATGCCCAGCAATTCTCACGGTTTTTCACGAAATCCGCGGCTAGGCGGCTGTCTTCGGCGTCGCAGCCCACGCAGATTAGTCGCGTCACGCCAGCCGTGGCGGCGTCAGACACCAGCTTGTCGCCGGTCATCCCGGGCGCTTTGGCCCACAGCTCGCGAGTCGCCCGTTCGCCCCGCTTCAAGCCGGCTGATTGGATATGGCAGTGTGTATCAACCAGCCCGGTCATCAGTGTCGTGCTTAGGAAACAGGGTTTCTTTCGGCAGATGGGTAAGGCCATCTTTGAAGACGGCCTGGATCTTGGATGCGGCGCTAGGCAAGAAAGGTGTTAGGAGCTCGGCGATTTCCAGCAGTGAGCTGACTTGGTAAGCCAGCACTTCGCGCAGGTGATCCTCGTCGCTTCTGCTTGGCAATCTCCCATGGTTTCTCTTCTTCTATATATTGGTTCAGGCCGCGGACCTGGCCCCACACTTCGTCAAGCGCCCGGTCAAAACGGCAGGCGTCAAGCGCCCGGTCGTACTGCGCGGTGTCGTGTTTGGCTGGCGGAATATCGCCAATTACACCATCCTGGTAGCGCTGGATCATGGCCACGGTACGCTGCAGGGCATTACCCAGCTCATCAGCCAGCTCATTATTGTAGGCGGCCTCAAAGTTCTGCCACGAAAAGTCGCCGTCGTTATAACTGGGAATGTGACGCAGAAAGTAGTAACGGAAGGCATCCGCGCCGTACTTCTCAATCACCTCATGCGGCGCCACGTAATTACCCAAGCTTTTGCTCATCTTCTTGCCGTCTACGTTGATGAAGCCGTGGATATACAGCTTGCGCGGCAGTGCCAGACCAAGCCCCAACAACATACCCGGCCAGATAGCGGCGTGGAAGCGAGCAATGTCCTTGCCGACCACCTGGACAGTGGCCGGCCAGAAAAGCTTGAATTCCTTTTGTTCGGGATAGCCGATAACCGTTATGTAGTTCATCAGTGCCTCGAACCAGACATACATGACCTGTTTGGAGTCACCGGGAACTGGTACGCCCCAGCTAATCTTGTCCTTAGGCCGGCTGACACTGATATCTTCCAGGCCGTCCTTTAAGATGCTCAGAATCTCGTTGCGCCGGGTATCGGGGACGATTTTAAAATCGCCGCTTTCGATGCTCTTGCGGATCGGTATCGTGTATTTGCTGAGTTTGAAGAAATAATTCTCTTCCTCGACCTGCTCATACGGCCGGTTGTGGTTGGGGCAGACGCCGTTGTTGGCCTTGACCTCGGCCTCCGTGAAGAAAGCTTCGTCACCGGTACAATACCAGCCGCTGTACTTGCCTTTGTAGATGTCTTTTTTCAGAGCCTGCCAGATAAGCTGGGCACGCTGTTCGTGGCCGCGGTCAGTGGTGCGAACAAAGCGGTCGTTACTGATATCAAGTTTCCCGGTCAGTTTGCGGAACTGGGCTTCCATCTGGTCGGCCAGCTCTTTGGGAGTGATTTTTAGTTCGGCGGCTTTCTCGGCGATTTTGCCGCCGTGTTCGTCGGTACCGGTACTGAAGATTACCGTGTCGCCAAATTGGCGGGCGCGCCGGGCTAGCACATCGCCCATCACGAATTCCATGGCGTGGCCGAGATGCGGCTCGCCATTCACATACGGCAGAGACGTGGTGACATAGTAATTACTCATAGACTACTAGTGTAGCGGTTTAACTTCTTTGTGTCATCTTATACCGGGATGCGGTACCTGCTGTTTGGGGGGTATATATATTATATATACAATCTATATACCCCTCTATTAGCCCCTAGGGTGATGAGCCGGCTTTTGCAAGCTCACCAGGTCAGGCCGAAAGCGCAGCATCAATGGCGTACGCCATGCATCAATGTCCTTATACGAGTTTTCTATCTTTATTCTTCTTTTCTTTGGCGCGGAAAGCGGCCTCCAGGTCGATGTCCAGACGATTGCTGAGGTCGACCAACAGCCACAGGCAATCGGCCAGCTCTTCTTCGACGTTATGAACCCTGGAATCCTGGTGCGTTTTTTGGCCGTTTAACTTCCGGATGGCCTTAGCCAGCTCGCCGACTTCTTCAATCAAGAGCATCAATACTTCGGGCACCGTTTCCTGATTGTAGCCGCGCTCCACCACCAGCTGGCGGACTAGTTTTTGGAAATCTTCGAGGGTTGGCTTGTTAGGCAACTCGGTCATTGTCATGCCTTATCCTTATCGATGTAATCGCGACAGAAGCGCTCAAATACGGCGTTCGTCCAGCCGAAACCGGTCTGGCTGGGATAGAGACCTTTGAGCGGTGGCTTTTCCGGCGACACCACATTATATTTTTCCAAGAAAAGATGATTCTTCTGGAACCATTGCAGATTGGTAGTCATCCACTTTTCGGCGATCCGGCGGGCATCGCGGTGATAGCCGTAGCGCTCCAAGCCCTTTACCACGATGAAATGCAGTGGCGCCCAGCCGTTGGGATAAGCCCACTGGGTAGGCATACTGCCCAGTACGAACTGACCGAGCGGCAAAGCGTCGGTGGTAGCCAGGCCGCCTTTGTTCTCAAAACGGCGCAAGGCCCGTACCAGGTCGGCCGCCTGGGTGTCGCTGACCATACCGGCCCACATCGGGAAGTAAGCCGCCAGACTGTTGATACTACTACGCTTCTCTTTGATATAGTTGTAATCGTAGTACAGACCGCGCGCCTGGTCCCACATCAGCTTATCTATGGCTCTTTTGCGTTCTTTGGCGGCCGCTTGCCAGCGGGCGGCCCCTTCTCTGTCGTTGAGTATATCGGCGGCGCGGGCAAAGTCAGTCTCGTATTTATATAGCAAGGCGTTCAGGTCAATCGGCAGGTAATTAAGGGCGTGGCGGTCGAACCGCGGCGTCATATCCCAGCCGCTCTCGGCCTCGGCCAGGTCATGCAGATAGTTGAAGTCGTAGTAGCGGCTCAGCCCGCGGTAAACTTTGCGTTCGTTAGGCTTCTTTTCGCCCATCCAGACGATTTCATATTCCTGCTTGGCAATTTCGATATTTTTCTTCAGCCAATTGGCGCCCGGGTTGTAGGCCTCGTAGACATCAAATATAAAGGTCGAGAGCAAAGGCGGCTGTGAACGGCCGGTCAGGTAGGTCCGGGAGGCATTCGGAATGACCTTAAACCGCTTAAAAAGCGAGGTCAGATCCTCCAAGACGCCGGTGACCAGCGCTTCGTGCTCCGGGTCCAGCATCCCCTGAACCATAAAATAACTGTCCCAGTAGTACAGTTCGTTATAATCAAAGCCGGTTTTTTCGCGGTACGAAGGCACCAGGTACGGTTTGGGCAGGCCGAGCAGGCTCTCGTCGTCTTTTGGGTGATAACGCTCTACCTTTGGCCAGTAGCCGGCAATGTACTCACGAGCCGCAGCGACATCCTCGGGCTTTAGGCTTTTGCCCGGGCGCAAGGGCCGCTGCAGCGTCTTGGTGACAATTTTTCGTGCCGTGTGTCTTGCTTTGTCCAGTGCCGCCATAGTCTTTTCAGACTAGTGGTTTACTTGGCGGCGGTCAAGCATTTGCTTACTGGCGGGGGCGGGCTTCGTTGACCACGATTGCGCGGCCGTCGAGCTCTTTACCATTCAGCTCATCGACAGCTTTTTTGGCCTCTTCGTCGGAAGACATCTCTACGAAACCGAAGCCGCGACTGCGGTTGGTTTCGCGGTCTGTGATGACGTTAGCCGACACAACGGTGCCAGCGCTCTCGAAAAACTTTTTCAAGCTGTCGTCGTTGGTAGTCCATGCTAATGAACCTACGAATAGTTTGGTTGCCATATTATTACTCTCCTGATGTCCGAGGTAACTATGGCCGAACCAAGTTAGCTGCTCCTCATAACACTAATTTATTAATTGAATCTAGAACCTAACGAAACGTTATCTAGCAGCTTTTTCTAGCGCTCGTAGTGTAACAGCTCAAACGGCACTACGCAACAGCATTTAATTGACTTTTAATAAACGGGTGGTACAGTATAAGCATTAACATTTCAAAAACAGAAAGGCGGTAATCCATTGAAAAGTCCTAGATCTAACGGGCAGGCAATGCAAGCTTACGTGCGGGAGGTACGCACCTAGCAACCCCCTTTCTCCATCATTCGTCCTGACTAAGTAGGCCGGATACCTTAAGCCGCCTGAGCGCACGCCCAGGCGGCTTTTCGCTTGCCTGTAACTGCGGACAGGCAGATAATGGGGGCATGGCTTCCCTGACAGCCCACCAACAGCGCATCAAAAATGAGCTGGCCGAGGCCGGCATGACCGCCTACGGCCAATACAAGATGAGTAGCCGGCACCTGCCGCAGGTTATTGAGGAAGACGAGCATATCAAGGGAGTCGTCTATGGGCACTGTGGCATGGGTCTGGCCATGTTGGTAGCCACTGACCGGCGCGTCATCTACCTGGAGCGACGACCCTTCTTTACGTCCATGGATGATATATCGTATGACGTAGTAGCCGGCATAAAGGTCATTGATGCCGGAATCTTCCCCTCCGCCGAACTGCACACCAGAATGGGCAATTATACTCTGACGTATGTGAACCCACGCTGTGCAACCCGGTTTGAAAAGTACATTGAGGCTAAGATAGAGCATCGGCCCGAAGCCGAGCCGGAGCCGCTTGTCCAAGAAGCTCCTAAGGAATTGCCTAAACTGTCAGGCTCGGTCATGACCGATGAGGCCCGGAACTTCCTGGGCATGCATGAAGTGGGCGTACTGTCGACCGCGGACCGGACCGGTACCATACAGGGCGTAACCATATATTACGTCCTGGGAACGGATGACAAGTTTTACATGATGACCAAGTCCGATACCGCTAAAGCCCACAATATGCTAGCCAATCACCAGGTGGCGCTGACCGTCTTTGACGCCGAGGAGATGAAGACAGCGCAGATTCAGGGTTACGCTGAGATAGAGGCTGACGTTACTACCAAAAAGGCTATATTTGCGCGCCTAACTAAGTGGCGCGATTACGACGGTGATGAGCACTTGCCGCCAGTCGCCGAGCTGGATGCCGGCGGCTTTATCTCATTCCGGATCACACCGCTCAGCGTCAAATACAGGGATTATAAGCAATCTACCCGCTAGAAAAAGTGACGCGACGATTCCACAATCGCGGCACCCAGCACTATGGTCATTACGACGCCGGCCAAACCAATAAACAGGCCGCTCAAAAACATCAGTAAGTCATCCAGAATAATCGCCAGACTAATTAGCACCACGCCTAGTGACGGCAGGGTGTCCAGACCGGTAAACGGCGGTGCCAAAAAAGCCGCCAGCGTCAGGCCGAACACCACCAGGCCGACCAATCGCGGGAATAGCGGCAGATTGAATACCCATCGGCCGCGCTGGTTGGACCGCTTCTCTAACCAACGGATACGCTTCAGCATTTCGGGTATGACTTTGCCGGTCAGAGCTTTGCCCAGACGCATGTGTTTCCATTTCTCAGGTAGCCAGGGGGTCTTGAGCCCGGCAATCAGCTCCAGGCATAACAGCATGACTATGATTTCAAAGACGTGCGTCACGCCGCCAGTCGGCAGTGGCAGAGCTGGAAAAATCATCAGTACCAGAAAGGTGATTGCGAAGCTCTTGTCCTGGAAAACTTCATTGAGGCTAGACAAGGTTTTGCTTTGCTTGGCCTTAAGCCATGTTTCCAGCTGATCGCTAAACTCCGTAGATCGGTTGGTTGTCATTCCCTAATCATAGCAAACTGGAGCTATTGAACGCTGACTAACTGGACTTGGAAAACCAAGATAGCGTTGGGTGGCACGGCCCCTTGGCCTTTAGAGCCGTAGCCGACAGCTGGCGGCACAATCACTAAACGCTTGCCACCGGCTTTCATGCCATATATGCCCTCTTCCAACCCGGGAATCACCTGGTGAGCACCCAGGGTAAGGTTAAAGGGCTGTGGCTGGCCACTGCTACTGACCGGTGATTGGTCGACCAGCGTGCCGTTGGTTAGCCAGACTTTGTAATAAATGCTGGCTTTCTGTCCGGCACCCAACTTGGCACCACTGCCAGCCTGGATGTCGCCAAACAAGGCGTCTTTGTTGTTCTGATATTTTTCATACTGCTTGAAGGTAGACGCGTCTACACTGCCCGAGCCGCCTGAGCCGTTGCCGCCGTTTTGGGATTGGCCGCCATTGTCACCTCCCGTGCCAAGCTGTCCCAGGTTAGATGCCTGGCCGCTGACACTCAGGCCACCACTGGGATCGTCCTGGTTGAGAGAGATATTCGGGTTACTGGTGGTCTTGGCGGCAGTGGCTGAGAGCTGTTTGTTGTGCTGTGAATGGCCATGCCACCACAACCCACCGCCAGCCATGGTCAGAGCGACGGCGAACGCGCTGACACCAATTATTATTTCTCTTTTTGTGGCCCTCATATTGTTTAGCTATTTTAGCAAACTATAAAATGTGTTGTAAAAACACTCAGAGTGAGAGTACACTTATAATCATAAACATAATCGGAGATTATTAAAATGAACGTTTCAACTTTCGCATCAAGCTATGGCGGCATTGGCGCCGGTATGTTAATCATATACCTCGTAATCGCCATACTGGCCATAGCCGGTATGTGGGCCACCTTCCAAAAAGCCGGCAAGCCTGGCTGGGCCGCCATCATACCAATCTATAACATATACGTCTTGCTGAAGGTCGCTGGTCGTCCAGGCTGGTGGCTTATCCTTTTCTTGATCCCGTTCGTCAACGTCATCGTATCACTTGTGGTATCGCTTGATGTCGCCAAGAACTTCGGTAAAAGTGCTGCGTTCGGCGTTATCGGCCTATGGCTGTTCTCCGTTATCGGCTATCTGATGCTCGGTTTCGGTGACGCCACCTATAAGGGCGCCAGCCAAGCCTCAGCCCAGAATGCTGGTACTACGCCTCCACCCGTTGCCCCGACTCCACCAGCCACCCCACAAGCCCCTGCGGCTTAAAAGTCTATTCAGCGACGTGGCAGTGGCAATTCAATGGTGAAGTTGGAGCCGTGGCCCGGCTTAGAAGACACGATGATTTTGCCGCCGTGCAGCGCGACGATCTTCTGAGTTAGATACATACCCAGCCCGGTGCCGCTACGCGCTTTTGATAATTCATTGTCCAGACGGGTAAATTTAATAAATATCTTGGGTATGTCCTCCGGATCAATACCGACGCCATTATCCGCCACTGCAATCAGCACCTTTTTGCCAGACCGCTTGACCGCCACTGAAAACTCACCGCCTTCCGGCGTATATTTGCTAGCGTTACTAATCAAGTTGTCGACGGCCGTCTTGAGGTAACCGGCATCCACCACGGCCATAACGGATGGCGCGTCCAAATGGACAGCCTGGTGTCGTGAGTCAATAATAGTCCGTTGTTCATCGAGCGCCCTTTTTGCCATCTTGCCCAGATCAGCCGTATCCTTTTCCAGGATGATATGGCCGGTATCCATCCTGGCCACGTTCAGCAAGTTGTCAATAATCTGTGTTTCTTGGTTGCAGGCGTCCACGGCAATTCGTACGAACTCAGCCTGCTGGTCGGTCAACGGTCCGGCGTCACGTTCACCAAGCAGGGACAGTGCCATTTTGGCACTGGTGGCGGGCGTGCGCAATTGGTGCGCCGCCAGACTCAGGAACTCATCTTTGGCCCGGTCTATTTCGTGCTCTTTGTTGTTAAGCACATAACCGGCTATCCAGACCAATATACAGCCGAACAAGATGTTGACCGCGACGGCGATAGCGACACCGATTTCCGTGTTGTAGAGGTGGCCTCTCTGGCCCGTAAGTCTTAGCCAGCCTAATATTGAAGGCAACAAAACTGCCGGCACCAATAGACGCCTCATTATGAAGCCAGCGCCTCCCTCCGAACTGAATAACCGCATAAAGCCCTGCTCGGGCCTGGCACATAAAATGGCTGTGGTCAGCAGTAGCCAGCAAATGGCCGCATACAGAGATATCGGTATAAAAGCCCTGAACTCCAGCAAGGCCCTGTTCTGATAGGCGTAACCTAACAGAGCAATGACCGACAAAAAAGCAACGGTCGCGGCCAGGAATTGTGACAGACCGCGAGCAATTTTGGCACGCGAGTCAAACAACATCAAGCTGACGCCAATCAATATGAAGCCGAGGGCGCTATTGGGTGCCATGGCGTTCGGTATCTGGCCCGGAACATCCAGTTTTGAGCTAAACAGTGCCCGGTCGGGCATGAAATTTATATGAAGCAGGTAGCGGGCCAGGACAATCGTCGCAAACACAGCCACACCCAAGCTGAGCAATAGTTTTTCCCAACGGCGCCACTTGGCGACCGGCCGTTTCAAGACCAACAGCAACGCCATAGCCAAGGCGATAAAGCAGACCGCGGTCAGCGGGTTCATGGGTAAGGAAGTTGGCCGGGCGCGCTTTAAAATCTCGATGTTCAACTGCCAGCCAGCCAAAACCAAACAGCTGGCCAAGATAACCAGCCGGCCTTCCACTGTAGCTATTCTGCTTACCAGCTTAGGGACCCCTTGCGCCGTGGATTTCTGATATATTTCGCGGTAGTTCGTTGCCTGCCCCCTTACAAGCATAGTAGTTGATTTCTCCCTCAATTACCGTGATTCAAATCAATCAATAAAAAAACACCAGCGGTTGCTGATGCGTTTTTGGTGGAGCTGGTCAGAGTTGTTTACACAGCTTGAGCGACAGGTTCCTCAACGAGACGGTACAGCCTGCGCGTTGGATGGCCAGGAGCTTCCAATCCAGCCGCCTCCCATGTTGATTTCAGCACGCCCTGCCCCTCCAGTCGAGTCGCAACCGGATAGAGTCCGCCTGATTCTTTTTCTGGTTCAGATAGCTTTATGCCAACAACGCCCAGTATTTTACCTGCAATTTTGCGGCGGCGCATGAGTGCTTCGTCGTTTCGAGCCATTTGCTTACTGACATCGGGCATGCGAAACCACTCTGTGCCGGATTCATGCAGATCTTGCGCAGCTGCAACGAATTCTTCTATCTGCGCTTCCATTTTGGCTTCCTTATCTCGCATAATTTTCCTCTTAATAAATTCTTAAACTTACACTTACTATAGCATGAGTTCAGGCTATTATCAACACGGTGGAGGTGGAGCAACTTTAAGCGCTCAGGATGTCAGCAAACTCTTCTCTAGCCATTTCAGGTACGTCTTGCACCATGTCCTCATATCTGCGCAAGCTTAGTTGTTCTGGGAAAAAGTGAGGAAGAGCCAAGGCTAGCCTGGTAACTCTTGAGGCTGAGTTCGCCACCAGGAGAACTCGTTTATTTTTCTCAAGCGCATCTCTTGTCTCAAACCCAAGGCCAAAAGCAGTTTCGTCTAATACGCCGAGGAATGCGTCACACCCGCTGACGTTTTCGATGATATCCTTTTCATACACATCGATTTCTGTTCCGGCGGTCGTGCCTAAGAATTGCATTATGGCCCAATCCTTAGACAGTTCCTCTTTAGTGGCTTCGACAGCATCGGTAAATGTTTCGGGGGCTCCTGTCAAAGCACAGCCAACATATAGTTTCTTCTTTTCAGCCAACGAGGAACCATCCGTTCGAGCCATCCAACATTTCCCTTCTCATATGCAGTAGCATACAAGTTAGATGATTAGGCCTGCAAGCATGAGCAAAATCAAAAAAGCTCGAGTTTTCACTCAAGCTTTTGTGGTGGAGCATGTCCGACTTAGGAAACTATGGCATACTTAACGTTATAAATAACGTTTAGCAAAACTAAGGATTTTATAATGAAGTTCGGAGACATCAGTAATAAAGTTAAGAAGGCGGTGGATGACCAAAAAGAGGCGTCTCGTAAGCGGGCGTTGCAACGGAAGGCAGATGCCGACAAGCGAGCTGAAGAAGAAGCTAAGCGGCAAGCACTTGAAGCAAAACGACAAGCAGATATAAAAGCTGGCAAAATCCAACCCATTGAAGTAACACTTAACTTAAAACCTGGCGAGCAAGCATACTTTAAAGTAAAGGCGCAAAGAATGGCTAATGTAGATAGAGCTGTTCATGAGACGACCGGCACATCGAAAAAAGAAACATGTAGTGGGCAGGGCTTTAGTGGGCGGAGTACTTCTTGGTCCGTTAGGCGCGGTTGGCGGAGCGGCTACAGCGGGTGGTAAGCATACAGCAAAGACAACTGTGAAAACTATCTCATCTGTTGAGCAGGTTGATGCAGGTGAGATTATTTTAACAAATAAGAGGTTCATTTTTTTGGGCGGGAGGTACTCTCGCTACCCTACACCGAGGTAATTGCAGCAGGTTTCAGTGATAAGGCGGCGACGATCAAATATCCTGATATGCTCAAGGACGAGTACTTTGTTTTTTCAGATCAGAAAGCTAGTGATACGCAATTATATTACACCGGTATTAAGCATAAATTTGCTGGGTCATAAGCCAAACAAAAAAGCACCAGCGGTTGCTGATGCGTTTTTGGTGGAGCTGGTGGATTCATGTTTTTACTGACTCGTACCTACCTGCCTCTTTTAATAAAGCTAGAAATGGTCGGGCGGGTTTCTTCCTAGCAGGACACCCGTACGGGCCGCAACCGCCCCAACGTGCAGCGCCCATTCCACTCCTCTTAGCTCTTTTTGATAAGCTGCCTTTTCTTTAGGGGTCAGTGATTCCATGGGATCAGGTATCCTTTCACCAAAATCAACATTAAGGACGCCAGAGAAAGCCTCTTCAAAATTGATAACAGTGTCTGCCTGAGCCTCCAGATGACCATGAGAATATACCCTTCGAGAGATCTTCCGAAAGCGTCTTTAGGGGTATATGTTTCCATATTGTATTTAAAAATGGTGGAGCTGGTGGGTACTGCCCCCACGTCCGCCGGTTTATCTTGGTTAATCGTCTACAGGCTTAGGTCATTTAAAAATCTTGAGGTCCGGCCGATAAATGACCAAAAAACCATTCCTCAAAGTCCAAAGTCTTAGCGACTAGCTAGGACAATTCTAGTCGAGCATCCAGATGATATAGCGCGCCTTTGCGTTATCTGGCGTCACACGCGGCACGGTCCTAATAATTAAACTAGAACTGGTGCAGGCTGCATAAATGAAGCTGCGACGGCGTTAGCCTTCTCACTTACAAATGCTACAGCACTACGGATTTTAGAATTTGCATCTAAAAAGTTTGCCTATACGCTGACAAGCGACCTGCTGATATAACCGATAAAGACCAACGTCGAGCTTAAAATTCAGCCCCGTAACAGAGTATTATAGCACTTTTGGTCAAGAAACGCTAGTGGTTTAGCTGGCGACACAGTCAACTAATCCGGAACAAGCTACTTTGTAGAAAGGCTTGGGGCGAGGTAAACAACTGGCAGTTGTTGTGCCGAGCCATCCATTCGTTCAAGATGAGCCGCAGCCGTTTAGTGGGAACGCAGCCGTAGAGTTTCCGGAGGTAACGCTTTAAGGCGCTCCAGGTAGCCTCAATGTGGTTAGTGCCGGCAAAGTGGCCTTTGCTGTGGTTCCATCTCTCGTGGCTGTATCCGAGGAACTCCAGATCGTTGTAGCCACTGTAGGCGTCACTAACCACCAGGCTTTGCCGGGCCACATGTTGCTCCAGGAAGCCCTCTAAACTGTCCTGCTCGGTGTCAGGAATGACCGCTAACTTTAAGCGTTTGGTATCCCGTTCAATGGCTCCCATCACAATGGTCTGGCCACCGAACTTCTGCTTGCCAAACCAGGCTTCGTCAACCTCCACGATGCCGGATAACAGCTTCTGTTGGTCGTCTGGTGGCACCAGAGCCCTAAACCGCCAGTACCAGCGATTGATGGTGGTGTAGCTGAGACCAGTGGCTAGCTTAGCGCTGCCGGGGCTTTGGCGCTGCTGCCAGCAATGCAGCAGCAGGAAGAACTGCCGGTAGGATAGCTTACTGCCCCTAAACCAGCTAGCCGCCTTGGGCCTTACCTTGACCCGGCAGGCGCTACACCAACCATAGTCACGACCCTGCTTGAAAGCCAGCCTGCCCTGGCAGTACCGGCAAGTATTGTTACCCGTTAATTGTTTGTATACAAACCGTTTACACCAAGCTTCACTTGGTAATTTTGCTAGACTAGTCACTGGAACAGTCCTTTCGTAGATCTTAAGTTGTACAAACCTAATTCTACTGGAGGCTGTTCCGTTTTAGTTTAACGTGTCTTAGCTGGCAATTATATCCTCATAGTAAGTAGACTTTATTCTAGGCTCTTGATTTGAATTGAAGCTCCGCAGTTAGGGCATTGTTGCGCTTTGTCGCCAGCATCGTCTAGGTCCACTACCTTATCACAGTTATGACATGCGTATTCGCTCATAATGTACTGTTATCTCCTCTCCGCTATCTATCATGACAGCCAACAAACACATTGTATAGTAACTAATGGAGGCGTCTATATATTAAACAAACCCGATGCATATGTTGGCTATGCCTATCGTATTAATCATTATCGGAGTTGTACTGGTGGCTTTCTCTGACAAGCTACAGTTTGACGGCCACCGTAAGCCCAAGCTAAATATCTATCTCGGCTCTTTAGGCGGTATTGTTTGGTTTGCTGGAGTTATCTTAGCGTTCGTAAATTATAAACTATTGCATGCCAGCCTGCTGCTTATAGCTTCGCTCATGCTTGCCGCCATTGTCGGTGTGCGCAAATAGCTATTGCTTGCACTTGCTCATCTAGTAAGGCATTATTAGACCAACAATTAATGGTGGGCATGTGGGGTTACATGGCTACTGCTACAGAGAAAATCAAATCGTTAAAGCTTATCATAGAAGAGCAGCGAAGAGATTACGATTACTTATTACATATTTATAATCGTACTAGAGCTACGGAGAATATACTGCTTACTGCCTCGTTCGGTATCATCGCGTATCTTTACCACCCAATTTCTGACAGCTCTGGAATGAGTATAGCTAAGCGACTGTTTTTGCCAGCAGAAGACTATGGAAAAGTTATTTACTTTATTGCAGCTGCTTTTTTCGCCTATGCAGTTCTAAAACTTACGCTAACGGTATTTGGCGATAATCCATGGGAAACAGCTTACGAAACACCAAAAGATAATTATACGCACCGACATTTAGATACTCTAGAATATGTGAAAGAACGTCATGACACATGCCAGAAAACAAATAGCAAGAACTACTTGGACCGTAAGAAACAGTTAGTTTTCTTATTCTATTGCATACTACTCAGTGCTATAATTCTTATTGTAATCAAAACCTTGAAGTAAGGAGATTTCAATGTCATATAACGTGTACAGCTCTTAAAAAGCTGAAAGCCCCGAAAGGGGCTTTTTCTTTTATAACCCGAGGGGGTGGTCGCAGGCGCCGGTTTTGCCGGGCTGGCAGACGATGCGGTGCAGTTTCTGAAGACCGTTCACCAAATGTACAAGTTGGTCGTCGCCCAGGCTGGCGAATTCCGGGCCGAGACTGCGACGCATGATGGCTGTGGCGGCTTCGGTGACGCGCATGCCACGCGGCGTCGGTGTGGTGATGTGCCGGCGGCGGTTGTGCGGGTCCGGCTTGGTGACTAGCAGGTTCTTGTCCTTGAGTAGTTTGAGCTGGCGGCTAATGCTGGATTCGGTCTGGCCGAGCGCGTCGGCGATTGCTTTTTGCTGGACGCGGGGATTCCACTCCAGCACCATCAGGATCTTGAACTGGGACAGGCCAATGTCTAGTTGCTCCTGCAAAACCTGGTCGGTCTGGCGACCCATGACAGATGCCAGATGTTGAATAAGATACAAAGGTTGTTGGTCGGACCCATAATTTCATTCTATGCCTGATACTTAACAAGTCAAGTGTTATGCCGCGAGCTGTCGTCTGTATTCCGGGCTGGCGTACGTTGCTTGGAGATGCTCCATGTCATCATGGTTTGCCGTGTTCACTAGTAAGGTTTCGCCTATATGACTAGCGAAGCCGATTATGCCATCGCCTTTTTTAAACAATGGGTGCTGGGATTTCGTCACAACCCCTTCAAAAGGTTTTTCGGGACTCTTCTGGCCTGTCTCAAATCCATGAGATCTTATGGAATCTATCGCTACGCGCACCACACGCAACTTTCTTTCTGGCGCAACCTGGGGCGGGTTTAGTGCTAGCACAGTTAGCTGGGACCTGGCGTGATAGCGTCAAAATCTTCTTGGCTCTCAACCGGTGTACCGCAATTCGCAGTGGCGTACCTTAAAAATTCCTCGGTGCGTGGATAATTATGTTCACTCATATAAATTATTATACCATTTATATTAAGATAAAGCTATATACAGCCTGTGCCACTCATCAAGACTCAGAGTCTGGGCGCGGCGGCCGGAGTCGATACCGGCTGTTTTCAACTCGTTGCGACTTCTCTCGCGGCTCATATGTAGCCCGCCGCCCAGTGAATTAAGCAAGAGTTTTACGGCGCTGGGAGAAACCGGCTTTGGCCAACCGAAAGAAGGCTTTAGCGTCAACGTTAAATAGTGGCTTGGCGGCGTTGTTGTAAAATCAGTATCTGCGAATCGACTTTTGGCGGCGGCTCAAATAGCTCGGCTGGCACTTCCTGGCCCAGACTCAACCTGCCAATAAAACTGAGCTGTGACGCTGAGCAGTGACATGTCGCCTGGCTGGGCGGCAACCCGCTGGGCGACCTCTTTTTGCACTAGAATCGTGGCGCTGGCCGGCGGATTCGGAGTTTCGCTAATAACTCTTATGAGATTGCTCGTCAGATAATATGGGATGTTGGCGACAATCTTATAATCCGGCGGCAGGCTGGTGAAATCAAGACTCAGGATGTCGCGTGAGATTACCTGCAGATTATCGGCTTTAACGCGGCGCGGGCAGATCGGCGGCCAGTTTCTCGTCAAACTCCACGGCAATTACCTGCCCGGCCCGCTTTACCAGCAGCTCCGTCAGTGTGCCCAGCCCGGGGCCGATTTCCAGTACCGTGTCGCTCGGGCTGTATATCCGCCGCTTCGCATATCGCCTCCAGCGCCGCCTCATCGCTCAGCCAATGCTGGCCAAGCGATTTCTTGGGTGCGGTCAGGTTGGCGGCCATGATTTACCAATTGCTAGTGGCTACCCAGTGGTTATAGGCCGCACCCCAGCTGCCATAACGGCTCTGGGCGTAGCCATTGCACCATTTAAGCTGTGTGACCGGGTTGGTCGCCCAGTCGGCACCGGCGCTGGCCATCTTTGAGCCTGGATAGGCCTGGCACAGTCCGTACGGACCATACGCGCTGCCGGCGTTCGGCCGCCAGCCAGATTCATGGCTGATGATATAATCAGCGTACTTATAATCGCCCGGGGCCGATGCCCGCCAACGCCAGGTCGCCCTTGATACCGCTCAAGTTAGTACCGACCACGACGATCTGTGTGACCGCCTTCTTGGTAACGACTTTCTGAATGACTTTGCGGCCATCTCGACATTGTTATTGAGTATCAATTGATAAGTCACGATCTGTTCGCCTGGCGAACCGTGCTGGCGAACAGCTTTCGTGCCATAGGCCAGCGAGTTGTCGTTGATGGTCTTGACCGGTGTCGGGATGACTTCCTTGATAGTCTGCGTTTTAGTGCCGGTACGCAGGAAAGCGACTTTCAAGGCCTGTTATTGGCGTATCTTCCGGCACGCTCAAGCGGTCATGCTTAGTAAGTACGATGTGTTTTTCTCTCATTATGTCGCCGACTGTTTTAGCGTGCGTGCGCAAGCACCACCTTGGCGCCGTAAAGATCAGCATTGATGGTGTGGCCTGGTCTATAACTACTTGCTCGCCGATAGCGCCAGTCTGCACAAAGTCCTGGGCGGGCACCGTATTGACCCAGTCTTCGGCATAGAGCGTTTTGGCCGGTCTGCTGGGCGATGGCCCGCGGCGTAGTGGCGGCACTGAAAGCGAAAGTTTTTTGTTGCCACTTACTACCTGCACTGGAACGGCGCGGTAAACATTAATGCGGAAATCATCTTGCTGGATGACACTACTAGGGGCTGGCTCTACAGCGTCACCTTCGCCTAGCCGTGATATTAAGCTTGTGTAGTAGCGAACCAACAGTCTGCTGATGACTGGGGACAATCTGTTTTTCGTGGTCATGCGAGATTATCACCACGAAGCCCTGTTGGTGCGGCTTGATGTGATGCGTTTGGCGCGCCACGAAGTAGATGCCAGCCGTCAAAACGATGAGCACCGCGAAAGTAATCACCGGCACGGCGTGGGGGTGCCGGCTGATGGTTTTTACGTCCTCAACATCACGCGGCAAGTTTTTGCGGCGGAAACGGCGGAACCGTAAACGGAATTTCTTTAGTTTTTTCTGCATATCTCAATTAGGCCAAGGCTCCCGGACAGTATCAGCTACCCCTTGTACCCGTAATCCTTATTGTAGCAAATATCGTGGCCTGTCTACAGTTTCTCCAGCGGCGCGAACGAGACGTTCAGTTTGCGGGTGCCTTTGCCCTTGAAATAGACAGTGATGTTGTCGCCTTCTACTTCCAGTACCGTTCCCTGGCCGAACACCTGATGGCGGACACCGTCACCCTCGTTAAGGTCGGGCACGTAGCGCGGCTCATCAACAGAGGGCACGGTTTCGGTCGAAGACACTCGAGGTACGAATGTGTCTGAGTCGGAAGCCGTGGCCGATGAATTGCCTTCTATTTCGCTGAGAAAACGCGATGGTGGGTTGTGTTGGAGGCCGCCGTAGAGCAAGCGGGTTGAGGCGTACATCATATACAGCTCCTGTTTAGCGCGTGTCATCCCTACATAGCATAGCCGGCGCTCCTCTTCCATTTCGCTCTGGTCATACAGCGCTCTTGAGTGCGGAAAGATTGATTCTTCCATGCCGCTCATGAAGACCACCGGAAATTCCAGACCTTTGGCGGCGTGCAGGGTCATCAGCGTGACGGCGTCGTTAGTAAAGTCGGCGCCGTCCAGATCGCTAACCAGGGCCACTTCTTCCAAGAAGCCATCCAGGCCGAGCTCCTGGTATTCGCGGGCCACGCTCAACAGCTCCTTGACGTTTTCTTGTCGGGCTTCGCCCTGTGGTGTGCCGTCGTCCAGGTAGTTCAGATAATCTATGCGCCTCAGCAATGAATCAATCAGCCCGGTGACGGCGGCGTCCTGGCTGACGGTGCGCAGGCTGGAGATAATGTCGCCCAGTTCACCCAGGGCCTTGCGGGCTTTCGGCGTTAGATCCGGGCAGTTTTCTGCTTCTGTTAAGGCTTGTTCTAATGATATGCCCTCGGCGGTCTGCCAAGCAAAGAAGTTCTGCAGGCTTTTAGCGCCGATGCCGCGGGCCGGCAGATTGACGATTCGCTCAAAACTGACCCGGTCCTCCGGCTGATAGATCAGGCGCAGGTAAGCTATGATGTCTTTTATTTCTTTGCGGTCGTAAAAACGTACGCCGCCAACTATGCGGTACGGGATGCCATAATGAACCAGGTTTTCTTCTATGGAGCGGCTCTGGGCGTTGGTACGATAGAGTACGGCATAGTCGCGGAAGTGGCGCCGGCCGCTATCCACGCCCTCGCGGATACGCCGGATGACGGCTTCGCCCTCGGCCCGCTCGTTGCCGACCGGCACAATCTGCACCGGCAGTCCACCATCGATAGCGGTCCATAACTTTTTGTCACTGCGCTGGGCATTCTTGGTAATTACGGCATGGGCGGCATCCAGGATGTGCCGCGTACTGCGATAATTTTGCTCCAATTTGATGACGGTACAGTCTTTATAGTCTTTCTCGAACTTTAGAATATTGCGGAAGTCGGCGCCGCGCCAACTATAGATACTCTGCCAGTCGTCGCCAACCACGGCGATATTATTCCGCTCATTAGTTAACAAGTTAACTAATTCGTACTGGGCGGCGTTAGTATCCTGGTACTCGTCAATCATGATGTACTTGAACTGGTCCTGCCACTTCTTGCGGATTTCCGGTTTTGTCTTCAGCATTTGTACGGTGCGGTTGATTAGATCGTCAAAATCCAGCGCCGAGGCGTCCTTAAGAGCTTTTTCATACAGCGGATAGATTCTAGCGGCAGTATTCTGGGCCGGGCTGGTAGCGGTACCTGAGTATTCCGCCGGGCTTATCATCTCATTCTTAGCGCTACTGATCAGACTGCTCAGCACCCGCGCCGGAAAGGCTTTTTCATCTATCATCAATTGCTTGCTAACCTGTTTGACGGCGGCCTGCCGATCGGTCTCGTCAAAAATCACGAAACTGCGCGGAATGCCGATGGCCTCACCGTCCTGCCTTAGCAAGCGCACGCAAATTCCGTGGAAAGTTCCCATAAACGGCATAAAGCCGCGGTTGTCAGCCTTTTCGCCAAGCAGTTTGGCCACCCGGTCGCGCATCTCGCGGGCGGCTTTGTTGGTGAAAGTCACGGCCAGGATGTTATACGGCGTGGCCTTCTTGCCGGCAATCAGGTAGGCCACCCGGTGGGTCAACGTCTTGGTCTTACCCGAACCAGCACCAGCTTGAATCAACAGCGGGCCTTCCGTCGTCTTCACGGCCCTCTGCTGTTCCGGATTCAACCCCTCAAGAAGCTTTTCTAACACCTTATAATTCTAACAAAGTCGGCCTTGTAAAACTGTTGTAATCTAGTTGGAGAAAAAGTGAGTGACGGGCTGGATACCATTTACGTGGACAAGGCCGGCGTCGGCGGCGATGTCGCCCCAAGCCAATGCCAGCAAGATTGCCAAAAAGACGCCCAGCAACACGAAGTGCTTGGCTTTGCGTTTTTCCACGGCGTTGATAGGCAGGACGTATTGCCCGCTATCTATCAGTTTTTGGACTGCGGCATCGTGCTTGGCTTGCTCGGCGGCCTCGGTCTCATCGTTTTTCTTGGTTTTAGTTTCAGTCTTAGCCGGAACATCTTCTTTGTCGGCGGTTTCTTCTGTCTCAGCGGGTGGAGTTTTTCCCTCGGCCGGCTCTTCAGCTGTAGGCTCCAGGGGTTTTATCTTTGGTCCGGAGCTATGTGCTAGTTCTTCCTTCTCCTCTGTCTCTTCCTGCAAGGCAACGTCGTCGTCAACCACCATCGGGTCTTTCAAAAGCGGCCGGTTGGAGACGATGACCGGTTTAGAGGTGGGCGATGGAGCCGATTTGCCCGGTCGGTCAACATCGGGTTTGGTGGTCTTCTTGGCGGGTTTTTTCTCAGCGGCGCTCATGACTTCTTGTCGTCCTTGTGGCCCAGCCGGTAGGCGGTGTCCACGATGCCGGTGAACTGTTTGTAGTTCAGGCTGGCGGCACCGACCAGCACGCCGTCACAATCTTCTAGTGCCAGGTAGCCGCCGGCAATCTGGTCGTCCACACTGCCACCGTAGAGTACGCGCACGCTCTTAGCAGCCTTGGCGCCGTAAAGCTCCTTGACCTGAGACCGGATCAATTTGAAGACCTGTTCGATCTCATCCGGCTTGGCTAGTTCGTGGCCAAACGTACTGATTGCCCAGATCGGTTCGTAGGCTATGACCAAGTTTTCAACTTCTTCGCTCGTCAAGTTGGACATGGCCGAAGTCAGCTGATCATGAATGACCCGGCGGGTATGACCGGCCACTTTTTCGTGCTTGGTTTCGCCGACGCACAAGATCGGCGTGATGCCGTTGCGCACGGCCGCTCCGACCTTTTCGCGCACCGTATCCAGCGTCTCGCCAAAATAGATTCGCCGTTCAGAGTGACCGATTATTACGTAATGGACCAGTTCGCGCAGCATCGTAAAACTGACTTCTCCGGTGTAAGCGCCCTCATCGACATGGAAGGCGTTCTGGGCGGCCAGGCGGAATTTGCGTCTATCAATTTCCAGGCTGACTGGCTGCAATGCTAACAGGCTTGGCGCCAGCACAACTTCAATATCGCGGTGCGGTTTGATGTGTTTATCCAGCCGGTTTACCAGCAAGCTGGCCGCCTGCACGTTGAGATGCATCTTCCAGTTGCCGGCGATCATTATCTTCTTCATAGTGCTTATGGCTTATTGTACCTTATTTCTTCTTGTCGAGCAGGGCCTCCACGCCCGGTAACTTGCGGCCAGCCATTAGTTCCAAGCTAGCGCCGCCGCCGGTAGAGACGTGATCAAAACAATCTACCAGCCCCCGCTCTTCTATATAACCAACCGTGTCGCCGCCGCCAACTACCGTGAACGGCTTATGGCCGAAATCGCCTACCAACGCTTCGATGACTAGTTCCGTGCCGTGTGCGTACGGCCCGACTGGTCCTTGCAGGCTCTCGGTCTCGGTCACGCCCATGGCACCGTTCCAGATAACGGTATTGGCCAGCTGGACGCCACCGGCAATAAACGAGCCGCTAAAAGGGCCGATATCAACGATTTTCTCGTGGGCCTGGATCCGGCTGGCGCTGGCTGGCACGCGCTTGGGGTAATTTTCTATGTCGGCTACGACTTTGGTGTCCCAGTCCACTAGTCCTAGTCGGCGCGTTCTTATCAATCTTGTGCGTCACCACGCCGTCGCGCGGCAGAGCGAAGATGAAGCGCCGCTTTTTGGCCTCGGTGGCGGCAGAGTTCATAATATCTTTGGCCAGCGGTAAATCGTTTTGTCATACAAGCTATCGGCCACATCCAACCCGCGGGCCGCTAAAAATGTATTGGCCATAGCGCCGCCGACCGCCACGAAATCCGCCAGCTTGATAAACCGCTTCAAAATATCAAGCTTATCGGCAATCTTAGCGCCACCGATTATTGCCGCCAGCGGCCGCTCCGGTTTTTCCATGACGCTAGTGATAGTATCAACTTCTTTTTCTACCAGCAATCCGGCCACGCTTGGCAGATGCCGGGTGACGGCATCGGTGCTGGCATGCGCCCGGTGCACTACGCCAAAACCATCCTGCACAAAGATATCCGCCAGTCCAGCCAACTGCTCGGCGAACTTATCGTCATCGGCTTCTTCCTCGGGGTGAAACCGCAGGTTCTCCAGAAGCAATACCTGCCCCGGCTTCAGTTTGGCAGCCGCTTTCTCAGCCGGTTCGCCAACACAATCGGTGGCAAATTCTACCGGCTTACCAAGCAGTTCCTGCAGGCGTTTGGCAACCGGGAACAGGCTGTAATCGGCTACCGGCTTGCCTTTCTCCGGCCGGCCCAGATGGGAGCAGATGATCAGCTTGGCGCCGCGCTGGAGCAAATACTCAACAGTCGGCAAGGATTGCTTGATCCGGTAATCGTCGGTTATTTTGCCCTTTTGCACGGGCACGTTGTAATCGGCGCGCAGGAGCACCGTCTTGCCCTTTAGATTAATATCGCGGATCGTTTGCTTGGTAAACATCCCACCCTTTCACTTCTAGTATAACTTGCGGTTTCAGCTTAGCAAAAGACAGTTATGCTAAAATAATGGCCATGTCAGCCGAGCCAACAAAAACCTCCCGCAAAAGCCAAACCGGCTTATGGGTAGCTTTCGGTATAGGCCTATTGCTTCTTATTGTCAGCATGCTGATGGCTGGCGGCAACACGCTCACCGGTTGGCAAGCCAGTTTATTCCACGCCATAAATAACGGGCCAGACGGACTCCGAACGCCCGCCCTCTGGATAACTGAAGGCCTAGGTGCTGCCTACCCCATCATCCTCTGCGTACTGATACCCTTGTTATTCAAGAAATACCGCCTGTCCTGGCGCTTTTTCTTCACGACCGGCGGCGCCATCGTGGCTGGCTTTGCCGTCAAATACATCGTCAACGAGCCCCGCCCGACCGCCATGTTACATGCCAATAACTTACACGTCCGCGCCATAGAGACCGGTCCGGGCTTCCCGTCCGGACACATGCTGGCCGCCACGGCATTGGCGCTCACCCTCTGGTTTATCCTGCCCAAAACCTGGCGCTGGGTCTCGGTTCTCTGGATTCTGCTGGTCGCCTGGTCACGCCTTTACCTGGGCGTGCACACGCCGGCAGACATTATAAGTGGCTTCGCCATCGGTCTGATGGCCGTCTGCTTCGTCCGCCTCCTGCCGCCAAAAATCGCCAAGCCACTGCGACTCGACGAAGAAAAGTAATGGCTGATTTATATCGTTAGTGGTAGACGCTACCGCGCAACAGCATCTTGGTCAATGGAGCAGGTTTCATCAGTGGGGGATCTTCATCAAGATTATGTTTCCACCCCTGCATGAACGATTCAAGCGATATTAGTTTCGCTATGTCATCCTGGTTGGGAGCGCCTCTTTTTTCGATTACTAAAAGGAAATGGCTTTCAGCATCATACGGGTAGGAATCGTACTGAGGCTCGTCGT
Organism: uncultured bacterium; assembly: GCA_963805865.1. Lineage (GTDB taxonomy): Bacteria > Patescibacteriota > Saccharimonadia > Saccharimonadales > UBA4665 > JARIHC01. The sequence goes on from CAWDVI010000003.1 coordinate 66,067, forward strand.
CCATAGTCAGGCCGAGTAATTTTAGCTGTTCTTGCAGGTTACTCCAGCCCCGGTAAAAACCACCGCTTCTGGTATGGGGTTGCAAGCCCGGTACAAGACCCCCGATAGCTCTCATAAAACGACTTCTCTTTTCGGGTGGGCTTTCCGGGTCTCCATAGGGTATCGGGACCAGGGTATGATCACAGGTCCACTTATCAAGCTCCGGTACAGGCTCTTCGCTAAAAGCATGGAGCGGGAAATGTGCGACGGTTTCAAGAGCCGTTAAATGATTGCCGATACGAATATTCTTGTGTTTAACAAGGGCGCCTGCCATCACTGGCGCATATAACGCCTGCCCTAGCTTACCTTCACGTATTCGCTGGCGTATGCCAAGCGACTGAAAACGGGTTGCTAAATATTCATCCTGGCCGTCGCCGCCCATATGAAAATGGGTCAGATGTCCGACAAGATGGTCTATGCCGCTCTGGTGCGCGGGCTCCGCGATTAAGGCGGGCATACGCGTCGCAGGTGAATCTTTGAAAACTACGGCTCTGGGTTTGTCGCGCTCATGAATCAAGGCCTCTACAGATAATACTTCCGGCGGTGAAGGACCGTCCCACAGAACCCAGTCGGTGTGCTCCGGATCAGCCACCCGTTCAAGAGCCTCCTCATCCACGCCCAGCTTAGTAAAAACACGGATGGACTCGCCAAGCCGCCTTTGGACATCTTCCCAGCTTATCTCATGAGTGAAGCTGGCATCAATGATCCGCCTCAATGCATCATGCCCGCTCTTATGCGGCCTGGGAGGAGCAGCATATGCTTCACCGTCATAAATGTCATAGCCGGGAGGAGTAGGCTCTCCGTTCAGAATCCCGGAATTCAACTTTTCGCCTGTAACAGAATATGGATAATTCATAGTTTGATATAAAAATTGGTGACCTCAAGGGGAATCGAACCCCTATTGCCAGGATGAAAACCTGGTGTCCTAACCGTTAGACGATGAGGCCGTCCATAACCTGTAAATGTTATCATAACAGGGGCGAATATAAAAATCCCCTCCACGTAAGCAGAGGGGATTTCTAAAAGATCTGTGAGGTGTTTGTTTTTAGAGCGGTCAGTCAGTGCTCTTGAACGTAGGTTCAGCGTAGCACAAAAACTGGTTTCACGCTAGTGCTTATCCACAAGGGACAAGTCACGCTAGTCACACTTACTGACGGCTCAGGCGACGGCTGACGAATCGGCGGTAACCGATAGCACCAGCAATCGTAGCAGCTACGAAAGCCGCGATAGCACTACCAGGACCGGTATTAACCAGCGTGGTAGGAGCAGCCGGAGTACCCGGAGTCTGCGGCGTAGCCGGAGGCGTTACCGGAGGCTTCGGAGGCGTCGGACAGTTCAGCTTAGCCTGGAACTGTACCTCTTCGGTGTCGGAAGTCAAAGGACCAATGTCACCGATATTAACACCCTCGCTCAGGATGCCATCAGGCAGATTCCTTAACACAGACTCACCACCTGGGGTAGTGCTGTAGTTAAGAAGCTGGGTAGAACCGCTTACATAGCTGGCAGTCGTAGCCGCGCTGGTATTTACACCAGCGTTAGCCGTAACTATTGCGTCATGTAAGTTGTTGTCGGCTGACAGGCTAACCTGCAAACCATGACTGGTTGAGGTAAGCACCGTTCAGGGTAGCTGCAACGTTTACGTTAGTAAGCGTAGCAGGGCCACCGTTATGGATCCGGACACTGGTACTCAACGGTGGTCGCCACATTTTGCGGTAATGTTGTCGGCGAAAGAACTGTTGGTTGTTATGTTTTTAACACGGTATATATCACCTTTGCTCGATTTGGCCTGGGTTCTGGGCCTGCAAAAACAGGACCGCTAAACGCCGTACCGGGACGATAGCGGCAAGACCTGCAGCCAAAATAGAAAGTTTAATCGTCATAGTAATCTCCTTCTTAATTGTATTAATGGTTAATGTTTTACAAACTAGATAGTCATTGGGCTTCAATGGTAGATAATGGGGAAATGAGACTGCTCGAGGAATAAATATTGATGCCGCTGGAGGCAAAAATATAAACTCTACTAAAGCAGTCGTCGGGGGGTGTGCAGAGCACTAAGGGGAGAGCGTTAGCTCAAAATCACCTTGTGTCTGCACACCTTAACCGACTACTACGTCTCATTCACTCCTTTCTAGAAGCCACCACCTGAGGGGTCGACCGGGAACGGGATTCCGACGTAAACGTCGCTTTGACGCCATTGGCCGAGGCCGTCGCCGTAATCGACGAGTACAAGATGGATGACCCATTGTTGATCCCGCTGACACGGAACTCGAAAGTTCCTCCAGAGGGACAGGTTTGCGACCCACCGTTTGAGTAGCAGTTAATGCCGCTCACCCGTGAGTTGCCGTCGTTGCTGTGCGCTTCGAGAGAAATCGGAGCTCCGCTGTCATTGCTGACCGCGCAGTCCACCAAGAAGCTTCCGCCTCCTGATATCTCCTCAAATCCCGTACAGCTGATTTCCGTCCAATGTTTCACCACTGGCGGTTCTTCCGGCGGAGGCGGCGGCGTTTCCGGTTTACAGCTCCCTTCGTTGTTCACGGTGTTGTTGTTGCCCGTGATGATCGTGGTGCTGCCGCAGATGGGACTGCAGTTACCCGCAGTACCAACTCCGTTGTTGACGTTGTCGCCGTTGCAGATGCCTTCTTTCGGGGGCACCGACGGGACAGAAACTGACTTCTCTTTGTTCACGAACACGATGACGAGTTTGTGCCTGTGGACATTCATAGGCTGAGTGACGGCTGAAACCGTTTCCCAATCCTGTTTGCCAACTGGCTTTATCTCGGTGATGTGTCCGTGCGTCCCGCTGACGTAGTTGCCCACGTACTGGGGATTGGTGTTCAGCTTCACAACCCTGGAATGACGACCCGGGACGTTAACGCGAAAGCGGAAGGTTCCGGTCGGCGTCGGAATGACGGCGCCATTCGAATCCTTCGTCACCTTCTTGATGAACACTGTATGCCGCCTGCGGTGGTGCCGCGGATGGAACTTGTGTTGCTTGTGCACCCAGATCACGACAACGACCGTGCCTCCGTTGAAATTCCAGCACGAGACTGGGAACACGGAGTTCGCAGTGATGGTAACCGGCTTGCACTTCGGGTTTGGATGCTTGCAGGCAGAGTTACCGATCTTTGCCGGAGGTCTGACTGCGACTTCCTCGCCCTTGCGGAGTTCGCGAGAACCCGCACCAAACGTGCCGCCGTTGCCGTCACAGCCGGTGTTGTCGGTGGTAGTTGAGTGCTTGACTTTGCCGATCACGAGCTGTTCCTTCATCTGCTTCGAGATCGAGCCATTGACACCTCTGATGCCCACCTTCTTGGCGGCCGTACCGAGCACTCCGTTGAAGTGCAGGTCCGTCACGCCCTTCTTGATCGACGAAGTCGACCGGGCACAGGCACCTTGATGGTCCTGATGTGAGTTGTGCGCATATGCGTTTGACGCGAAGATCGCCGCCCCAACACCACGAAGGCGAAAAGAGTGGCCATCATCTTTATTTTGTTACGAAACAACATTCTCATCACCTCCGTGATGTTCGAAGCGGTTTCTGACCTGACTAGGCCTTGTGCCAGATCAGCTTATACTACGGTACTACACACAAGCGGTAATTATTTATCGCCTCTGTGTAGCACCCAGCAAAACAAATCTGAAATCTAAAGAACATATATAGTCGGTTGGTTTGGGCTTAAAACCGGGAGTTACCTATAAAGATATCTCGACCGGGCTTAAAGACCCATGACTATCTAGCTTGCGTCTAAAACACTAAAAGCGCCGATAAACAGCGCTTTTTATTTTTAGGACCGACAAACTAAACAATTCTCCAACTTTTTGCCTGATTGTAAAGTTACTCCCCGGTCCACCTGGATTCCGACTGCTATCTTGGTAGCCACCGGAAGGTTCTCCACCCTGACGCCCATGAGGCGAGGATGTTCCAATACTACCACAAGCCTTACATTTTGTCAATATTATTGCTTATGTTTTTCTGGGGATAGTTTATTCTTGCTAGAAGATGAAGCCAAAGGTGCTGCCCTTGCCCTCCTGGCTCTCGAATATCAGGGAGCCGCCCTGGGCCACTACCACCTTCTTGGCCATGAATAGCCCCAGCCCGGTGCCATCCGGCCGTGCCTTGCGAGCGTTGCCAGCCCGGTAGAACTTGGTGAACAGATGTGGCTGCTCAGCTCTTGGGCACCCCTATACCGTCATCTTCTACGCGTAGTTCTACGGTCTCCTTCTTATCCAACAGATGTACAGTGATATGTCCGCCCCCAGGGGTGTAATAGATGGCGTTATCCACGAAGTTCATGATTACCTGGCGGATCTTGGTCTCATCCAGCATCAGCTCAGGGAAACTCTTGGGCTTGTCATAGGTGAGCTTTAGGGAGTGGGAATCTGCCGTCTCCTCCAGCTGCTCCAGCTCCTCCTTGACCACCTTGGCCAGGTTAACAGGGGTCGGCTCGATGATGAATTTGCCCGTTTTCAGGCGTGAGACGTTCAAGAGGTCAGCTATCAGGTAAACCATCCTCTGGGAGCTGAAAAAGGCCTGTCCAAGCATGTCTCGCTGTTTGTGGTTGATTTTGCCGGCATCACCCTCCAAAACCATTGATATGTAGCCTTTCACGCTGGTAAGCGGCGTACGGAGCTGGTGCGAGGCCATACTGATGAAGTCATCCTTGGTCTCATCCAGCTGTTTCAACTTCTCATTGGCGTGGCGCAGTTTCTTGGTAGCCTCATCCACCTTGGCCTGTAGGGTGAGGTTAAATGTTCTATCTCCTCAAACCTCAGCGCATTTTGCGCCGCTATAACTAGTTCGTTGGCGATTATCTCTATAACCTGCGCATCCTGGGAACTATAGAGGTTGCCGCTCTTCTTTGGCCCCAGTAACAGATAGCCGACATCGAAACGGGCAGTTGTTAGACTGGGGGTCAATCTGGCCAGCATAACTATATCTTCGCGGCGCAACAACTTCTGTAGGGGGCCGTGTTTGCCCTTCAGCTCATCTGTTATTATCAGTTTCTGGTTGGTGTGGCTAATCATGGTTTTAACTTCATCGATGTAGTTCTTGTCCATCTGACCCCTGTTGCCTGATCTGGTCATGCGAGCCCGGGTGTTTTTTGTGCCGTTGATGACGAACATACAGTAGGCAGGCTTGATGTTTTGCTCAATGATTGCCGCTGATTGCTTAAGAAGTTGGTCTAGTTCGTGCGTGATAGCCAGGTTCTTGTTGAACTCATCTAAAAACGCCTGGGTGTCATACGCGTCCCTGAAGAATAGTTTATTGGTGGCCCGGTCGAAGAATGATTTTATATGGCCAAAACTTAAGGAGGCAACGGCTGTCGCGGCGGCCAGGAATATCTGCACATAGACCGGTATACTGAGATGAAACAGCAGGTCGGCGGTGCCGAATACCAGAAATCCGTAGACTGAAGCTAACACCGTGAGCGAAGTAAGATAGGCTATTGACCTAGCTATTATCAGCCGTATGTCAAACAGCTTGTGCCGGACGATAGCATAAGCGGTGAAGGATACAAAAATTACCGTTCCTATGGGGCCAAAACGGGCCGGCCCCCAAGCTGGCACTACCAGTGTCAGCAACACATTAAAGAGTAGCGCCCAGAAGAAACTGACCATAAAGCCATAGGCTACCAGTTTGGATTGCGCGCGTTGAGCCGCGTCAGAGTGTCGCAGGCTTAAAATATAGTTCTTTATGGCATACCCAAAAAGTGCGAGTTCTATCAGTATAAAAACAAAATACATACTGCCTGGAGCTAGGTCGGTGCCGTTGCCATGGATTACCGCGCTTTTAGCGACAAGGGGTGTCAGGCTGATGAACATATTAAACGCCGCTAAACAGATTACAGCCACGAGTTCCTTGCGGGAAGTTTTTAGGCGCACCGGAAAAACCCTGGAGAGCAACACAAGACATAGCGTGACCAAAACAGGGAAGAAAAAGGCTATACGGCCCCATAGAAGCCGCTGGTCAACAGGGGCATTATCTGTCAAATAACTGGCTATCGCCCACATGTAAGTGGCAAATGTAAGCAGTAAGAATAAACGGTTAACAGCAGACCGGGTATTGCGGGTAAAAATCAGCAAACCCAAAAAACCATTGATTAGCACCACGAACAATAGTACAAACATTGCTAGTGCTTATTGTACGGTATGACCGAGGTCGGGTAAAACGAACTCTCTATCTAGCCCTGCACCGCGCGTGTAAAGACCATGGATATCCATGGTTTTGCCGGCCTGCTCGCTCATGGCCTCGTCAAAAGCTTTAATCTTTTTCAAGCCTGAGTGCAGTTCGGTGTGTATAGGTCTGCTCTCTTGAGAGTCAAGGTATGAGGCCCAATTGGCGCCCTCAAAATGCTTGAAAGGTTCACCCCAGGCCTGCATCATATCGTGGATTTTTTTGTCTACGATGGCTACCCAACGGTTATAGCCGTTGTTCAAAGACCAGCGTACGCAAGTGGAATAAAGGGCGGCGCTAGCTCCGTCGGCGGCGTGGTTGCTTCGATACTCCGGCATAACTGCCATGGTGGAGATATCAACTGTGTGCGCCGGGTCATTGCCGACTTCTGCCCAGCGTTTTTCTTGGGTGTCGCCTTCCTGGTACCAGGGGCTGCTTGGCTCTGCCAAGTCATTTAGCGATTTGAGACCCTTTTCGGATGGGCGGATTATTCGAATCACGCCGACTGGTTTACCCTGTTCATAGTCCAATACCGTCAAGAAGCGTACTGGCATCGTCATAGGGGCCGTATTCTGCCTTCATTTTCTGAAAGTCATTATCAAAAAATTCGTTAAACACCTCTGCCTCGATAGACCGGGCAATATCCGAATGGGAATCCTGCCCATCGATGACATGAACACCGAACCGGCGGCCGGCGCGAATTGCCTCGTCGGGGATCAAGTCCTCCACTAGACCCTTGATACGGTCTGGCGCAAACGATTCATTGGTCCAGGGAGCTACTTGAGGTGTTTCTTCCTCTGGTGCCAGCACCGGACTTGTCTCGTCCACCTTAGAACTCCCTGTACTCGACCTCTTTGGCCTGGAAATAGTCTTTGGTGAAGTTTACGGCATCAGTGGCCTCGAACTCTTTACAGGTATAAATGTCAACGCTGAAAAAAAGCATTGGCTGTTCCCAGGCATAGAAGTGGGCACCGGAACTTTCCCAGTGAACCCAGCCGGCCTCACCATACTTGTCGCTACGGTGAGTGACGGGATCAATTAGTGTCTTCATCTGGAGCACGTCGGACAGCTTCACTAGATAATCTTTGATGTCCTGGTCTGATATTGGCTTAGCAGGAATGCCTTCTATAACCAAGCGTTGGCGATATATGGTTGGTGCGAGATCTTTCATTACCTTGTTTGGCCTTTATAATCTAATAGTTATTTTATTCTTTGCTTTTTTGTTTTTGTGACTCCCTATCAGGGTCACATATCATATAGGGAATGTCAAATGTAAGTTGGTTTGTTTTAATAATCGGCTTGGCGTAGGATAATAACAGTATGGCGAAAATCGCGATTGTTGAGGATGACCAGGCTATCAGCCAGATGTACCGTTTCAAGTTTGAGGCGGAAGGTTATGACGTACAGACCGCCGAGAACGGCAAGCTGGGACTGGAACTGATTCAGAGCATGAAGCCGGACATCATCCTGCTGGACCTGATGATGCCGGAAATGACCGGTGACGAGGTACTGGCTAAGATGCGCGCCAGTAGCTGGGGCAAGAACATCAAGGTGATTATCCTGACCAATATGGGTGAGCAGGAAATCCCCGAATCTATCAAAAAACTGAACGTTAGCGATGTTATCCTGAAGGCCAACATGACGCCGCGGCAAGTAGCCGACGTGGTCAAGAAAAATCTGGGCAGCTAGGGAGTCCGGTTGATGAAAGTTGCCATCCTGGGGTTCGGCAAACAGGGGCGCTCAGCTTATGAATACTGGCGCGAGGGCAACCAGATTACGGTCTGTGACGGCAACGAGTCTGTGGAATTGCCAGGCGACGTGGAGCGGCAGTTGGGGCCGGACCATCTACGCGGGCTAGACCAGTTTGATCTGATTGTTCGTAGCCCGATAGTTTATCCGGGTGACATCGCGGCAGCCAACTCGCCAGCTATCCTAGACAAGGTTACCACCGTTACCAACGAATTTTTTAAGGTTTGCCCGGGCAAGAATATTATCGGCGTGACCGGCACCAAGGGCAAGGGCACAACCAGCACGCTGATTGCTAAGATGCTGGAGGCCGATGGCAAGGCCGTACATCTGGGCGGCAATATCGGCACGCCGCCGCTGGACATGCTAAAAGACGGTATCGGGTCAGACGATTGGGTGGTGCTGGAGCTGGCCAACTTCCAGCTGATTGACCTTAAGTATTCACCGCGTATCGCAGTTTGTCTGATGGTCGTTCCGGAGCATCTGGACTGGCACCAGGACCACGAAGAATATACGGCCGCCAAACAACAACTTTTCGCGCATCAAGGCGCTGAGGATGTGGCGATTTACTTTGCCGAAAATGAAGACTCCAAACGAATAACATCGGCCTCTCAGGGCAAAAAGCTTCCCTTCTTCGCGGCACCGGGCGCACAGATCAAAGACGGCGCGGTAATGATTGATGGTCAAAAAGTCTGTGAGACTGACGAGATAAAACTGCTTGGCAAGCACAACTGGCAGAACGTCTGCGCTGCCGTTACGGCCGTCTGGCAGGCTACGCAAAACCTTGAGGCCATGCGGTCGGTACTTACCAGTTTCAGCGGCATGGAGCACCGGCTTGAGCTAGTGCGTGAACTAAACGGCGTGCGTTATTACGATGATAGCTTTGGCACCACGCCAGAGACAGCCACGGTAGCAATCCAGGCCTTTGAGGAGCCAAAAGTGGTAATTCTGGGCGGGTCTGACAAAGGTGCGGATTACGGCGAGCTAGCAAAAGTTGTGGCTGGCTCTAACATCCGCAAGGTTCTATTGATTGGCGAGCAAGCCGAACGTATTGGAAAAGCGCTAGCAGCAGCCGGTGTTAACGATGTTATGCCGGGCGGCGACACCATAGAGGAAATCGTAGCCACAGCCCGCGCCCAGGCTCAGCCCGGCGACGTTGTGTTGCTCTCACCGGCCTGTGCCAGTTTTGATATGTTTAAGAATTATCAGGACCGCGGCGAACAGTTCAAGCAGGCCGCCCTGCGGCTCGGATAACGTTTTCAAATAAAGCGCAGACTGTCAGGGGGCCGACACCACCCTTTTTGGGTGTAACCTTGATGTCGTCACGCTCGTAGACGTCATCGGACAAGTCGCCAACGGTCTTACCGGATTCGCTGGCTACACCGGCATCAACCACCACAGCATCTGTCTTAATCATGTCGGACGTCAGGATGGCCGGCTGTCCGGTGGCCGTAATGATTACGTCGGCTTCCGAGACTTCGCGTTTCAGATCGGCGCCGCGCTCAGCCGTGTGGACGTCTACATTTGAGGCCTTTAGAATCTTCTCTAGTGGCGCGCCAACCAGCTTGCCACGACCTACGAGCAGTACGCGTTTGCCTGCCAGATCAACGTTATAGCCAGACAACAGCCACATGATAGCCATCGGCGTGGCCGGATCAAACTTTGCGTCTTTGCCAAGCGCGTCAACGTCTTTTTCAGGTGCCACCATGTTAACCACGTCTTCGGTCTGCGCTGGGTCTTCTAGCGGCAACTGGACGATGATGCCATGTACACTTTCATCCTTACTTAACATGTTAAGTGTCGCCTGCGCCTCCGTTTGTTTGACGCGGTGGATATCAACGTCAATTAAGATATCCTCTCCGTACTGCCGCTTCAGACGCATGTAGGTTTCAATCACCGGATTATCAACCGTGACGACAATCGCTAGCCTAGGCGCTATGCCATGAGCCTGACGCAGACCACGCACCTGGTGCGCCTGGCGCTCTTTAATAAACTCGGCTAATTCACTGCCATTGAGGGATTTCATCCGTTACAGTATAGCGCAAAACCTTGCCAAAACAGAGGTAATTTGCTAAAGTTTTGTGAGTCCGGCGCATGCGGGCCATTAGCTCAGCTGGTTAGAGCACCTGCCTCTTAAGCAGGGTGTCCTGGGTTCGAGTCCCAGATGGCCCTCCAAACCAATTAGCTATTTCCTGGCATAGCGGGCGTAGGTGAAGTGGAAGCCGTTTTGTTCGCGCGGCTCGCCCTTCTCTACCAGTTTGAAGTCCTTTTCATAAGCTGGGAAGATGCGGTCGCAGCCAAAGTCCGCGTCCACGTGCGTAATGAGCAGTTCATCGCCATAACCTAGCTCCATGACACTTTGGAAAACCGCTCCGCCACCGGATACCCATAGATCTTTGTCTTTAAATTCAGTCAGGAACGCGGCCAGGTCGTTGATGACTCTGGCGTCTTTGATAGGCTGGGTTTCACGCGTCAGAATGTAGTTTTGTCTGCCAGCCAGCGGCTCGCCGCCGTACGTGATCCGGAAAGTTACGCTGCCCGTCAGAACGTGGCCGCCATACTTTTTGGTCTCCGAATCAAAGAAATCCTGATCCTCGGGTATGTGCCAGGGTATGACGTTCTGCTTAGCAATGCCTCGTTTCCGGTCAGTGGCCGCGATTAATCGGATCATGGACTTATTGTAGCTTATAAAGAAATTTGTTGAATCGTAGTAGAATGTGATTATGAGTAAGCTCGTAGGTATAGCGCTGATTATAGGCTTCCTGGTGGTTGATTTCCTGTTCTTCCACGACGCCCTCAAACCCGGCGAGACAATCAGCCTGGCCCAGTATCTGACCGGACTGCTTAGTATCCCCGTGTTTATTATTTCTATCCGGTCTCTGGTCAGCAAATATCATAAGAGCTCTTAGGCATGGCAGACGACATATCAATCGTACCGGCCAAGCAGGAGCAGCTCAGCCAAGTTGAGGCCTGGGCGGCGCGGAATGACGCGGCCAAAACTCTTTTAAAGACTCCGCGCAATCCATCAACCGGAGCCGCTCGCTCCAGCTGGCATTGGGCGGCTTTGCGCGACGACGAGGTTGTCGCCACGGCGACCGTTGAGCTCAATGAGGAACACGTCGGCTATATAAATTGCATCGTCAAGCCCGGGGAACAACGACAGGGTATTGGCTCGCGCTTGTTCGAGTACGCTTTGAACCAGCCAGAAGTAAAAGACCTTATACATTTGCACGCCGTGGTCGAGCCATCCAACGCTGCGGCCCGCAAAGTGCTTAATAATTACGGCTTCTCCCGCGTCGGCTATGACAGCGACGGCCGGATTGAATTCGCCCGCCACAGCGCCAAGAAATAGTTATCTCTGTTAAAATAGGGTGTATGCGCCTGTAGCTCAGCGGATTAGAGTACTTGGCTTCGAACCAAGGGGTCGCAGGTTCGAATCCTGCCGGGCGCACCAAAACTTATAACTTGTATAAAAGTCGCTTGTATATATTGGGTTTTTCTTGTATGGTGCGGTTGGTATGAGTATCGAAACATTCGCACCAGATAGAGCTGAGCGCTCTGGCGAACCAGAGTCGCCCCGCTTTGACCTTGACGAGGAGCGATGGCAGGCTCTAGTCCCCGAAGCCCGGGTTGCTTTAGCGATTGCTGAGATTGAAACAAAAGAAGAAACTTTTGAAGGCCCAAGCAAACTCACTGAAGCCTTGGCAGAAAGAACGGCCCTAGATACCGATACCGTAAAGACGACCAACCGCGCACTGCTTCAGAAGGGCTACTTAGACCGTTCCGGTTTCCTAAAGCCAGGCGAAGCTCTTAAATTATCATTAAGCGAAGAGGGTTACGCGTTCCTAGACGAGGAGATACTGAAAGTCCAGTAACGGTATCTGGTAAACTGTAGCTTGAGTCAGGATATGCGCGCGTAGCTCAGCTGGATAGAGCGTTGGTTTCCGGTACCAAAGGTCGGGGGTTCGAATCCCTTCGCGCGCGCCAATTATTGATTATTTAGATTCGGGTGGTGGCAGGAGTTTGGCGGTGCCGTATTTAGCCTCAAGCATGGCGCGTTGCATGGTTCGCATTACCTCAGCGGCTTGGTCGGCACTCATACCGACGCGAGCTACCGGTGCTTTCTGGGATTTGCCGGAAGCTTGTGTGAAGGTCAGTGTTACGCCAGCTTTATCAACCTCAACATCTATGCCGTCGCTGTACATAGTGCGGGTGTCCAGCGCCAACAGCATGACGACTTTCTGTCCGGCTGGTATTTCCACGTCCGGGCGAAGCTGTTCGGGCGCGGCGGCATCGTACTCCGCCAATTCCCACAATTGGACTGCTTGCTGATCCTCCACGCCATAGTGGCTTATCAGCAAGAGTAATATGTCTTCAGAAGGCCGTTCGCGGCCGGCTTCAATCCGCTCCAGAGACTGCTCGTCTATCTCGACCGCGCCCGATACCTCGGCCACGCTCTGATGCAGTTGCTCGCGGACGTATTTCAGATGTCTTCCCAAAGTAATAAATGGTGCTTGCTCACTCATCTGCCTCTATATTACGCCTGCTCCGGGCATGCGTGCAAGCCTGTATAATGAAACGGTAATGAAACCTCAGCAAAATGTCAGTTTAGCGGCCTATTCTACCATGGGGCTGGGTGGCGCGGCGGCTTACCTGCTTGAGGTGCGCGACCGCATGGTAGTAGCGGAGGCGTATGCTTGGGCCCGCTCGCGCTCTTTGCCCGTTTTGATGATCGGCGGCGGCAGCAACATAGTCTGGCGGGACGAAGGTTTTGCGGGGCTCGTTCTCATCAATAAGATTGAAGGTTTTGATCAGCATGACGAGGACGAGACCGGTGTCTACCTGACGATTGGCGCCGGCGAGAATTGGGACAAGGTGGTGGAGCGTAGCGTGGTGGCCGGCCTGACTGGGATTGAGGCGTTGAGCCTGATTCCTGGCACCGCCGGAGCCACACCCGTGCAGAATGTAGGCGCCTACGGCCAGGAGATTTCGGAGACGTTGGTTTCCATAGAAGCTTTTGATACTGAAGTTGGCGATTTCGTTACCATACCCACGGCCGATTGCGCCTTCGGCTATCGGACCAGCCGCTTTAAGACTACCGACCATGGCCGGTTTTTTATAACGCATTTAACTCTGCACCTGACTAAAGGTAAACCGCCAGAACCGTTTTACGCGGCCGTCCAAGGTTATTTTGATAAAAATAATGTGACCGATTATACATCTGCTGCGCTGCGTGAAGCCGTCGTCGCCATCCGCACCGCCAAGCTACCTGACCCGGCCAAGGTGCATAATACCGGGTCGTTCTTTGCCAACCCGATTATTGATGAGTCGTCATTGCGGCGACTGGAGGAGGCTTATACGACCGTGCCACATTGGGAGACTAAACAAGCTGGCAAAGTTAAGGTTAGCGCCGCCTGGTTGATAGAACAGGCCGGTCTGAAAGGCGTCCATGACAAGCCGACCGGCATGGCCACCTGGCCAACTCAACCTTTGGTGCTCGTCAACGAGCACGCTAAGAAGACCGCCGACCTATTGGTGTTTAAAAAGAAAATCGTCGAAACTATTCAGGAGAAATTCGGCATCATACTCCAGCAAGAGCCGGAACTACTGCCTTAACTTTTCTTGTCGCTCGGTAGCGGGAACTTCAAGGCGAAACTTTTTACTTCGTTACTTAACTTGTTAAGCTTCGCGCTATCTTCCCTGTTGTCTATAGCCTGTTTCATCCACTCGGCGATTTGCTCCATGTCTTTTTCGGCTAGGCCGCGGGTGGTGATGGCCGGTGTGCCCAGGCGGATGCCGCTAGGCCTAAAAGGCGGCAGAGGGTCATCAGCGATGGCGTTTTTGTTTAGCGTCAAGTTAATCTTGTCGAGCGCCTCTTCTGCTTCGCCGCCATGGATGCCGAAGCTAGAGTGGACATCGGCCAGGATTAGGTGATTGGAGGTGCCGCCGGTGACGAGCTTGAAATCACGTTTCTGCAGTTCATCGGCTAGCCGCTTGGCGTTGGTTACTATCTGTTTGGAATAGGTTTTGAACTCCGGCTGGAGCGCCTCGCCGAAAGCTACGGCTTTGGCGGCGATGATGTGCTCGTGCGGGCCGCCCTGCATACCCGGGAAAACAGCCCGGTCGATTAGCGTCGGGATATTTTCCAGTGTTTTATCTGGTTTTTTCAGCGGATTGCTGACGGCGCCGCGGCTCAAAATCAGGCCGCCGCGCGGACCGCGCAAGGTTTTGTGCGTGGTGGTGGTGATGACATGAAAGCCGTCGTCAAATGGGTTACGGGCCACGCCGCCGGCGATTAACCCGGCGATGTGCGCCATGTCTGCCATCAGAAGCGCGCCGACTTCGTTGCCGATTTCGGCGAACTTGCCGTAATCCAGCTCGCGCGGGTAGGCGCTGAAACCGGCTAGGATAATCTTAGGCTTGTGTTTGCGAGCCAGTTCGCGCAGTTCGTCGTAATCAATCTCGCCAGTGGCCGGATCTTTCATCTTATAACGGATAAAATTGTAGAGTTTAGCGGAGCGTGTGACCGGGGCGCCGTGGGTTAGATGGCCGCCGTGACTGAGGTCCATGGCCAGCACCGTGTCGCCCGGCTCCAGCCAGGCGCTGTAGACGGCTTCGTTAGCCGGCGCGCCGGAGTGCGGCTGGACGTTGGCGTGGTCAGCCTTGAACAGTTGCTTGGCCCGGTCGATGGCCAGCTGTTCAACTTTGTCGGTGTTCTGTTGCCCTCCGTAATAGCGCTTGCCGGGATAGCCTTCGGAGTATTTGTTGGTGAAGACGCTGCCCATGGCTGTCAGCACGTCGCGGCTGACGTAATTTTCTGACGGAATCAGTTCCAGGCCCTCGCGCTGGCGCTGTTCTTCGTCAGCAATAAGTTGTGCGACCACCTTGTCAATCATGTTATTATTGTAGCAGTTCGACAAAAACAAAAATCAGCGGGAAAAAGCATTGTCATTTTATATCATAGATGATATATTTACCTCACTATGGCGGACACCAACCATAAAATCGGCCAACTAATAGCTCAGATAAGGCAAGAAAGAGGCTTCACTCAGGCCGAATTTGCCCGGCGCTTGAACACCTCGCAGTCGGCCGTCAACCGGATCGAGCATGGCCGGCAGAACCTCAGCCTGGAAACACTGGGGCGAATCAGCGACGTGCTTAATAAATCGCTTATCAACCTGAATGAGGGCGCCATAAACCTGCGGATTGAGGGCGGCCGCGAACTGCATGGCTCTATCGCGCTCAAGACCAGCAAGAATGCCGCCGTCGCCCTACTCTGCGCCAGTCTGTTGAATCACGGCGTTACCCGCTTCAAGGCTTTTCCGCGCATAGAAGAGGTTTATCGGATTATCGAGGTGCTGGAAAGTATCGGTGTGCAGGTCAAGTGGCTGGCTGGCAACGATATCGAGATCCGCCGCCCCGCCAAACTGCGGCTGGACAAGCTTAACGCCGAAGCCGCCCGCAAGACCCGCAGTGTACTAATGCTGATTGGCCCGTTAATGCACGATTATCAAGAATTCAAGATTCCTTACGCCGGTGGTTGCGAGCTGGGGCGCCGGACTGTCGAGCCGCACCTTTTCGCGCTGGAAGAATTCGGCGTTAGTATAGCCGCGCATACCGGCAATTACAAGATTTCAGTCGACAAAAAAGCCCCCGGCGACATGGTGCTCTACGAGGCCGGCAACACGGTCACTAATAACGTGCTGATGGCCGCCGCCCGTACTGCCGGAACCACCACGGTGCAGGCCGCCAGCGGCGATTACATGGTGCAGGACCTCTGTTATTTCTTGCAGAAACTGGGCGTAGAGATTGACGGCATTGGTACGCCGTTCCTGAAAATCCGCGGCATCGGCAAAATCAAAAAGAACGTCACGTTCGCCCCGAGCGAAGACCCGATTGAGGCCATGTTCTTTATCTCGGCGGCCGTGACGACTAATTCCAAAATCACCATTGAGCGGGTGCCGTACAAGTGGATCGGCCTGGAGCTATTGAAGCTGAAGAAGATGGGCGTCAATTACAAAATGGGCAAACCGTACAAGGCGGCAAATGGCAAAACGGATTTGATTGACCTGACAATTGAAAAGCGCCAAGGCGACCTGACGGCGCTAAGCGAAAAACTGCACCCCAACCTGTTCCCTGGCCTAAACCCGGACAATCTGCCCTACTTCGTGCCGATTGCCGCCGTGGCCCGTGGCCGCACGCTAATCCACGACTGGATGTACGAGAACCGCGCTATTTATTACACCGAGATGACCAAGGTCGGCGCCCAAGTGGAGCTAGCTGACCCGCACCGCATCTATATAATCGGCCCGACCAAGTTCAAGAAAGCCGACGTGGTCTGCCCGCCGGCCCTGCGTCCAGCCAGTCTACTGCTGATCGGTATGCTGGCCGCCAAAGGCACCAGCATGCTCCGCAACGTCTACACTATCAACCGCGGCTACGAGGACCTGGCCGCCCGCCTGAACAGCCTCGGCGCCGAAATCACCGTGTTGCACGAAATTTAAGTCCTCTTTGTGCTATTATCTGACTAAGGAATGAAGTGACATGAAAAATCGCTCCCTAGTTGCCGTTTTCTTGCTTAGTGTCATAACCCTGGGTCTATACGAACTCTACTGGTTGGTCGCCACGCGCAACGAAATGGTCGCGAAATTCGGAGCAAAGATCCCGAGTGGCGTTTATGCAGTAGTTGTCAATCTTTTACAGCTTGTAGGACTCGCGGCTCTGATAGTTATTCTTCTCGTCGCGATACCGTCTAATAATCGGCTTATCGATCAGGCGTTAGCTCACAAGCCCTCACCTGAATGCTACGCCCAATACAACCAAAGCGCTGCCTGCAAACAACAGATTGATAGTTATTACGTAGCTGACAATTCAACTAGTCTCGTATTCTGGTCACTGGCCATAATAGTAGCGATGGGCGTTATCTTTTGGTTTTATATAAATCGTTTCATCCGACCTTATTTAGTGGGCGTTGAAAAAGTGATAGGCAGGAAGTTGCCTTTAGAAGCAATAATTGTGGCCATCCTATTGCCTATGGTTGGTATGTTATTAATTCAACGAGCCTTCAACCAGATACAACCAAGCTCAAGCCCATCTTAGTGGTACGGAGTTGTTTATGAGGTTAGAAATTTACTGACTGTATAAGCTCAACACGTCTTCAGCTGTCTTTTCGCTTAAATCAAGGATGGTCAGGTGGTGTTTTTTGAGCACTTGATCAACAACCCACGTGCCGACCTTGTACACAATCCACCTCTCTTTTAGCTCAGGGTGGTAAAATTTCCAGTCTTTGTAGGTGTTTTGAAAGTCTTCAAGGCTTAATTGTTGCAAATCTTCTAGCCACTGCTTTAGATCGTCTTCGGAACTTTCTCTGTAGTCTCCATACGGCTGCCAAATACCGCAGTGTTCTCGCTCGAATACCGTTGCCATACCCTCATATATAACGTTTTCAATTGCTGAAAAGGGCCCGCTCTCTCCAGTGAAGCCTTGATATTGGTGAAACGCTTCGTGAAAGATTGTCGGGCGAATGTCTTCGGATTGTTTATCCTTGTCCGGGAAATGAGGGTCAACCGAAACTGTAATAATGTCGGGAGAATACGCGAAGCCGCCAAGTCCGCTTTCGGGAATAATGCCTTGGTCGCCAAAATAAATTTTGACGCTTTTAGGTAGCTTCGGAAGTAATTCACGAACGTCGTCGTAGCCTTCGGAAATATTTGTTTCAAGCGGTTTTTCAGCTGATTCATTCTGATAGTGAATAACTTCAATCATGGTTTAACTATAACAAAATGGACCAATTCGGCCTCTTTATCATGCTCGTGCTTTGGTGCGCCCGGTAGGATTCGAACCTACGACCTTAGGCTTAGAAGTCCTCTGCTCTATCCAGCTGAGCTACGGGCGCATATGATAAAGATTGTATCATGTTATGGTTCAGACACCTTTGTAGGTTATAATCTTATATTATGCCCTATAAAGATAACGACAAGCAAAAAGAATATCAGAGACAGCACTACTTATTGTACCGTGAGAAGTATCTGAAGAATAAGTATGCCAAGAGAAAGGCTTTGCGCGAAAAAATACGGCAATTAAAAGCGGAAACGCCATGCACAGACTGCAAAATAAATTATCCATATTATGTTATGGATTTTGATCATCTTTTAGATAAAGAAAGCCTGGTGGCACGATTAATAAACGACAACAAGAAAAAAGCGTTAGAGAATGAAATTAAAAAATGTGAGATTGTGTGCTCAAATTGTCACAGACAAAGGACATATAACCGTTTGCGCGGAATAAATTAAGTGTGGTGCGGGATGGCGGAATCGAACCGCCAGCTCTAGCTTGGAAGGCTAGCGTATTAGCCGTTATACAAATCCCGCGTATAACAGAGGTGATTATACCACACATGCTACAATTGCGGCATGAAACAGCAAGCTGATCCAGGCAAAAACGAGGAGGCGCCTAATGAGGCGTTGCACAAGTTTATCCAACAGCGGGATAGCGCCTTCAAGCGGCTTCCTTTGTTGTTTACCTTACTCGCGACGTTTGGCCTGATGTCGACCTTTTATGGTTTCCAGCATATTATCCAGAAGATTCCGGTGCTGGCTAATAATCCGTTCATAGCTCTGATTGTAGGATTAGTAACGCTTTTGTTTACGGGTACGCTTTACAAAAAGCTTGGCTAATCATTGCTCGTCATCATTGCTTATTAAGTTAGTGTCCTATATTCTGAGGTCGTAAGTTAAGCATAAGGATTTTTATGGCAAAAGCACAAAGAAAAGTTATCGATAAAGTATTTATGTTGCTTGGCGTCTGCGCTATCGCGTTATTGCTGGTGGTCGGCGGCCTGGCTTGGTGGGGTTATTCGTTCACTCATAAGCAGGTGAAGGACGAGCTGTCTTCGCAAAAGATTTATTTTCCGCCTAAGGGTAGCGCGGCGCTTGATCCGGCCGAGTTCCCTAGTTTGCAGCAATATGCCGGCCAGCAGGTGGACACCGGCGTCAAGGCCAAAGCCTACGCTAACGATTTCATCGGCGCGCATATAAAGAAAATCGCCGGCGGCCAGACTTACGCGCAAGTCAGTACAGCGGCACTAGCCGACCCGACCAACGCCACCCTCCAGCAGGAAAAAACCACTTTGTTCCAGGGCGAGACCCTGCGCGGCCTGCTGTTAAACGCCTACGCGTTTGATACGCTGGGCCTGATTTCGTACTACGTGGCAGTCACCGCGTTACTAGGCGCCGGCGTCTTCGCCATCCTGGTCCTGTTGGGAATCAGCCACCTGTGGCGACTTAAGTAAACCTGCGTGCTGCGTGCTATCATCTAGATAGTTATGCAGCCGGCTATCCGCATCAAAAACCTTTCCGTCGTGCTGGGCGGATATTATAAGGCGCTCCAGGATGTCAGCGTAGATTTGCCGGCTGGCCAGGTAATTGGTTTTATCGGCCCAAGTGGAGCCGGTAAGACTACTCTTATCCGTAGTATTGTCGGACGACAGAAGATTGCCACAGGCAGTATAAATGTTTTTGGCTTGCCAGCTGGTTCGGCGGAACTACGCCGCCAACTAAGTTATATGACGCAGGAGCTTTCGGTGTACGGTGACCTGACGGTGCGACAGAACCTGCGCTATTTCGCGACTATGTTCGGCATCAAGCGCCGGGAGGTCAAACCGCTGGTTAAAAAGATACTGACTGAGGTAGATATGACGGGCCACGGCAATCAGCTGGTTGATAAACTTTCAGGCGGGCAGAAACAACGAGTGTCGCTGGCCATCGCGCTGATTGGCAAGCCACCGCTAATGATACTGGACGAGCCGACCGTCGGCCTGGACCCCGTGTTGCGTGATCAAATATGGAGCCTTTTTCGCAAACTAGCCGGCGGCGGCACAACCATCATCATGACCAGCCACGTTATGGAAGAGGCCGAGCGTTGTGACGATTTACTGCTTATACGGGACGGTAAAGTACTAGCCCATGATTCGCCGGCGTCTTTCCGTAGTAAGACCAAGTCCAAAACCGTTGAGCAAGGTTTCTTAAAGCTAGTGGAGGCGCAATGAGCCCGCGCCGGACTATCGCCACTGCCATCCGTGTTCTACAACAGTTATTACACGACCCGCAGACACTAGCCTTGATATTGCTCGTGCCAATCGTTTTGATGACTATTCTTAAGTATTCCTTCCAGGGCCAGCCGGATAGATTTAACGCCCTAGCGCCAATGATTTTGGGCATCTTCCCGCTTGATGTGATGTTTATCGTGACTTCCATAGCCACTTTGCGGGAGCGGAAGATTGGCACCTTGGACAGACTGATGACCATGCCGATAGCAAAAACCGATTTCATATTCGGTTACGCCCTGGCCTTCTCGCTGTTGGCCCTACTGCAGGCGGCTTTGGCTTGCTGGGTTGTCTTGGGTCTGCTGGGCGTGACAGTGGCTGGCGGCACACTTATGGTGGTTGTCGGCGTCCTGGTATCAGCGCTACTCGGTACGGCTTTGGGCTTATTCTTCAGCGCTTTCGCGACCACCGAGTTCCAAGCCGTGCAGTTTTTGCCAGCTTTTATCTTCCCGCAATTACTTACCTGCGGGCTGTTCGTGGCCCGCGACCAGATGGCCAAGCCCCTGCAATGGTTTGCCGATGTTATGCCGCTGACTTACAGCGTGGATACCATGAAGCAAATCACAGTCCATAGCGTCTGGGTGTCTGATTTGACCAAAGATTTACTGATAGTTATAGGTTTTAGTGTCGTCGCCCTGGTACTTGGTTCAATTACCATCCGCCGCCAAGAATAAGCGTGGGTTGTGGCTACCCAGAACACTGTGTGTTGACTATCACCTGTTCTCCTGTAACATAAATTTATGCCAGAGGTAAATTGCAAAATATGCAGTGAGACTTTTTATGCAAAACCCAGTCACATCATGAAAGGCTGGGGTAAATACTGCTCGAAGCGATGCCAATATATCGGCCAAAAAAACGGCAGGCTATACTCCTGTGCTGTTTGCGGCAGACAAACTTACAAGACGCCTAAGGACTGGGCTGGATCAAAAAGTGGTAAGTTCTTTTGTGGTAAATCTTGCCAGACAGTGTGGAGGAATTCAGCTCTATACTCTGGGGAAAATCACGCAAACTGGACCGGCGGAATGGCTTCTTACAGAAATATTTTGACCAGGGCAAATATTCCTCGAGTATGCGCGAAATGTATGTGTGTAGACAAACGAGTTCTGGCGGTGCATCATAAAGACAGGAACAGAAATAATAACGCTGTTTCAAATTTGATGTGGTTGTGTCATAATTGTCATTTCTTGGTACACCATTTCAAAGCGGAAGCAAATGGTTTCGTGGTGCCTGTAGCTTAGTAGGCTCAAAGCGTCGGATTGTGGTTCCGAAGATCGTGGGTTCGAATCCCATCAGGCACCCCAAGAAATATTTTTCGGTCACGAATTTTTTTAGTGGCGGTTGTGGGCTGTGGTTTGGCTCCCGTTCATCATCTTTAACATCATTGGGCCGCCTGTCTTAAGGAAACGCCAAATTAAACCAAAGTTAATTATCAAGAATACTATATTCAGGACAGACGTATAGTTAAGGCTTATGCCCGGACTCAGAACTTGGGCGTTACGAGCTTGCGGCGTAAGACCAAGTACGGCAAATAAGATTTCGACCAAGTAGCCCGCCAGCACCATAGCGATGTAAAAAGTTACCAGTAAAAAAGCGGCCATTTTCAATCCATAGTATTTCTTGTATATCCTGAGGATTGGAAAAACGATCAAGTCGGCAAATATGAATGACACGACGCCGCCAAACGACAAGCCGCCGTTCCATAGCACTGCCGCCAGGGGCACATTGCCTACACTGCAAACGAATGAGACTATCGCTATCAAGGGGCCAACCAAAGGCCCCCAAATAGCCGATAGAAGCGGGTGCGACGTGATGAAAAATCCCTGGAAGAAACTAGCCGGGACCCAGGCGGCAATAGCTCCTGCTATCAGTAACCCCAGAACTATGTCCGTCCATACGGAAGCCCAGTCCATGACGTAGAAGTGACTGGTCGCCGTCAGGGATTTGCCCGGCGCGGACATATCACCCATGGCAGCGTGACCCTCCATGCGTCCAGCCACACCCCTTTCGGCTTGTCGGACGGCGGCAGATAGTAGCTTTGGGGTCAGGTATCGTTTGAATAATACGGCCAGCACCAGGATCATGGCTGGCCCGCCAATAAACTCAGCCATAGTAAACCGCCAGCCAAGCAAAACAGCCATGATAATACCCAGCTCAATAACAAGGTTGGTTGACGCGATTTCAAAGGCCATGGCGGCAGTAAAGTTCGCTCCCTTTATGACGAGAGACCGGGCTAACGCGACCGCCGCATAAGAACATGAGGATGAAGCCGCGCCGAGAGCGCCTGCCAGCGCTAAAGTCTTTGGCTTGTCATCGGGGAGTAGGCGGCTCATTTGTTTGTGTGATACTACTGCCTGGATAGCGCCCGATAAACCAAAACCGAGTATCAATGGCCACAGTATTTCCCAGCCCATAGCAAAAGCCGTCTTCAGGGCGTGTTCAATAGCCGCAACTAGCATGTACTTATCATAACAAAGCGGGGATATTGGGCAATCTGGAGAATTCTATTGCTATACTGGTAGGAACAATGCATAAGATTAAGCGAGCGCTTCGATTTTTGCGCGAATATAAGCTGTTCAGCCTGGCCGTCTTGACCATCATTGCTGGTTTGGCATTGCAGATTAGCGGTCATCAGACAATTGCTTCTTGGTTGCTTGGTATCGTTGCAACGGTTGAGGTCCTGCCGCTGTTGTGGGATATGTGGCAGGATATCCGTTCCGGCCGCTATGGGATTGATATTTTAGCGGCCACCGCCATTATCGCCTCCGTGGCTCTGGGCCAGTACTGGGCCGGCATCGTTATAGTGCTGATGCTGACCGGCGGCGAGGCGCTGGAAGATTTCGCCCATCACCGCGCCCAGGCCGAGCTGGACGAATTGCTCAAGCACGCCCCGCAAAAAGCCCGTGTCATCCGCAAGGGTAAGACCACCCTGGTGCCAGTCAATGAACTGAAGGTCGGCGATAAGATTGTCATCAACGCCGGCGACCTGGTGCCGGCTGATGCCGTGGTGATGGAGGGTGCGGCTAATTTTGACGAGTCTTCGCTGACCGGCGAGAGCCTACCGCAGGCCAAGTCGGCCGATGATTTACTGCTAAGCGGCTCGATCAATCTTGATGGCGCCGTGAAAGCCAAGGTTACTGCCGCGGCCGCCGACAGCCAATACCAGCAGATCATCAATCTGGTGCGAAGCGCCGCCGCCAGCCAAGCGCCATTCGTCCGGCTAGCTGACCGCTATGCCGTGCCGTTTACGCTGATTGCTTACGCTATTGCCGGCGCCGTTTGGGCCTATAGCGGCGAGCCCATCCGTTTTTTGGAAGTCATCGTCGTAGCTACGCCCTGCCCGTTATTACTGGCCGCGCCGATAGCCTTGATCAGCGGCATGGCCCGGGCCAGTAAGTACGGCATCATCGTCAAGACCGGTGGCGCGCTGGAGCGGCTAGCCGAAGCCCGGGCAATAGCTTTTGATAAGACCGGCACCCTCACCCGCGGCGAACTGGTAGTAGAAAGCATCAGTGCATACGGCGATTTATCACAAGACGAGGTCTTAAGCTTGGCCGCCAGCCTGGAACAAGGCTCCAACCACCTGATTGCCCAGGCAATCCTGGCTAGCGCTCAAGAGCAGAAAATCAAATATCAAAAAGGTGAAGCAGGATCCGTGAAGTGTCCGGCTTAGGCCTATCGGCCAGCGTCAAAGGCCAGGAGGTGCTGGTCGGCCGTCTAAGTTTCCTCAAACAGGAAGACGTCAAGATGCCGGCCAAATTCAGGCAAGGTAGTGTTAGGCAAAGCGTCGTCTATGTAGCGGCGGATGGCAAGCTGGCCGGAGCTATCACTCTGAAGGACGAGCTGCGGCCAGAAACAGCCGAGACTCTGCAAAGACTTGGGAGCTGGGTATCAAAGAAACTCTGATGGTCACCGGCGACAACAAAACAACCGCCCAGGCCATCGCCAAACAGCTGGGAATCAGCCACGTCCATGCCGAGGCTCTGCCGGCCGAAAAACTGCATGTCCTGGATGAGATCAAAAACCGGCCGATCGGCTTTCGTGGGTGACGGCGTGAATGATGCGCCAATTTTGACGGCCGCCGACGTCGGCATCGCCCTGGGCGCCCGGGGCTCAACCGCCGCCAGCGAGTCGGCCGACATGGTAATCATGCTCGACGATTTCAGCCGCGTGGCAATGGCGGTATCAGTCGCTAAACGGACATTTCAGATTGCCCGCCAGAGCATTTGATCGGTATAGGCCTTAGCGTGCTATTGATGCTGATGTTTGCCACCGGTAAATTTTCTCCGCTAGCTGGCGCGATAGCCCAAGAAGGCGTCGACGTCTTCGTTATATTCAATGCTCTTAGGGCGCACATTATCAACGTTGACTTCGCTTACGTAAGAAAATTAGGGCGCTGGCAACTATGACCGGCACTAGCAAATTATCCAGCCCGGCCACGCCGATATTTTCTATCAGGCTAGCGACTGCCGACAGGTCAAGTATAAAAGTGCCGTTCAGGTGCTGGCCACTTTAGAGCGCGAAGCCGGTCAGCAGTGCCGCCGAGACCACCAAGAAAGTGAACTGCCAAGGATGCTTTTAGCATGACCAAACACAATGTAGCGGAAGCGCTGGCCATAGCGCGTGCCAATAACAGCCGCGAAACCGTCCGCCAGACTCATCTGAACAGCGCCGTGGCATAAATCCATTTATCATGCGTGATAAAAGTGATAGCCCCGACCGCCAGGGCAAAGAACAGCTCGCCCCACGTCGGCCGCTGCACGGTATGGATGGCCCGGAAGACCCTCAGGTACTTAGATAATCCAACTACTACTAAGAACGCCACGCTTAATAATCTGATTTCTTGCCAGCTCAAGAAAAACGGCCAGAAGGCCACGAACGTACCGACCGTGATGTGCACGAATTTGCGCGTGAATTCATTGTTGAGTCTTTGTTTGCGCCACCACAATTCGCCAATTAAAAGCAACAAGAAAACTACCAGGACGGTCGCAAGAATTCTCATGCTTTGATTGTACAGGAATTATTAAAAATTTTACAGAAATGCAAAATGGTCGGGGATGACGGGATTTGAACCAGCGACCTCATCGTCCCGAACGTGCGCGCTACCAAGCTGCGCTACATCCCCGAAAAAACTAATAAATGGTCGGGGAGACAGGATTTGAACCTGCGACCCCGCGGTCCCAAACCGCGTGCGCTACCGGACTGCGCCACTCCCCGACGTATGAATACAGAGGTGATTATATCAGAAAACCTGCTGGATTTGTTCAATTGAACCGGCCAAGCCGTTTTTATTGGTCGCGACCAGCACGGCGTTGAACTGCTTTGGTCCCTTCGTTTCCAGCACATTGCGCGTTTGCTTGCCATCGCGCCAGCGCGGAATGACGCTATCGAACGTGATGCCGAGACTGAGCATCCAGCGCGCCGCACATACCAACGTCGGTGATGTGCGCCGTGCCGTTTGGTAGAACCGCGCATCGGCCGTTGGCACGTGCCAATGGTCGCCGACCACCAACGTAGCTTTACCGTCTAGGTAGTGACCAATCACGACTTTCTCGCTGGAATAGTCGCCATGCAAATTTACGACCGTCGCCTTTTTCTCGACGTCTTTTTGGCTATCCAAGAATCTGGTCGATTACCTGCAATGGATTATCCACCGGCTTATCGGCGTCTTTGCCAACAATCTGGCCAAGCAAACTGACGACCAATACGCCGTCGATGTATTTCCAGCCCAGCCCCGGCGTATCCTCCGGATAGTTGGCCGGCCGGATGATTGGTTGCTTAGGATCGCTCATGGCCGGGATGATGTCTTCGCGGAACAGGCTCCAGTTGCCGCCGGTGCAAAAATCTATGCCGGCTTTTTGGAGCCGCTGAAAGTCGCTGAGCGTAATGCCCTTGCCCTCACTGACATTTTCAGCCTGAGCAATCACTAGATCAATTTTCCTCTCTTTGCGCAGTTTTGGCAGAACTTTTTCAACCACCTCAACGCCTATCTCACCCATCACATCACCAACATAGAGAATGTTCATGGCGTAATCCTACTTGGCGAATTCTACGGCGCGGGTTTCGCGGATGACATTGACCTTGATGGTGCCAGGGTACTGCATGGTCGACTCAATCTTGGTGGCGATGTCGCGGGCCAGCTTGATGGCGCTGAGGTCATCAATGGACTGCGGTTTGACGAAGACGCGGACTTCGCGACCGGCGCTGATGGCGTAGGACTTCTCGATTCCCTTGAAGCCGTTAGCAACGTTCTCCAGGTCCCGCATACGTTCAGCAAAGTTTTCGGACGAGATGTTGCGGGCGCCCGGGCGGGCGGCACTGATGGCGTCTACTGTGCGGACCACCAGGGCCTCGACAGTCGTGGCCTCTACGTCATCGTGGTGCTGTTCGGCGGCTAGAGCGATTTCTTCCGGGGCACCGTACTTGCGCAGAATCTCACCGGAAATATGGTGGTGCTTGCCCTCCATTTTATGCGTCAGAGCCTTGCCGATATCGTGAACCAACGCGGCGTATTTACAGGTCTTCACGTCAGCGCCCACCTCTTCGGCCATCACACCGGCGATGTGCGCCATTTCAGTGGAGTGTTTGAGTACGTTCTGGCCGTAGCTGGTGCGATATTTCAGCTCACCCAAAAGCTGTAAGATCTCTTTCGGGATACCGACAATGCCGACTTCGCGAGCGGCGTCTTCACCGGCCTTAATGACATCTTTCTCTACCTGCTTCTGGGCTTTGGCGACGACTTCTTCAATCCGCCCCGGATGGATCCGGCCGTCTTTCATTAGCATCTCCATGGCCTGACGGGCAATCTCACGACGCACCGGATCAAAACTGCTGAGCACGACATAACCGGGCGTGTCGTCGACCATGATGTCGACGCCAAGAGCACGCTGTAGAGCCTGGATGTTACGACCTTCTTTGCCGATAATGCGGCCTTTCATCTCATCGTCATCTAGTTTAATGCTGGTGACGGTGCGCTCGGCGGTCACTTCGCTAGCCATGCGCTCCATGGCGGTGGTTATGATGACAGCGGCCTTTTCTTCGGCGTTATCGCGGGCCTCGTTCTGGAGCTTATTCACTAGGCCAAGCAAGTCATTCTTGATGTCTTTCTCGGTCATTTTCATCAGCTTATCGGCGGCGTCAGCCTTACTAAGCTTAGCGATTTTTTCCAGCTTCTCCTGTTGCTTGGAGCGA
Source organism: uncultured bacterium (assembly GCA_963805865.1). Classification (GTDB taxonomy): domain Bacteria; phylum Patescibacteriota; class Saccharimonadia; order Saccharimonadales; family UBA4665; genus JARIHC01. The sequence continues at coordinate 93,318 of CAWDVI010000003.1, forward strand.
ATTTCACGGATTTCATTCTTGAGCTGATCGGCTTCGTCTTCGTTTTTGCGTAGTTTCTCGTTGCGCTTGTCGAGCTCATCGAGCTTTTTGTCGAGCGCTTCTTCGCGGGTTACCAGACGTTGCTCGAGTTCTTTTAGCTCTTTGCGGCGGGACTGCTCATCTTTGCGCGTTTCCTCAGCGGCCTTGTTGGCGTCTTCGCGCGCCTGCTCAATCATCTTGTCGGCCTCGCGTTTTGCCTTGGCGAGTTCTTTTTTGGCTTTTTCTTCGCTTGAGCCCACGCGCTGTTTGTTGATTGCCATATTGGCACCAAAACCAGCGGCCAGCCCAACTATAGCAAGCAATACTGCTAACATATATTGGTCCTTTCTGTCTGCAGCTAAGTGGTCCGGGCATCGCTATCACGTCTCTAGTCCGGCCAGCTTATCTGTAAAGTCAAATTAATTAGAATTTGTGAGGATCTGCTACTCTCAAACGTGGCAATTCCTGCCTTTAATATACGCCGTGCGAGTGGCGACGGTCAATGCTTCGGTTTAGTTACATGTGGGGGCGCACCGTATTCCGGCAAGACTATGAAGTCGTTATTGCCGTCTTGCAATTCAGCGATAGCCTTTTTAGTCCAATTATCGCCACCGCAGCCTATGACCGGGACGGCCAAGCTGTCGGCCAAGGCGTTAGCCACGCTGATGCCAATCCTTAGGCCCGTAAAACTGCCGGGCCCTTTGAATACGGTGATGGCTTGAATATCGCCCAGCTCCTTTTTTTGTGATCTGAGCAACTCGCGTATCTTCAAATGGATGGTCTCGGCCAGCTGGCGGTGGGCCTGCCAGGTTTCCTGCGCGACTTGGCGCGTGTCATTAAATAGACCGATTTCGGCTTGGGGCTTATCGGTACGGATACTTAGAATCAACATATCAGATACTCAAGTCGTTTGGGACAATCGAAGGTCAGTTCGCGGCTATTGTGACCGGTCGCCCGTAGCGTTATGGTCAGCCGCTCTTCTGGTAGAACATCTTCAACGATAGCGCCCCACTCCACCACCACTACGGACTTAGGATCTGTCAGCACTTCAGCCAGCTCATCGCGCATGATGCCCGGTTCTTTCAAGCGGTAAAAATCAAAGTGGCTTAGCGTGAGGGCTTTGGCTCGATACTCATTGCCAAGCGTAAAGCTCGGGCTGCGGACCGCGTCCTGGCTACCCATGCCCCCAGCTAGACCGCGCACGAAAGTGGTTTTGCCGCCACCAAGGTCGCTGGCCAATATTATAATTTCGCCGCCGCGTAGCCGGCGTCCGATTTTTTCGGCCAGCCGCCTAGTCTCATCGGCGCTATCGGAGATAATTCGTTGTTTCATACTGCCTATAATTTACCACGCGGCGGAAATGTGCCTTAAAAGAACGATCAGCCTACCATGAGCCACTTCGACGCGACCAATGACAAGGGAGGGGACATTGGCCACAAAAAACCTTTACGCCGCTGATTTGTGTCATGCACTGCGTCCGCCGCATAGCATAGAGCGGATTGTACTGATTGCTTCCCATAACCCGCAAGCACTAGCGTTTTGTATGTGCAAAAAACATTAAAAAAGTTAAGAAATCGCCAGATTTTTTTTCGGACTCCACGTTTGACGCTATATAATTGTAGGCATGTTGCAACTAAGCGCCTCTTTGCTTAACAAGGCTGTGCTATCCCTTCGGACAGGCACGCCGGTGGCTAGGATTATTTCACCTATTATCAACCCAAACAGCCTAAGGATAGAGGGATTCTACTGCCAGGATAGCGTGGACAAGAAAGAGCTTGTTCTGCTTGCCCAGGATATCCGCGACATCCTGCCGAACGGGTATGTGGTCAATGATCACGACGTGTTGACCGAGCCAGAAGAGCTAGTCCGCCTGAAGGAAGTTCTGGAACTTGAGTTTGAGCTCATCGGCAAGCAGGTTGTTACGGTTAACAAGCAAAAGGTCGGCAAGGTCAGCGACTACGCTACCGAGATTGACACCATGTCAATCCAGAAAATTTACGTGGCTCAGTCAATTCTAAAAAATTTTACGGGCGGAGCGCTCAGCATCGACCGCTCACAGATCCAGGAAATTACGCCGCGCCGCATAATAATCAGCGAACTTCTGAATAAGGCACCGGCTGCTGCGCCGGCTGCTGCGGCTTAGCCCTATTTTTCTAGCGCCGCTTTGATATCGCCGTAACTAAAACCTTGGCGAGCCAAGTACTGCATGAGCTTTTGGTCGTCTTGGTATTTGGTTTGACGACGCTTAGTCTCAATAACGGCCTGCAGAGCGGCATGCTCATCCTCCTGTTCGGCGCCAACGGCTTGCTCGATAATTTCCGGCGGGACGTGCTTTTTCCGCAACTCATTAATAAGCTTGCGGCGCGAAGCCGGCCGCAGTAGCCGCCGGTCGCTCACGAAAGTTTTAGCGAACTTCTCATCATCTACCAGGCCAATAACACTTAACTTGTTAAGTATCGATTCTGTCAGGGGCGGGGCAGTCTTTTTTCGTTGTAGGTAAAATTCAATCTCCCACTTGCTCCGCGGCCGGAGCGCGAGATACCTCAAAGTCTGGTTATATAGCTTGTCGTCCTCGGAAAGTTTTTTATATTCTTTTACCTGCCCGGCCGACAGCTCATCGCCTGATGCCAATTTACTCTCCAGCAAGGCCGTTTCACTTAATGAGAATGCGTATTTCTCGTCAACGAAAACCGAATAGCGATCTGTCCGCTTAACTTGCTGCTTAATAGCAGTGATGCGCATAGACTACGACTACTCTTTGGCGGCTTCGGCGGCACGGACTTTCTTGGACAGTTCGTCGAGTACTTTGGGATGTTCTTCCAGATATTTCTTGGTGGCTTCGCGGCCTTGACCGATCTTTTCGCCGCCCAGAGCGTACCAAGCACCGGATTTATCGACGATTTCGGCGGCGGCAGCCAGGTCAAGGATATCGCCCGACTTGCTAACTCCCTGGTTGTACATAATGTCGAATTCGGCTTGGCGGAAAGGTGGCGCGACCTTGTTCTTAACGACTTTTACGCGCGTGCGGTTGCCAATGACTTCGTCGCCTTGCTTGATTTGGCCGATGCGGCGTATATCCATACGGACTGATGAATAGAACTTCAGGGCATTGCCGCCAGTGGTAGTTTCCGGGTTACCGAACATCACGCCAATCTTCATACGGATCTGGTTGATGAAGATAACTGTGCCTTTACTACGATTAATGACACCGGTCAGCTTACGCAAGGCTTGGCTCATCAGCCGGGCTTGTAAGCCGGGCAGACTGTCACCCATATCGCCTTCGATCTCGGAGCGCGGCACCAGGGCAGCCACCGAGTCGACAACAATCAAGTCGACGGCGTTAGAGCGAACCAAAGTTTCGACAATCTCCAGAGCCTGTTCTCCATTATCGGGCTGGGACAGCAATAAGTTGTCGGTATCCACGCCAATGCGTTTGGCGTAGGCCGGGTCCAGGGCGTGCTCAGCATCTATAAAAGCCGCTGTGCCGCCGTTCTTCTGGACTTCGGCGATGGCATGAAGAGTAAGGGTTGTTTTGCCAGAACTTTCCGGGCCGTAAATCTCAACCACCCGGCCTTTCGGAAGGCCGCCGCCCAGCGCCAAGTCGAGGCTGAGCGCGCCGGTTGGGATGGTTTCTACGGACGCATTATATGACTCGCCCAGTTTCATAATCGAGCCTTTGCCAAATTGCTTTTCGATAGTTTCCAGCGCCAGGCCAAGGGCTTTGGTTTTACCCTCGCTAGCTTTGGCGTCTTTGGTGCTCTTAATCTCTTTTGCCTCTTTCATTGTTTTGCTGTCTGCCATGAACCCTCCTGGCGGTTTAATTGCCATTTCTTTATTAATATTTTAGCACTATATAGGCCGACTGTCTTTTAAGAAACTGCTAGCGCTTAGTTTGTCCTGAAATCTTAATGATTGTTTAATAAGAGAGTGTGTGTAGAATATAGATAGACAAAAAGGGTGGAAAGAAAGCAAAAACTATAGAAGATGAGAGAATGGCTCCTTCAACAACCCGGTAACTTCACTAACTTCTTTAGCAAGATCCACCAAGGAGTGACTTTAAACATTTTGGTTCAAGCATTTAGCACTTTCGGTTTAGGATTTGCTGCTTATTATTTTAAGGTCCAGGGTGTAGAGTTCTATAAAATTATCCTTATTTGGGCTATAGCCCCATTGGCTTCATTGCCCGTTGTCTTTTTCTTCGACACCTGGAATGTCAAATGTTTCTTACGGCTCGGCCTACTAACTTACACTGGCATGTCGCTCTCGTTAATTTTCTTTAATCAATATTCTTTTTTGCTGTTTGGTATTTTTGACGGCCTGAAGTTAGGGTTATTTTGGGTTTCTCTCAATTATATATTCTTTTTAAATTCTGGCAGCGGGAGACACGGAAAAGATTCGTCTATATATTTTATCTTGGGGCCTCTTATTGGCATTATCTTGCCGCCTGTAGGCGCCGTGATTATTGGTAGTCTTGGATTCCGAATGCTCTTTATCCTAACAGGGCTGCTTTCGTTCATCCCGTTGCTCTACGTGCGGGGCGAAGATTTTGATTTTATTGAGAAGATTAAGTGGCGTGATGCCAACAAAGCTTTTTCCGGGTTCAAGCTCATAACATTTTTTGATGCTGCGCTACATTTCTTCCAGGGGAATTTCCTGGTCATTTATGCTTTGTTGTTTCTAAAGACTGAGTATCAAGTAGGTGGGCTGCTAAGTTACCTAGCTCTTATTAGTTTGTTAGTGTCTTTCATTCTGGCGCATATTTCGGATAAGTCACAGAAGAGAGTGACTATCTTATATCCACTTTTAATTTTGATGAGTGCGTTAATTATGGTGATTCCTGCTATTCATAGTTTGGCAGTTCTGGTGCCAATAATTGGTCTTTATGCAGTTTTTGACAACCTATCTTTGCCAATTCGATTCGCGGTGCCGATGGATTTCGTAAAACTGGATATCGGTTTTTGGCGGGCGTCTGAATTTTACGGCAACGTTGGCAGAACCGTCGTTTTTGCGGTTTCTGCGCTGTTGCTCTACATGGGCAACAAGTGGATTCCGTTTGCAATTTTCGCCGCTATGACATTTGCGTTCCCATTTGTTATTAGCCAAAAAGTAAACATGTTGAACAGGGTAAGGAAATAGTGAGAGAGTGGATTTTATCGCAACAGGGTAATTTTACTAGTTTCTTTAGCAAGATTCATAACGGTGTGATATTAAACCTTCTAATCCAGGCATTTAGCACTTTCGGCCTCGGATTTGCCGCTTATTACTTTAAGATCCAGGGTGTAGAGTTCTACAAAATTATCCTTATTTGGGCTATAGGACCATTGGTATCGTTACCTATAGTGGTGTTTTGCAGCAACTGGAATATAAAGAGATTTCTACAACTTGGTCTGTTAACTTATACGGGTATGTCGCTGTCGCTTCTTTTCTTCAATCAATACTCTTTTTTACTTTATGGTATCTTTACCGGTTTGAATTTGGCTCTAGTTTGGGATTCTTTGAACCATGTATTTTTTATTAATTCGACAAGGGACAACCATGCTCGAAATTCGTCTATATATTTTATCTTGGGGCCTCTTATTGGCATTATCTTGCCGCCAATCTGCGCCTTGATAATTGGTAGTTGGGGGTTTAGGGCACTTTTCTTGATCACAGGCTTGCTATCATTCATCCCGTTGTTTTATGTGCGCGGAGAAGTCTTTGAGCATACGATAAAAATGAACTGGCGGGATATTAACAGAGGCTTTTCCGGTTTGCGTCTTATAACTTTTTACGATGGGGCGCTTCATTACTTTCAAAGCAACTTTTTGATTGTCTATGCTCTTTTATTTCTGACTACGGAGTATCAGGTCGGGGGGCTATTAAGTTATATGGCGTTCATAAGCCTCGCGGCTTCGTTTGTAGTGGCGCATATATCTGATAGATCACAAAAAAGAACTGGTCTTTTATATCCGCTATTAATCATTATGAGTTGCTTAATGTTGGTTATTCCGGCCGTTAAGAGCTTAGTGTTTTTTGTCGTAGCGGCTGGACTATATGCCGCTTGTGATAATATTTCTTTGCCGCTTAGATTTGCAGTGCGCATGGACTATGCAAAACCTGATATTGGTTTCTGGAGAGCTTCCGAATTTTATGGCAATATAGGCAGAACCTGTGTATTTGGTACGGCATCGTTATTGCTCTATTTGGGCAATAAGTGGGCTCCGTTCGCTATTTTCGCTGTGCTGGCATTTACTTTCCCGTTTGTTATTAGTCAAAAACTTAAAGGTCTGCGCAAACAACCTACGCCTTAAATGTCTGAGGGCTGGCTGGAGTCAGATAAGCGTAACTGTTATGATATACGGTAGGATGAAAATAAAAAGGTGGGCCTAACCTATGCGCGTAGACGACTCCTTGCTGGAGAAGTTCCTGCTGGAAGGCAAACACGCCAGCAAGGACAAGATGGCCGAACTAGGTAAGCAGGCCAAAGACGAGAAAAAACCCCTGCAAGAGCTGGTAATCCAGAGCAATCTGCTCAGCGAGAAGGATCTGACCAAGCTTTACGCCGATGAGATCGAGGTGCCATTCGTAGAGCTCAACCCGCAGGAAATCAAGCACGATACTCTGCAGCTATTGCCGGAGCGGATCGCCCGGCAATACGGCGCCGTGGTATTTGATACCGACAAAAAAGGCGTCAAGCAGGTGGCCATGGAAGATCCGGATGACATCCAGGCCTTGAACTTCCTGCACAAGCAGCTAGGCAGTGACCTTAAGGTGTTCATCACGCCCAGCAGCCAGCTGCAGGCCGCCTTGGATCAGTACCGCGACAACATCAGTAGCGAGCTGACCAAAGTTATTACCGACGATGAGGACGGCCTCGAGGAAACCGCGAGGTCAACGAAAAGGACGTGGCGGAAGATTCGCCGATTGCCCAGACCGTCAACATTATCATCGAGTACGGCATCAAGTCCGGTGCCAGCGACATCCATATCGAGCCGCGCGAGAATGACGTGGTGGTGCGCTACCGGATTGACGGCCTGCTGCGTGAGGCCAACAAACTGCCGCGCAAACTGCTGGGCGCGCTGATCAGCCGCATCAAGATTCTGAGCAACCTTGAAGATTGACGAGCACCGGGCGCCGCAGGACGGCCGCTTCAAGGTCAACGTCAACGGCCAGGTATATGCCCTGCGTGTTTCCACGCTGCCTATCCTGGACGGCGAGAAAGTCGCTATCCGTCTGCTGAACGAGTCCAGCAAGCCATCAATCTTTCTCTGAGCTGGGTTTCTGGGGCGTGGCCCTGGACGACCTGCAGCATGCCATCGTCCAGCCGCACGGCATGGTACTGGTGACCGGGCCGACTGGTTCCGGTAAATCCACTACTTTGTTCAGTGTGCTGAGCTCGCTCAATACGCCAAACGTTAACATTTCAACCGTCGAGGATCCGATTGAATACCACATCGTCGGCGCCAACCAGACACAGGTCAACCCGGTAGCCGGCATGACGTTCGGTAGTGGTTTGCGCGCTCTTGCTGCGCCAGGATCCGAACATCATCATGGTCGGCGAGATCCGCGACAAGGAAACGGCCGACCTGGCCGTGCAGGCCGCACTGACCGGACACCTGGTCTTCAGCACCCTGCACACCAACAATGCCGCCACCTGCCTGCCCCGCCTATTAGACATGGGCGTGGAGCCGTTCTTGATCGCCAGTACGGTGCGGGTAGTTATTGCCCAGCGTCTGGTGCGGCGGCTGTGCGGTGATTGCCGCGAGAGTTTCACGCCTGACGCCACCGCCCTGAAACAACTTGATAAATCATTCGGCCTGGATGATAACGGCGGCTTCAAGAAACTGCACCAACTGGAAGCATCTGCCTTGGAAGGCGGTATCGGCAAAACGGCCGGCGAGCGGCCATGGCGACGCTGATAAGCCAAGCAGTACCGACACGACTATCACCCGCTTGTGGCGGCCCACGACGGCGGCTGCGAAAACTGCAACCACAGCGGCTACAAAGGCCGGATCGGCATCTACGAGGTCCTGAACAATACCGAAGAGATCCAGAAGATGATTGTCGGCAACAGTACCAGCGAAGACATCGAGAAAGCCGCTATCAATGCCGGCATGATCACCATGCACCTGGACGGACTGGTCAAGGCTTTGCGTGGCCAGACCAGCGTCGAGGAAGTCCTGCGCGTGACGTCCGAGGAGTAACCCCATGCAGTTCACATACAAAGCTCTCAACAAAGACGGCAAGACCATAACTGGCACGGCCGAAGCCACCTCCAAGCAAGCCTTGCTCGCGCTACTGCACCGGCAAGGTGTCCGGCCAATGCTACATAGAAGCTAAGAAAGCAAAAGGGCTGGCTATCTAACCTGTTCGGTCCGTCCAAAAAGGTCAAATCGTCCGACCTGGTGATATTCACGCGGCAGTTGTCCACCATGGTCTCGGCCGGCGTGCCGCTGGCCCGCTCACTGGCGGCCCTGCAGAGTGATGCCGCCAGCCCGTATATGCGCGAAGTATTGGGCGGGGTTACCAAAGACGTTGAGAGCGGCATACCGCTAGGCGATGCCTTCGCCAAATACCCCAGGGTATTCTCGGATGTCTACGTCAACATGGTGAAAGCCGGTGAAGAAGGCGGTATTTTGGACAAGATTCTCAAACGCCTGGCTCTGCAGGTGGAGCTGGATGCCAGCATGCGCAAGAAAGATCAAGAGCGCCATGATGTATCCGGTGGTCATTCTGACTATCACTATCGTGGCGTTCTTCGGCATTATGCTGTTCATCGTACCTAAGCTAGGCAAACTGCTGACCAGCTTGGGCGGGCCTCACGCCAAACTGCCCATCTACACCCAGGTACTGCTACATATCAGCAACTTCTGTTCCAAGCCGACCATTCTGGGCCTAACCCACATACCTGTCATCTCCAAGCTGCCAAACCTGGTATTTCTGATAATCCTAGCCGCCATCGGCATCGGTGTATTTACTGCGCTATATCCGAACGCCCAAAGGCCGGTACCGTTTTGACGACCTGATGCTCAGGCTACCGATAGTGAGAGTAATTGTCCTAAAGACCGCTATTGCCCGTTTCTCCCGAACCTTCGCCGCCTTATGGGCGCCGGCGTCAGCGTGCTGGACTCGCTGGACGTTACCGGCGCGGCTATTGGCAACAAGGTTATAGAAGAGGAGCTGAAAGCCGCCGCCAAAGAGGTGCAGAGCGGCAAACAGCTTAGCGAACCGCTCAGCCGCAGTAAGCACTTCCCGCCAATTGTCTCGCAGATGCTGATGGTCGGCGAAGAGACCGGGCAGATTGACACGGTACTGGTCAAAGATAGCCGATTTTTACGAAGAAGAGGTGCAGGTGTTGATTGATGGTCTGGCGGCCATCATTGAGCCGGTGATGATTATCTTCCTCGGCGCCGGTGTCGGCCTAATTGCCGCTTCTGTCATGGGCCCGATAGCCAACCTCAGTAAGAACATCGGTAATTAGTTTTCCACAAAAGCGGTTGACTCGGGTACCGCTTATGGTTAATAATCATAGCCAGATAGTTGGGATTACCTTGTGATAAGGCAAACCCAAAGATCAACAATCAAAATAACATCAAATTAGGAAGGGTGGGTCCTTAGAATGATCTCTCTCAAGAAACGAAACCTTAACAGTAAGGGTTTTACTATTGTGGAACTCTTGATCGTAATCGTCGTCATCGGTATTTTGGCATTACTCGTCATCACGACTTATAGCGGCATTCAAGCCAAAGCACGTAACAGTAAGCGCCAGACTGACATCCAGTCTATCCAGACGCAGTTGGAAGCGTTCTTCAGCCAGAACGGCTATTATCCGAGCTTGGGTAATATGAACGATGCAACCTGGCTCGATACAAATATGAAGAGCCTGGACCAGAACGCGCTAATCGACCCTTCCAACCCGACCAACAGCAAGACGCTGGCCGGAACACCGACTGCTAAAGCAGTACTCGTACAAAGTTACGCAATCGGATGGCACGACAAGTTGTGAGAGCGATGACACTACCTGTGCTAAATACACTCTGACAGCTGAGTACGAAGGTACGGTCAATGGCCAGACCGAGTACCAGAAGTCTAATCTTGACTAGATAATCTGGTTGACGCCTGAAACTCCCGGTACACGGTGCCGGGAGTTTTCCTTTATAATATAAGCGTGAGCAATATGAAGCGGCATCAGGGTGGATTTACCATCGTTGAATTATTGGTAACCATAGCTATTATCGGTATTGCCGCCGCCTCTTTAACCAGCATGTTCATTAGTATCAGGAATATCCAGCAGAGAACCGTTTATGCCGATACGGCCACGCGCGCCGCCCAGCGCGAAATCGAAACTTTACGCAACGATAATTACGCCTCTCTGACGCCCGGCCAAACGATAGACTTTAGCTCCCAGCTACCTGCCGGCCTGCCACCGGGCAGTAGCGGTTCGGCAGAAGTCAGCCAGCCCGCCACCGATCTAAGGCGTGTCGACGTGACCGTCACTTATCCATTGGGCGGTAAACAGCATAATACGACCTTGAGCTCGCTTATCGGTGTAATCGGGATAACGCAATGAGGCGCTTGGACAACACCGGTTTCACGATTGTGGAGGCTCTGGTTTCGTTGGTAGTCACTACGGCAGTGGTGCTTATTCTGACCAATTATATGTTGGGTGGCGTCCAGCAAAGTACTATCGCCCTCAGCCGCGACACCATCACCAAAGAAACCGAACAGAGCCTGGATCTGGCCGCTAACGATATCCGGGTCAGCGCCAACGCCGACGAGAATAACCGCTGGCCGGATGCCAACAGTCCGGGTGGCTCCGGCAACCAGTTCGGCTGGCAATCCGATAGCACAACCCTGGTGTTGGCTACGGCCGCCAAGGATCAGTCCGGCAACATTATCTTCTCGGATTCCGCCAACTACATCACAGATAAGAATAATGTCGTCTATTTTGTGCGGGGTGGCACGTTATACAAAAGAGTGATTGCCGCACCGGTGTCCGGCAATGCCGCCGTCACGACCTGTCCGGCCGCCAGTGCCAGTAATTCCTGCCCGGCCGATAAAGCATTGTTGCATAACGTGACGGGTTTCAGCGTTACTTACTTGAACGGTCAGAACCAATCGGTATCACCGACGGATGCTAGAGCCATAGAACTACACGTGGCGGTTACCAAAGAGGTGTTCGGCCAACCAGTAAGCGCCGACTACACGACAAGGATGGTATTTAGAAATGACTGAGCATAAAAACCAGCAAGGTTTGATACTTATCAGCGTGATTATCGCTATCAGCGCTTTGATAATCGTCGGTTTCGCGCTGACTAGCTCCACTACTAGCCGGTACTTGCTGACTAGCCAGGCAACCTACCGCGCCAACGCTTTGTCGACGGCCGAGGCTGGCGTGGAGCAGTCGCTTCAGCAACTTAATAGCAACGATGACTTCGGAGGCTACCCTTCGTCCCAGCAGTTTTTCAATAATAGCGATCAGGGTCTGGGCACCTACACCACCACCGTCGCTAACGATCCTGGCAACCCAAACGCGCGCATCATAACTTCCATTGGCAAGGTTTACCGCTACCACAATACTGCGACGCCGGTAAGTACCAGGATAGTCCGCGTGACAGCCGTTGGCACCAGTTCCCAAGGCTATTCCGTCTACTCCGGACCGGGCGGTCTGATACTGGGCGGCAGTGCCGCGATTACCAATTCTTCGGTCTATGTGAATGGTACCCTGTCGCTTTCCGGCGCCGCCAAGATCGGCACCGCCAGCCAACCATTGACGGTAGATGTGGCCAATATCGCCTGCCCGGCCGGCAACAATCCGGGATCCACTTACCCGGCGCTTTGCACTTCGACCGAACCGATTAGCCTAGCATATAGCACGAATATATATGGCACGGTTTGTGCCACCGGCCAAACCAGTACCGGGCCACACAATAATATTCAGAGCGGCAATGGCGGTAGCGGCTTGAAACCAGGCTGTACGGCACCGGCCGCCAGTCCGCCCAGTTACGATCGCAATGCCCAGATTGCCGCCGTCACCACGACAGCCTCAGGTAGTGACAACAACTATGTTTGTAAGAACTGGCCGTTTGACCGGACATGGCCGGCTAACCTGAAGCTGACTGGCAATGTCAGTATAGCCAGCAGTTGTAATCTGGTGGTCAAGGGCAATGTGTATATCACCGGCAACCTGGATATTGGCGGGGCGGCCCGTATAACCGTAGACGATAGCGCGGGCTCAACTCGGCCGGTAATTATAGTTGATGGCACAATCACGGTCGGCGGCTCGGCTCAGCTTATTACTAATTCATCTGGCACTGGCATGGAATTCATTAGCTTCAAGAGCACGGCGAGTTGCAACCCCGGTTGCACCAGCCTGAGCGGCAACGACCTTAAAACGTCGTCCGGCACGCAGACGGTCAGCATCGGCGGCGCGGCTAGCCTGCCGGGGATGGTATTCGACGCTTACTGGGGCAAGATAAAAGTCGGCGGCAGCGGCAACGTCGGTTCTGCCATCGGCCAGACCGTTGATATGAGCGGTGCCGGCACTGTGACCTTCGGTACCACTTTGTCGTCAGGAGCCCGGACTTGGACTATCAGCAGTTACCAGGAGCTGTACCCGAATCAGCTTTGACTGTATAATTGATTGTGAACTGAGGCTTGGCCTGGGTGGGTAGTAGCCATGAAAACAACCAAAACTCCGAATTTTTACCACGATAAACCGCTGTTCGGCTTGGAGATCGGCCACGGGTCGATGAAAGTCATGCAGGTGGCGGCCGCGCCCCAATCCGGCGGAGCTAAACACGCGCCGCCGCGCTTAATCGGCTACGGCGCCACGACCTTTGATACGGCGTCGCAGAAAGACGGTGTAGTCGTCCAGCCGGAGATCGTGGCTAAGGCCGCTTCGGAGTTGTTCCGCGGCCATCTGGTCGGCGACATTACCACCAGACGGGCGGCCATCGCCATACCGGCCTACCGGACATTTACCCGTTCACTGCGCCTGCCTAAGCTGAATCCCAAGGAGCTGGACGAAGCTGTCCAATTGGAGGCTGAGCAGTACATACCACTGCCCCTGGAAGAGCTATACCTGGATTACGAGGTCGTCGGCCAAGTGGACGGTGGCACCGAGTTGCTAGCCGTGGCCTCGCCACGCAACATCGTAGACTCATACCTGGATTTAGCCCGGATACTGGGCCTGGAGACAGTTTTGATTGAGCCTACCCTGGGTTCGTTGGGCCGGCTATTCTCGCTTGACAGCCAGAGTGATATCCCGGCTATCATCATCAACCTCGGCGCGGTCTCCTCGGATATTAGTATCTTTGACCGCCAAATGCTGATTACCGGTACAGTCCAGGGCGGCGGCGAAGATTTCACCAGGTCCATCAAAGAAAAACTGGGGGTCAGTCTGCGGGAGGCGGCAGTCATAAAGACCCGTTATGGACTGGGGGTCAGCAAGAAACAGGCCGATATCCAAGAGGCGCTGGAACCTATCTTGCGTGAAATCGTTAAAGAAATCCGCCGGATGGTCCGTTACTATACGGAGCGATATGGTTCGAAACGATCAATCGAGCAGGTCATTACTCTAGGTGGCGGCGCCAATATGCCGGGGCTTAACGAATATCTTACCGAGGCACTGCACTTAGCCGTCCGCCATAGTGATCCGTGGCAATACCTAGATTCTAAAGGTAAAGGCTTGCAACCACCCCACGTCTCCGACCGGCCGATGTATTCTACTGCCGCCGGCTTGAGCCTAGCTAGGCCCAGCGAGGTATTCCGACATGATTAATCTATTGCCGCCGGATGTGAAAAGTAACTACCGCTATGCCCGACGCAACGTGGTACTGCGCAAGTGGGTGGTCGGTTGCGTGATCGCCTTGATAGGTCTGGGCATCATAACTACTTACGGGTTGCTGGCCTTACAACAGTCGACGAACCATTACAAACACAAGATTGCCGCATCGGAAGCGTTGTTCAAAAAAGAAGATTTCGCGGGCACTCAGGCGCATGTCCAGGACATCAGCAACAGCCTTAAATTAGTCGTCAAGGTCCTGGGCAAAGAGGTGCTGTTCTCGCAGCTTATCAAGCAGATTGGCGCCAGCATGCCAGCTAATGCCAACCTGACGGGTCTCGATATCAACGGGGTGCAGGGTGGGCTGGATATCACTGCTAACGCGATTGATTATCGAACCGCTACCCAAGTCCAGGTAAATCTGTCGGATCCCGCCAATAAGATATTCGATAGGGCGGATATAGTGGGTATAAAGTGTGATGGTACCGCCAACAAGACCTACCCGTGCCAGGTGACGATCCGGGCCCTGTTCTCCAAGGACAATCCATTTCTGTTCATCAATAGTAAGGCGGCGCGACCATGAACGTGACTAGCAAGCGGATATATATAGGTCTGTCATGCCTTATCGGTCTGCTACTCGTAGCTTTGCCGGTAAGCGCCTATAAAATTGACGGCCTACTGACTTCGCGGGCGCAGATCAAGCTCAAAGCCAAAAGCCAGGCCCTGGACCAAGAACAGCAAAGTTTCGAAGTCGCCCAGCAGAATATCAAGAAGTACGCCGGCTTGGAAAAGATCGCCAAAGCGATCGTGCCGCAGGATAAGAACCAGGCTGAAGCGGTGCGCGAGATTGTAAATGTCGCCGCTCAGAATGGGGTCGTCCTGGGGTCAATATCATTTCCACCGTCGACGCTTGGCGGCGCCGGATCCGCCAGCCCTAGCGCTAGCTCCAGTAGCGGCGCTACCACGCCGACATCATCGTCCTCAGGCCCGGCCGCTAATGTCAATAGTTCACAGAATAGGCTTTCGCAACTGTCGGCCGTAAGCGGCATACCGGGAGTTTATCAGCTGCCGATTACCATCACGAGTGATACCAAGCATCCTATCCTCTACGGCCAATTGATCAGCTTCCTGAGCGACCTCGAGCGCAACCGACGCACCGCCCAGGTTAATTCCATCAGCATCAACCCCGCCATAGGCGGTGGGTTGACCTTCACTATCACCTTAAACGAGTACATAAAGCCATGAAAAAAGACACGTCTGACGCCCGCTTAGGAGGCCTGAGCAAACAGCTTACTGCCGTAGCCGGCCAGTTGCGCCGCTACAGCCTGGTATTGTTCCTGGCGTTCGTCGTCTGCATATACGGCTTCGTCATCTGGCGGATTAACGCGTCGTTAACAGCCCAGCCCTCGCCCGAAGCAGTCAGTAGCCAGGTCAAAGCCAACAGCATACCTCGGGTCGACCCGGCGGTCGTCAAGCAGTTGAAGAATCTGCGCGATAACAGCGTCAACGTACGGGCATTGTTCGAGCAGGGCCGCAACAATCCCTTCCAGTAGACAGTAATGGGCTCCTCAATCCGCTATTGCTGGTGAAAGTCGTTCTGATGGCTATCGTACGGCGCATCCGGAAATACCGGTGCTGGCGGCATGACTGGCTGGGCTTGGGGCTGGACTTGAGGCTGGGGCTGGGCTTGAGGCTGGGGCTGGGCATGAGGCTGGGGCTGGGCTCGAGGCTGGGGCTGGGGCGCCGGGTTGATGGCAGTGCTGGACTGTTCCTGCTGACCAGTACCATGGGCCTGCATGAAGGTTTCGCGAGCGGCCAATATCTTCTGGGCATAGTAGTTAGGGCTCGGGCAATACGGGAATATGAATTTACTGCGTTCGCCAGCCGTCTCAACGCGGAGCGTACCGAACTTGAACAGTTGCGCAAAAACACCGTGCTGTTGAGCCGTCACGTCCTCCAGGTTGCCGAGCGAAAGCTGTGAGGACTGTTTGCTAAAAAGGCTGGTCTGACTGATCTGCGTCAGGCTGTCACTGCTGACTACCCAGCTGTTGCCCCAGTAGACCTTATTGGTGATAAAGACAAAGCCTATCACTAAACAGGCAATCAGCAGAAAAATGGCGATGCCGATGGCCGTTGCCGAACCACGGCTGGAGGCAAAGACGTTCGGTACGATAACCAGCATCAGCACGGCTAGGATTACAAGGACGCCACCTGCCGTCAGGTACATGCCGAACATACCGAAAGGGTGACGCTTGATCTCGCAGATTACCTGCTCACCTGGCTGCATGACCTCCAGGGGGTTGTGGATTTTAGGGGTCTCAGGAGTAAGTTCTTGCGGATCCATACTCGATATTATAACAACGAGGGTTGGTCCTTGTCGCTTTTCGGGCGTTTTCGTTTGTTAAGGTGTTTATAGGCCTTAGTGGTAGCTTTGCGTCCCCGCGGCGTCCGTTCCAGCAATCCGACCTGCAACAGATATGGCTCGTAAAAGTCTTCCAGGGTGCCACGCTCTTCGGCCGTCAGCGCGGCCAGCGTTTCCACACCCACCGGTCCGCCGTCATAGTTGTCGATGATAGCCGTTAACAGCATGCGGTCAGCGGCATCCAGTCCAAGTTCATCGATATCAAGTAGTTCCAGCGCCTTATGACTGATTGGCTCATTTATGATGCCGTCGCCATTGACATCAGCGTAATCGCGGACGCGTTTCAGTAGACGGTTGGCAATCCGCGGCGTCAGACGGGAGCGTTTGGCTAGTTCGGCGGCGGCTTTTTTATCGATTTTTACACCGAGAATTTTAGCGGCCCGTTCAATGATTTGCTGAACTTCTTCCGGCTTGTAAAATTCCAGCCGATGCATCATGCCAAAACGGTCGCGCAGTGGTGCGGCCAGCGAGCCGGTTCGGGTCGTAGCGCCGATGATAGTAAATTTCGGCAGGTCCAGCCTTAGAGAGCGGGCGCTTGGCCCCTTGCCTAGCATGATATCCAGCTTAAAATCTTCCATGGCGCTGTACAGCACTTCCTCGACATTGCGGTTCAGCCGGTGAATTTCATCTATGAATAAGATATCGCCATCCTGCAGATTGGTCATCAGGCTAGCCAGGTCGCCGGCCCGCTCCACAGCCGGCCCCGATGTTACCCGGATTTGGGCGCCCATCTCGTGGGCGATAACGTTGGCCAGGGTGGTTTTGCCAAGTCCCGGCGGCCCGTGTAGTAGCACATGGTCAATCGGCTCGCCGCGCTTTTTGGCGGCCTTGATAGACAGCTTGAGATTATCTTTCAGCCGCTCCTGGCCAATATAATTGGCAAAATCCCGCGGCCGCAGGGTAACTTCAATTACGTTCTCCTGCTCTTCCGGCTCCGCCCCGGCATTCACGATTCGGTCAATCATTTGGCGGCTCCTTTTAGGGCCTGCTTGATGCGGTCTTCGGTGGGCAGTTTGGGATCGACTTTTTGCAGAGCGGTGGCGGCATCGGCGGTAGTGTAGCCCAATGCCACGAGAGCCTCAATCGCCTCATCTTTCATTAACTTATCGTCCGATTGCAGCATGCCGGTAGACTCCAGGTCCACGCCCACCAAACCGACCTTGTCTTTCAGGTCAACGACGACGCGTTCGGCCACCCGTTTGCCAACACCATTGGCGCCTTGAATAAACTTAACGTCGCCGGACGCAATGGCCTGTCGTACATCTGTTGGCGAACCAATGCTTAACATGTTAAGTGCCATTTTTGGCCCTACGCCATTAACGTTTAATAACTGTTCAAATAGGTTCTTGGTATCGCGGCTCAAAAAACCGAATAAGTCGTGCGACTGTTCGCGGATGTGTTCGTACACGTACAGCTTGGTCTGCTCGCCACCGGCCAGCTTGCCGTAATCTTCGGCTGCCACATACACCCCATAGCCTACACCCTGCACTTCCAGCACCACGGTATCTGCCAGCTTTTCGCTTACTACGCCTGAGAGTGTCGCTATCATTACATATATTATCTCATAAGCCGGCGTCAGAGGCTAAACGGCTAAAATAAACCGCCAGCGTATATAGCAACGCTGGCGATTAATTGATGTGAGGAATCCTTAAGCAGGTGGAGCTGCAGGCGGTTCAGCCGGAGGCACTGTTGGCTCTTCTGGAGCCGGAGTCTCCGGAGCTGGTGCCGGATCAGGGCTTGGTACTGCCGTAGGATCCGGTGCCGGAGGTGGCGTTACGCCGGGATCATTAGTCGGCGTTGGGTTATCTGCTGGTGGCATGGGATATTCTCCTCGTTTTTATTATTTTGTGACTCTTTTACTGTAGCATATTAAAACGTTAGCGCAAACGCATTGTCATGCTGTGAGTTATGGCGGCGGCTAGGGCGTCGGCGCAGTCGTCTGGCCTGGGCACCGTTTTAAGTTTCAGAATCACCCGAACCATCTCCTGAATCTGCTTTTTTTCGGCCCGGCCATAGCCGGTCAGAGCCTGTTTTATCTGTAATGGCGTATATTCATGGATGTCCAGTCCGGCCTGCTGGCCAGCCAGCAGCACCACGCCGCGGGCCTGGGCCACCGTCATGGCGGTGGTGACGTTCTGTGCGAAATATAACTTTTCCACAGACATGACCGTCGGCTTGGATTGGGCTATGATATCCGAGATTTCCTCAAAGATTGTTTGCAGACGTATGGCATCATCCTCTTTGGCTGGTGTACGGATGACCCCGGCATCCACCATCTGCGCCTTGTTTTTGTCGGCCTCGATTACGCCGAAACCGAGTATGCCGGTACCAGGATCAATGCCTAGAATTCTCATGGCGGCTTACTTTAAAAGTTCCTCTGGGATGTCAAAATTGACGTGAGTGTTGGTTACTTCGTCGATTTCCTCCAGGGCGTCCATCAGACGCATGATCTTGGCGGCTGTGCTAGCATCCTCTACCTTGATGGTGCTATTCGGAACATATGTGAGCTCGGCGGATTCAATCTTTAGTCCGGCTTTGCCCAGAGCTTCACGGACTTTCATCAACTCTTTCGGATCGGTGTAAATCAGCGACTCGCCGTCTTCCTCCTGTACATCATCGGCACCAGCGTCCAGAGCCTGCAGAAGCACATCGTCACCTGCCACCTGCACGCGAATCATGCCTTTATGGTCAAACTGGAATGCCACCGCACCCTTCTCGGCAATGTTGCCGCCGTGCTTGGAAAAGGCCAGCCGGACATCGGGATAGGTGCGGTTAATGTTGTCTGTGGCAGCTTCTACTAGTATGGCCACGCCTCCCGGACCGTATCCCTCGTATAACACCTCTTGCATCTGTGCCGCATCTTTGTCTTTGGCCCGGTCGATGGAGCGCTGGATGTTGGCGGCTGGCATATTGGCGGCTTTGGCATTGTCTATGGCCATGCGCAGGCTGAAATTACTGTCTGGGTCGGTGCCACTGCGAGCCGCTACAGCGATGGCATTGCCAAGTTTTGTAAACACGGCGCCACGGGCCGCGTCTTTGGCGCCTTTCTGCCGTTTGATAGTTGACCACTTACTATGTCCGCTCAAACCCCTGCTCCCGTAATATTACGCGTTTCTATCTGTTATTTTAGCAGATTTTGCGCCCTTTGTCCGCCTGGAAACCTTAACTTGGACCTGAGCCGCTCCAAGCCTACGAAAAATTCCTGGTGCCATTCATACAATATATAACCTCCAGCGCCAGCTATTATGGCGGCAACTACATACCAGTGCTGGTCGGTGCTTTTGACGGCCGTCTTGATGTCATGGACGTTAGATATTTTCGGTTGTGTCTTGCGACAGCGGCCCGTATCAGGATTGCGCTCCTGGCCACGGTTACAAGGTTTTTTGGTCTTGGTGGCCGCCAACACAGAATGACAGCGATTTGTAGACGGATTGCGGGTTTGGCCTGACTTGCAGGGGGTTAATGATTTGGTAGCGTTTTTGGCTGACCGGCACCTGTGGGTGATGAGATTTCTGGTTTGGCCTGGTTTACATGGAGTCAGGGTTTTTGTTGCCGAAGTAATCTTGCGGCAACGATTGGTAGCAGGATTACGTACCTGGTCTGGCGCGCATGGCTTAAGGGAGGTAGCGGGTGTACTCGGGGTGACGAGCTCAACAACTGATACCGCGGGAAAATCGTTTGGTCCGTCCGGTTGAGGCGAACTGGTCCATTGCCATTCATCGTTACCGTCCAACGACCAGGCCTGGCCGATTTTGTTCTCAGAACTGGCGTCCGGATATTCTATAACCGGGTCGTAGGCTTGCACCCCAAGGGCGTCTTCTAGCCATACATAACCGCCAGAGTCCGTTAAGCTAAGCGGTGAGCCGTCGTCCTTGGTATTAATTAGCTCGTATTGCCCGGGGTCTAAAATGCCGTCGAGACCAAGTGTGTTTCTCGATGAGCTATTAAGGCCGCCGTAGCTGGTCCGTAAGCGATAGTTGGCTAAATTCACCGACACATCGGCACCATTGAACAGCTTCACATAATCGCTACACAACAGATCGGTGTCGACCGGCGAACAACTCGGAGAATGTGGTAGAAGTTCAACAATCTGCAGGCCGCCGGTGTCGTCTGGCGGTTGATAGTCAGTTGGTATCGCATTAGATGCGGCTTGAGCGATCGCTGTTGTGGTCAACATCAAAGTCGCGCACAAAGCCATGGCGATTAGATTATAGGTTTTTCTCATTACCCACCTACCCTTCGTTTAGTTTTACTCTTTGGGTTGTGTATTGTGGCGGACCGGCTAATACCTTGTCAAATATCCATTAAGATTTAATTATATTTTTACTCCACGAGGTTCTCGGTGCGAAAATCATATCCGGTCTTACGTTTCAGCCGCCAGATGAATAACAAGACGACGGCATACGACAATATAAGTCCGCGCGCACTTAGCCCACCGCCAAAGCCCGCGCCTGGCGCGCCAGCCATCCAAACCGTCACCTTGTGCGCGTAGCCCAGCAACATATTGGCCGGCCAGCTCACCCAATGCGCCGGCCCGGTAGGTAATATCATGCCACCGAGCCCGGCCGCTGTAGCGGCCAGCATCGTCAATGACATGAACGGCAAAACAAGCAGGTTGGCCGGCAAGCCATATATAGAGTATTGCTGGAACGCAAACGCCATCAGCGGCGTAGTGACTATCTGCACTGACACCGTGTCCACGATTATCTGTTTGATTTCGCCGGAATGCTGGTCGCCCCACCACCATCTTTTAAGCATCGGCCCCAGCACAATCAGACCACCGTAAGCCACGAAGGTCATATACCAGCCGACGTCTCCCCATACGAACGACGGGTCTATGAACGCCGTGATAGCAGCCGCCACCGGCAACAAAACCAGCGGGTGCGGCCATCGTCCGTAATACCACGTAGCCAAACTTAGACCGGTCACTATTGCCGTCCGAGCCATCGGCGCCACGAAACCTGCCACCAGCGTCAGTCCGAACAGTACACACGTGGCCATCATGACCGCTAGGCGCTTAGATACCCGTATACAAGTGCGTCTTACTAGACGGACTAGGATGGTTACATTGTAGCCGCCAGCAATCACCAAGTGAATCAAGCCGGTTATCTGCATTTGCTTTATCAAGCTACCTGGCACAAGGTTATGTTGTCCTGTCAGATAGCCGATAGCTAGGGCCGACTCCGGTTGTGGCACCGTCCGCTCCAACCCGGCATCAAAAGCGTCGCGCACTGTTCTGGACGGATCGCTATGAGCTGGGCGCATTGCATCTGTAAGTTTGGCAAACGACATGCTGGCGGCGTAACTACCGAAACCCGATCTCAGGGTGCCGGTCAGCTCAACCTGGTCATTACGTTTGAGCTTTAGGCCAGTTGATGTGCTAGCCCACACCTGGCCGCCCAGCCGAATTTGCCCAATCCGCACATCGTTCAGCTTAAGACCCGCCGCGCCGCTCTTTATGGTGACATCGTCCGCTACGGTGCCCTGCAATGGAACTGTTTGGCCTATAAACTTCCTGTATTCAGCCGTTTCGCCGCGCAAGCTTTCGCCGCGCCACAGACCGAGTAACAATCCGGCTACGAGCACAAAAACTACCAAGGTGGCCGTGAGCGAACGCTTTATGATTACGGCCAGTAGTAATACCAGCCCCAAACCGGCAGACTGCAGGCTGGCCAGCCACGAGTTATAAACAACAGCCGCTAGCGCGATACCGCCGATCAAAGCCAGCGCAAACCAAGCCAGCAACCATGAGACGTGTAGCGGCCGCCGCCAGATCAACATTTAATCCCTCACCGATGGTACCAATTGATTGGGGCAAGTTTTAAGTACTTTTGATATCGCCGCCTGTTCCGGCGGCGTCACCCACAAGTGGTACTTCAGTTTAACGGCTATCTGTCGCGCTACGTAGCGGCAAGCGTAAGCCGTGTTGGACGGCAGCCAGACAGCCGCGTCGCCATCGCCTTTCTCCTCGTTGGCCGGTCCGTCTACTGCTATCAATTCCAGTGGGTCGTTATAAAGTTGCTCGCGCCGAGCTTTAGTAAGTAGCTGGGAGCCGGTCTGCCATGTGTCTGATACAGCCACCACGTGGTCAATCTGCACCGCCGCCGAAGTGCTTGGACCGCGCGTGAAATGAATTGTCTTACCGGTATATGGATCGGCTAGTGTGCCAGCCGTAACCGTGCAATCTGCCGGCGACCGATATCTAACTTGTGTCATATCCCGGGCCAAGATTTTGTCGCGGATAGTGCATGTATCCGCCTTGGCCCAGCCATCGCTAAACTGTTTGCGGCTATAGCCGGCTTTCGAGGCCGCCGGCCGCACAGCCAGTTTACCTAAAACCCTTACTGCTAATAATGCTTGCTGGTTGGGCGGAATCGGAGTCTGTGGCTGATGAGACTGCCGCCAGCCAGCTAACAGCAAACCGCCCGCTAATGCAGTAGCTGTTAAGACTATGGCCAAGCTCCGCCATAACCGCAATTTTTTTCGTGTTTTCACGACCGTCATTTTATCAGTCGTTACACCGCCGGCTTTATGACTTTAAGACAATGTTAATGAAATTTTGCTTAATCTTTTTGTGTGCAGCCTGTAGCGGCCGTAACATACTAAGGCCTTCGCCCAGGTGGAGGCTAGCCGATGGAGGGGTGGGCGAGTGGTTTAAGCCACCGATCTTAGGAGTCGGCGAAGTTGTAAGACGCTTCCGCGGGTTCAAATCCCGTCCCCTCCGCCATGCTTACAACACCAAATAAATAAACCCCTTCCGAGATGGTTGGGGTTTATTTAAGTTGTAAGACTAACTTCCGCTTATATTGTAATCTAGCAGCGGTAACAGGTCAACGCTACTTCTTAGGGGCCCAGTTGTAGAACCAGGCGATCAGGTAGCCGGCGATTAAGCCGTCTATCGCGGCCCATAGGCCGCCGATGATGCCGCCCAACAGGGTGGCTTTGAAGCCGATATAAAGTCCGGCTAAAGCGCTGACCAGATCGGTAGTACCCCAACCGATGGCCGCGGCCCAGCCGATACATAGTACGTAAAGACCCCAGGTCAAAGCCAGGGCGATTGCTAGTTTCTTAGGATTGAGTTTCATATCTCACCTTTCTTGTTTGTCTTGATGTTGACGATTATATTCTAACATCTACTGTAAAAATATTGATGGAGGGCCCAGTGGGACTCGAACCCACGACACCCTGCTTAAAAGGCAGGTGCTCTAACCAGCTGAGCTATGGGCCCGCATTAACTCCTTACATTATCTGTAATTCAGCTAAAAAGTCAATCTAGCTCTTGTGTTTTTTGCGGTGTTTGGAGAGACCACCGGCTTTGGGGCGTTGCATCCAGAGCACGACTAGGCAGACTGCGGCGCTCAGAGCGATGATTGCATTCTGCGCCTGCTGGGCCTGCCACCACAGGTTGGAGGCGATAATGTTATGCGACAAGTTCGGAGACAACAGCGGCACCACCAGCAATGCGCCAAGTAGGCCGACGCCAGCCGCCGGCAACAGGTTGAGGGCCAGCCGGGCACTATCGTTGACCGTGCGGATCATGAAGATGGCCGTCAGCACCGCTGGCAACAACAACAAGGCAAGCTTGATATTGCCGTTGGTGGTCGTGACTACCGTTGTCGTATGTGATGATGAAAAGGTCGTCAGCCAACTGCTGGCATCGCTGGCCACGAATTGCACCAGCACATTGCCCAGGCAGAGACTTAAGAAAACCAGCGCCGCGTTGATGCGCAGAACCATCAGCAGAATGGCGGGCACAAGGACGATAGCGGCGAGTGTGAGTTCAGGTGACATATGACTAAACTATACCATGAGCGTTATCTACTGGTGTGCGTGCAACACGCGCGTGTAAGCCAGATAAATTACGGCCCCAACTATTATTAGGATCGTCGCCAGGAGCGGAATAAAACCGGATTCGTTAGAAGATAAATGCTTCATGTCATAATAATTATTAACTTAAATCATAAACATAAGCAAGTTTTGCTTGAATTACAGATGTATTTATGCTATAATAAACATATGTTGTCAGAAGAAAGGCCCGCACCCGAGCAAACACATGCAACCATCTGGGATGTCCCTATCGCAATGGCAGGCGTTATCAAACAAATAGCTCATGTTGCCCGTCACGACCAGTTAACCGGCCTACTTAACAAAGAAGCGTTCAGGTATGAGATTGAGGAACACCTACAGAAAGATCACGCTTTCGGTGTGATTTTCATGGACATGGACGCTTTCAAAAAAGTGAACGATACGCTTGGCCATGAAGAAGGCGACGCGCTTTTAGAGCGGTTCGGTGAGCAGTTAAGCGGTAGGTTCCGCCGCGAGGGCGACACCTTGGCCCACGAAAAACTTATTGAACGACCTGGTGACAGCAAGCCAGAAGGTGTCGGACGCTACGGAGGCGATGAATTTGCCATCATCATTGATTTGGAAACCGATACCACTAGTGACCGCAGGAGCCAGGATTATCAAGATCACCAAGAAACTATGGATAAAGACGTGGCTTACATAAGAGAAGTGTTGGACGAGTTTGTGGCTGAGCAACCAGCCGAGGTTCAAGCCTGTGGTTTCGACATTGCGGTCGGGTACGCTATCAGGGAGCCCGGTGACCCGGTCAGTGCCAGCGATATATTACGAGCCGCCGACGCGGCTATGTACCGAAACAAAGAAGCCCACAAACAGCGGGTCAGCCAGAGCTAGTTGCTCTCGCGTTGCAGGTCTTCTAATAATTTCTTTTGGCGTTTGTTGAGTTTGTTCGGAATGTCTACCAAGATAGTGACAATCTGGGCGCCGCGGCTGTTGCCTTTCAGGTGCGGTACGCCATGGCCGCTGAGTTTGAAGTCTGAGCCAGGCTGGGTACCGGACGGGATTTTCATAGTCACTGGGCCATCAACCGTTTGGACTTCGATCTCATCGCCCAAGGTCGCTTGAATCATATCTATATGCTCTTCACTTAAGATTAAGTCGCCTTCGCGGGTGAAGTGCTTGTGCGGCTTAACTCGGATGTTCACATAAAGGTCGCCTTTCGGCCCGTTGGCGATGGCCTCGCCGTGTTCGCGCAGGCGGATAGTTGCTCCGTCGTCGATACCGGCTGGAATCTTTAGCTGGATTTTTTGCTTTTTGGTCTGCGTGCCCTTGCCTTTGCAGACACTACAGGCTTTTTCCGGCACCTTGCCACTGCCGTGGCATTTCGGACAAATCACCGCCTGCTGGATGTTGCCAAAGATGGTGCGAGAAACAGTCACGACCTGGCCGGAGCCGCCGCACTGGTCGCAGGTCTTTAGTTCATGCCCCGGCTCCACGGTGCTGCCTTTGCAGTGTTCGCAGGTATCGTCGAGGGTCAGCGTCAGGTCTGCTTCAGTACCAAAGACGGCTTGCTCGAAACTTATCTCTATGCCCGCCTCCACATCGCGGCCGCGGGTCTGCCGACGTTGGCCACCGTCGGGCGCGCCGCCGCCAAAGAAACTGCTGAAGATATCGCCCAGGCCGAGGTCGCCAAAGTCAAAATTGACATTCTGGCCCTGTCCGCCGAAACCGCCACCGGCAAACGGGTTACCACCAGCTCCACCAACTCCGGCGTGGCCAAATTGGTCGTAGCGTTTGCGCTTCTCGGTGTCTTTTAATACTTCGTAAGCTTCGTTGAGCTCTTTGAACTTGGTCTCGTCGCCGCCGCGGTCCGGATGGTGCTCGATAGCCGCCCGCCGGAAAGACTTTTTGATCTCATCCGCCGAGGCGTCTTTTTTTACTCCCAGGATTTCGTAATAATCACGTTTGCTCATCGTTATATTCTATCAATCTTTAGGTTTCGGTGCTGGCTCGCTCAATTCAAGGTCTACTCTACAAAATAAATTTTCACTTAAATATCATAATTATTTTTGCACTCTGGGCAGTCTGGGGGCGTAAAACTTGTGTTGAGGGTTATTAGTTCGTGATCTTTTTCTAGACATCTTGGGCAGAAAGGTCTCTGTTTATTAGTATCTGCTTCTAACCAGTAAACTCCCTCAGAGAAGATTACAGCTTCCTTGTTTTTCAATTTGTTTTTAAGGCTCGTGTTTTCTTTTTCAAGGTCTTCAATCTTCTTCTGTTTAGTGAGTAACGCGTCAGCAACTTTAGCAAGCTCAACCGAGAGCTCTATGTTTCCAGCATTTCTTGCTGCCTGAATTCCATCCTTTATGACATCGTATATCGCCATGTCTTTTCTACTTTTTTGTCCTTACTTCTTTGTTTAGCCAAAGTTGCGCCTTATTTGTAATTGCTGTTAGTGGCACTGTTTGTAGAACAAAAGTGTTGTAACTGTGGTGTTGCCCTACCTCTTTCTCTATCTCTTCGAAGTTTTCTTGCTTGGACTCCATGAGCAATAGAACTTCTTGACTGGACTCAACTTTGCCTTTCCACCAGAATGTGGAAAATATTGGTATCTTTTTAACGCAAGCAACTAGTCGTTTATCCAGCAGTGCGTTACCTACACTATCTGCTTCTTTGTCTGATGCACAGGTTAACTGCACCTGACAAAAACCGGTCATTATTTCTTGTCCTTTTCGTCGACGACTTCGCCTTCGACGGCGTCGTCTTTTTTCTCATCGGACTTGTCATCTTTGGCGTCTTCCGTGTCTTCGGATTTCGCTTCGTCGGCTGAAGCCTGTTCGTACATTTTGCTGCCGATGGGCATCAGCTTGTCGTTCAGTTCTTTAGTGGCGCTCTCTAGGGCGTCTTTGTCGGCACTATCGTCGGCCACGACTTTTTTGGCGGCTTCTACAGCTTCGTCGAGGGTTTTCTTGTCATCGTCGCTCAGCTTGTCACCGTTGTCTTTCTTGAGCTTTTCGGCCTGATAGACAGCGCTGTCCAGTAGGTTGCGGGCTTCAATCAGCTCTTTCTTGGCCTTGTCTTCGTCGGCGTGAGCTTCGGCGTCCTTGGCCATCTTCTCAACTTCGGTTTTGTCGAGGTTACCCGATCCGCTAATGGTAATGCTCTGTTCCTTGCCACTGCCCTTGTCCTTGGCTGTGACATTTAATATGCCGTTGGCGTCGATGTTAAAGGTGACTTCAATCTGCGGTACGCCCCGCGGTGCCGGCGGAATGCCGTCGAGGATGAAACGGCCAAGTGACTTGTTGCCCTCGATCATGTCGCGTTCGCCCTGGGCTACATGGACTTCCACTTGCGGCTGGTTGTCGGCGGCAGTAGAGAAAACTTCGGATTTGCTGGTCGGTATAGTCGTGTTGCGCTCAATCAGCTTGGTCATGACACCGCCCATGGTCTCGATGCCGAGACTCAGTGGCGTGACGTCCAGCAGTAGCACATCTTTGACGTCGCCCTGTAAGACGCCGCCCTGGATAGCCGCGCCGATGGCCACGACTTCGTCCGGATTGACGCCTTTCATGGGGTCTTTGCCAAAGATTTTCTTAACTTTTTCTTGTACGGCCGGCATGCGGGTCATGCCGCCGACCAGTACTACGGCGTCGATGTCGCTGGCTTTTACCTTAGCGTCTTTAAGCGCTTTTTCGCACGGCGCGCCAGTTTTATCGATTAATTCGGCAACCAGACTTTCCAGTTTGGCGCGGGTTAATTTATGCTCAAAGTGCTTTGGTCCTTCGGCGTCAGCGGTTAAGAAAGGTAGATTGATGTCTACTTCCTGGGCCGTAGAGAGTTCGATCTTGGCTTTCTCGGCTTCATCGCGCAGTCTCTGCATAGCGGCCTTATCGTCGCTGATGTCGATGCCGTGTTCTTTCTTAAATTCGTCGGCGAAGTAGTTGATGACCACGCGGTCGAAATCGGCACCGCCGAGGTGCGTGTCGCCATTGGTGGACTTAACTTCAAAAACGCCGTCGCCCAGCTCCAGGATAGATATGTCGAACGTACCGCCACCGAGATCGTAGACGGCGATTTTCTCATCGGCCTTTTTCTTGTCCAGACCATAGGCTAGAGCGGCGGCCGTCGGCTCGTTGATGATGCGCTTGACCTCTAAACCGGCGATCTTGCCAGCATCTTTGGTAGCTTGGCGCTGTGAGTCATCAAAATAGGCCGGTACGGTTATGACAGCTTCGGTGACTTTGTCGCCTAGGAAACTCTCGGCATCACTTTTGAGCTTGCCAAGAATCATAGCGCTGACTTCTTCGGGGCTATACTCTTTGTCACCCATCTTTACCTTGACGCCAGTGCCACTTTTGACTATCTCGTAGCCCATCAGCTTGAGGTCACGCTGGACCTCTTTGTCGCTGAACTTGCGGCCAATCAGGCGCTTTACTTCATAAATCGTGTTGCTAGAGTTGGTGACTTGTTGGCGACGAGCTACCTGGCCGACCAGGCGCTCTTTGTTCTTATTAACAGCCACGACGGACGGCGTGGTGCGATTGCCTTCGCTATTAGCGATAATTTCCGGCTTGCCACTCTGCATGACGGCCATTGCCGAGTTGGTGGTACCGAGGTCGATTCCGATAATTTTGCTCATGAATATATACCCTTCCTATTAGTTAGCAGTGTTAAATTACTAGTGCTAGTGTAGTAAACTAGCACTCTCGTGTCAAGAGTGCCAACGTTGTCTTTTCAACTATATCCTAATATGGTGTCGGCTCTATCCGATGCTATTTGTTTTTCGTCGTCGGCTAAAGCACCTATTATCTCGTCCAGGTTGGCGTATACCGTTTCTATAACGGCATCATTCAAGGTACTAACTGTCTGCGGTGATTCTTCAATTATACTGATAGCTGCAAGCCCCTCGGCCGCCCAATTCACCAATACTTCTCTGGGGGATGTTTGGTCAAAGCACATATCGGGTTTTGATAAATTACTTATTGTGTTTGAGACAGCCGTTCTTAGCTGGTGGTTTGCCGCTTCCAGCTGACGCTCTTCTGGAGTCAATAGGCGACGAGCCCGAAAGTTGACCCATCGTACGTTATCCTCCATTGTTATGCTTTGACTTTTACCATGGCGTGGCGGATAACTTCGTCGCCTAGCTTGTAGCCGGCCTGGAGTTCTTCCGATACGACTTCCTGGCCGCTATCACCTTCTTCGATGCCGACCGCTTCATGCAGGTGTGGATCAAACGGCTCGCCGACTGTCTTAATACGCTCGACGCCCATATCGGCCAGAGTCTGTTCAAACTGTTTGACAACGCCTTGGACACCCTTTATGTAGTCATCGTTTTCTAGGTGCTTCGGTACATGTTTGAGGGCGCGCTCAAAGTTGTCAATTACCGGTAATAGGTCGGTGACAACGTGCGTTTTGACACTGGTGCGCAGACTTGCCACTTCCGCCTCATGACGGCGGCGCAAATTAACGGCATCTGCCCGCTCGCGCTTCAGAGCCTCGGTTAGCTCTTGTATCTGCGCGGTTAGGTTTCGGTCTTTGGCGTCCGGCTGATTAGCTTTTTTGGTCATGGCCATAATGCTCCCTTAGTAATTCTTCGAGATGGCTATAGGTTATGGCGTCGGCAATTGCGATATATGACAGATAGTCTATTTCCCTTCCGGTGTAACCATCACCCTCCAGCTCCTTAGACAGCGCGTAAAACCTTTTTTGGGCTCGTGCGGTGTCCAGATCCCCAGGTACGCCATCGCTATATACGAACTCTTCAGCAAAATCATAAAGATCATAGTAGGCATCCCTGAGTTCGTCCATGTAACTTGGGCTACTCATACAGCACCTCTTCCAGCTCCTGGCCAGCTAGCGATACCAGTCGCATGACGTCGCGATAGCTCTGGCGGGTCGGGCCGAGGGTGCCGATGTAACTGCGGTCACTGAACGGACTGCGGAAGCGGCTAATGATAAGGCTGGCGCCGGCACTGCGACCGACCGGATTTTCCTGGCCAATGTAGACACTGAGCGGCTCGTTTGGAGCGGCCTCGCGCAGCCAGGGCTCAAGATTATCCAACAACCCGGCAACCTGCTGAGCCTGCTGGCCACTAATAAACTCCGGTTGGCCGAACAGGTTACTGAGTCCACTCATATAGAGTTGGTTGCCGATGGTCGCGAGACCCATATTATGGGTTAGCTCTACCAAGGTGTCGACGGCGTTGCGAATCATACGCTCCGGTGCCCCGGCCTGCTGAACCCGGGCGGACAATGCCTTCTCAACGCGGCCAGCCGGTAATTTATTGTCGCTTGGCTCGTTGAGATTGTTGACGTAGAGCCGATAGCCTTTATCTGTCGGTATACGGCCAGCGCTGGTATGCGGCTGGGTAATATAGCCGCGGCGCTCCAGTTCGGCCATCTCAGCACGGATGGTCGCCGAGCTGACATTAAAAAGTTTGGCCAGCAAAGTAGAACCGACCGGGCTGGCCACCTCGGCGTACTGTTCTACGATGGCGTTTAAGATTGCCTGCTGGCGCTCCGTCATAATGCAGGTATTTTACAATTTTTAGCACTCTGCCGTCAAGAGTGCCAACTAACGAGTCGCTAAAAGACTTTGGGGAAGGCGCCTCTTGGCGAACAGGATCTGCGGTAGCAAGGTAATCCAGGGTATTGGCCCACTCTACAACGTTGGTCGCCTGAGTTACCATTCTCATTACCTTAAATAACGAAAGGGTGTTGTCGGACGCTCCGAGCACAAAGACATCAGGACCCACGTGTTTTCCTGTCAGGTCGCCTGTTTCGTCAGTTACATACGTAGTAGCGTCTAAATTAGTGAGAACTCTTTCATCCTCATCTGATCGGGTTAGGCCGATGGCCGTGTATCTCATGGCTTCATCGCCATATTCAGTAACGTTTTCGTCAATCTTGATATATGTCTTCTGGCCGCCGGTACCATGGACATGGAGCTTGCTGCCCTTACCTTTTTCATCAAATTCATCAGGCAAGCTTAGCGCGACCCGGCTAATGCGGCGCAATAGAGCCCTCTCAAATATGTTGCCTCTGTATATTTCCTGTCCGGTGGGACTGAAGCTGGTTCGTTCGGTCATGATTTTCCTATTATATGCCCGGTTTTTGCGATTGCAAGCGTTACAGTTTTGTTAGCAGCTCTTTGGCTAGGTCTTTGGCGGTCTCTGATTCCTTGCCGGCCGGCGCGCCGTGGGCTATGGTGTCGACAGCCTCTACCGCCTGGTCTAGGTCATCATTAACGACAAAACGGTAGTAGTTTCTTTGCAAAGCTTCGTGGAGCTCCTGTTTGGCGGTTTGCATACGCCGCTTCATATCCTCTGGGTATATACCCTCATCATAGCGGTTTTTCAGGCGTTGCTGCCAAACTTCGTAACTGGGCGGCAAAATGAATATTGCGCGGACATCGGGTGAGATGGACATGTACTCCGCAATACCTTGTACCTCGATATCGGTGATAGCAATCTTGGCCTCGTCGTGGGCTCGCCGTATCTCGACGGCACTGGTTCCATAAATGTTGCCACCATACCACTTGGCCTCCACATAGGCGCCGTCATCGAGCATTTTCTCGGCTCCTGCCAAGCTAGTAAAATGATACTCACGGCCATCCTGCTCCATAACGCCATTGTTCTCGCGCGGCGGACGTGTGGTATGTGAAATTATCTCGTGGTATTTGTCGGTCTCGAGCAATTTCTTTGTAATGCTACCTTTACCAGCGCCAGAAACTCCGACCAATAATAGAATTGGGGTGCTTTTAACTAATTCAATAGTGGCGGCTGAAGGTTGGTAGTCCTCAAGTTTTTGTTTCAGACCCGCCGCCAGAGCGGAATCATCCATTGGTTTATTATAACATTAATCGCGTTTCAGCATAACCGTGAAGGCTTCGGCCGGGATGTCTACTTTGCCGAATTTCTTGAGGCGTTTTTTGCCTTTGGCCTGCTTGGCCAGTTGTTTTTTCTTGCGCGAGACGTCGCCGCCATAGAGACCGCTGGTCACATCCTTGCGATAAGCGCTGATGTCTTCGCGGGCGATAAACTTGCCGCCGATAGCCGCCTGTAAAGCAACCTTAAAGTTCTGGCGCGGGATGACGTCTTTTAGCTTTTCTACCGTTTCGCGGCCCAGAGTTTGGGCTTCGCTACGGTGCAGCCATGACGCTAAGCGCGCCGACAATCTCGCTGGCCACGTAAAAGTCTACCCGCACCAGGTCCTCTGCCCGGTAATCCGCCAGTTCGTAATTGAACGAGCCGTAGCCACTAGTTAAGCTTTTAAGCTGATCGTAAAAGTCGGTAAGCAGATTGGCCAGCGGCGCCTCGAAGCTGACAACCGCCCGTTTGTCCACATAGCTAATGTTCTTTTGCAGACCGCGCTTGGCGGCTGATCAGCTGGATGACCGGCCCAACGTATTCCTGCGGCACAATGATTTCACCGTTGATCCAGGGCTCGCGGATTTCTTGAATTTTAGCCGGATCCGGCAGGTCGGCGGCGCTTTTGATATCCAGTTCGTCGCCGTTAACCATCACCACGTGATAATCAGTCGAGGGGTTGGTGATAACCAGATCGAGATCATATTCCCGCTCCAGCCGTTCGCGCACGATGTCCATGTGCAAGAGACCCAGAAAACCGATGCGCACGCCAAAACCCAGCACCGGCGAATTTTCCGGTGCGAACTGCAGAGCCGAATCGCTAAGGCTGAGCTTTTCGACGGCGTCTTTCAGTAGTTGGTAATTCTCGTTGCTATCTGGGAAAAAGCCGGCATACACGAACGGTTGAACGTCTTTGTAGCCGGGCAACGGCTTGTCCGCGGGCTTGCCGCTAAGCGTGATGGTGTCGCCGACCTTGGCTTCACGCGTGACTTTTGAGATTGGTTACAATGTAGCCGATCTCGCCTACCTTTAAAGACTTTTCACTGATCATTTCCGGCGTCAGGGCGCCGACTTCTAGCGCGATGCCGTCGCGCTGCAGTTGCCATCATTTTGATCTGGGCGTTTTTATCTATACCGCCATCAAAAACGCGGACATATAGAATTACGCCGCGGTAATCGTCATAGTAACTGTCAAAGATCAGAGCTCTCGTCTGCCTTGGTCGATGATTCTTTCGGCGCCGGAACTTTTTTAATAACTGCTTGCAAAACTTCGTCAATATTCTGGCCGGTCTTGGCCGAAATTTCTATTATATCTTCGCGCTGGCAGCCTAGCAGACTGACAATCTCCGCGCCAACCCGCTCCGTGTCAGCCGCCGGCAAATCTATTTTGTTGAGCACCGGGATAATCTTGAGGTTGGCATCCATGGCCAGGTAAACGTTGGCCAGCGTCTGCGCCTGAATGCCCTGGGTGGCATCGACCACCAGCAAGGCGCCTTCGCAGGCCTGCAAACTACGCGACACTTCGTAGCTAAAGTCCACGTGACCCGGCGTGTCGATCAAATTCAGTTCGTAACCGTCATGGCGCATCCGCACCGGCGCCAGCTTGATAGTAATACCCTTTTCGCGCTCCAGATCCATTTTGTCCAACAACTGGGCTTTCATGTCGCGCTTCTGTACGGTGCCGGTCAACTCCAAAAGCCGGTCAGCCAGCGTCGATTTGCCGTGATCGATATGCGCGATAATACAAAAATTACGAATCTGGTCTTGTTGCATGTCCGTCTAGTATAACAGAGGTGTCTGGGGCTAGTCGTTATTGCTGCCGAGCATTTCCATGATGCTGACGTATTGACCCGGCGTAATCACCAGGTGATCGAGTAGCTCAATGCCCAGCACTTTGCCGGCCGCGACCAGCTGTTCGGTAATGTGGATGTCTGGCGTGGTTGGCTCTAGCTGGCCGGACGGGTGATTATGCGCTAGGATAACGGCAATGGCGCCGCGCTCGATAGCCGGTTGGAAAACCTCGCGCGGGTGGACTACGTTGGAGGTCAGACTGCCAACGGAAATGACCTCATCATGAACTATGCGGTAGCGGCTGTTCAAATACAGGCCACGCAGTTGTTCCTTTTGACTGCCACTGATGTCCTTCAAGTATTGGTAAGCCTGCTTGGCATTGCGGACGTGAACTGGCCGGCCGGATGATTGCCGGGCATAAAAGCGGCGGCCCAGCTCCAGGCTAGCTATAATCTGACAGGCTTTGCCCAGCGAAATGTCGGCGGTCTGACTGAGACGCTGGGGACTCAGTTCGCTGGCGACTGCTTTTTCGCCGTATTCGCGCAGAGTGCGCCGGGCCATGGCCAGCACATCTTCGTTGCGATTGCCGACGCCCCACAATATAGCAACCAATTCAGCCACAGAGAGGTCAGTCGGGCCGTTTTTGAGCATGCGTTCGCGCGGCCGCTCGTCTTCCGGCAGATCTTTCACGCGCAGTACATACTGCTTATCGGTTTCAGTAAAAATCAAATCGTGATCGGTGACTGCGTACATATTCATAATTATACCTCGCGGCGCCCCAAAAAATATTAAATCTTGGTTAAATATTACAAAATTACAATTCCAGCTTGATTGGTTTCAAAATAATTTTGCGCAACCGCTTAAAGAGCGGTTTGACCTCGTCTAAGCCAAATAGCGCCGATACCGAGACATGCACACTAAAGGTAACGCCCGCGATCAGCAACAATTTAGAGCCCAGTTCAAAGATACCTTTATCGTTGATGCCCAGCGGGTATATCGAAATCATGATGAAGGCCGCTACCACGCTGAAGCCGGTAACCGAGACAATCCGCCAGACCCCGCTCCAGAACTCGGCATCGAACAGCTTGGGGTCACGGATCAGCATAATAATTGACAAAACGAGCACTTCCACCGCGGCCACAACCGACTGCGCCAGGGCCAGGCCAGCCACACCATAAGCACCCGGCCGCGACAGCTTGATGGCCAGCACAACGTTCAAAGCGATAACGAACAGCGAGACAATCAGCGGTGTGATGGTGTCTTTTTGGGCGTAATACCAGCGGGAAATCAGCGAATACATGATGCGGAAAAAGATGGCCGCTGTCAGGAAACCGAAGACCGTGGCAATCTGGATATTGCCATTGGTGTAAATCATACGGGCCAGATAACCACGGCAAAAGTAGCAGACTATCACCAGCGGCGCGGCGATCCAGATCATGGCTCTCAGCACCATCAGGAAGTCTTTGCGAAAGAGGTCTGGCCGGTGCTGGCTAAGGCGGGCGTTGAGCCGCGGGAAGGCCGCCGTAGAGATAGCCGTGCCGACCAGTAGGATAGGCGCCGTGCTCAGGATATAGGCATTGCTCCAGTAGGTAATGTTGCCGGAGCCAAGGCCGCTGGCAATGTGCGTCTCAACGATGTTCTCCACTTGGTCCATGCCCTGGTCCAGCGAGCGCGGCGGCAGGTTGCGCAGGACCACATGGAAGTCATGGCTCTTCCACATGATGTTCGGGCGCCAGTGGAAGCTAGTTCCCCACAAGCCAAAAATTACTATCAGTAGCTGGACAACACCGCCGAGTAAAGCGCCCAGTCCTAAGCCGGCCAGGCCGATATTGTCTTTGAATATGTAGATACTGGCAATGATGGACAGGTTATAAAATAGCGGCGCGATGGCGAAAAAGAAAAAACGCCCCATAGTTTGCTGGACGCTGGTTAGGATACCGGAAATGGTAAACAGCAAGGGGTTAAATGCCAGGAAACGCATGATGGTCGCCGCGGTGTGCAACTGTTCCGGTGATAAGCCGGGCGCCACGATGTATTTGACCAGCGGTTCGGCGAATATAAATATGATGACTGCCACCACGGCCATCAGGATGGCCAGCAGGTTCAATAACGAATCAGCCAACTCCCAGGCGCTCTTGCGGCCGATGCGGTGCAGGCGGTCGGACAATACCGGCATGAAGGCCACGCCCAGCGCGCCAGCGGCCAACGTGAAAAAGAAGAAGTCCGGGATGGTGAAGGCGGCAAAGTAAGCGTCGGTGCTCTGCGGGCCGGTAGTTGGGAAGTTGGCATTAACCAGCTTGGTGCGCAAGAAACCAAGCAACTGGCCGGCAAAGGCCGCCGACATCAGCAAAAAAGCGGCGCTGCTGATATTGATGCGTGGTTTCTTCTTAATCGGCGCGGTCGGGCTGTTCATGTTCAATTCACTCTCCAGTATAAAACAGCTAGCGGCTAGATGACAGAGCTTTTGGGCAGTAATCTTATTAGTAGAGCGTGGCGCCGGCGGGCATTTTGGAGCCCTTCAGCGTCTGTTCGACCTCGTCGGCATTGACGGTTTCTTTTTCTAGCAGTTTGTCTTTGAGCTTTTCTAGGTGTGAGAGATTGGCCTTGATGACTGTGCGAGCACGAGTGGCGGCTTCGGTTATCAGCGATTCAACTTCGTCGTCAATGGCTTTGGCGGTTTCGTCGGAATAGTCGCGTTCGTGGACCAGTTTATCAATCATCATGCCGTCATCGGTCTTAAAGACCTGGTCGCGCAGTTTCGTGCCCATGCCCTGGTTGACAATCATGTCGCGGGCCACTTCGGCGGCATTCTGCAAGTCGTTGCTAGCACCGGTGGTAATCCGGTCCTTGCCGAGCACGACCTCTTCGGCTATACGGCCGCCTAAGCCGCGGGCCAGGATATCCTTAAATTGGATGAGCGATACGAATACCCGGTCTTCGGGCGGAATGAACCAGGTGACACCGCCAGCTTGGCCGCGCGGAATAATGGTGACCTTGTGTACCGGGTCGCTGTCCGGCAATACGTGGCCCACCAGGGCGTGGCCAGCCTCGTGATAAGCGGTGGTCAGTTTGTCGGCCTCAGTCATAACCTTGCTCTTGCGCTCCGGACCGATGGCGACGCGCTCAAAGGCATCGGTAACGTCATGATCGGTGATTTCGTTATGAGAGTTGCGAGCGGCGATAATGGCCGACTCGTTGGCGATGTTGGCCAGATCGGCACCGGAAGAGCCGGCGGCCTTGGCGGCCAGGGCGTCTAGGTTTACTTTTTTGCTAAGCGGCTTTTCCTTGAAATGGACTTTTAGGATAGCTTCGCGGTCCTTGCGGTCTGGCAAGCTGATGTTAACCCGGCGGTCAAAACGGCCGGGCCTTAGCAGTGCTGGATCCAGCACATCGGACGCGGTTGGTGGCGGCCAGTACGATGACGTTCTGACCTTGTTCAAAGCCGTCCATCTCAACCAGAATCTGGTTCAGGGTCTGCTCGCGCTCGTCATGTCCGCCGCCCATGCCGGAACCGCGGCGCCGGCCAACGGCGTCAATCTCGTCAACAAAAATGATACAGGGCGCGTTCTTCTTGGCTTTGGCGAACAGGTCGCGCACCCGGCTGGCACCAACGCCCACGAACATTTCTACGAACTCCGAGCCAGAGATGCTAAAGAATGGCACGTTGGCCTCGCCAGCGGCCGCCCGGGCCAACATCGTCTTGCCGGTACCTGGCGGGCCGACCAGCAGCACGCCTTTAGGAATACGCGCGCCCATGCTGGCAAACTTCTTAGGGAACTTCAGGAACTCCACGACTTCTTCCAGATCCTGTTTGGCTTCGGCACTGCCGGCAATTTCTTTGAAAGTTATCTTGTCTTTCTCGTTGCCATATAAACGCGCCCGGCTTTTGCCAAAACTTAGCGCCTGGTTGCCCTGGCCCTGGGCGCTCCGCAGCATAAAGTACAAGATGCCGGCTATCAAGCAGGACCGGTATGATGGCTTCGGCCAAGCCGACCCAGGTGGAGCTGCTGCTGGCCGCAGGCTTATACGAAACGGAAACTTTGGAGGTGTCAAAACCCTGCTCCTTCAGGCTGGAGTTAGCATCTATATAGGTCTTTAAGTGTGGCCTTTTCCTCGCCTTTAGGCGTGATGTCCAGCTCATTGTTGCTGACCACTAACTTGCTATATTTGCCGGCGTTGGTATCAGCAATCGCCTGGCTGGCAGATACGGTCTTGAGCGAGCTGGGCTGGTTGAGCGCCGCCACAATCACCAAGCCGAACAATATGATAAGCGCGATGAAACCGGCATTCTTCATGCCGCGGTTATTACCCTTGGGTGATTTACGACCGGATCTCAGAGATTTCTTATCCATGCTTAAAGATTATACCCTCGCCTGTAAATTTTTACTAGCGCTCGGCTACCGCGAGTGCCAGACTATCCTTTCCTACTTTCATGACGGCCCCCCGGCGAACATCAAAGCGCTGGCCATAGCGACCGGTCTTGGCGGCTACTACCAGCCTCTCCAGCGACCGCCGGTCAAAGTCGCGGATCCCGCGGCGACGCAGCCAGGCGGCCATGACCTCCAGCGCCGCGTCGTGCGGCAGGCCACTAAACCATTGCCTGTCCAGGTCATCCTGACCGCTCAACTGGTTAGCAAGGAATTGGTCAAGCTCGTTGTTATTGTTGCGCGAGCGCCGGATTAGACCCAGCAACTCCTGGCGGGCCGGCTCATCAAAGCGCGGCAATAGATTATGGCGGACGTAGTTTCGCAGATAGGTCTGGTCGCTATTGGTACTGTCTTCGCGCCATTCCAGACCATGTTCGCGGGCGTAGCCGATGAGCTCGTTCTTGGGCGTCTCTAACAGAGGCCGGCGAATACCCGGCCTATCACTAAGCGCGCTCAGGCCTTTGCGGCCGGTGCCACGCAATAGATTGATGATGGCGGTCTCCAAAGCATCATCCTGATGATGGGCCGTGACAATAGCGTCGGCGGCATGTTCCTGCCGGACTTCTTCCAAAAATTGGTAGCGAGCCGCCCGGGCCGTAGCTTCGCTGGCGCCCGAACCCAGCCGACCCTCACCATACTCAAAAGCCAAGTCATACATGCCCACTAGTTTCTGTGTAAACTCCCTGTCTGTAGCCGAATCCCCCCGGATACCATGATCAAAGTGCGCCACCACCAATTCCGCACCCGGCAGACCACGCAAAACATCCAGCAAAACCACCGAGTCGACGCCACCCGACACGCCCACCACGTACTTCCCCGGCTCCAGTTCAATATTCATTAGTTATAATTATAGTGTGAAACGACTTTACTTCATACGCCACGGCGAAAGCGAGTTCAATAAGGCCAACGTGTGGGCCGGATCGTCCGACACGCCTTTGACCGCCAAGGGACGCAAGCAGGCCAAGCAAGCCGGACTGCAGGCCAAAAAGAGCGGGCTGGCTTTCGACGTTGTGGTGTCTTCGCCACTCAGCCGGGCACACGACACCGCCAAGCATGTAGCGGAGGCCGTCGGGATCCCTCACGATGAAGTTATTGTCCACCAACCGCTAATTGAGCGCAGTTTTGGCAAGCTCGAAGGCCGCAAGGATCTCGTAGCTGGCACTAAGTATTATTTGGACGAAACAGCCATTGATACTTACGAGGGCGTAGAAAAATTAGCAGACCTGCAAAAACGAGCCGACGAACTTTTAGCTTACTTGCACAGTCTGCCACACGACACCATACTGGTAGTTGGCCACGGCGCCATCGGCCGCGCACTACGGCGATCGATTAAGAAAGAACCGCTGAATAAGCGCGGCAAGAGCTTCGGCAACGCCGAGTTAGTGAGGTTCATATGACAAGGCCAATTCCTAGTATGCAAAGAGTCGCCGAGTTACAGCGACTCATCGTTGAGCTTAGTCAGGTTCAGCGCATGGTTAAACTCGCGGATACAGGCCGCTTTGAAAATGATGTCGAACATAGCTACGGTCTTGCTATGACGTGTTGGTACTTGGCTCCAAAAGTCGCGCCGAAACTAGATCAAGGTAAAATTCTGACCTATGCGTTAGCCCACGATATTGTCGAAATCCACAGTGGTGACACTTTCGCTTTTGATCAAGAAGCCCTAAAAGACAAGCCCGAACGAGAAAGCAAAGCCATAAAAAAGCTAGAGAAAGATTGGCCGGACTTCCCTGATTTGTCTAAGGCCGCGCTCGCATATAAAAATAAGTCTGATGCCGAGGCCAGGTTTGTATACACAGTTGATAAAATTTTGCCGAGCTTAATGGTCAATTTAGGAGAGAAAGATATTTTTTGGCGACGCCATAAAATCACTCGTGAGATGGAAGCCATTGAAAAGAAAAATAAAATGAAATCTTCGCCGGAAGCTTTGCCGTATCTTGAAATGCTTTTGGAGTGGATGAACGACCCCGACTACTTTTACAAGCCCGATTAGCTGGTCAACAGATGTAAATCGTGCTATATTTACACCTTGATACGGCGGCGTAGCTCAGTTGGTTAGAGCGCAGGACTCATAAGCCTGAGGTCAGTGGTTCAAATCCACTCGCCGCTACCAAACTTATTAATCCCGGGGTTCCCGCCCCGCTGGGTGCAAACCTATAACCGATTAAAGCTGTTTTATGATGGGGTCGATAGCCGCTATTTGCGGATTGGTCGTGTCCTCCAACTCATAGGGTGGCAGACCGCTGACAGTTTCCATAGTAGATACTCCTTTTTGTTTTTAATAGTTTTGTTGATTTTGTTTTTGTTTGGATAAACCTACTTATATGATAACGTTTATGCTCCCCTTGGCACAAGTGCGCTTGGTCAATAATGTGTTGTATTTTTTGCAGATCGCTGTGTAAGCCACGTTGCGGCCACTGCTAGCACCACTAAAACAGCTACGATTATCAGCAAAGTAGCATTAGGATGATGTTGTGACTTGGCCGTCGCGGGTTGTGCTTGCTCAGTCGTCTGCGCCGAAGTATTCAGACTAGCTACCGGTAGGACCGTGCTGTTGAGCGGGATGCCTACACTGCCGCCGCCCGGACCACTGAGCAGGCTGTTGGCCGTGCCAGGCTGAACGCTCTTGCCCGGAGCCGCGGCCGGTGAACCCGCGCCAGCGGCCGCCGAAGTCTGCGGACTCTGCGTACTAGCCTGACTGGTTACACCCCCGTTGCCTGCGCTGATTGATAAAGCCATTGCAACTATTGTAAAGCACCCCGCCGACTTTAGATAGACAGTATCTCGAGAGTCTCTTGCCAGTTACCTGCTCTTGCGATTCCAGCAGGCAGATCACCGCTAGGCCTGTTCCAGGGATAGTCGCCGAACAGGATTGAATCAAAGCCGGCATCGTTGACAGCCAGGCAGTGCTTTAGGTGATCGTCAATAAGTGTCGTCGCGCCAATCTGCCGGCAGATATCAGCTTTGGAGCGGGTTATCTTCTCGCCGCCTTTGAAATAGGTCGCGAAGACCACGTCCTCGACGGCACCAGGCGCCACCTCTTCCAGAACCTGGGCAGTGACTTCTCGCAGGCTTTCCCGGCGCGAAGTTACACCGATAACTTTTCTGGCACCCGAGAGGGCAGTCAGCCCTTCGCTGGCACCTTCGATGACTTCGAATGAGCCTACCACCTCATCGGTGAAAAACAGCTTTTTCCTCTCTTCTACTTCTTCTTTGTCAATTCCCCAGATCTCATGCCAAGCCTCGCTGTAATCATGTATGGTCAGCTCAGTCCCATAGGTCCGGTTGCTCCAAGCCACGAAACCTTCAACGTGCTTCACTACGACGTCATCAATATCTAGTGCTACTACTTCATGGCTCATATTTATATATAATGCGGATTTGTGCCTGGGCAAACAACCATGAGCAGTATCAGTCTTTTGATTGTGTGAGTTTCTGGACCGCCAGGACGATCCAAAACAAAACGCCCACCTACAGGTGAGCGCCTTATTTTGGTTGCGGGGGCAGGACTCGAACCTGCGACCTCGTGGTTATGAGCCACGCGAGCTGCCGCTGCTCCACCCCGCACGTCATCCGTTAGCGGACGTTGGTTTTGTTTGGATATATTTTAGCAAACAGAGGTCAAAACGTCAATTGCCGGGCTGGTCCTGGCGGTGCAGGAAGAAATCCACCCAGGATTGGAAGTTCTTCTGGTAAGCCGGCAGTTGGTCGCTGGCCGACGGCGTCTTGCTGGCCGGCGGATTCACGGTGTATGACAGCGCCACGCTCTGGGGCACGATAATCTCCTTTTCGCCGGGCGCCGCCAGGCCGAAGTTCTGACGGGCCGAAAGCTCCAGATATTGGTTGCTCTTAAAATAATCGTTTTGCAGAGCCAGGTTGTTGTTCTGGAGCTTCTGCACGTCGGTCTGCTGTTTTAGGCCGGAGATCTGCTTCTGCAATTCATAATTTGTCTGGATAGTCTTGATGCCGCTCCAACTGATGAGGAGGACGATCACCACGAAAACCACCTGGCCGGCGAAGCGAGCGTCGCCCAGCCGGCGGACAAAGTCAGAAATTTTGTTAGCTGTCGTTTTTATTTGCATACCGTTACTAGGCCACATTATATAACTTTGGCGCCAGGTTTGATATACTCATCTCTGTTAGCAGACTCACGATGAGGGGGTGTAGCTCATCGGTTAGAGCAGGCGGCTCATAACCGCTTGGTAGTTGGTTCAATTCCAACCACCCCCACCACTATTCAGTGCCTGTTATATGTCTATGTCCAGTGAATG
Organism: uncultured bacterium; assembly: GCA_963805865.1. Classification (GTDB taxonomy): domain Bacteria; phylum Patescibacteriota; class Saccharimonadia; order Saccharimonadales; family UBA4665; genus JARIHC01. The sequence goes on from CAWDVI010000003.1 coordinate 135,683, forward strand.
CTCTACGGCTAAGTTTACGAGCCCCTTTACCACATCTTCGCGGCCATCATATGAACCGGCGCCCCACTCCGGGTACCATTTTCCTGGGACATCGCTCGCATTCAGATAACTGTATGCGTAGCCAGTATATGTGTCGTTCGGGGTCCGGCCATCATCACTCAGACCGCAATACAGTACGGCATTACCGCCCAAATACATATGGTGCTGTACGACACTATATGTATCGGACACACCGCCATTACCGTTCCAGTGACCAGCCCGCATATCCCAAGCCGGCACAGCCAACCCGTCTGCAATTTCGTTCCACGTTTCTATGAAGTGCTGCCTTTTTTTGGCGCGGCGCGGTTCTGGCCAGCGCGGTGGCAGTTCATTTTTTCTGCGCTCATCAACGATCATAACGTCAGCAGGAAAACCCTTGTTGTTCATGGCTTCAGTAACAGCCGTCCAGATTTGGCCAAGGACCTGTTTAGCATCTTTCTCGGCCGGTGGCGTCTCTCGATCGACCTGCGTGGCACGTGCTGATTCTTCCAGGAACCGTTCTTCGGCTTGTTTAGCCTCTTCCAGTTCCTTCTGCCTGGCCTGTATATGTTCTCTAAATTTCATATGCCGTTATCTTGACATGAAAAAAGTTATTAGTCAATAAATTTGACTTTGGTCGTAAACCGTGTATACTTGAATTTAGAGATTTATTCACCTCCTCAATTTACAAAATCAAACAACTTACGAAAGGAAGATGCAAAATGACCGAATCAATGCGGACAGCGCTTGCAGGCGTTGAGCCTGTTGACCCTAGCCATTATTTTGCCCGGCTTGGGTTTGAGGCCGGTCCCACTTACGGATTGGTCGACGCCCAATTATCCCCGGATACCGCCCCTCCCGAACTTGATGAAGCCAGGGTCGTGGTGGCCGAGAGAGTTGATGATGAAGATTACGGTACCAAGCCCGTGCTAACTGTCATGTTTGAAGAAGTAGACGGCGTAGAGGTTGAGGCATCAGAGGCTAAAGAGGAAGAAGCCGAGACCGATCAAGCTCACTTAGAAATTTTGGTAGGCCGAGCAGATACAGAGTTTGGAGAAGTACCTAACAGCGTCGTACAGACCCCACGCGACGCCGCGGCGATTATCAAGAAAGTAATGGAAAAACGACGGCTGGGCCGGGTCACTACAACTCCCGAGGATGTTTTTGGACTACCTGCGGAACGCTATCGTAACGCGGCTAATTTCTTGCTAGAAGCTGGCTTCCACAAGGTATACACCCCAAGTGATTCAGAAACTACGGATGGCGCGCAAGGCGACGTTTACGAGCTCCGCATGCCCGTCAGGCCACCTAAACGCCCTGGGTCTGAACACCCGGCCGAACTGCCTACTGCCGCCTAGCCTGCTCCTGCATAATCTGTAGCAACTGTTCCGTGGTTTGCGCGTGCATCAGTTTTTCGCGCAGGTCTTTGGCATGCGGGAAATCATTTATGTAGATTTTGCAGAATTTGTTGAGGGTGGCGATGGGGCGCTCCCTGTCCTGCCAGGTTTCAGCGAATAGTTCGACGTGTTTTTTATAGAGGGCTGTCCGTTCGTTGGGCGACATTTCGGTCCACAGGCTGTTCTCGGCAAAGGCGAATGGGTCTTCAAACACGCCACGGCCGATCATAATGCCGTCCAAACCGTACTTCTCTGCTAGCTCCAGGCCATGCCGACGGTCGCGCACGTCACCGTTGCCGACGATCAGGGTATCTGGCGCCAGTTTGTCGCGTAGTTCGCGGGCTTCGCCGATGACTTCCCAGTCGGCCGGCACCTTGCTCATCTGTTTGCGGGTCCGTCCGTGGATAGTTAACATGTCGAGTTTTTGCTTGAGGAGGAATTCCAGCCAGGTCATGTCCACTTCGCTGAACCCTGTTCGGGTCTTGACGCTCAACGGTAGTCGTCCGGCCAGTCCTTCCCTGGTCGCTTTGATTATGCGGACAGCCAGTTCCCTGTCATTAATTAAGGCGCTACAGGTGCCGTTCTTGACGATTGTCTTGTCCGGGCAACCCATGTTCAGATCCACGCCGGCAAAGTTGACGTCTTCCGGCAGGCCCAACTCGCGGGCAAACGTACCGTCGGCCAACTGCTGGGCCGTCTTATAAAAATTATCTGGTTGTTTGCCCCATATCTGGGCGATTAACGGCTGTTCGGCCGGCGTAAAACGTAGTTTCTTGAGCAGTTTCGGGCGGCCGGGGCTCTGCAGGCCGTCGACGTTCACGAACTCCGTAAAATACAAATCCGGCGGCGCGCAATCAGCTATTATCCGGCGGAAGACCGTATCAGTCACGTCATCCAGCGGTGCCAAGGCGAAAAAAGGCTTGGGCAAAGTCTTCAGGTTCATCGGGCTTAATTATAAAGCAGTTTATGCTGTTCGCGCTCTACTCATAGCTGACCGGCGTGCGCTACGGCCCAGTTCGGAGATCATGGCCTGCGAAGCCAGCCGCTCCCCGCGGACACTCATGGCTTCCTGCACCCTCTCTACCTTCCGGGAAGCAATACTGCCCAGTTTGCGAGTTTCAAGCGACGGCAATATTGGCTGGGTCTCTGCTGTGACATCAATACTATCCTCAGCTGACGCGGCTGGCAGGGGATCTTCTTCGGCAATTGACACTTCTTCCATAGTGCTACACAGTTTAGCTGTTGATAAGTCTTGGGGCTGTTAACATTACTACTATGAAAAGTGGATAACGTGTGGGTAACTATGCGGCCTTATCAATCTTCTGGAGCTTGATCTTGTCAGTCATTTCTATCACGTCGTCAAGCCTTTCATTAAAGTCTCTTCGCTGGTAGTTCTTCCTGTCTTCATCCTCAACCGGGGTGCCGAAGCGGGCAAAGAATTTTTCCCACATGACCCTGGCCCGTGCGTCGAGCTGTCGTTTGTTCCTAATTTGGCCTTTTCTCAAAGCCTCGAAACCTGATCCCTCCCAAAAGTTTTGTTTCGCTTCATCAAGATAGTCGCCAGCGTTTTTCTCTGCACCATCTTGTACTTGCGGTACCGCTGCCCTGTAACGACCAAAGATGGGACCGTTATGGTGATGGTCGTTCGCGGCCACCGGCAACCCAACCCTTTGGTTGCGCATACTGAATGCGCCTAAAGCAGCCTGCAGTTGTTCTGCCCGCTCCCTTAAATCCTTCCAGGATCACTTCAGAGCCATAGGCCACTGTATATGATGAAGGTCTGCCCAGTAACTTATCTTGTGGATCATGAGGGAAAATCTCTTCAGGAATAGCTGCTGCGTCTGGACCAACCAGTGTTAGCAACTGTCCTTGATAATCGTGATCTATTTGGGGGAGTTTATTGGCCATAAAACTTTTACCAGTCGTTTATCGATTGACTATTGTACAACTTCTTTGGCCTTTTATCAACGGGGTGTGTCCTTACCGCCGCGGTGGACGGTCAAAATCGGATCGTGACCGAACGGGGTCACTCGCTGATGAGGGGGCGGCTGATCGGCGGCCATTCTTTCCCGCCAGTTACGTGGTTGGCGTGGAGGTTTCAGTCTTGCTTCGCGGCGCGCGTCAGGTCGAGGTACATGCTCATCTGTTACTAGCTCGAGTTGCATTCCTGATGCCGAAGCAGTTTGTTCGCCAACAGCACGCTCAATGCCTGGCTTTAAACGCACTTCACCTTCCTCTGGTGGAGGGGTGTCAAAGAGAGTAAGGTCAGGTGTTTCGCTCATATTGGTATTATATCACGCTTATGTAAATTTGACAAGAGGTGGCGGGTGTTTTATTCCCAGCGGAAGACGCGGAAAGCAATGGCGTATATAACCACCAGCCAGATGGCCATCAGCCCCAGTTGCGGCCCGATTTGCGTTAGGTGTTTGCCTTCGGTGACTATCATCCGGATGCCGTCAATCACTGGTGTAAGCGGCAGGTAGCTGGAGACAGTTTGTAGCCACTCCGGCATTAAAAAGCGCGGGAAGAACGTGCCAGACAGGAAAAGCATCGGGAAAACGATGATGTTGCCTAGCGGCGCGGCCTGGCGCTCATTCTTAGCCCAGCCGCCAATGGCCAAGCCAATGCCTAAAATGACTATGATGCTAAGGATCAGGAAGGCTATGATTTCCAGGTAATTACCAACGACTTGCAGGTTAAATACCGTCAGCGCCACAGCAAACATGATAGATAGCGACACCAGGCCGATAATAGCTTGCGAGATCATGGTCGAGGTAAAGTATTGCCAGACCTTGAGCGGCGTAGTGTGCAGGCGCCTGAGAATTCCCTGCTTTTTTAGCTCCGGGAAGACGTTGATCGGACCGAAAATACCCAGACCGACTATAGAGAAGCCCAGCAGGCCGGCAAAAGTGTAGTCAAAAGAGTTGAGGCTTTTCTGGTTAAGTTGCTTGCCGGTAACCGTGAAAGGCGCCTGGGCCGGCACGAATTTAGCATTTATGCCCTTGAAGCTGGCATCCAATATGGAGGTTAGTGTCTGTCCGGCGGTTTCGTTATTTTGGGTGTAGACTACCTGGGCTTGGCCTGATGGATATGTTTGGCCCTGATGAATAGCGCCAAAATCCGCTGGCAGAACAATCGTGCCGTCTAGTTGATTCTTGTCCATCTTGTCCTTGGCCGCCGGCAGTGTCGTGATTGACTCGTTGACTTTAAAAACCTTGTTGGATTCCAATTGTTTGACGTACTGGCCGGCGAAGGCGTTGTGCGACTGGTTGACGACGGCGACGTTAAACGTCGTGCCGCCGTTGCCCTTGGAAATACTGCCGAAAACGAATAGAAAAATCAGCGGGAACAAGATGCCAAAAAACAGCGCCAGCCGGTCGCGGAAGAAGCGCCGGGTGTTGAGCCGCGAGAAAACGGCGACAGTATAGAACGATTTTTTCATGGCTATTCCCTAAGACCTTTCCCTGTTAGATCGATAAAAACGTCTTCCAGGTCAGCTTGCTCGACGTGCCGCTTTTTCTTGAAACCGCGCTTCAGCAGTTGCTTGATAAGATTCTGCGGTGTGTCCAGGGAGATGATTTTGCCGTTGTCCATAATGGCTACCCGGTCGCATAGCTTCTCGGCTTCTTCCATATAATGGGTGGTCATTATCACTGTTACGCCCCGGTCGCGGACTTCTTTGGTCAAATCCCAGAGGTTGCGGCGAGCCTGGGGATCCAGGCCGGTAGTTGGCTCGTCCATAAAGAAGACTTTTGGGCTATGGACCAGAGCGGCGGCGATGCTCAGGCGCTGGCGCTGTCCGCCAGACAAGTTTTCGGCAAAGCTGGCGGCCTTCTCGCCCAGACTGACCTCGTCTAGAAATTCTTTAGCGTTAACTTTTTCACCGTAGGCCGCGGCAAATAGCTCGATAATCTCCGTCAGCTTGGTTTTGTCTTGAAAGGCCGGACTCTGTGGCTGGACGCCAATCATACGCTTGATGGTATCTGGGTCTTTGGCAACGTCAATGCCATCAATTACAGCCGAACCACCGTCAATTTCCCGCATCGTTTCAATCATTTCCAGCGTGGTAGTCTTGCCGGCGCCGTTGGGGCCAAGAATACCGAAGATCTCGCCCTTATTAACCTCAAAGGAAATGCCGTCGACGGCCGGCTTGTCGTCATAAACCTTCTTCAGGTCTTTTACTTTAAGAATTGGTTTTGGCATATTGTTATATCTCACTATATCAAAATACCCGCCCTATAAAAGAGCGGGTAAATTGTAGCGAAGTAAGGTCTTACTTGCGCTTAACGGTCAGGAACCCGTTGCGAGGGTTTTCGTTTACTTCCATGCCGCTTGGCAAGTCAGTAGCTTCAGGACGCTGGTCCTTGCTGAAGTAATAGATAGTTTGCTGTTTACCGCCACGCAGCGTGACGTCTTTGGAGTTTAGGTAGTATGTTACACCTTTAGAGTTAGTGTGCTTGTATGCCATTGCTGACTCTCCCTCTTCTTACCATTATTTAGTGTACCCCTAACATACTCTGTTAGGTTTTTACTTGTCAACCCTGTATTTGTGGTTGCGCTCATGCTTGTGCTGTATTACACTAGGTCAGTAACTATAAAAATAAGAGGTGGAGAAGATAGAAGATATGGATTTTACGAACCGTAATACTCAGCCGTCAGCATCGTCTCATAATGCCGCTACCAGCACGCCAGCCGGCTCGTCAAAAAAGAAACGCGATCGCGGTAAGTGGGCGCGGATAGGCATTGCGACCATTGTGGGTGCGGTTGTTGTGTTACTAGTGGCACTTGTAGCATTTATAGGTTTTAGCGGTAATGGCGGCGAGGACAAATACGTAGACAATACGAGATTGCAGGCTGTTTTCTTGAGTACCGGTCAGGTTTACTTTGGTAACATCAAGACGCTCAACAATAAATACTTCGTGCTAACCAATATCTACTACCTCCAACAGACCAACAGCAATGGCTCCAGTAGCAGTGCTTCCAGTAATGCCGGTAGCAACGTTACCCTAGTAAAGCTAGGTTGTGAGTTGCACGAACCATACGACCAGATGGTCATCAATAGCACCCAGGTTACTTTCTGGGAGAACCTGCAGGATAACGGCCAGGTTGCCAAAGCCGTCTCTACCTTTGAAAAGCAGAATCCGAACGGCCTGAAATGTGCCGACCAAAGCAGTAGCTCCAGTAGCAACTCCGGCAACGCCGCTCAGAATGCTGGTACCTCCAACTCCAGTAGTAGCCCCAAGAACCAATAAAACAATTAGTTAAGAGGCGTAACGCTTAAACCACAGCTTAACTAGTAGGCTGGCGACAAATAACAGCCAGAGTAGGCTGGCGATCAGCAAACTCCAGCCGGCCAGATCGGGCGACCAACGGGGTGAAACGAAAGCGAACTTGTAGAGTGCATCGGGTATGGTGGACGGTTTGGCGCCGCCATGCGACTGGACATACTGTTCGATACAGGGCACGCGGTTGTGGCCGGAGAAATCGACCGAATTGCGGCTTTCGCAATAAAGCTGGGCCTCGGTATAGAGCTGACTGCTGGTCTGGGCGTCTTTCTGAGCCTGTACCAGGCGTTCGTAGGTATATTTAAGCTGGATGGGCGGATAGACAGCGTTAGGGCCGCTATTAAGGCCTGTGTTCATGTGGGAGGTGACGTATGCCTGTAGGTCGCGAAGCGTTCCGGTCACGTCGCCGTTGTCCTTATCAGCTTGGTAGACGGCGTCGCGCAATTGGACCATGTGTTGGTTGTTGGCACGCAGGGCGAAGACGCAGACCGCCGTGGCAATCACCGCCAGTGACAGAAAATACCATGGCTTGAGCCAGCGTAACTTGGTCCAGACGTGGTGCAGGTGGCGTTTGTCCATCTTCCCTAGAGTATACTAGAAGTATGCATATTTACTTCTCCGGGATCGGTGGTGCCGGAATTGGGCCGTTGGCGCAGATCGCCCATCAGGCCGGCTATAAGGTTTCCGGTTCCGATAAGCAGGATTCGCAGTATATCCAATATCTGCGCAAGCACGGCATCAGTGATATCCACATCGGCCAAGACCAGAGCGGCATTGCCGCCGTTCACGAAAAACAGCCGATTGACTGGTTGGTCTACACCTCCGCCCTGCCGCTGGAGAATCCGGACGCGCCGGAGCTAGCTTACTGCCGCGAGCAGGACATCAAGACCTCTAAACGCGACGAGCTGTTAAATACAATTCTGGCGGAGCAGAAACTGAAACTGATAGCCATCGCTGGCACGCATGGCAAGACTACCACCACGGCCATGGTAACCTGGTTGTTCAAGCAATTGGGTGAGCCAGCCAGCTACCTACTGCCGGCTAAGACCAATTTTGCCGAAATGGGCGAGTTTGATAAAAAATCATCTTATTTTGTGTATGAGTGCGACGAGTTTGACCGCAATTTTTTGGCTTACGAGCCAGCTATCAGCCTGATAACTGGGGTTAGCTGGGATCATCACGAGATTTTTCCGACCCGCGAGGATTACCAAGACGCTTTCCGCGAGTTTATCCAGCAGAGCCAGCACACGTTCATCTGGCAAGAGGACGCCGATTACCTGGGGCTGGAAGGTGGAGAGGGTGTCTCCGTGCTCGATAGCGGCGAGGGTCATATCAACGACATAAAGCTGGTTGGCAAATATAACCGGCTGGATGCTTGGCTGGCCGTGCAGGCTGTTCACCAGGCTACTAAGGAGCCGGTTGAGAAACTTGTCGGACTTATGAACGATTTCCCCGGTCTGTCTCGGCGTATGGAGCGGATCGCACACAATCTGTACAGCGACTACGCCCACACACCGGAAAAAATCCGTGGCGCCATGAGCGTAGCCACCGAAATGGCCGCCGAATCCGGCCAGAAAGTGGTGGTCGTTTACGAACCGCTAACCAACCGTCGCCAGCATTACATGATGGATGATTACCAAGACTGTTTTGACGGTGCTAGCAAGCTATATTGGATACCCAGCTACCTAGCCCGCGAAGATCCGGACCAGCGCGTCACCCCGCCCGCCGAACTCATCACGCACCTGTCTGACCCGAGCATTGCCGAACCAATGGAGCGCGACGCCAAGCTTAAGAAAATCATACAGTCGCATCTGGAGCAAGGTGATATGGTTGTGGCAATGGCCGGTGGTGGAGGCGATAGTCTTGACGACTGGCTGCACCAGGAGTTCGCAAAATGAAAAAAGTTTATTTTCTTTGCTCGATTGCCGGCGGCCGGGACTACGCCTTTGTTTACAAAGACATGGTTGAAGTTATAAAGAAGTGCGGCGCCGAGGTCGAGGGCGAGCTGTTTGCTGACCCGGAGCTAGAAGCCAATCTCGGCACCGACCCGGGAGAAACACCACGTTTCGTTTGGGAGCGCGACACCAAGTGGCTACAAGAGGTGGACGCCATAATAGCCGAGGCTTCCCAGCCTTCGCTAGGCGTCGGTTATCAAATTGCCCGCGCCGAGGCTCTGAAGAAACCAGTCTTGGCGCTGTTTTACAAAAAATCGGTGGAGCGGTTCTCGTGGATGGTTAGTGGCAGTCCGAACATCCAGACCTGCGGCTACGACGAATTCGCCGAGGCCCAAAAAGCCATCAAAGAATTTATCAAGAAGCTGAGCTAACGGTTGTCTCCGGAGCCGCCTAGGACGCCGCGCTGTTTGCGGCTTTGTAGTTTTTCGAGGTTGGCAACTGCGATGTCATCCAGTGACACGCCAAGGTCTTCGGCAAGGACGGCCAAGTACCACAGCACGTCGCCTATTTCTTTGGCTAGTTCCTGCTTGTCTTCGGCCGACACCTTACCGCCCTTATCGCGGATGATTTTTTTGATCTTTTCGGCAATCTCGCCGGATTCGCCATTGATGCCCAGCACCCAGTGTAATAGGTCTTTGAACTTATCGTCGGTGGTTAAGACCGTCGACAGGGCCCGTTTCTGGTATTCGTCAAACTTCATGCTAGTTTCCTTCCCGTTTCGTCTATCTTAACAGCTCCGTCGCGGATAACTTCTACGGCGTCGTCTACTATCCGGATGATAGTTGAAGGCTGGCGGCCGGACAGGTCGCCGCCGTCTCTGTAAAAGTCTACCTTGTTGCCAAAGTATTTTTTGGCCTGGGTGATCGTTTCAGCCGGCGGTTCACCGGGATGGTTGGCGCTGGTGGTCAACAGCGGCCCGGTTTTCGATAAGATTTTTTGTAATTTCTCGTCGGCGGGGATTCGCACCGCCAAGCTCAGTTTGCCGCGGTGCAAATACTTTAAGGCTGGATCGCTACAGGGGATGATAACGCTGATAGCGCCGGGCCAGAAATTTTCAACAGCCTTCAGGTAGCGGTGCTTGAGGCCGAGTGATTCCAACTGCTCCAGATTGGCGGCAATCAATGTGCCTGGTTTGGCGTCGCGTTTTTTCAGGGCGTAGAGGCGCTCCACGGCCTGAGGGTCGGCGGCGCGGGCCGCCAGGCCATATATTGTGTCGGTTGGGATTACGCCAACGGCGCCTTTGTCGCTCATATTCATCGTTCTATTGTATTATGAAAATAGTTCATGATTCAGTATGCCACCCGCCAGGCCAAGCGTTTCGCGGTCCTTTTGCCGGGCCTGGTGATAGTTTATTTTTCGGTGCGCAACATCTTGCCGTACTTTAATAAGCGCCTGCCGCTGAGCCTGGCCATATTTATTACATATGTTTTAGCGGCTTATGTTTTCATCCCGGCCCTTATCCGCCTGTTCCGGATAATTATACCGACCAACCACCTGCCGCTGTATTGCGTAACGCCGGACGGTTTCGCCTCTGATCCCTTGAATATCGGCATCATTGCTACTCGCCGCGAGCTGATTACGGCCATGGAATCTGCCGGTTGGTACGTAGCCGACCGACATAGTTTGAAAAATGTATTCCGGATGGTTATGGGCACTTTGCTAGGTCAGATTTATCGCCACGCGCCAGTCAGCTCGATGTATTTGTTCGGGCGCAAGCAGGATATCGCCTTTGAGATACCGATTGAGAATAATCCGGGCCATAGGCATCACGTGCGTTTTTGGGCGACGACATACGAGAAGAAAAAACGCCTCAGCGTGCATAGCATAGCCTGGCACCACCGCCGCCAGCACGTGTTCGGCGACAACCTGCTGTGGGTCGGCGCCGCTTCGCTGGACACCGGTTTGAATATTATCCGCCACAATCTGCAGGTCACGCACATGATAGATCCGGATACCGACAGCGAGCGCGAACTAATCGTCAAACAGCTCGGGGCGGCCGGCCAGGTCACCGATATTGAGACGCTGAAACTAGATAATCCCTATAAGCTAATCAACCGGGTGTGGCGCGGCTATTTGCAGACCGACGGAAAGATGTCGGTAGTCATGCTCAAGCGGATGCCGACCGGCCAGCGGCAAGTATAAGGGTCCAGGGGCAGAGCCAGTAGCACCAGTACCACAAACAACACTAGGAATATGAACCAAGCCCAGCGCCGGCGTTTGACGGCCCGGCGGTCCTGTTGGGCCAGGTCACCGGCCACATGGCTGGCCTTGCGGCCGATGGCATCCTGCAAAGCCAGCAAGGTGTTGCCCTCCTTGGCGGCGATATCGGCAACGGCTTCGTCGGTAGTTTCATCACTCAGCGGATCCTTTGGGCTGACTGGGTCTTTGTTGGCTGGTTCGGGCTTTTTTGCGGGCGGCTGGAGCTTGGTTGGCTGGGTGTCGGTATCTACGTTGTCGTCAACCTTGTCTAGCAGTTTGCCAGATACTTCGGGCGCGGTCTTGGCATCCTGGAAGATATCCAGTGGTGGATCGGGTAGTTTGGGGTTGAGCATGGCATCAACCCGCTTGTTTACCCGTTCTTGTTCGCTTAGTTCTTCCGGCTTGTTTTTCCTTTTGGGCATTCAGTTGAGGTGCCGCAACAGGCTCAGAGCGGCGGCGTTCAAACGTTTCTTCGAACCGATGTGGATTTTCATATTTCCTCGCTCTTTTTGTTAGTTTAAAAGCTTAGGCTAAGCGTAACTCTTACAACATCTTATGTCAAGAATCTCGGTGACGCATGTCAACTTTAAGGAGTCAAACGGTTGATATCGCGCGGGAAGAGGATGGCTTCTTTGACGTTGCCCAGACCAATCGCCTTTTCCGCCAGGCGGTCGATACCGTAGCCACAGCCGCCATGCGGCGGCAAGCCATATTGGAAAGCCTGCAGGTAATATTTGAAGCCGGGGTGCTTGGGGTCAATGCCCTTGTCTTGCATTTGGGCAACCAGCTTGTCGTAGCGGTGTTCACGCATGGGACAGGTGGCGATCTCGATTCCACGGAACAGCAAGTCGGCCGTAGCGACCGTGCCATCGTCATTCATCATCTGGTAGAACTTGTGGACTTCTTTGGGGAAGCCGGTGATGAAGACTGCCTCGCAGTCGTCATTTTTGCGCGCGTAGTCGCAGATCCACTTCTCTTCATCGGGCGTCAGGTCTTTTTCGCCGGTGGTGTCGGTCTTGTTGGCCTTGGTATAGAGCTCGTGAACCTGGGCAACAGTGTAACTTGGGAATTTTTCCTTGAGCTTGAGTTCGGGCGCGTTCAAGCTCTTCAGCTCGGCGGCGAAATCTTTATAAATCTTGGTTAGCACATCGTAGGTCAAGTTCTGGACAACATCCAGTACCTGCTGGTGGTTCTCCACGAAGCCCATCTCAATATCCAGCATGGTGACTTCGGAGACGTGGCGGGTGGTAGCGCTTAACTCGGCACGAAAAGCCGGGCCGATCTCGAACACCCGCTCAAAAACACCGACCATAATCTGTTTATAAAGTTGGGGGCTCTGAGCCAGCGAGCCCTCTTTGCCAAAGTAATCCAGCTTGAAGACCTCCGCTCCGCCCTCGGCCGCGCCGGCGACCAGCTTGGGTGTCTGAATCTCGGTGCAATCTTGCTTAGTGAGAAAATCGCGGATTTCACGCAAGATGGCGGCCCGGATTTTGAAAACTTTCTGCTCCTGCAGATTGCGCAGGCCGATGACCCGGTAATCAAACAGGGTGTCCAGGTTGTCCGGCTTGTGGCTAAGCGGTTTGTCGATCTCGATTGGCGGTTCGTCGCTGACCGGTACCAATACGGTGACTTTAGCATCGTGAAGCTCGGCGCCGGCGGGCGCGCGCGGCTCTTCCACGGCCTTGCCCTCTACGGCCAGTACCGTGCCAATCTGCATGCCACGCAGTTTCTCAACTTCGTCCTTGTCCTGCAGGACAACCTGCGTGAGACCGCGGCGGTCGCGCACGTTTATGAACGTCAGGCCGCCTAGCAGGCGCTTCTTGTGCAACCAGCCTTCCACGCGGACCACGTCGCCTGCGTGGTTTTTAACTTCATCTGTCAGAATTCTCATGAATATCTGTTATTCTACCACTTCTTCGGTGGTTTTCTTAGGCTTCTTTTTGGATTTTTTCTTGGGTTTTTCCTTTTTTTCGGCTTTCTTAGGTTTGGGATGGCGGGCGGCTACCGCGGCTACTTTGTGGTGGTCTTCGAAGCCGTCGCCGGGCACATCGCCCAGCAGTTGGCGCAGGATGCCTTCCAGGGTGATGATACCGACGTACTCTTCGAAGCTGTTGACCACCACAAACAGTGGCTGGTGGGTGGCGAAGAACGCGTGCAAGGCCTGAGCCAGCGGGTCGTTCTCATGCACGTAGAAGACGTCTTTGCTCATGATATCCTGCACCTGGCCATGACTCTCGATGCCCAGTTGCTTAAAAGCTAGGGTGCCGACGAAATCGCCTTTAGGCGCGCCCTGCACCAAGGCGTAACCCTGAGCGTTTTTGTGCAGTTCGTCTATCAGAACCGGGCCGACGTTATCACGCGCCAACACGGTCTTAACGGCTTTGCGTGGCACCAGTACGTCATGCACTTTATACTGGCTGAAGTTCAGCGCCCGGCGGGCGATATCCAGCTCTTCGCCATCCAGGCGCGAGTCAGTCTGACGCTGTTGCTGTTCAATCAGCTCCACCAGGTCGCTACGCTCAAACAGGCCGGTGTGCGCCATGGCTGGGTTGTGCTTGTAAACGGCATCGGAGCCGCGCCCCAGCCACGGGCCAACGTAGTTCAACAACCAGACGACTACTGGGGTGACCATCAGTGTCAGCCGTGCCCCGAACGGTGTGACACGGCTAGCCGGCAACCACGAAAAAGTGCCCCACAGCAAAGGGCCAACTATCAGTAAGCTGACCCAGATGGGCAGTAGCCGGGCCAGCAGGATGATGCTGACGGCGCTCATCAGGCCAATATACAGCCACAACAGCACACGTAGGCCGCCACCGTAGGCGGCCGCCGGATATAGACGGCGGGCCAGCGGCTCACCCCGCTCAGCACGTCGCTTAAGTTCGTGCAGTGGTAGGTAATAGTAGGTTTTGCGGACCACTACGCCGCCAACGGCTAGCAACAGGAAAATGGCGGCCAGGATATAATCATTCATACCTTTACAGCTTATAATTATCAGTCCTGTTTGGGAAGTTCTGTTGTATACTTGTACAGGTAATCGGGAGTTTTCATAGTGTCAAAAGGCTTTCTAGCAGTCATCGCGGCAGTCGTGCTGATTTTCATTGGCGTTGCCGTGTTCGGCGGACATAAAAACAATTCCAAAAATAGCTCGTCTTCCGCTAACGGCCAGCCGACCAGCCATGTCGAGGGCAACGGCAAGTCCGGTGTCACGCTTGTGGAATACGGCGACTACCAGTGCCCGTACTGCGAACAGTACTACCCGATCGTCAAGCAGGTGGCGGCCGAATTCAATGACCAGATAAAGTTCCAGTTCCGCAATTACCCGCTGATAAATATTCATCAGAACGCGTTCGCCGGCGCCCGGGCCGCCGAGGCCGCCGCGCTCCAAGGCAAGTTCTGGCAGATGCACGACTTGCTTTATGAGAACCAACAGCAGTGGTCCGAAGCTAGCAACCCGACCCAGTATTTCCAGCAATACGCCAAACAGCTCGGTCTTAACGTAGACCAGTTCAACAAGGATTATTCTTCCAATAAGGTCAATGACGCCATCAACTCCGACAAGGCCGCCGGCGACAAGCTGGGCATCAAGGGTACGCCAACCTTTTTCTTAAACGGCAAGCAGATTGAGGTCAAAGCCGATATCAGCGCTTTTGAGGCACAGATCAAAGCCGCCATCGCCCAAAAGACCAACGGCTAAACACTTACTTGCTTTTTGAACAGCCGCAACTACCGCTTATACGCGTACTGGTAACTTTGGTTCGGACGTTTTTCGACCCGCACATCGGACATGATTTGGAAGTGAATTCGCAGTCCTTATCCGTTTTACTGCCGTAACCGGCCTGTTCGAACTGATTGCCGTTAGTGCCGTCAGCGTTCAGGGTAACCCCGCAGGCGCTAAAAGAAAGTCCTTGACCGCGTGCTCCAACACCGGCCTGCTCTATAGCCTGGTGCAGTAGGGCTGAATCAACAATATTAGGTCTGGGATTCTTCGGGCCTAATCGTGCGCTTTCCGCCTTGAACCGATTGTTCATCTCTGCGGCTACGTCGTACATAAAGTTTTCGTTCAGCCAACCGAGATTATCCAGTCTGATGCATTCGTCGATTAAGTCCTGTTGGCGACACACGAACTCGTATGTGTTGCGGTAGTCGGCCGGTCGGCGGCCGGCGTGCCATTGTCCGCCGTGTTGGCTCTCCAGACTGCGGTCGTAGATTCCAGTTAATTCGTCCGTCAATACTGCTTGTTGCTCGGGCGGCAAATCCACATTTATACGCTGGCCAAGCAACTCGCCTGGTTCCGGTCTCACACCAAAGCGCCCGTAAATGGCTTCCAAAGCCTGGCGATCTGAGCCATCCAGGCTTTGCGAGTACATGCGAACACTGCCATCTGGCTGTCGTGTCAGGACACGTAGCATAGTTTGTTTACGCGTAACGTTGTAGCCGCCGACATCGTGTTTGGCGTCCAGTAGTTCTTGAGGAAAATCTGATACGGCGATGATGGTGTTCGGCCGTTTCCCGCGGGCCATTTCAACCGCTTCGTGGAATTCTTCGCGCTCCGCACCGCGGCGGCGGACTTCGAAACTCAGATCGGGCGCACGCTCCGCCAACCTACTGGCATCACGCTGGCCATCCTTAGTGGTTGCGTCAAGACCGCGGCCGTCTTCACTAATTAAGTCACTGCCGTCAAAACGCATCTCAAAGTCGGTGCGCATACTACCATCAACCAACTCGGCGAAGTATGTCTGTAGGTCGTAGCGCTGTTCATATTCGCGCCATTCCTGGTTGGTTTTTTCTGCCTGCGCGGCTAAAGCTTCCAGTGCATTCCTCTCCGTCACGTGCGGGCGAGGGCGAAAATTTAAGAAAAATTTTGCTCTTGCTCGAGAGACTTAATAATCGCTGTATCGGACTATCACCGTTGCGGCACAGTACAGGAATTTCACCTGCTTCCAGCTTTTTATTTGTTAATGCCTATGTAGTAGGTTAGCACCAAACCGCTACGCTAGATATAGTATTAATTACTCTCAGCTTGGCGAGCCGCGGCACGAAACTTTGGGCGGCGCCTTCCAGCCCCAGCACCCTCAGCGCGCCGACCAGTACGGAAAGATTATCCAATGTGTCCGATGAGGCGGTGGTGCCAGCCTGCTCAGCCTGTTGAAAGGCGTGCTCCACCTTCTCCACCAGCCACTTCTCTTCGCCGGGCGCTACCAGGTTGGAGGTAATTTTATCGGGTGTGGCCGGATCAGTGATTTCCAGCGAGCGGGCCGAGTGGTCGCGCTTGTTCAGGTGGCCGCGTTTTATCAGGTTGTTGACGTGCAAAGAAACGGTGGCCACGGAATTATAATTCAGCCCGTTCATGATTTCGCGGTAGCTGGGGCTATAGCCATGTTCGGCGATGAACTTTTCAATGAAGCTCAGCAGTTCTTTTTGTTTTTTGGTCGGCCGGACCGTTTGTTTCTCTGCCATGGTTATATTATGCCACGCTTGGTTTTTTCTTCTCCGGAAAGACCCAGTATTTGTACCATAGCCAGCTCCAGACGCTGAAGAAGGCGGCTGAGATAAAGAAGCCGATGTACGGTGTGATACCGATGGATTTGAGCCCCCAGATAATCAGGTAATCCAGCACGAAGCCGATTGATTCGATGAAGACGTAGCGGCTGGCGTGCTGCATTTCGCTTAGGTGGATGCGATCGGAGAAGGCCCAGAAGCGCTGGACCAAATAGTTGAGCGTCCAGCCAATGGCATCGGCCGCGATCTTGGCCGGCAGCCAGTCCCATTTAAAGACCGAGTAGCAGATGGCGAACACGGCGTAGCCGACCCAGAAATAGACCACTCCGCCAGACATGTATTTGGCGAACCGCTTGGCGTCAGCGTTCATTTTTCCGGGGCATTACCATGGCAATGCCGGCCAGACCCCACCATATGTAGGCTATGGCGTCGTCGGACCAGGCGTGCGAGAACAGGTTGATAAAGGTCAGGCCAATGAGGCTGGCGAACAGAGTCAGCGCCAGCGGATCCTGGCGCTTCAGCCACAATATGTAGCCGACGCCGGTATTTATCAACACGAAGAGGATCAAGCCGGCCCAACCGGTCTCTTGGCCAATCTGTAAGAAGTAGTTTTCGGCGATCCGCGGCGAGCCGATGTTGTAGACGCTGGCTGGCCCAGCCGAACCAGGACCGCGGCCGAACGGCTGGTGCACTAGGTCGTGCGTGCCCATCCGTAGGCCGGCAATGTGGCCCTGGTCGGAAGTCGCCTTGACGGCAGAATGCGTCTGGGTGTGCAAGAAGATATTTTGGAAACGGCTGTTGTGATGCCATTCAAAGACCGCGAAAACGGTCGTGGCCACCACGATTACGCAGATTGCCGCGGCAATCGCCTGCTTGACGTATTTGCGATCAAGATAATGGATACTGATGATTGTCAGGGCCAGCGCGGCACCGATCCAGGCACTGCGCGAAAAGCTGAAGAATAGCGTCAGCAGACTGCCCACGAACAGGCTGACGTATGGCCAGCTACGACGGCCGGTAATCAGCAGACCAGCCAGTAGGCTGATAGGCACCATGATGTAGGCTCCCAGTGGGTTGGCGCCCCGTAGAGTTGAAGCGATTCGTATGTACTCGGTGTTATGGTTGATGGTCTCAAACGGCGTTATGGTGTTCGGCCCATAGCCAAAATGACCAAGGAAATCCCGGGGCAATATCAATACTTGTAACAAGCCGAAGGCTACCACTACGGCGGCCGGCGCCAAAACCAGCCATTGCCAGCTTTTGCGCAGGCGCGAGGTGCGCAGGGCGACAGCCCAGGTAACCAGGAAGAATATTAAAAAGCGCAGGTTGACGATTAGTCCGTAACCCAGCGCCTTGGCGGTCAGGGTGTGTTGGTGGAAGGCCAGCGCGCCCCAGATAACATTGACGGCGATGTAGGCGAAGATTAGCCACACCAGACGCCTGGTTAGTGTATGACTGCGAATCTTGCCATCGGTCATCACCAGATAGATGGTGCCGATGATACATATTAGAAGAAGAGTCTCTTTCCAGAGGCGCAGTGCCGTGTAGTGGCCGACCAGACTGGAACCCCACACCGTTAGGAAGGCGTGGAACGGCATGACCAGTATGATCAGCATGGTTAAGCTGGTCACCAGCGTCAGGACGCGGTACTTAAAGGCGGATGCTCTCATAAATGCTACAATCATATTATACCTCTCGCATGAAAAACAACGCATCTTTGCTTTATAACTTCGCTCTGGTAATCGGCGACGCCGTCGCTATCGCCATAGCTTTTTCCATTGCCTACATCCTGCGGGTCTCGCTGAACCATACGCCGATCAGTTCGGACGTGCACGCCCACACTTATATATTGATACTTATCGGCCTACTGCCGTTTCTGGATCCTGATTTTCGCGCTGGTCGGTCTGTATAATTCGCGTATTTATGACCACCGGTTTACTGAATTGGGTCGACTGCTGGTCGGGACGTTCATCGGCATATTATTTGTCATCAGCTACAGCTATATCTTCAACATCGCCGTATTCCCGGCGCGGCTGGTGACGGTTTACGGTTTCGGTCTGGCGTTCGTGTTCGCCTTGTTGTGGCGGACGCTGGCCCGCGGCGGCCGGCGGCAGTTGTTCAACTACGGCATCGGCATCAATAACGTTTTAATAGTCGGTGATACCGCCATTACGCACGAACTAATCAACAGCTTGGCCGACACGGCCGCCTCCGGTTACCGGGTGGTCGGTGTCATCGGTGGCCGTAAGCATCCGCACAAAGGCAGGAATGGCTTTCCGGTTTTTAAGAGTTTTGACGAAGCGCTCAGGTCTCTGAAGAGAGACCGGGTACATACCATCGTACAGACCGAGCTATACGCCTCGGGTGATGACAACGACCGGATCCTGACCTACGCCCAGGAAAACCATGTTGCCTACCGTTTCGTGCCCGGCAACAGCGAGTTATTTGTCGGCAACATCGAGGTCGATCTTTTCCAGGCGGTGCCGGTGATTGCCGTGCATCAGACGGCGCTAATCGGCTGGGGACGAATCGTCAAGCGCTTGATGGATATCGGGCTGAGCGGTCTGATGCTGGTGATAGCGTCACCATTCATGTTGCTTATCGCCATCGCCGAGCTTTTCAGTGGCAGTGGCTCGGTATTTTTCCGGCAGGTCCGTCTGACCCGTTTCAACGACAAGTTCAGGGTCTTCAAGTTCCGCACCCAGTACAAGCGCTACGACGGCACCACGCCGGAGACGGCTTTCCAGAAAATGGGCCGGCCGGAGCTGGCCGGGCAGTATCGCAAGAATGGTGACTTCTTGCCAAATGACCCGCGGGTCACATCGCTGGGGCGCTTTTTGCGCCGCACCAGCCTGGACGAACTGCCACAACTTATCAACGTATTGCGCGGCGATATCAGTCTGGTCGGGCCACGGGCACTGATTCCAGAGGAGCTGGATTTGTATGCCAAGCGCCACGCTATTTTGAGCGTCAAATCCGGCATGACGGGGCTAGCGCAAGTTTCCGGCCGGCGCAACATCGATTTTGATGAGCGCCGCAAACTAGACCTCTATTACGTACAAAACTGGAGTCTGCTGGGCGACCTGGTAATCCTGGTCAAAACTATCTGGATAGTACTGTTCCATAAGGGCGCGGTCTGATGGTTGCGGCCAAGAAGCCCAAGGTAGCAATCGTTTGTGATTGGCTGACCGGCATCGGCGGCGCTGAGCGGGTAGTTCTGGAAATGCACAAACTCTACCCCAGCGCGCCAATCTACACCTCGCAGTACAACCCGTCCAAGATCGACTGGTTCAATGATGCCGACGTGCGCACCACCTGGCTGCAGAAACTGCCGAAAAGTCTTAAGAAATTCCTGCCGTTACTGCGCGCCTGGACGTTCAGCCGCCTAGACCTCAGCCAATACGACTTGATCCTCAGCTCCAGCGGTGCCGAGGCCAAGGACGTCAAGCGCCGGGCCGGCGCGGTCCATATCTCATACGTGCATTCACCGACTCATTATTACTGGGTGCGCCACGATGAATACCTGGAAAAGCCCGGCTTCCCACGCGGCTTCAACTGGCTAGCCAAGCTTGGCCTGAAGACACTGGTCGGCCCGCTGAGGCGCTGGGATTTGCGCGCCTCTAAGCGCCCGGACTACATGCTGACCAACTCAACTCATAGCCAGGCCATGATCAAGCGCTTTTATAAGCGTGATTCGGTGGTCGTCCACCCGCCGGTAGAGACTGAGCGTTTCAAACTTACTGGCAAGCCGCCGCTGAGACACGGCTTCGTGGTGGCTGGCCGGCAGTCGCCCTACAAGCGCTTTGACCTGGCAATTGAAGCCTGCAACCAGTTGAAGGTGCCGCTGATTGTCATTGGCGACGGGCCGGACCATAAACGGCTGGAAAAGCTGGCCGGCCGCGGCGTAACGTTCTTCACGGAGCTCAACGACCACGATATCGTCGAACATTTCCAGTCGGCGCTGGCTTTCATCATGCCCAACATGGACGATTTTGGCATCGTGGCGGTGGAGGCCATGGCCGCCGGCACGCCAGTCATCGCCTACAAAAAAGGCGGCGCCTTGGATTACGTGGTGCCGGGCAAAACCGGCCTGTTCTTTGAACAGCAGACCGTCGGCAATCTGCGCAACGTCCTGGAGACGGCCATGAACAAGAGCTTTGATTATGAATCAATCGCCAGCCACGCCAGCCAATTCTCAGTGCCCAATTTCCGCAAAAATCTTCAGACAGCCATCGCCGACTGTTTGAAACAAAGCAAGGCTGGAAAGAGGCGGTAAAATAATAACGATGGACGTACCCGCAAGCATCTTCAAGGCTTATGACATCCGCGGCAAAGTCGGTGAAGAGTTGACTCCGGAAAGTGTCGAGCAGATCGCCAGAGCCTACGCCAACTGGTTGCCGGTCAAAGGCACCGTGGCTGTTGGCCACGATATGCGACCCGACTCAAAGAGTCTCTCCAAGGCCTTTATCAAAGGACTGGTGGACCAAGGTCTGGACGTCTGGGAAATCGGCCAAGTAACTAGCGATATGATATATTTCGCCGTCGGCAAGTGGGACTTGGCGGGCGGTGCCGTCATAACTGCCAGTCATAATCCTGGCAAAGACAACGGTATCAAACTGTACCGCGATAAAGTGAACGCTGTCGGGCTGGATGCTGGGTTAGCCGAGATACGCGACGCGGTTCTGGCCGGAGAGCTCGGCAAACCCGCCGACCAAGCTGGCAAAATAACTAAACGCTCAATAACCGAAGAGTGGGTCGCGCATTGTCTGACTTTCATAGACAAACTCAAACCGTTCAATATAGCCATCGACGCCGGTAACGGCATGGCCGGCGCTATCCTACCGCACATTTTACCCAAGTTGCCGCTTAAGGTACACGAGATGTATTTTAAGCCTGATGGCACCTTCCCTAACCATGAGGCCAATCCCCAGAAACATGAGAATCTGCAGGATCTGATCAAGGCCGTAAAAGATGGGAACCTGGACTTCGGCATAGCTTTCGACGGCGACGGCGACCGGGCGGCGTTCGTGGATGGCCTGGGCCGGCCAGTGCTAGGCACTGACATTATCAGCATCGTAGCGAAATACTACCTAGGGAAATATCCGGGTAGCAAGATAGTCCACGACGTTCGGACTAGCCGGGCAACCGAGGAGCTGGTGCGTGAATGGGGCGGCATCCCGGTGCGAGTCAAGGCCGGGCGGGTTAGTATTGGCAGTGCTCTGCGCAAAGTCGGCGGCTCGTTTGGCGGCGAAACCACAGGGCATTTATTCTTCAAAGAAAACTACGAAGCTGACTCCGGCTTGATCGCGGCCCTGGTAACGATGCAGGCGCTCACCGACAGCGGCAAGAAATTGTCCGAACTCGTAGACGAGTACCGTCGTTACGCCATGATCCCGGAAAAGAACCTACAGGTAAAAGATGATAAGGAGGTCGTTTTCGGGCGATTGCGCAAAGCCTTCGCCGACGCCGAGCAGGATGAGCTGGATGGCCTGACTGTAAATTATCCTGACGCCTGGTTCAATCTGCGGGCCAGCAACACCGAGCCGGTCATGCGCCTTAACGCAGAAGCTAAAACACAGGCCGGACTCGATGAGCTAGTTACCAAAGTCACAGGGCTAATAACATCTTAAAAACTGGTATAATTATAGGTGTATGAAAATTCTCGTCACCGGCGGCGCCGGCTTCATCGGTTCTAATTTCGTCCATTATATATACCGTGAGCGGCCGGACTGGCAGATAACTGTCTACGACAAACTGACCTATGCCGGCGATCGGGCCAATATCGCTGGGCTCGACGAAAACCGGGTTAAACTTATCGAGGCCGACATCTGCGACGAGGCCGACATTGACGCCGCTGTGGCCGATTGCGACGCGGTGGTGCACTTCGCCGCCGAGTCACACAATGACAATTCCCTGCACAGCCCGCGCCCCTTCATAGACACCAACCTGATCGGCACCTACCAGATACTGGAAGCTGTGCGTAAACACAAGAAGCGTCTCCATCACATCTCAACTGACGAAGTTTACGGCGATCTGGAGCTGAACGACCCAGCCAAGTTTACGCCGGACACGCCGTACAACCCGTCTAGTCCGTACTCCAGCACCAAAGCCGGTTCGGATTTGCTGGTGCGCGCCTGGGTGCGCAGCTTTGGCGTGGAGGCCACCATTAGCAACTGCTCTAACAACTACGGCCCCTACCAGCACGTCGAGAAATTCATCCCCCGCCAAATCACCGAAATTTTGGAGGGGCACAAACCGAAGCTTTATGGTAGCGGCGAAAACGTCCGCGACTGGATCCACACCGAGGATCATTCATCCGGCGTACTGGCAGTCTTAGAAAAGGGTAAGATCGGTGAGACCTACCTAATCGGCGCCGACGGTGAAAAAAATAATAAAGAAGTTGTGGAACTTATTCTGGAGCTGATGGGTAAAGACCCGCAAGATTATGATCACGTGGACGACCGGCCGGGCCACGACCTGCGCTACGCTATAGACGCTGCCAAACTACGCCAGGAGCTTGGCTGGCAACCAAAATACACCGACTTCCGCGAAGGCCTGAAAGACACCATTGAGTGGTACAAGCAGAACGAAGCTTGGTGGAAGCCGCAAAAAGCCGAGACCGAAGCCAAATACAAGGAGCTGGGACGATGATCGAACCAATACGAGCAAAACCCACTAAGATAGAGGGTCTTTGGGAATTAAACCTTAAGATTATTTCTGATGAGCGGGGTTCGGTCATGGAATTTTATCGTCAGTCCGAGTTTGAAGCCCTTGACCTGCCCAGTCTCGGTGAACGCCCTCAGGTAAACGCTCCTCTAACCGTTAAGGGCGCTATCCGTGGTATCCATGCTGAATCTGCCCATAAGTTTGTGTCGGTAGCCGCCGGAAAAGTATACGCGGTTATAGTAGATCTTAGACCGGATTCTCCAACGGCCGGCCAGTGGCAAGGGTTTGAGCTTGAGCGGGGTCGTGGCCTGTTCGTTTCCAAGGGTTTGGGCAACTCTTTCCAGTCTGTCAGCGACGAGCCGTCCATTTATTTGTATTATTTCGAGACCGAGTGGCATCCAGGTATGCCCGGATCTGCCTGCAATCCACTCGATTCCGACTTGGCTATTAGCTGGCCGATTCCAGAAAATGAAGGCATGATTATTTCCGAGAAAGACCGCGCCAACCCCAGCCTGAAGACCGCGCTCGAGAACCCGCAGGCTGCCCACGAAGAAAAGAACCAAACTTATAACAATGGATGATTCGACTTTTTTCATAGTTGGCGCTAACGGCCAGTTGGGGCGGGCGCTCAAAGCCAAGTATCCAAATGCCAAGACGGCCGACGTCAGCGAATTGGATATAACGCAGGCTGATTCGGTCAAAAATTATGATTGGAGCGGCATCTCGGTCATCTTCAACGCCGCCGCTTACACGGACGTCGACGGCGCCGAAACGCCGGAAGGCGAAAAAGCCGCCTGGGCGGTCAACGATTGCGGCGTCAAATACCTGGCCGAAGCGGCCGCGGCGCACGACATCACGCTGGTTCACATCTCCACAGAATATGTCTTTGACGGCACTAAATCACCGCACACCGAGGACGAACCGGCCTCGCCGTTGTCCGAGTATGGCAAGAGTAAGGCCGCTGGCGACGAACAGGCCCAAATAGCGCCAAAACGCTACCTGCTACGCACAAGCTGGGTGATTGGCGAGGGCAATAACTTCGTGCGAACCATGCTGGGTCTGGGCAAAAAAGATGTCAGCCCGAGAGTCGTCGCCGACCAAATAGGCCGCCTGACCTTCACCGGCGAGCTGGTACGCGGCATTGACCACCTGCTCACCAGCCAGGCGCCGTTCGGTACCTACAACCTGAGCAACAGCGGCCAACCAGCCAGCTGGGCCGAGATTACCCGTCAGATTTTCCAGGACGCCGGCTGGAGCAATCTAACCGTCACCGACACCACCACGCAGGAATATTTCCGCGACAAGCCGCAGGCCGCCAAACGCCCCCTGCAAAGTACGCTGTCACTTGATAAGATAGAAGCGACCGGCTTCACGCCGGCCGACTGGCATGACGACCTTAGGCAATACGTTAAACAGGAGCTCAGCAAATGAAAGGCATTATCTTAGCCGGCGGGTCCGGCACCCGTCTCTACCCCATCACCAAAGGCATCTCCAAGCAGATTATGCCGATTTATGACAAGCCGATGATCTACTATCCGCTCAGTACGCTGATGATGGCCGGCATCCGCGACATCCTGATCATCACCACGGCGGCGGACCAGGCACAGTTCCAGCGCCTGCTGGGCGACGGCAAAGAACTCGGCATCAACTTACAATACGCCGTCCAGCCCAAACCGGAAGGCCTGGCCCAGGCCTTCGTCATCGGCGAAGACTTCATCGGCGGCGACAAGGTGGCGCTTATCCTGGGCGACAATATATTCTACGGCGAAGCCTTTGGCGACAGCCTGCAAGAGTGCGGTGATCCGGACGGCGGCATAGTCTTCGCCTACGAAGTATCCGATCCGGAGCGTTACGGTGTGGTGGAGTTCGATAAAGATATGAAAGCCGTGTCCATAGAAGAAAAACCGGCCCAACCGAAATCCAACTACTGCGTTACGGGCCTTTATTTTTATGATAACGACGTGGTTGAAGTCGCTAAGAGCATAAAACCAAGCGACCGCGGCGAGTTGGAAATTACCAGCGTCAACGAAGAGTACCTAAGGCGCGGCAAACTAAAAGTCGAGACCATGGACCGCGGTTCGGCCTGGCTGGACACCGGTACCTTTGACTCCATGAACGATGCCAGCGAATACATCCGCGTCATCGAAAAACGCACCGGCTTGAAGATTGGCTGTATAGAAGAAGTTGCCTTCCGCCACGGCTTCATAGACGCCGCCCAATTGAAGAAGATAGCTGAACCCCTTGTGAAGAGCGGCTACGGCGAGTACTTAGTGTCTCTACTGGACTAAGATGCCGGCTATTTTAACATCCTGCGCGCTCTATTGACCGGTTTTAGATTTTTATTTACAATGAAAGCATCGAAGAAATTCGAAGTCTAACTACATTCGCCGACTCCTAAGATCGGTGGCTTAAACCACTCGCCCACCCCTCCATCGGCTAGCCTCCGTCTAAGCGGAGGCTCGTATATCCTATATTGAAGGATAGGGTCTGACAAGCTTAATTAATCTTTATTTAAGCACTGTCTGCGACCGGTAAGATTGAGCGGCTAGATTAAGCTGTTTTGGGCTTTTCTGACAATTTGATGAAGGTATATATCAGGTATAGAGAGGCGGCGCCGACAATGGCGTAGACCACTCTTGAAATTGTAGAATCAACTCCGAAGATTGAGTCAACCAAATTATAGTTAACCCAGCCAACCAATCCCCAGTTTATGCCGCCAACTATTACCAATACGAACGCTAAAACGTCCAGGGCATTCATTTTCATATTTTTTTCTCCGTGTTATTTAATGTACGCCTTAAGAATAGGCTTGTTATATGCCGGTTACAATGGGGTTGGTGGAGCAATCAATAGGTCTTGTGAGGCATATCATTAATGACAAGTGTGGCAAATATCTGCAAGGCCTAGTATAGTAAGTACTTAATTATGGTGAGCTATTCCCCTCCGCGCTATCTTTTGAGGCGTCATAGTATTTTGAAAAATGTTAATGGTGGTCCTCAATTTATTGAAGTCGGCGCCGGCAACCTTAAGTTAAGTAGCGATCTGTCTAAGCATTTCGACAAAGGCACCTGCCTTGATTTTGCCCCCAAAGTTAAGAAAATACACAAGTCATTGCCCCAGGATATCCGAGACAAGCTTTCTGTCGTCATCGATGATTTCTTCACCGCCAACCTGCCAAAAAAATTCGATTGCGTTGTTTCTTGCGAGGTCATGGAACATATAGAAAATGATTTTGAATTTCTTACGAGAGTACACGATCTGCTCAAAAAAGACGGACAGGTCATACTTTCTGTGCCAGCCAAAATGAAATACTGGACGGTCCATGACGAAGTCGTAGGCCATGTTAAACGCTACGAAAAAGATGAACTACGAAAACTGCTGGAGTCTGCTAATTTCAAAGACGTATGTGTAATATCATACGGCTTCCCATTTATAAATATGCTCTGGTTCTTGAGAAAAATCCATGGCAAGATGCAGATGAAAAAAAAGAAAGACTGGACCCAGGAAAAGCAAACCAAAGAAAGCGGTGTTGGCCAATTGTCCAACCTGTTTACCCCGCTGGGAATCATTGCTAATAAATACGTTTTTTATCCACTGAACCTAATCTCGTCATTGTTCACTCGTTTTGACCTGTCAGAAGGTTATCTAGTTATAGCCACCAAGAACTAGGGCTGTACTTGATGAACTTTTTTGCCTCTGGCCAATAGTAGCCAAAGCATAAATAGGATCGTAAACAAAACACCCCTGTCTATCAAAGCTACTGATAGAATTTGCGGCGCCGACAACCCGATAACTGAAGACGAGAACAGATAAATAGCTTCTTTTACGCCCAGATTGGCAGGCGTGATGTTGACGAACAGGCTTAGTGAGCCTAGTACGCTGAACAGGATTAAAGCCGGAAACGAGACAGTAAAATGAAGCGCGTTAATTTCCAGCTTGGCGACAGCCAAGGACATTAAAAAGTTGAAGGCTGTTATAAGAATTAGTCGCCTAAGTAGTTTTTTGTCGGTTATGATCCTGTTCCAGCCGCTGACCATATTTGTCAAAGCCTTGGTGATGGAATTGAGGTGCCTGTTCCGACCGCTGGTTTCCTTTTGAACCAGCGGCAGCCTGACCAGGCTGAGCAGCAATGAGAATACGAACATCGCGCTAAACAAGACGACAAGGACAAAGTATCCCCGGCCGCCGCTATTTCTGAGCAGGTAGAGTGCTAGTAGCGCAAAGAAAGAATTTACTAAGAAGATGATCAGATAGTTGCCATACAGCGTCGCTATAAAATTGGAGTATGATAAGCCGTGTTTTTTCTTGAGATATACAGCGCGGAAACCGAAGCCGCTACCAGCCGGCGCAAAGAAATTACCGACCGATGAGATGGTAGATACGTATATGCTTTCAGCGAGCGGTATGTACTTCTCAAAAGGCTCCATTACTACCTTTATGAAGACTCCGTTGGCGGCTATCATTAGCAGGTCAGCGGCCGCTATGGCAATCAGTAGATAATAGTTCAGGTTCAGGAGCGGCTTGAACTTATCTATGTTCAGGACAAAATACAGAATGAATATGACCAAGACTAGTGCTGTCGTAGCCGTTCTAAAGTGCTTCATGCTCGCTTTTTTTATATGTAATTAGCTTTTTTAAGCCGTCTTCTAGCGGTCTCATATCTCGTTTGAGTAACCTTTTCATCTTTGTGATGTCCGGTTGCCGGCGGGTCATGTCGCCTTCTTTGAGGGGCGGTAAGTGAACGATTTTAGACGACGAACCGGTGACCTTAATGATGATGTCGGCCAATTCTTTTATGGTGACCTCCTTGTCGTTCCCAATGTTGACCACTTCGTCGATCATTGATTCGTCCCGGATAGCATTGATGGTAGCCTCAACGTTGTCATCAATGTAGCAAAAGGTGCGGGTTTGTCCGCCATCGCCATAGATGGTGATGTCGTTTCCTTTGAGCGCGGCGTCCAAGAACTTGGAAATCACGAAGTCTGAACTCTGTCGCGGGCCAAAGGTATTGAAGAAACGAAAGATCGTATAGTCGAGCTTTTTCTCTTGTTTGTATGAGCGTAGATACGATTCGCCAATGTTTTTAACAACGGCGTATGGCAGGCGGGAGTTCAACGGCGTCGTCTCCTCATGCTGAGGCAACTCTACCGGTTCACCATAAACTTCAGAAGACGATGAGTACAGGACCCTCCTGACTCCTGTTTCGTGCGACAGCTCAAGAACATTTTTGATACCTTCTATGTCTTCAAGAACTTTGATAGGGTGTTTTAGTGTCCGGCCAACACCAACCACAGCGGCGTAATGGTATACGTAGTCAAAGTTACCGTTTTCGAAAATCGCTTTGATTTCATTATGCTTATTGGCATCCGCCTTTATAAACTTGATTTTCGGATTTTTGGCCACGTACCGCTCAAAACCAGTAGAAACGTTATCAACTACGGTCACCTGATGGCTTTCATCTGAGGCTAGCCAATCTGCCAGATTACTGCCAATAAATCCGGCTCCGCCCGTTACTAAAAACTTTGCCACGTAATTTCTCCTTTTATAAGCTTTGTACTGGGTTAGTTTAGCACAGGGAGGCATCGCGAGCGACGCGTGACCTGGCTATTTATATGCCAAGAGCCCTATTGTAAACGTCGATCAGAGATTTGTTCCGCGTATCTGTAGCGAATTTCTGACCAGCGGCGAATTTTTCGGCACCTTTGCCTTTCATTTTTTCCAGCTTTTTTCTGTCTCTTATGAACGATTCCAGAGTATTCTTTAGTTTTTCGGTAAGTTGCGGGTTTACATTTGAGTTGTTCAGCTCGGTCATGTCCCCCAGGCTCGGGATAAGTTTTTGGTCCAAAAGGTACTCGCCTTCTAGTAAAACGCCGTCCTCGCTCTCCGTAACAAGTTCCGGAAGAGCGAATTGTTTGGTACTTATTATGGGTGTGCCGCATACCATCGCGTCGAGAATCGCCATGCCAAAAGTGTCCTCTTTGGTCGGCATCACAAAAACATCGGCAGCCATGAAGAATTTTTGGATGATCTCATCCTTACTGAAATTTGGCGGGAAAAGCCGGGCATTGGGTAGCGGATATTTTTTGAACAATACCTCGGCGTCATTGGAGATGGCATATAGCTTAATTTTATTTGGGCCGGTCTCCTCGCTTATCTGTTTTATGGCTATCAGCAACTCTTCAAGGCCCTTCAAATATGCCTGGTTGCCTACAAAGAGCACTTTAAGCGTTTGTTTAGAATTATCAATGATGCTGTGGTCTGCCTTCTTACCCTCGTCTAGTTTTTGAAGAGCTGGATAAATGACGTTGACCTTTTGCTCGACAGTACTGAAGTCCGGCCCCAGAAGCTCCGTCAGAGTCCTTTTGGCGGCTTGGCTTAAACAAGTGATCGACTTGCAGTTATCATGAGACAGGAACGCTTTGACTTTCTTTAGGCGTCTTTTATGATGCGTGAACGTTGTCAGGCTGGCCGCATGTTCAATATCAACCACATAGGGCTTCGCGGGTATGAAAGAATCTATGATATTTATGTAGTGGTATATGTCCACATCGTTGTCGTCCTCATCGGGCTTAGATAGAAAGACTACTTTTTCAACCGCATGGATTACATAACGGGTAGGCGCGAAATAACGGAGTTTCTTGGAAAGAGGATATAGTTTTATTAGGTTTGATTTGGGTGGCGTGACGATGTATTCCACCCCGGCAGGCGGATTTTGGACCAACGGTTCATATATTTGATGTAAGGGCTTATAGTTTCTATATACGAATTTAACTTTCATGATTAGGAATATGTTAGCAGGCCGTGCAGGGTTTTGCCTATCACCTCGCTTGAAAAATTTTCTTTATAAAGCTCGCCGCCTTTTAAGCCGATTGCCTCAAGTCGATTCCTGTTATTGGTAGCCCACCACAATGCATCTGCCAGCTCCAATGAATCGTTTTGAGGTACGATCAAACAATTCTTTTTGTCTTGGAATAGACCCTGGTTATCTGTTTCGCCGATTATTGAGGGCCTGTTCATGGCCAGGAACTGGAAGGTCTTTCCGGTGATTACGCGGCGTGCCTGGCCGGTGCCACCAAACGGCCCGCCTAAACAAATATCTGCTTTGGCTATGTAAGTTGGCAACTTTTCGGCGTCAACCCACTCCAAATAGGTCAGCTTGCCGCTCAGCTCATTGTCGGAAATGAATTTTTCTACCAGATTTATCATCTTAGGTTTGCCGCGGCCGCCGATTAGTGTAAAATGCATACTTTTTATACGGCCGTTATCATTCAGCCGTTTAATGGAGTCCAGAATTACGTTTATGCCATGCAGGGGTAGCATATTTCCATAAAAAAGGGCTTCCAGATTGCCATTCTTGGACGCGGTTTCGGGCTTAAATAAGTCCTCGTTAGCGCCAACTGGGATAGCCACTATCTTTTCTGCTGGCGCACGGTAAAGCGTACGACTTAACGCGGCATGGGCTTCGGTATCTTCCAACACGTACGTCGAACGCCTGACGACCCAGCGCATATAGGCGTCCAGCACGGCCACCAGCCATTTGCCGACAGGCCCAAACTTATTGTGTTCGTCAACTATCCAATCGTGATGGTTCACGAACTCGTCAAAGATAATACGGCGACCGCGCATAAAAGGATAAAAAAGCCAGAATACTTCTTGTCCCCGGAAACCGACTATGAAGACATCCGGTTTGTGGCGGCGACGATACGAAATAAGCCCGGACAATGTCTGCCAATAGCGCAAAAAACCGTGGTTTGTGTTTTTTATGACCGTCAGGTCAACATCTGGCATCTGGCGCAAGGCAAACACGAGAGCCGCCGTACGTGTGTAGTCCGGCGTTTTGTAGCTTAGCAGATAGCAGACTTCCAGCTTGCCGTTATTCGCCTTTTTTTGTGCCATCTTCTTCATATTCCAGGCGTTTTAGGCGTTCAATTATTTTTTCCTGGTTGCCCAACATTCTATCCAGCATGTCGGCCATAATGCCAACCGTCCAGACTATCGCCGCCATAGTGACAAAGTATATACCGGCGAAACCGACAGCTTTGTATGGTGTTATCTGCCCTTGAACGATCCAATGGACAAGGCTGAATACCAGACAAACTAATCCTATCAGGAAGAAGAAGCCACCCAGAGCGCCAAAGAACCTGAGCGGCGCGTAGTCCCGGTAAGCACGCAAGATATTTATAGCACTGCCCAGTAGAAACTGCGTGAAGC
Source organism: uncultured bacterium (assembly GCA_963805865.1). Lineage (GTDB taxonomy): Bacteria > Patescibacteriota > Saccharimonadia > Saccharimonadales > UBA4665 > JARIHC01. The sequence continues at coordinate 166,913 of CAWDVI010000003.1, forward strand.
TTCTGACAACACGTGATTTCCGGCCTTTGTAGTATTTTATCGTCGTCGGTACGGATGTTATCCTGAATTTCTTCAAGGCCAGCACCTGGAACGATTCCTGGGTGTAGGTATAAGAGCCGTGTAGATTTAAAGCGTAGAGGGCGCTGCGATTGTATGCCCGGAAGCCGCAGGTCACATCGGCAAATCTCTGCTGGCTTAGGGTGCCGGTTATCCTGGCACCCATTTTGTTGCTCCAGTATTTCGCTAACGGCATATTGTGGGGGCGGTGAGATTTACCGGTTTTGGGATCTGTGAAGCGATCTGCCGCCACAAAGTCCGCTTCGTTATTAATGATTGGCTTGATTAGATCTGGAATTTCTTCTGGCATAAATTGCAGGTCGCCATCAATGTTAACCATGATATCGGCGCCGCGTTTCAGCGCCAGCTCAGTGGCTTCGCGGAAACGATAAGCCAGGCGCTTCTGGACGCCGTCGCTTAATACGTGAGCGCCGCTCTTCTTGGCTACGGCCGCGGTGCCATCAGTACTACCGTCATCTATCACCCACTTTTCAATCTGGCTGATACCAGCAATTTTTTTGGGAATTCGGTCGATAACCTGGCTGATGGTCTCAGCCTCGTCTTTGCAGATGGAAACGACAAGTAGTTTCATGCTCATAGATAATTTAATCCCTTATAGTTTACCAGTAAACACGGAGGTGCAATAATTATTTAACAATCTTTTTGTATACTGGCGCCCGTGTCTAATCTATATATATTTATCGACGAGTCAGGCGATTTCAACTTTTCGCGTACGGGAAGTAAGTACTTGGTTCTGGGATCATATTCCACCACAAAGCCCCACCAGCATACTCTTGCTCTGCAAAAACTGAAATATGATGTTCTTTCTGAGGGGCATGAACAGGAATGTTTTCACGCCACGGAAGACAGACAAGCGGTGCGTGATGAAGTTTATAAAATCATCAAGCAGTCTAATGATGCAGTCTACGATTTTGTTTATATCGAGAAGAACAAGACCCACCCTTCAAAGCAAAACAAGAAAGACGTCTACGCGATTCTTGCCGGCGCGCTCACGTCATATATATTCGGCCGGCTGGATCAACAGGGTTATAACTTCAACCAAATAATAGTTGTTATAGACAAAGCATTGACTAAAAAAGAGCAGGATTATTTTAAAACACTCATTAAACCCAGACTTAAGCGGACTAACCGGCCATTTCGGCTTTATTTTTTCCAGACAAAGTCTGACCCGAACGGTCAAATAGCCGATTACGGAGCTTGGGCTAGGTCTGTCAGTTTGGCTCGCAATGAACATCGCCCCTTGCGCGAAATACGGAACTTGATAAGCAATGACTTTAACGTATTCAGACGGGGCACCAGAAGATATTACTGATAAAAATGACCATCCCGCCTATCTTGCGAAGGGCCCGGGGGCTCTTATCGGCGGGGTGGAACGTTTCAATTAAAGTATACACCGGCATAATTTGCGTGTCTACTCGCTCAGAAATTATAATCGTGTCATAATTGATACAAGCAATGAAAACAGTAGCAGTCGTCGGTCTGGGATACGTTGGTCTGCCTTTGTCTCTTTTGGCGGCCCAAAAAGATTATGAAGTAATCGGATTTGACGTTGATGAGAAGAAGATCAGCGCCCTAAAAGCCGGCCACTCATATATCGATGACGTCTCGGACGATGACATCAAGCAAGCCAGCATAGACTTCACTAGCGACCCGACGGCCATCAAAGGCTCCGACATTGTTATCATCTGCGTGCCGACGCCGGTCACTCATGACCAGCAACCGGATCTCAGCATCGTCAAGAAGGCTGTCGCGTCAATTGCCCCGCACCTTAAGAAACATAGCCTGGTTATTCTGGAGTCCACGGTTAACCCCGGAGTCTGCGACGATATCGTCATGCCGCTCCTGGAAAAACATAGCTCCATGAAAGTCGGCCAGGACATCTATCTGGCGCATTGTCCGGAGCGCATCAATCCGGGCGACCCGAAGTGGGGCGTTCACAATATCAACCGGGTGGTCGGCGCTAATTCCAAGCAGGAATTGGACCTAGCGGTGGAGTTTTACCGCTCTATTATCAAGGCCGATATCAAGCCGATGGGTTCGCTCAAAGAAGCCGAGGCCGTGAAGATCGTAGAGAATTCCTTCCGCGATATCAACATCGCGTTCGTCAACGAGCTGGCCATGAGCTTCCACAAGCTTGGCATCAACTTGGAAAACGTCATAGACGGCGCGGCCACCAAACCGTTCGCTTTCATGCCCCACCATCCGGGCTGCGGCGTCGGCGGGCACTGTATCCCGGTAGACCCGTATTATCTGATTGAATACGCCAACGGCTACGGTTTCGACCACGAGTTCCTGCGCCTGGCCCGCAGTATCAACGAGGGAATGCCCAAATACACGGTGGAACTGTTGGAAGAGGCGCTGAATGAGATCAAGAAACCACTCAACGGCTCTAAGGTCGCTCTGCTGGGCCTTTCCTACAAGGCCAACGTAGGCGACGACCGCGAAAGCCCGGCTTACGAGATACGGCACCTATTGGAAGAAGCCGGCGCCGACCTAAAAGCTTATGACCCATTCATAAAAGACGGCTCGGCCAGCTCGCTCAAAACCGCTCTGGACCACGCCGAAGCGGTGGTCGTAGCCACAGCCCACGACGAATTCAAGAAGCTAGACAGCGACTTGTTGGCGAAGGCCGGCATCAAAGTTGTGATAGACGGCCGCAACCTACTGCGCGCCCGGCAACCGGAACTGGAAAAAGCCGGCATCATATATAAGGGCATAGGCATTTAATGAAGCATTGGTTTAAAACGTCCGTTTGGGCCTTTCCTTTGGTTTTATTCCTGATACTAGTCGCGCTCAGCGCGCTCAGGATAAACGGCTCGTCAATTGGTGTTTATCATAGTGTGCTTTACGGCAACCAGTCGCGTGACCCTGATCTTTTGTACGGCCATCCGCAGACCATCCGTTCCGATGAATGGCTAGTCAACACTCAGGAGAATGTGGCCCAATCCAAGGCTGGTTACCCAAAAGTTAACCCCTATATGGGCCGGGGCCGCGACGTATCCTTGCAGGCCGACGTAGCGTCCAAAGACTGGTCGACAATATTTAAGCCGCAGAACTGGAGCTTCATGGTCCTGCCGCTGGAGCAAGCCTTTGCCTTCAAATGGTGGCTGTTGATGTATGGCCTGATGGTTAGCTGTTATTTCTTTACTCTGCGGATATTAACTGACAAGAAATTGTTTGCTATCCTGTTTGCCCTAGCCGCCGGACTCAGCCCGTTCGCCCTATGGTGGTACCAGACCTCCATTTTTATGGGACTGGCCTACGGTTTCCTGGCAATAATTCTCGGCGTACGATTGCTTAACGGCGAATCCGTCCGGTTCGTAAAAGACAAACGGACTGCGGTCATATTACAGACTTTGGCACTTGGCTTCATCGGCGCCTGCTTCGGGTTGATACTCTACCCGCCGTTCCAGATTCCTATAGCCATAGTCGTCCTGGCCTACCTACTCGGCCATCTTATAAATAAGTGGCAATCAAAAAAGGCTGACCACCGCCTACTGCTCAAACGCGTCGGGTATCTCGTAGCCGCCGGCGCCATCGCGGCGATTGTCGGCGCGGCCTTTGTAGTCAGCCACCGCGACACCATCCACAAACTGACCAGCACGCTCTACCCCGGGCACCGCCTAGTGGAGAGCGGAGGTTTGAATATGCTCAGTTTGTTTGACGGCTTCCTCATGCCCGTCGAACAAAGTGATTTCAGAGGGACGCACTTCTTCACCAACCAAAGCGAGGCCGCTAACTTCATCATGCTGATGCCTTTCTTGTTGTTGCCTGGCTTCTTGCTCGCTATCCGTGAATACAAAAAGAAGCACCAGGTTGATTGGGTATTCCTACTCATGCTGCTCAGTGGACTGGTGTTCTTGTTAAGAGCCTTTGTACCATATGGCAGTACCCTATATAAACCCTTGTTGCTCGACAGAGTGCCTAACGGCCGTCTAGTAATCGGTATGGGGTTCGTCGGCTTCATACTCTTTGTGTACATGGTCAAAAAGCTGGCCGAGGCAAAAATACCAAAGCCCCACTTAACCACTTGGTCTCTGCTGTACAGCATAAGCTGTTTTCTCGTGCTGTTGTGGACCGGCGCCTATGTGGTAGAACATTATCCGCTGTTCCTGCACAGCTGGCCGATAGTTATAGGCTTGGCTGGCGCTTTCACGGCCATCATCGTGGCGTTGTTAGCTAACCGGCCGCTATTAGCGGCCTGTTTCCTGCTGGTGTTCACCTTAGCTAGCGGCTTTCGGGTTATGCCAATCTACAGGGGTTTGGGTTTTGCCACCGATAACAAGGTGGCCCAGGCTATAGACAGAGTCTCAGCCCCAGGCGATAGGTGGGCCACCATAGATGACATTTATTTTGAGAACATCGGCTACCTGGCAGGCCGCAGCTCTATAGGCGGTATGCAGATTTATCCGGATATCGGTCTGTGGCGGCAAGCTGGCGGCCAAAAATATGACAAAGTTTATAACCGGGAGGGCCACGCTATATTCTCAGACGACCCGTCTCTGAACGAACCGCTCCGGTTGTTCCAACCCAATGCTTATAATGTCCGCTTCGCCTGCACGCCGTTCGTTACCAAGTACGTTAACTATGCCCTAGCCAGCCACCCGCTGGACTATCCCTGTGTTAAGCAGGTTGATACTGTGAAATACCCGAACGTAACTTTTTACCTGTATAAAGTCACCTCTGTTACGCAGTAGTCCAATCCTTGACTACCCCTTATGGAAGTTCTATAATGGTTTATGTGTATTCTCAAAATAGAAAAGCTATAAACAAAAAAAGATGGCTGACCAAAAAGAAGCTGTTAATTATCGTGCCCGTGCTGGCAGTGCTTGCTCTGGGCATATCAGAGGCCACTAACACGACCTACCTGCTGCACAAAGCGCCACCTCTCAAGAAAGACAGTGGTTATTCGCAGAGCGGTTCAAGCGGTAGCTCCTCCAAGAGCTCAGGCTCCGCAAAGAGTTCGCCCGGCGGCCCAGCCAGCACTACTGGCCAAGGTATCCGTCAATCAGCCGCAACTGATACCAACGGACAGAGTTCAGCAAGCACCTCGCCCAGCCAGTGGTCTACTTCGGCATCAGGCCTTATAACCCTCAAGTCGCCGGTAGCCAACTCTACCTTCAAATCCGGCGGGACCATAAGTGGTACGGCCAAGGTCAGTAAGGTATGGTACAGACTAGTTGATGATAATGCTGGTGTAATAGCCCAGGGGCAACCGCTCAATGTTGTTGGCGGCAAGTTTTCTGGTAAACTGAGTTTTCACGCCTACGGGAGCAGTGGCCACTTGGATGTCTATAGTTTCAACGCTAACGGCGCCGAGGTGAATGAAGTTAGGGTAACACTACGTTTTTAAGGATTTAGATATGCATATACCAACCAACATCTTTAAAAGAGCCTCGTACTTGGGATCGGCCCTTGTACTGCTGTCTCTTGCGGTGCTAATGGCTTTCCCTGCAAAAACTAGCGCATCATACTATTCGCCAAACCTAATAGATGATGGTAAGTTTACGGCCTCCGGTTCAATGGGCGTGAACGCTATCCAATCGTTCTTGATTAGTAAGGGCAGCTATCTACGAAGTTATCACGATACCGAGGATTGCGGCAGTAGCGCGGGCGCACACTATTCATTTTATGCCGCTCGCTATCATTGCGGCAGATCCGTGCTGGCTGCCCAGATAATTTATGATGCCGCCCGCGCCTACGGTATAAGCCCCCGTGCCATCATGGCCACTTTGCAAAAGGAAGAATCTCTTATAACGGATTCTTCCCCGTCAAGTTCCCAGCTGCACTTCGCTATGGGTTATGGTTGTAGCGACTCTAGCGGTTGTTCACAATATTCCGGGTTTTTCCATCAAGTAGACAACGGTACTTGGCAGTTTAGGACGGATTATGAATTAAGTAGCGGGCGCAGTTATTGGGGATACAGCCCCTCTTCTTATCCCTGCAATGGAGCAACTAGGTATTACACCGCCGCTCTTAAGGCCGGCAATAATGTTTACTTCAAAGACGACTACGGCACAGCCTACACCCACTTCAGAATTGCAAACGCTTCTACGGCTACCCTTTACTGCTACACACCGCACGTCTATCCAGGTAGCTCGCGCGAGTACTATTCCGGCAGTTATTGGTTCGTTTACTACTTTGAACATTGGTGGGGCTCCACTAGGGGCGGCTGTAATAACACCTCCAACGTTGGCGGCGCTTCTGCGGGCAAAAGATTTTTGAACTTGCAGTACGGTGGTGGCGCTCAAAGTTTAGTGTACAGCCAGCAGAACAACACGGGTTCTACCTGTGCCGAGGACCACGTCTGGAACGCTGGCAACAAAAGCTGGCGGACTCACATAGCGACTGGCATGGCGGCTAGCGATCCTTCAACGGGCAGACTGATAACAGGCAATTGGACCGGCAATAACCGCGATACCCAACTTTTCGTAAAATACAGCGGTAGCGGTGGCAATGTAGAAGCGCACAAATTCAGTACGGATCTGCGATACTTCCCCGATGTCTATGACGTCCCAACCAACCTTGGTGGCGTCACTTCTACGAGCGGTGGTTTCGTATCCGGAGATTTCTTAAGAAGCGGTTATGACAACTTGGCCTATGTGAACTATAGCGGTGCTGGCGGAAAAGCTGAGGTTCACCTATTTGATAAATCTCTCAGGAAAGGCGCTGGCTATCACGACACCTTGACCAATCTCTCGGGTGTCACCACCTCGACCGGTATGTTCGTTGCTGGTGATTTCCTGGGCAAAGGCTACAACCAAATAGCTTACATAATCTACAGTGGTGCCATTGGGCACGTGGAAGTCCATCTCTTAGACCGATCGTTACATGGCGGCAGTGGTTACTACGATGTCCTGACCAACCTGTCCGGAGTCAGCGCAGCCTCAGGAACCTTCGTAGCTGGTGATTTCCTAGGGCGCGGTTACGACCAACTGGTTTATGTCCAATACAACGGCTCGACTGGCAAAGTAGAGACCCATATGTTTAGCCACGATTTGCGCAAGGCTACTGGTATTCAGGATATAGCTACAAACTTATCCGGTTTCTAGTAGTTGCTCTTCATTTTGCTTTAAGGCGGGCGCTGGCGATGTCTTTTCGGAACGCAGGGTGATAGTATGGGTCATTTTCTATGAGCGGTCCCCACTTTTTAAGCATCAGTTTAATTTCTTTTTCAAACACGCCCAGATCGCGCTGTTTGGAGCCGGGCTTACCTACAGAAATAGATTCGTAGTGATATAGCGTTACTTGTGGCAGGTAGACGTTTCGTAAGCCTCTATCGTAAAGCTTCAGGCACATGTCCACATCATTGAAAGCTATCCTGAAAATCGGGTCAAAGCCCTTTACCACGTCAAACTTGCTTTTTGAGACCATTACACAGGCGGCTGTCACAGCCGTAAAGTCGCGTGCGCCGCCAATATACAAAGGTTGGGCGGGGTCTTGTGGTGGTTTGTCTATGAAAGCTGGGAAATAGTGGCCGGCTATGCCAGGCGTACCGTTCTGGCCACCAACGCCAAGAATTATGCCGGCGTGCTGAATTTTTCTATCTGGATAGTACAGCTTGCAACCGACGGCACCTATGTCTTTTTGTTGGGCATAACCAAGCATGTCATTTATCCAGGATTTGGTAATAACTTCGGTATCATTGTTTAGAAACAGTAGGTATTCGCCCTTTGCTTTATCAGCACCGTAGTCGCAGGCAGACGCAAAGTTGAAGGGCTTTTTATTCCATTTCACTACCTTCAGACCTTTGCCAAGGTTCTTGTGTGTTTCGTACAGTTCCCAGACTTTTTCGTCACTTGATCCCGTGTCAACTATTACTACCTCGTAGTTCTGATAGGTGGACTTGGCTTTTATGGAGTCCAGACAGCGCTCTATGAAACTGTATTGGTCCTTGGTTGGTATGACAATAGAGACGAGCGGGTCTTTCTTAACTTCGTAGTTAACCCGCCACATAAGTAGTGGCACTTCCCAGCTAAGCTTAGCCGTTAGGCCGCGGGCTTTTATGTCGTCTTTTAGGGCTTTTTCTTGATTTACGTATGCATAGTCCTTGGCAGATGGTGTTTTAGCGGTTGAGGTGTCTGATTTGCGCCAGCTATAGAGCACGGTAGGTACGTGGTATACCTGGTCAAGTTCCCTGCTGGCTCTCAGGAACAGGTCCCAATCTTGAGCACCCTCATAGCCTGTCCGAAAACCACCGACTTGCTCAACCAAGCTCCTCTCAAGTACTGCGAAATGTGTAATGTAGTTTATGGACCGCAGGAAATCAAAACTCCAATCAGGTTTAAAGAATGGGTCTTCGTGCTTTTTGCCGGTTTCGCTCAATTTGTCCTCATCGCTGTAAATAAACTTTGCATCTGGGTGCTTGTTGATAAGGGCAACGTTTTCGTATAACGCGTTCGGCCATAGGATATCGTCGTGATCCAGTAGTGCTATGTAGCGGCCCTTTGCAAGTTTCAGAGCGGAGTTTGAAGCTTCGCAGATATGACCGTTTTTTTCTCTAAATACATACTTTATGCGCCTGTCTTTAGCTGCATATTTTTTAATTGTGGCACGGACTTTTTGGTCGGCCGAGTTATCATCGGCAATGCATAGCTGCCAGTTATCATATGACTGGCTAATAACGGATTCAATGCATTCCTTTAGGTGTTTTGTGTTTGTATTGTAGGTTGGCACCAGTACGCTGATAAGCGGCCGCTGATCAAACTGTTTTTGTGTCGTTTTTTGTTTATCAATCTCTTCTTGGCTAGGAAAGTTCTTTTTGAACCACTTGCGATATTCCTTTTCTTTTTGCTTTTTGGTGTGCCCCGAGATGCTCCACGAGTCCACGTGCCTTATAAGTCCGCCGACAACCGGGACTTTTCTTGTGTACTTATTTACAAATACTGGCTTTCCGCCAACTTTTACGTGTAGTAGCTTGGCGCCATTAACGGCCGCCCGTTTTGACTGCGCTTTGATAACTCGTTTGGGTTTGCTATCTGCCATTTTACGTACCTGCAGGTTTGGGTTGTTGGAAATTAGTATAAGTAGCTTGTGGCATAGGACTAAATTATACAGGACAATATATAAAAAGTTTGCGTTGCAAGCATCCGCAAAATAGATGTATAACCAGTTTATTTGCTACAATTACTCCTACATATGTCACCCAATAAGAAATCTGTAAAAGTATCAAAGCCTGCGCTGACTTATCTGAATTCCCAGACGAAAACAGACTATAGTGATGGGGATGAGGTTGAGAACTATTTACTTGAGCTGTTTAAGGCGGGTCTGAGTGACACAAAAAGAAGATCAATCCTCAGCTCTGACCCATCATGGCCAATAAAGTACCACCTGGCTTACGAACGCAAAAACCTGCTTGGCTGGTATCCGTTTAAAGACGGTTCGCGTATTTTAGAAGTCGGTGCAGGTTGTGGTAGCATTACCGAGTCGTTAGTAGAAAACAAGAAAGTATCAATAGTTGCTAACGAATTGAGCGAAAGACGGGCGAAGATAAACGCCTATCGCAATCACAAAGCAGATAATCTAGAGGTGCTTGTTGGCAATTTGTACGATTACCACCCAAAAGAAAAGTTTGATTACATAGTTTGTGTGGGCGTGTTTGAGTATGCGGGGTCATTCATTGAGACGAACAACCCCTACGAAGATTTTCTGTCCTCGCTAGCTTCATTCCTCAAGCCTGGTGGAGTTCTCTTGCTGGCTATAGAAAATCAGCTTGGGCTTAAATACCTGGCGGGCGCCAGAGAGGACCACACTGGCAGGTATTACGACGGGATCAACGATTACCCCCAGAAAAAGGCTGTTAAAACATTTGCCAAGCCCGAGCTAAAAGACAGACTAGCAACGGCAGGATACAAGTCATCCTATTTCTATTACCCCTTCCCTGATTACAAGCTACCTTTTTTGGTTTATAGCGACGACTATTACCCCGGCCAAAAGAACATTAGTTTCCCTAAAACACTCCTGCCCACCCCAAACCCTGACCAACCCCGGCAGTTTACCTTTTCTGAAACCGGATTTATGTCAGTGCTTGAGCGCAATGGCTTATTTAGAGATTTTTCAAATAGTTTTTTGGTAGAGGCTGTGTATGAGTAAGCCGGTTTTTCTTATTAGTAACTATTCCAGAAAGCTTGAGTTCCAGACACAAACCAGAGCTACAAAAGAGAAGGATGGTAATATTGTCTTTCAAAAAATCGCACTGAATAGTAGCGCTATCCCTCACCTAGAAAAAATCAAAAAAACCAGCGACACTCTGACAAAAATGGGTTTGGGGCCTCTATTTTGTAAGGCTATCCCTAACAAAGGTGGTGTTGAGTTCCAATACATTAAAGGCGAGAGCATTGAGAACTTACTATTAAAAGCCATCTTGAGCGACAACCAAGAACTAACATTGAGCCTGCTTGACGAGTACGAAGAATTTCTGGGAAGAATTGCGCCCGGCACAAAGCACAAACACAGCCACAAATATGACGAGAGAACTTTTGGGCCTGATTTTTACGAAAAATTTAGTCAATCCGGCTGTGTGTACCCTGGCATTCTAGATCTCAATTTTGATAACATTATTTCCGACAAGTCTAAGAAGGTAGCGATTGACTACGAGTGGGCTTTCGAGCACTGCCTGCCGTACGATTACATATTAGCGAGAGCTATCATGTGGTTTGGCATGAGGTATGCCGACACTTTTAAAATGCACTCCGAACATTTAGACTTTATGGGTTTGTCTGACGAAAATGTTTTGCCTTCAAGCTTATTCAGCAAATACTCGCATCTTTTGCCCCTTATAAAGAAGGCTTACTATATAGAGTGGAAGCACTTTCAGCCCTGGGTCAACGGCTCGTCCTCTAAAGTATTGGTTGATTTTTATAAGCAGCCGGCCAAATATTCACAGCGAAGTCTTTTTGCTATAGATAAATTTGAGGCTCAGGCAGAAACACAAGCAAGCCTGATCCAGCACCTAAACGAAGAACTGAAAAGTAAAAATACAGAGATAGAACGTCAGAATAATATACTCCGCCGCTACCCGCACCGAGCAATTCATAAAGCGTATAGGGCGGGTGGAAAACTAAAAGGCTCAGTAAAGAAGCGTTCGAGCTAAAAGAACTGGCTACCGTTCTACTTTGAGATCGTATTCAGGATAATATGGGGCTTTCGCTGTGACATTTCGTCCCACAGACCTGAAAGAGTGAGCTGTTTCTATGCGCGCATAGGTAGTTGACCTATCTTTGCTTGCAACTGCACCAGATATTAAATACGTGCCGTCGTCGTACTGATTGTCTAGCTTGTACTTTATTGTTACCGTCTCTCCGGCCTTTAGGTTTTGATTAGATATATTTCTGTCAATGGTGTTAGTTGCAAACACAACCTTGCCGGCATTGTCTGAGAAAATCATACCGTATGTTGGGTTTGTTATATTTCGCTTTGCCCTGATTTTGAAGCAAACAACTAACTTCTCGTTTGGTGAAAAAAGGTCTTTTTGCTTTTTGTTCTCTCCTTCTGTGTAGACACTTTCTATAATAACTTCGCCCGTTCCGTGCTTAACAACACTGTGTTTTTGATTGCCCGATAGTTTAGCGGCATGGTCTATATTTTCTTGATTGTACGATTCAACTATGTCTTTTACTTGCCCCGTAGCCACTATCTTGCCTTCTCGTATGTGTATGCCGCTTGTGCAAAATTGTCTTATGTTGTTCATGTCGTGAGAAACCAGCACAACAGTTTTTCTTAGCTTCTTAAGTTGTTTGAAGTACTCGAAGCACTTCTGCTGGAAGTCGTAATCGCCTACGGCTAGAACTTCGTCCAGTAAAAGAATGTCGGTGTTTGCACGTATGGCTATAGAAAATGCTAGACGAACCTGCATGCCAGAGGAGTAGTTTTTAAGTTTTTGGTCCATGAACCGTTCTAGCTCTGCAAATTCAACAATTTCGTTATATAGCGCTTCCATTTCCTTGCGATTAAAGCCTAAAAGCGCGCCGTTTAAAAAGACGTTTTCTCTACCAGTAAGCTCTGGGTTAAATCCCACGCCCAGTTCGATAAACGGAGTGAGTTTACCGTTCACGTTGATACTGCCATTAGATGGAGAGTATATGCCAGCCAGTAGTTTGAGAAGTGTGCTTTTGCCGCTACCGTTTCTGCCTACAATACAGAAGAATTCGCCTTTTTTTATTTCAAACGACACATCGTTCAACACTTGTTGTCTTTCAAAGGTTCTTTTTCGTTTATAAAAATTGAGTACCGCGCCTTTTATGGAATTGTTTTTTTCATGTGGCAGCTTAAAATCTTTGCTAATACGTTCTACGTTTATTGCAATTTTGTCGGACATATTAGATGTTCTCCGCAAAATATTTAGACTCTTTTCGGAAATAGATAAGCCCGATGATTAACGACGCAACGACTATTCCATAGGGTATTAAGACGTAGTAGCCACCGTCAAATACACTATGGATGGTTATGGTTTCGTGGGTAACAGTGGCGTAGCGTGCGGCCTGAATTGTTTGCGCCATAGGATTCAGCAAGATAAGTTTCTGAAGGTCAACATTAGTAATGAGAGACAGAGGATACAAGATTGGCGTTAGGTAGAATCCTGCCTGTAGAATCACCTCCCAAATATAGCCAATGTCTCGAAACTTTACGAAAGCAGCGGACAAGAACAGAGAAAGACCAAGCGCAAACACGTACACCTCAATAAGTATGAGCGGGAGCCAGAGTGCTGTCACAAGCAGATCAACATGATTGGCAATCATGAAAATAATTATTACCACCATGTTGAGAAGCAAGTTTATAACGGCAGATATGCTGCTAGAAAATACGATCATCCAGCGCGGAATACTGATTTTACGAATGAGGTCTCCTCGCCCAACGATGGAGCCCAAACTCTGAGTTGTCATCTCTAAGAAGAAGTTCCATATGACGATGCCGAGCAGCAGATATACTGGGTAGTGCGGGATACTCCCGCCAAGCCTCAAGAATTTAACGAAAACGACATATAAAATAGCGAATATCAAAAGGGGTCGCAGCAAGGACCAGCCATAGCCCAGGACTGAGCCTTGATAGCGCAGTTTGAAGTCGGTGCGCACCAACTCGCTGAGCAGTGCTCGATTTTGCTTCGAGAAAAGGCGTTTCATGTTTCGCTATATTATAGAGGAATAGCGATGTTCCGTCGACCGTATGGATATCTTAATTTCTTATTAAAACTTAATAAATATTTTATTGTTATTTAATAAGCCTATGGTATGCTTTATCCAGAGTTCAATATTATTTTATAGAAAGGGGTTTTATGACAGTCATCAGTTTTTCAGTGGACGAACAGACAAAGAAAGATTTGAATGCCATTGCCCGCCAACAGGGACGCTCCAAAAGTGATTTGTTCCGCGATATGTATAAGGCTTACTCTTTTGACCAGACCTTAGCTAAGGTCCGGGCCGTCGCCCAACCTAAATTCTTAGCTTTAGGGATTGAGTCCGTGGACCAAGCCGAAGAATTTCTAGAAAAGTAGCAATATGAAACCTTTAAGGGTTGTTTTTGATACTAATATTTATGTGATGGCGGCCGGCATGCCCGGTGGCTATGTTGAGTATTGGCTGGATCTAGCCAAACCGCCACGTGCCAAGTTTCAGTTGTTCATTTCGCCGGCAATTGTCGCGGAAATCCAGGCTAAACTAGAGCAAAAGTTGCAGTTTGAACGGGCCTTGGCTGTAGAGTATGTTGATTCGCTCCAACAGATTGCCAAAGTTGTTAATCCAACACAGACGGTTAACGCCGTACCAGCCGACCCCGACGACAACCGTATTCTAGAGTGCGCACTAGCTGTCAAAGCCGACATTATCATTACCGCCGATAAAGACCTCTTGCGCCTAAAGACGTTTAAAGATACGCGGATCTTTCACCCCAGCAACCTGAAATATATCTTTAAGTACTTAGAGTGAGGTATGGGGGTTAATCAATGAGCACTGATGACTGGGTGCGAGCCAATAAGAAAAAGATTGCCAGAAAGCTTTTAGAGCAACTGGGCCATAGCGGTAGTGAAAATCCCGCGGGAATATTCACGGCCGGGCTACCTGGTTCGGGTAAAACTGAGTTCACGGTGGAGCTCATAGAAGAGCTCGACACAAAACCTCTGCGCCTGGACATGGATGAATTCGCTGAAATGATAGAGGGTTACCGTCCGCAGATCGCTGATGCTTTCCGTAAAGGCGCTTCCAGTATCCTTACCGAGGTTTACACCAAGGTTATCCGCCAGCGTGTCAATTTCCTTTTTGACGGGACGTTGGCGCATGGACGTGCTTTAGAGAATATCCAGCGGGCAACGAAACGGGGCTACACCATAAAGGTTTACTATATACACCAGGATCCTGTTCGGGCGTGGGATTTCACCAAAGACCGGGAACTCGTTGAGAAAAGAGGAATTGGAAGGTCTGGTTTCATCCAAACATATTCAAAGCTTTATGAAAATCTTAGGGCGTTACAGTCCAGCGGGTATAACGTAACCATCAGTGTCGTTATCAAAGGCGAGGATAATAAAGTTAAGGCAAGGCACGAGGACGTCAAAAACATCTTTGATTATACCGGCCCGGTTTTGGCCGCCGACGAACTAAAGCGTGTTATAATTGACTGACTTATGGCAATTTTACCGAAGAAGTTAAAGCGCTCGCGAGGCGTATCTCTTGCTGATGTCGCTTCGCCAAAACCCTCCCGCGCGGCGAGGAAGGCTGTTAATGGCGCCTTTGTCCGGGCATCGCAACGACAGTCTGAAACCCAGAGAAGAGCGGCCACTCTACGCTCCCGGTAGATATATGTCCGTTTTCTGCGGTATGCTGGTTGTATGAAAGATAGTCCCCGAGTGGCCGTGGTGGTGCCTAATTGGAATGGCGCCGACCATCTGGCGGCTTGCCTGGATTCCCTGCAGGCCCAATCCATGCCCTGCCGGATAATTGTGGTTGATAACGGCTCGGTAGACGGCTCGCTGGCGCTGTTAGAGAAATACGACGGGCTAGAAGTGATTTTGAACCAGAAGAATGAGGGTTTTACCGGTGGTGTGAACCCCGGTTTCCAGCGTGCGCTTGATGATGGGTTGAAATATGTAGCCACCCTGAACAACGACGCCGTAGCTGATAAAGATTGGCTGAAAGGGCTGGTGGTGGCGCTTGATAAGAATCCGCGGGCCGCTATAGCCACGTCTAAGATCTTGGACGGGGCTGGCAAGAAGCTGGATAGCACTGGTGATTACCTGAGCGTTTGGGGCCTGCCCTACCCGCGCGGCCGCGGCGAGACCGATCTGGACCGCTACGATGAGCTGACCGATATATTCGCGGCCAGCGGCGGTGCCAGCTTGTACCGGGTGAAGACCTTGCAGGAAATTGGCCTGTTTGATCAGGATTTCTTCGCTTATTACGAAGATGTTGACCTGAGCTTCCGGGCCCAGCTGGCCGGCTGGAAAGTGCGCTACGCGCCGAGCGCCGTGGTGCATCACCAGATCGGTGCCACCAGCTCCAAACTGAAGGGTTTCGCCACCTACCAGACCATGAAGAACCAGCCGTTACTGCTGTATAAGAACCTGCCCACTAGCTTATGGTGGCGGGTCGGCTGGCGTTTCACGCTGGCGCACACGCTGTTCTTTGTGCGGGCCGTGGGGCGCGGCCAGGGCTGGGCGGCGCTTAAAGGCGATTGGCGCGGTACTTATTACCTGTTTAAGAAGCATTTTGAGCGCAAAAAGATCCAGGCCTCTCGCAAGGTTTCCGATGAGTATATCTGGGAGCGCCTAGTGCATGACCTGCCACCCAACGCTCGCAACCTGCGGCGTCTGCGCGGCGTGTGGTGGAAACTGCGGGGCCGGCGCTAGCTACTCCTTAGGCGTTCTGGAACAGCGCCACGTAATCACCCATCCTAAACAGCCGGTTGCGTGAATAACCGGTCATCTCGGTAAGGATGTGCAGCCGCTCAAAATCGGCCACCAGGTTGTTGGCAGTTTCGTAGCGTACGCCCAGCATATCGGCAACCTCATTGACGCTAACGATGGGGTGCGAGAACAAATAGAGCAGTAGTTTCCGGGCCCGCGGCACCTTCCGGCCCAAACGACTGATTTTGGCCTCATACTTTTCCCGGAGGTTGATTATGTCCTCAAATGTCTGTTTGCCTTTGGTCGCCGTGACTATCACCCCTTCTAGGAAAAAACGGATCCATTGTTCCAGCTGGCCTTTATCGCGCACGCCGTCAAGCGAGTCGTAATAGGCTTGCCGGTATTTTTCAAAGTACGAAGACAAATAGAGCACCGGTTTGTTTAAGAAATCTTTCTCGATCAATTGCAGTGTAATTAGCAACCGCCCTATGCGGCCATTGCCGTCAAGGAAAGGGTGGATTGTCTCAAACTGGTAGTGGCCGATGGCGATTTTGATCAGTACCGGTACTTGCAGTGATTTGTTATGCCAGAAATTTTCCCAGTCGCTTAGCAGTGCCGGTAGTCCGTCGTGGTGCGGCGGTATAAAATGTGCCGTTCTGATGGTTGATCCGCCAATCCAGTTCTGCGAGCGTCTAATTCGGCCCGGCTCCTTGTGCTCGCCGCGGGCGCCAGAAAGCAGTATCTTATGGGTTTGGGAAATCAGGCGCGCGGAAACCGGCAGTGTCTTGAGCTCCTCAATGGCGTAATTCATGGCTTTTATGTAATTTTGCACCTCTTGCCAGTCGTGCCGGCGCTCCGGCGAGATATCGGCCTCTTCCAGCAGTGCTTCGTCAATACCGGTCTTCGTGCCTTCAATACGGCTTGAACTGACCGCCTCGCTCTTTACGTGCATTTGGATAAAGTAGTCAACATCGGGCACTAGACGGGCGTAGGCATTTAGCTCGCCCAGCATCCGATTGGCTTCCTCGAGCATGGTACCAATGTCAGAGTTTGAAAAATCAAACTTACGGTTAATCAGCGCTGGCTGGAAGCTTTCATATTCATATTCCTTTTGCCAGAAATGGCGCTGTTTTTGACCGGGATTATAGTTATTCATAACTCTGAGTATACTATACCATATTCATATTTACTACCTTAAAAATGAATATATGTTTTTTTATTCATAGGGTGATGTAGCAACTGGTATGCTACTTGGTATGAAGAGGATCGTCATCGACGCCCGTGAATCAGGCACCAGCACCGGCCGCTACATAGATAAGCTGGTAGAGAACTTGGCCCGGCTGAAGCCAGCGCACGATGTCGTGGTGCTAACCAAATCACCTCGTTTGGATTACCTGCGCTCTGTGGCGCCGGGGTTTGAAATTGTGGAGTCCGATCACCAGGAATTTAGCTTTGACGAACAGCTCGGCTTTAAGCGGCAACTAAAAAGCCTGCGGGCTGATCTGGTGCATTTCTCCATGCCGCAACAGCCGGTTTGGTACCGTGGCAAGGTTGTGACCACCATCCACGACCTGACTACCCTGCGTTTTAACAATCCTGCCAAGCATCTAGCGGTTTTCAAGTTCAAACAGCAGGTTTTTAGGTATGTTTTGAGGCACGCCGCCCGCAAGTCGGCGGCCCTTTTGACGCCATCGGCATTCACCAAGGACGATGTGGTCCGCTTCAGTGGCGTTAATCCGGATAAAATTACCGTCACGCACGAAGCCGCCGATGCTATCACCGACCAGCCGGACCCAATCGTCGGCCTGGAAGGCAAACGGTTCTTGATGTATGTTGGCCGGCCAACGCCGCACAAGAATCTGGAGCAGTTGATTGATGCCTTTGTTAAGTTGCGAGCCAACCACCCGGAGCTAATGCTGGTGTTAGTTGGCAAAAAAGACGCTAACTACCAGCGCATAGAGACCAGCGTAGAGAGCCGCGGCGTACGCGGCGTGTATTTTACCGGGTTTGCTAGTGAAGGCCGCCTGCGGTGGCTGTATGAAAATTGCGCGGCCTATGTTTTCCCTAGTCTGAGCGAGGGGTTCGGCCTGCCGGGTCTGGAGGCCATGACCCACGGCGCGCCGGTGGTCAGCAGTGATGCCACCTGTCTGCCAGAAGTCTACGGCCAGGCGGCGCATTATTTTGATCCTTTGAACGTTCAGGCCATGGCCGATGCTATTAATGAAGTGCTGACTGATAAGCAGTTGCGGGCTGGACTGATTGAGCGCGGCCGGGTTCAGGCCAAAAAGTATTCCTGGCGCCGTATGGCCGAACAAACGCTGACGGTCTATGAAAAAGTATTAAATATTTCTTAAACTTCGTGGACATCTGGGTTGGAGTTGTTAGACTGAGCCCATGACACCTTTACAAACGGTCAACGCCGCTGTTGTGATTATAGGTATCCCGGCTATCGTTGCCGGCCTATTGTCTATCGGGCGCAAGTTTGAAAAGATTGACCACCTGGAGAAATCCCTGGACAGAGTTGATAAAAACCTGTGGTCCGCTATATCAAAACTAACCGACAGAGTGGACAGACTATATGATTTGCAGGCTGCTGGCGGTACTAATAAACGCTACCCCGTGAACAAGAAATAGCTAATCGGTTTCGTCGCTACTCTCGCCGGGTTTGAGCACAATGTGCCGGTCGCGGCCCTCGCCTTCGGAATCGCTGGAGACGCCGTATTCGCCGGCCAGTTTGTGGATTACCCGCCGGTCGGCGGGGTTCATCGGCTTGAGGTCCATTGGTTCGCCGCCATCACGGACCTTGCTTGACCCACTCTTCGGCCTGATCTCGCAAGCGGTCAGCGCGCTGTTTCTTGTACTCGGCGACGTCCACATTGACGCGGGTGTTCGAAAAATCCTGGTTCTTGAGCGCCGTGCTAGTCAGGTATTGCAAGGAGCGCATATTTTCACCGCGCTGGCCTATCAAAAAGCCGTTGAGGTGCGTGCTTGGTACGTTCAGCTGAATGACTTCGTCGTCACTGGTAGCCTAAACGTCGGTGTTGAGGCCAAAGAATGACAGCAGGTCTTCTAGGTACTTTTTGGCGTAGACGATGGCTTCTTCCAGGTTGTCGTTCATTTTTTGCCCTTGCGCGCCGCTTGGCCTTCTTGGATCTCTTAGATTGCGGTTTGGCTACGATCTCTGCTTCGGGAATTTTTTTAACATTCTTGCTGGGCTTATCGGCAATCTCTTCCATTTCTTCTTCGTCCTGGCGCAAGATGTAAGCCTGCTGGATGTAGGCCACCAGGCCGCCGGTTAGCCAGTAGAGACTAAGTGCTGAGGGCAGGTTGACGGTAAACAGGAAAATCATGCCCGGCAGTAAGTAACGCGTACTGCGGCCAACCGCGGCGTTGACCTCCGATTGATCGGCCTGGTCGCCCTTGCCAGCCGATTTAAGAATATCGCGCAAGCCGCGCTGGTCATCGCTGGTCGGCATTAGCTGTTTGGCCTGGAAATACTGGGCTATGGCACTGCCGGTAACTATCAGCATGGCCGGCCAATAAATGCCGCCGGCGTTCAGGGCGGCTTTACTGAGGTCAACCACACCGAGCAAGGTGTTATCAAACTGGTGTATGTTGCCGGCTAGTTCTTTCATCCAACCGAGATTCTGGAGCGCCGGATAAGCAAAGTTGATAATCGCCTGCGGGTCGTGAATGACTTTATTAAGGCCGCTGTAGAGACCAATCAGGATGATGAACTGGATAATCAGGATTGGGAAAGTGCCAATCGGATTGATGCCGCGCTCTTTATAGAGCTCCATCAGCATCTGCGATTCTTTCTGCCGGTCACCCTTGGTGGCTTTCTTGATGCGCTTGATTTCCGGTTGCAGTTCGCGCATCGCTTTGGCCTGGTGCAACTGCTTCCTGACCAGCGGCCAGAGCAATAAGCGGATAATTATGGTGAAGATAATCAGCGCCACGCCGAAGTTATGTCCTGGCAATAGCGCGTAAACCAGCACCAACAGATTAAAGATAGGCTGTACAATCAGGGTCGTAAACATAAAACTGATATCTATAATACCTTGATAGCACCTTGGGCGCTAGCGACTGGCCTTGGCTAGCAGGCTTTCCACGGCCTGGCGTAGTTCGCTGGCCTCCATATCGGCCACCCGCTCGCTGAAGACTGTTAGCACCAGATCTTTATGGTCTTTTAGTTGGGGCTCGGCCTGGCGGATGACCTCATAGATGCGCCGGCGGATACGGTTGCGGGTAACGGCGGATTTATGGACCTTTTTGCTGACCACCACGGCCGCCCGGTAACCCTGTTTTTTACCGCGGTCCATATATTTGATGGTCATCAGCGGCCCGCGGACTGTTTTGCCATCACGATAAACCGCCCGGACACCGCCGTGGCCGTGGAAACGGTGCCGCATGGAGATCATCGCGGCGCCTCTCTTAAGCCGACAGCTTAGCGCGGCCTTTAGTGCGGCGTCTTTTGAGCACGTTGCGGCCGGCCTTGTTACTCATGCGTTTAAGGAATCCGTGCTCGCGGGCTCGTGAACGTTTTTTTGGCTGGTAAGTTCTCTTTGGCATATCTGGCCTATTCTATAGGTTTGGCGTGCTTTTGACAATGTTTGCTCACTATTTTTGGTAATTTTATCCACCAATGTTTAATGTATGTTTCCACAGTTTCACAGGGGTGATTTTCGGGTGTGTATAAACATACCTCGGTTAGTCGGATTTTTGGTTGCCGGACGGATATAAAAAAGTTAGGTGTGGAAAACTTACGACTAAGTCGGGTATATTGAATCGTACGTGTATGGGGATTTCAGATGCAACAGGACAGTTTATGGCAGGCCGTTTTAGGTGAGATAGAGCTCTCGGTTTCCAGGGGAAATTATGTCACCTGGTTTAAGAACACTTGTCTGCTGAAACAAGCCGATGACGCGGCTGTGGTTGGCGTGCCGAACGTCTTTATAAAACAGCATCTAGAGAAAAAATACGGTGATCTGGTGGCGGAGACCTTGCGTAAGAATGGTGTGGTGGTGGGAGAAGTTCGTTTCAAGATTTCGTCACAGGTGTCCACCAAGCGGCCAACTGATGACGTGGTGGTGCTAGACCAGACGCCGGCCAGCCAGCGGTGACAATCAACAAGCCAATCAAACCAGCCAAGCCAGCCGGCAACAGCTTGACTCATTCTTATCGCCAGGGTTTGAATGAGCGCTACACCTTTGATAATTTCGTGGTTGGCGGCAGCAACGAATTGGCTTTCGCGGCTTGCCAGGCGGTGGTCGGCCAGCCCGGCACCAAATATAACCCGTTGTTCCTATATGGCGGTGTCGGTATCGGCAAAACACATCTTCTGCAAGCCGTCGGCAACACTTTGGCGGCCCGTGAACCCAAACAAAAAGTCTTATATATATCCACCGAGCAATTTGTCCAGGAATTTGTTGATGCCCTGCGCCTGCGCAAGACGGCTGATTTCGCCAGCCATTATCGCACGGCTGATGTGTTGATTATTGATGATGTGCAGTTCATCGCCGGCAAAGATAAGATGCAGGAAGAATTCTTCCACACCTTTAACGCCCTGCACCAAGCCAACAAACAGATTGTCATCAGCTCCGATAAGCCTCCCAAGGATATACCGACCCTGGAAGACCGCCTGCGCTCGCGTTTTGCCGGCGGTATGAGTATTGATATGCAGATCCCGGATTTTGAGACCCGTTGCGCTATCGTCCAGACCAAATCCCAAGACCACGAGGTGGTGCTGGCCCAGGACGTCGTCCAATACCTGGCTAATAATATCCAGACCAATATCCGTGAGTTAGAGGGCGCTCTGAACCAACTGCTGGCTTTTTGTGAGATGCGCGGCCTGGATCCTACTTTGGCGGTGGCTTCCAGCCTGCTGAGCGCCAATAAAACCCGGCCTAAACACCTCAGTGCCAAGCAGATTATTGAACGCACCGCTAAACACTTCCAGATACCGCTTGAGGACATCACCGGTCCTAAACGGGACAAAGACATTGTTGTGCCGCGGCAAATCGCCATGTATATCCTACGTAATGAGCTGGGTCTGAGCTTTCCGAAGATTGCTAAAGAACTGGGGCGAAAAGACCATACCACCGCTATTCATTCGGTTGATAAGATTGAAAGGGAATCCAAGCTCGACCCCAGTCTTAGGATGTCTATTGCTGATATTAAGGAGCATTTGTATGCGTAAGGTTTGTGTAACAGCTGTGGATGGAGTGGGTGAAATTTGTGTTAAATTCGCTGGTTTTTACCCAGCAATGATTTATATTATTTGGGGTGTTGAAAAACAGCATAGTTTTACCGCTAGGTTTTCACGGTTTTTACATAGCTTTTTCCACCCCGGAAATCTGGTTTTTCAATCTGTTAGTTATTGGTTTTTACCCATTTTCAACAAGACCAATAATAATGATAATAAAGTTATATTAAATATTAATAATTATTGGAGGATATTAGCATGAAACTGCAGGTCACCCAGGAAAACCTTAACCGGGCGCTGAATTCTGTATCAAGGGTGGCAAATAGCAGAGGTACATTACCGATATTGGCAAATGTATTAATAAAAACTACTAATAACAGGCTGAGTTTAGCGGCAACCAATTTGGATATTGCTATAACTCATTACATCGGTGCCAAAGTTGGCCAAGAGGGCTCGATTACGGTACCGGCACGGTTAATGCAAGATTTTGTCAGTAGTTTACCGGAAGGTGTTATTGAGTTAGATTTGAAAGATTCTAAACTCCATGTCAGCACCGACAAATACCAATCGGTGGTCAATGGAATTGTGGCTGACGACTTCCCTGTTATGCCAGCCATATCTGATGGTAAAAAGTGGTCTATAGATGGCGCGACCTTCAAAAAAGGCCTTGGGCAGATAGTTTTCGCCGCCAGTAATGACGAAACCCGGCCGATACTCACCGGTGTTCTGCTTCAAACCAGCGAAGGTAAGCTTCATATGGCCGCCACTGATAGCTACCGTTTAGCCGAAAAACAACTGGTTAACACCAAAGAAGATATCCAGATTCTGGTGCCAGCTTCAGCCATGCAGGATTTGCTTAGGATTCTTGGTGAGAGCGAAGACAAAGTGCAGGTTACCCATGACGATCAACAAGTGTTGTTCAAGGTTGGTGATGTAGAGCTGGTGACCCGCCTGGTTGATGGTAAATACCCGGATTACAAAAAGCTTATACCAGCTAAGTTCGCTACCTCAGCGCGGCTCAAACGCGCCGACCTGGTGAATGTCACCAAGGTTTCCAGCCTGTTTGCCCGCGAGAGCGCCGGCAGTGTGACCCTGGAGGTTGACGACAAAGCCGGCCAGCTGAGCATCCGCTCCGTAGCCTCGCAATTGGGTGAAAATACCGCCACCGCCGATGCCAAAGTGACTGGTAGTGGTAGCATCACCCTGAATTCACGCTATTTACTAGATGCCCTTAACGCTCTTGATGGCGAAGAGGTGGTTTTCAGCTTCAATGGCAAACTGGAGCCAACCCTGCTATCCGATCCGGCCGCTGATAACTACAAGCATGTCATCATGCCACTCAAGAGCTAAGCCTCAATTCCAATTAATTTATCAAGAGTCGGTATAAAATCACTCTTGATAGTAGCGTAAACCTTCTCCGCTAGAATCTCAACGTAGGTGTGGACTGTTAGGTTTCTAGCCTCGAGGAACCCAAACCAATCTTCAGGATTGTCTATGTAACCATGTTTGGCGGCCTCACGAAAAACCGATCTCGGGCTGGCCACCATACCGGCGTCTTCTTCCACCAAACCCTTTAAATACTTCCAAGATAATTCAAAACAAAGCTCAAAAGCCTGTATTGCCGCGGCACGCTGGATTTTGTTTTCGGGAGTGCCCAGAACTTCTAGTAAAAAGCTCCTGGCGCGTACGAGCTGTTGCTTTTGCGCCTCCAATTTGGTCATTTAGAGATCCACCATTGTTTGTTCCGCGACTTCTCTAAAATCAGGCTGGGTTTTAGACCAATCCACTATGTCCACAACGTATGGTATGTCAGAGTCGTCTAAAGCCTCCCACAACCTACCCCAAGTGCCTTTGGGTAATGGCCCCGGGCCTATCAAGCCAAGATCGATGTCGCTGAACTTGTGGGCCCGCCCACTGGCCCGCGAACCAAAAACAACTGGCCGCCAGGTGTTGGTATCCACTTGCTTGTCAACGATTGTTTTAAGCATTTTCAGGTATGGTTGTTCCAGCTGTAGCGCCATAATACAAGTATATCAGATACAATAGTGGCATGATTACCGACTTACGTTTACAAAATTTTCGCTCCTACGGCGATGTGTCGTTTGAACTCTCACCTGGGGTTAATATCGTGGTCGGGCCGAACGCCAGCGGCAAGACTAACCTGCTGGAGGCTCTGCTGGTGCTGGCCCGCGGCTCTTCGTACCGGGCCCGCGACATCGAGTTGGTGCGCTTTAGGCGGCCCTGGGCCCGCCTGGACATCCATCTGGATGATCGGCGGTCGGCGTACCGTCAAAATTACCGTGAACCGAAGCCAGTAAAACCCATGAGGTAGAGAAAAGGAATTTAAACGCCGCCTGCCGCTTCAACGACACTGCCGGCGTGCTGTTTGAGCCGGAAGACCTGCGCCTGTTGTCCGGCGGCCCGGAACGCCGCCGTGATTACCTAGATGACCTATTGGAGCAGACTGAGCCGGGCTATGGTACCATCCGCCGTAAATACCGCCGCGCTCTGGCCCAGCGCAACCTCTATTGAAACAAAGGGCGCCAACAGGCCAGATATTCCCCTGGGACGTGCGCTGAGCGAGCTGGCCGGCCAGATCGTCCGGGCCCGCTCCGGGCTGGCGGAGCGCCTGGACAAAGACCGGGCAAACTATACCGCAAGATTTCCGGCACCAGGGCTAAAGTCAGCGTGGAGTACCAAGCCCGCTGGCCGCCCGCCAACTACGAGACCAGACTACTTAAAGAGCTGGAGAACAGCCTGGAGCTGGACCAGGACCGCGGCTTCACCGGCTGCCGGCCCGCACCGCGAGGACCTGGCTGGTATTATTCAACGGCCACCCGGCGCAGGAAACCGCCTCGCGCGGCGAGATCCGCACCGCCGTGCTGGCGCTCAAGATAATCGAGCTCAAATAATCGAAGACCTGCGCGGCGTCCCGCCCCTACTACTGCTGGACGACGTCTTCAGCGAGCTGGACGGCAAACGCCGCCACGCCCTGACCGACTACCTGGCGCCCTACCAGACCTTCATAACCACCACCGACGCCGACGCCGTGGTCGGCCACTTCACCGAGAGCGCTAATATCATCCCCCTGCGCTAGGCGAACCAGGATCTAATCTACCCCACCCTCTTTACCGCCCTTAACCGCAGATGAATCATATGTCGTACTCCCGTTTTTAGGATTGGATAAAACCAGCCTCAGATAATCATTCAGATTAGAATAAACCATATTCGCATTATAGGAACTTGAGTCAACACGAGCTTTGAAGTTCATACTATCATTGGTGCTGGAAGCGTTTGGGTTGTGAGGTACAGGAGTCACTTGGGTTATTGATACTGTCTTTGCTCTGGGTGCGAAATCAAAGAAATACTGCTCTAAATTGTTTAACTGGCTACTACTCAGCCCGTAATCTAACAATGTATTAGCGCCAGTGAAGACTATACTGTTTTTTGATCTGGGGCGATTCGACTGCGTCTTTAGCAAAGCTTGCTTTTGATCCTCTGGTAGATCTTTTGATGAGATCTTTTTCGGCGCGAAGCGCAACATCCTATTGGTTATAACGTCACCCTTCACATCATCTATATGGTTAATCTTTATGTAGTATTCGTATCCGGCGGTCATTGGAACCTTCAGATTTACTACCAAGGTCTTACCCTCCACCTTATAGGAGCTGATCACTGAGTAGCTGGAGGTGACCGACAAGTCTTTGCTGCTGAGCTGACGGTTAAAATTAATCTTTAGAAATGGTGAGACCGTAGCCACATTGCCGGTCTTTGGGTTGGTGTTTACTACACGAAAGTGCCTGGATAGGTAAATCTGGTAGCCGATAAATAGCAGGGTTATAGCAACGACACAGACGATAGCTGGTCTGATCAATTTATGATATCCGTCAAACGGTTCTGTATCCATACTCATCCTTAATCAGGCGAAACATAGCCAGTTATTCCATTATCATAATAGCCGTTTCCGGTTTCAGTTGAAACTATTGAACCGCCCGGGTAAGGGCCATCCCCTTGGTCACCGCCGATGTAGGTGGCCGAACTACCCGAAGAAGAAACGAATATGTTCACATGATTAGCCCCGTGTATAGCCAGATCTCCAGGTTTTGGTGTGTAACCGCTACTCGCTGGGTGCCAGTGAAACTTATTATTCTGCTCACCTATTGATTGGATGTCAGGTACATATGCTACATTCCAATCTGGACTATCCACAGGATAATTAGCTTCATTGTAAACCCACGTGGCAAAGTCGGCACACCACTCTTCTGCCCGGTTCTGACTATATTTTAAGTATCCGTCTTGGGCAAAACCAGGGTGCGGGTAACCTGGTTTTGACTGCCATAGTTTTAACTCTTGTTGGGCGATGCAAACGACATTTTGTCGGACATCACTAAGCCCTGTTGCGCCAGGCCCGGACCCGCTACAGTTCACCACTCCGCCACATGGTGAACCGGCACCTGCACCGCCAGCGGAAGAACCGTACGCGTGCAAAATCTGGTTGGCATAGTCAATACGGTTTGATAGTTGAGGATCGCCAGGATTTTCGTACCCATTTATATCGCCGCCCGCGGAAGCGGTTCCCATAAACTGGGTCGTTGCGTCTTCTATGGTGGTTGCTGCTTTCACATGCTTAAGTACTTCAGAGTAATCACCGCCCGCACCAGGGGCGTTAGTCAGGTCCGCCCAGATATAATCAAGTTGCACGCCCAGATTAGTTACAGCCTCACCTTCTTTACTTGCAAACGCTTGCAGAGCAGTCAGACGCGAGCCAGTCCACTGTGCTAAATAACCGCCCGGTGAACTAGGATTCCAGCCGGATTCCTGGCCGAAGTTACCATCTATGCCCGCGGCCTGAACCGGGCTTAGACCCTTGCCCAGAAAGTAATTAAAAATCTTTTCCTTATTATCGCTGCCAGTAAGAGTTGAGGGCCCGCTTCCGGAGCACGAGCAAGTTGATGCGGCGGCCGCCGACGGCGCACTGTCTGCTGGAGCAGAGTTGGCATCCTTCACCATGTCGTTAACCCAACCCTTAACATTGGCTATATATGCCTCCGTATTATTTTCACTTGGCGGGGCGTATTCAAGAAAAAGCGCCGTCAGATTACTGCTATCAATCGAATCGCCATATTGGTCGCGAAGATAGGTCGCCATATCTCCGCCACCTGAAACGTTTTTGTTTTCCGGTGCCGTGTAATCCACGCTGGCTTTTACGGAACTCCACTTGTACCAAGATACATCACGGGTCGGGGAGTGGACGCTAGGCTGGCCTGGGGCGGCTTCCCGGCCGAAGGCATTATTAGCGTGCAGTACGTTCCACTGGTCTGGAGACGGATCTGCCAGGTTTGATTCTTCGTGAGCGATTGCAACGATAAGAAATGGGTTCACATTGGAGTTTTTAGCGCTAGCAACGATAGTCTCCCCCAATCCCTTCAGTTTGCTCTTGGGGTTTTCTTTCTTAACAAACGTATCTATGCCATTAGCCATGGCAGTTGGATCAAGGTTTGGGAACGCTGCGTTAGTAGGCGACCCGGCTCCGGCAGCGATGGCGGTTACATCGGCCGTTGTACCACCGCTACAGGCGTCAGCAACCCAGTTGGGCCAGTCGTTCAAGGCTTTGATTTCCCCAGGAGACAGAGGGTCAGCCAACACGGGGGCAAGCTGCATAAGAACCATGGAGAAAGCCGCAAGAATAGAGACGACAAGAATAGTTTTCCGTGTAGTTATCAAAAAGATATTTTTCATCTATTACCCTGCGCCTGATAGGCCTGTTTCAAAATTTGTAGCATCTCGGCCGAGGTCTGGTTCATAGACGGGAATGATGTGCTTGGCGACTGACCCTTCGGCCAGATGCCAATTTCAAGGTGCGGCCCACTAGATAAGCCGACGATACCACAGCCCGTGTATGTAATGACTTGTCCAGCCGTAACTTGATCACCAATCTCGGTATGAGGAGGACGTCCCGCGCCATTAGAACTATGGGCATCTCCGGCGTGTCCATAATAGATATATCGTCCGTTCAGCGGCCCATCGGTAATTTTCAATATCGGTGCGTCAGGGCCGAAACCACTGATCCCACGACCAACGATGGTGCCGGTTCCTAAAGCAACCTCCGGCGCGTTTTTACCGCAAGCCGCGTTCAACGTCGATATATCTACACCCTGGTCTTGTGTCCAGCTGGAGGGTGGGACTACACCGACATCTGGCGGGAAAGGAAACGGGATACCACCAGGCGGGACCGTTGCGCCCGGTGGAGTTGATCCGCCGGAAGAAGCCGAGGTTTGATCTGCCAGGTCGTCGGTGGTCAGGTTGCTGGTGTCGAACAGGCCGCCGTCAACACCAACAACGGTTTTTACTAACAGGCACGGATTGGTGGTCGTGTTCTCAGGCATACCGGTTGCGGGGTCTGTGGTATGGGCTGCCTCTTCGTTCCAGCTGTTGTCTTTCATGTATGCCTTACTTGGGTCGTCAGAACAGTGGTTGTTCCACCAGATGTCCGCATCACCACCTTCTGCATCAATTTCTCTCTCTAGTTTCTCTATGTCCGCTTGTGTCCAGCCGTATCGTTTGACATCGAACGCATCCTTTTGCGGTTGGGCAACCGCACTAACCCTGCCCGAAAGTATCGAGCCAAACCCGTGGCTGATAGCACCCAAAGGATTAAGCAGACTTGCCAGGCCGCTTTGAACATCAGCCTGGGTACCGAACGGTATACTCATAGCAACCTTTGAAACCAACGAATACTGGCTATCGGTATTGAACATGCGGGCAAAAACCGACTGATGCCTGAAAACTTGCTGCGCTTCATCTTGTTGCTGATTTACAATATCCGCGACCTGCTGGTCAGTTAAAGCGTGGCCGCCGATTCCTACTTGGGCGAACAAATTGCCAGCCACATCAGCGCCGCCGGCTATTATGTCAAAAAGACGCCCGCCACTCATGTGGGTAGCCACAGGATTTTTTATCGCAACCGTGATAGCAGCTTTAAAAAACGGCTGTACTACTTGGGCAAGCAGATCAGTGGCACTCTGTACCAAGCTACCTAAACCGGGGATGCTCGTGATAACACCTAGAAAAACGCTGCCGACAAAGTTGCCTATAGCACCTGCTATGCCGGAGACACCATTCGCAACGTAGGTTACCTGACCAATAACCGGCAGGTGTAAGAAAGTGTGGGCGGCATCGGCCTCAGGAATATTACCTTGATTGCTCAATGTTATCTCAGGGCAAACCTCTTGTCCGGCAGGCAGGGGCTTGCCGTCATTGCATTTTTCTGTACTGGAACCTGAAGAACTACTGGCCGCCGCATAGGCTTTTCCAGATAAAAAGTTATTGAATGTCGTGGTAGTGCCACCGGGCTTGCGCTTCAATAACATCTGCATATAAGGCGGTGTTTTCCGCACCAGCCGTGCCGCCCACCTGTGGGTCGCTAGGTGTACCTCTATCGCCAGGCCCCAACGAATCAGTTAAGGACCCTACCTCAGTTGCGTTAACATGGCCCGTGTGAATCTCATCCCGGTAAGTGCTGAACATCTGCCAAGTCTGGGCGTAGGTGGTAGAGTTGACGATGTAGCCTAGTTTTTGCAGTGCCGGTCCCGAATGGTCTACAAAACTGATAATATGAGACGCTGCTATAACCCAGCCGACAATTGGTACAGCGTCAGCTGCCTGGGACGCAATAGCGCCTAACCCCACTTTGGTTAAGACTCTCTCAAAAGCAACTTTTAGTAATCCCTTTTCTTCTATGTCGTTCACATCTGATACAAGTTTGTCAGCGCTCTCGCTAACGAACCCCGCAGCAAGCTGCTGGTCCGCCTCTCGGATGGCAGTATCAGACTCAGGATTTTCCGGTGCGCCATGCAACTCGCCGGTTGTTCCATCTTCGGCAGTTGTCGGCTGAGTTTTAGTCGGGTCGCAATTGTTTAACATGCACCTCAGTGCTGCCGCCAATCCCTCATCCCGGGGCCCAAAAACCCTTTGGTTAAGAAATATCAGTGCCGTCTTTTTCTTCACCTTATCGGATTTATCGGCAAGCTTATCTCTAGTACCACAGAAAACAATACACCGTTTGATACCGTACTTTTCTTCTAGTAAACGGCCAACTTTATAACGATACATAACCTTTTTCCATCTAGTTTCGCTTTGGATACTGTCATTGATGGCAGCTCGCATGGCAGCCCTGTCAGCCCTTTTGAAATCGGTGTTAAGGCCACGCCCATCAGGACCGATATTATCGCCGCCTGGATTGGCGCCAGGAGCCTTAAGATGCCAGTTTTTGCCTACCTTGTCATATTTAAACTCAATACCGTAGTTATCAGCTAGCTTATTCTCAAGTCTGGCGTTGGCCCATGTGCGGTAAAGATGGGATACCGGCCCGTTGCCGACCACTCTGACACTACAGTCTTTACTTATAGTACTGCCACAGGCCTTGTAGCTTGGCAGCACATGCCTGATCATATATCTTTCAAACATGTTTTGAGTTTCTTGCTCAACCGCGCTGTTAGCACCGGAAAAAAACCGGCCTTCCAGGTTAGTGACAATGTGCTCTATTTTCAAAGGGACTAGCAAGAAGAAAGTTGCCAAGACTACGGTGCCGGCTCCGGCAGCAGCCCCGCCGCCGATTGCAATCTTGCGTCGTTGACGAAGACCACTTTTTAGTGACTTCAGCACCTTTGGACCGCTGTCCTTAGGATTGTATAGGCTGGCGCCTTCCGTTTTGCTGCCTCCGGTTAGCTCTGAAAGAGTTTCATGGGCGCTAGCTAGAGAACGTTCGCGTGCTTCGACAGCATCGGGATGGTAAAATTCTTCGTCACCCGACTCCTCGTCGTTGCGGATTTTTTCGCGCGGTTCGGCCTGATCATCCTTGTCCTTAAGCGTGTCGGACACTTTTTTGTGGATGGTTTTTGGCTCTTCGTCGTCCTTATCGTATAAGTTATGGTCATCTTCTGGCGGCATGTTTATTTCTCGACTCTCTTAAGCTTATGCTTGTATTATACCCGACAAGAGGCGTTTATCTAGCCGCTGCCCGGTCGCAGACGGTTACCCAGGTCGATCGTACCTTGTACTTGTTCCTGGTTGCCGGTTGGCTGATTACCGGCTGGTTGTTTGCCTGTCCCAGGGCTATTTCCAGAACCGCTAGGCGGCGAATGCTCCAGCTGGATGCCGGCCTGCTCGGTAGCGTTGATCTGCTGGACCTGATCCGGGTTGGTGGTAATCAGGCTGGTCTCGGTTGGGCTGGCCACTACCTGGATATGCACGTGGTTCTGCCCGGCGAAGAATAGACCCTGGCCGACCGGGAACTGGCTGAGCCGTTTGCGCTCTTCGCTGGTCAGTTTGAAGACGTCGGTCAGTACGTCCACGGCGGTCGGTGATTGCTTGAGCAGGAATTGCATGGAAGCGTTGGCCACGATGGCCCGGCCCATCCTGGAGCCCATGAAATCTTCCACGTCTTGGGTGACGGTCGTGACGCCCAGGTTGTATTTGCGGGCCCGTTTGGCCAGACTGAACAGGAAGTTGGCCGAATCTTCATATTTCATTAGTTGCCAGGCCTCATCGACTATCAGAATGCGCCGTTTCTGGTCGGTCTTGGTCTTGTTCCAGATGTAGTTAAGCACGATGTACATGGCGACCGGGCGCAGTTCATCCTCCAGGTCGCGCAGGTTGAAGACTACCAACGGGTTGTTGATGTCGATGTTGCTCTGCTGGCTGAAGATGCCGGCGAACGTCCCGGTGGTGTATTTGCGCAGGCGCTGAGCCAGCTGCGGGACCGGTGCCGCCCATGTGCAGCAGCGTGTCATACAGATCGCATGATAGTCGGCGGCACGCCGGTGTGGGTCAGCGGGTCGTTGGTGATGCCGGCTTTGGCATAGGTCTCGATCAGTGCCGCGTCCAGATCGGCTTCTTCGCTGGGCGCCAGCGCTGGCATGATGGCGGCATTGCCGCCAAGCCATCTGAGTCTGGGCTCCGCCCATCATCAGGCGTAGCAGGCCGTGCAGGGTGATCAGGTTGGAGCGCAGGGCGTTGTCGGCTTCCTCGCTATCTACTACTTTTGGCAGGTCAAACGGGTTTATACGGGTGTTGGAGTTCAGGCTGAGACGCACGTAAGCGCCGCCGACGGCTTCGCACATCCGCTGGTATTCGTTCTCCGGGTCAATGATAAAGATCTCGGTGCCGAACATCATGGAGCGCAGGGCCTCTAGCTTGACGCATGAAGCTCTTACCGGCGCCGGATTTGGCAAAGACCACCGAGTTGCCGTTTTCCAAGCTGAAACCGATCAAAGATGACCAGGCCGGAGTTATGCATATTGATGCCGTACAGAATGCCGTTGTCCTGGCTCAGATCGGCGCTGGTGAACGGGAAGCTGGTGGACAGCGCGCCGGTACTCATGTTGCGCCGGATCTGCAGCTGGTCGACCAACTGTGGCACGGTGCTGTTGAGCCCTTGCTCCTGCTGTGAGCTGGCCGGTTTGCTGTAGACCAGTTGCTGGCCGAGCATCGATTCCACCTTATGGCTGACAAACTCCAGCTCCTCCATACTGCCGGCGTAAAAGTAAAGTAGAAGCCGAAGCGGAAGAAGCGCTCCTCGCCGACCTGCAGTTTATCGCGGATTTCTTCGGCGTCCAGGATGGCGGCCTGCTTGCCGGGGTCGCGCACCCGGCCCTTTTCGGTGTCAATCTGGATGCCGGCCTCCAGCTGGGTGACCTTCTTGCGCAGGCTCTCCAGCACGATCTGGCTCTCTACCGGATAGATGTAGAGCGCTAGGTCCATGACCTCATCCAGGTTAACCATGCTGCTGAGCCAGCCGGTGTATAGCTGGCGCGGGTAGCCGTAGACATAATAGGTCCGCGCGTAACGGGTGCCCAGTTGGAAGTGCGTGCTCTTGAACTCCAGCGAACTGGGCGCGATAAAGTCGCGCAGGGCGGTGATGCCCTTTTGGAAAGCGGTCTGAACCTCTTGCTCTTCGCGGGCCCGCTGGGCCTGGGCGATGGCCGCCGGATCGGTTGGTGACTTTTTTCTTCTTGCCAAACATCAGGATTGCTCCAGCTCCCTTTGCAGATGGGCTTGCGGCGCGGTGCCCTTGCCCTTAGTAACGATGTCCGCCGACAGATCATTGAAATTCTTCAGCTGTTGGCGGGTGGCCGTGTCAGGGTTATAGGTATCGTAATACAGCTCAATCAACTCCTGCGTATCCAGCGGCAAGCCCTGGATGCCGGCCTGCAACAAACCGGCCAGCACTGCTTGCACGCGGTTGCGCAGTTCGGTCTTGGCGGCTTCTAGGTCGGGCTCGTTGATGACCACGTGCTGTTCTTTCTTGTTGAACAGTCCGCCCAGCCCGGTCAGGAAATTCTTGCTTTGTTTGATGGCCTTCTGGGTGTCGACGGCCGGGAAGAACGGGATGACCACATAGAATTTCTTGTCCATGATATTGGTGTGCTGGCTCAGGTCGTCGATATAGGTGATGTAGTCTTCCATGAGTAGAGCCAACAGCATGTTGTCATGCTCGGTGCGGATCTTATCCAGTTTGGCGATGTACGGCTGTAGGTCGACCTTCTGCGAACGGAGAAAGATCTGAATCGGGAAATACAGCGAGTTCAAGAAACCCTGGTAGCTGTATTCCACAGCTTCCTGTTCTTGCGGGCTCATCAGATCGAAGTTGATGCTCTTGACCATCACGACGGAGCGGTAAGAGCCGTCATTCATGATGACGATGCCGTCGCGGACCTCGGCTATCTGCAGTGAATTCTGGGTGCTGTTAGAATTTTTGGGTTTGGCTGTCGGGCCCGCAGTCTTGCCGACTACCGGCTGCTGGCCGCCAGTTTGAGGTTGGGGCTGAGGAGGTTGAGGTGTAGCTGGCTGCGGGTGGCGGCGGCGGTTGGTCTCTGGGGCACCGGCTGGTCAGGGTTGGCGATGGACGGTATGAAGCGGCTCTCGGCGGAGCGTGGCAAGGCGGTTGACTGGATTTGGGGCGCGTTGGCCGGTTGCCCTTCGGTAGGGTTGGTCTGGTTCGGATCTGTAGGATTCATTCTCTTGGGCCCACCTTTTTGTCTACCTGCACGGCTGTTTGTCAGTGCAGTGAAACTACGACTTCATCCTGCGGCGGCTCGTCGCCATGCTTGGCCTTGCGGGCCTGGCGGGCGAGAGTCGACACGTTCAGGTCGTTGTTATTCGCCAATGATAGTATAGCAGGATCGGCAGGGCTGGCACCAGATGACGCTTGGCCGGTCGTAGCCTGCTGTGGTTTACCTTGCCCGATTGGCTGGAGGGTGCGCATGTGCGCGTAGGAAAGCGGCTGTTTAGATTGTGGCCGCGGTATCTTAGGTGCCGGTGGAGCCACGGGACCCGCACTAGTAGTAGCCGTGCGCGCCGAAGTGGCCGGAGCCGGGCTCATAAACCAACCCCCAGCTTGCCCGGTCTTTACCTGGTTCATCTCGTCCATTACGTGCTGGCGGTGCTCTTTGGTCGATTGGTTGATCATGGATTGGAACTGCTGTGCCACCGGGCTGCTGGTGACGTCCAGGATGTCATCCGAGGCGTGGGCGTCGTAACTTGGCACTTCCTGTTGAGCTACACCTATATCAATCAGGCGGTCCGACACTCCCTGGCCGAACTGATTGGCCGGAGCGTAGGCGTTGGCATTGATATTTTTGACGGCCCAGCCGCGCGTATCCAGAGTGTTGGCCAGCGCTTTCAGCCGGCTCTCTACCTCGCTCTGGCTGAAACCTTTGGTGAGTACGCGCTCGACTTTCTTGGGCACGGTGATAGTTACCAGCTCTTTGATACCGCTCTGGTCCCAGATGCGCCGCCGCGGCTTGAACCAGAAGCGTAGCTTGGCCAGTGCCCAGACCTCGGTTGGCTGGTCGCGGCCGAACGGGATTGCGAAAAATGTGAAGAACAGCGCTGGCGGCAAAGTAATGGTCAGCACAAAGTAGACATGTTTCACGAAAATGATAAACGACAAATACCAGCAAAAAACGCCCACCAACGCAAAGATAAACTGTCTTAGCGTAAGCGGTCCGAGGATATGATCCTCAGCCTCAATATCCTGAATGAGTTTGTATGTTGCCATTAGCAATATTCTATCACTAATGAACTGTTATTACAGGTGCCAGGTAACTGACTGCTTACTGGCGTTATTTTTTACGTGCTATTTTTGATTTAGTTTTTGTGGCCGCACTATGCGCGCCTTTGGTGGCCTGCCCGGCCGCATACTTAGCGGCTCCCCAGTAAATATTTGCCGCGCCACGTGCTACCTCGGCGTAGAAATTAGCTGTATATTTGCCGCCTTTAACGGCTGTTTGGGTTGTGGCCACCGTTTCATGAACAACGAACTTGCCAGCCCTAACCGACGCATTAGCTAGCCGCTCCGCCTGCTCCTTGGTCATATCCCATGATTCATAATGGCGCTCAATTATCTCTTGACCTAGTGCTTGGGCAGATCCCGCGACATCATCACTCATCCAATATATTCTTTCGGCCCCCCGTTGTAAGTACGTTTCGCGCCGGTCTATACGGCCAATGGTTGCCTGAGCTCGTTGACGCCGGCGATCGCGCCACTCTTTGCGTAACGGCTCCTCAGCTACTATGCTGACCCGTTCATTGTGTTTGCGCTGTTTGCGGCGAGTACGTTTATGCATCTTATTGCCTAGCTTCATCTGTTCTGCGTTTACGTCTACCCATTTCTTCCGGGCTTCGGCGGCAGTAACCCGTGCGGTCGCGACGCGTCCGATAACCTTTGCTTTTTCAAGCTTTCGTTTTAACGGTGTGTAACCTCTGATGTCCGGACCCTCAAATAACCGCATAACATTACCCCGGACCACTTGGCCGAAAGAATGCGAGTGTTCACGATCAATTGTTGCGCCAAGCACCGATTCAACGGCACCATGCCGGACGCTAGGAGTGTGCGGCGTACTGTCTTGTCCGTGAATCAATCTAGCACGGTGTGCGTAAACATCGGCACGGACTTTTTTATCTGATTTCCGCTGTAAGCGGTAGTCTATAAGTTGTTCTGGGACTGTTCGCGGTTTCTCTTCGTCCGGAGCTTCTCTTTTACCGCTGGCTGCTATATGGCCAAGACCTTCATACAATCGGTCTTTGCGGTCCATTTTCTCAACGACTCTCTCGGCATGACGCAATCGGGCGCGGGATATAATGCCTAGTTCTTCAATGGGTATGGGCTGTGTGTTTTCTAAATCTGGGTGAGGACCAGCTTCTGACATATATTGATATTACCACATATCGGTAAAAAAATCAAGCAGAGAGTATGTACAGATTCCTACATATTTTCAGGATTGGGCCGTTCGTAGGTTCTGGCCTCCCTAGAAGCGACGTCGGCGTTGGTAATTGCACGCCTTTCAGCTCGCCAGCCGCGGGCTTTCTCGTCACCAGACCATCCGCCATGAGCAGGGTTTGAGGAGTCGTAGTTTACGCGTACCTCAGTATCGCCGGTTCCAGAGTCTTGTGCCATGTACTGCTGGACACCCCGGCCCTCAAGATTACGCATGCCCTTGATTATCTCGTCACGGCCAGCCCCCTTGGAGTTAGGGAGCATAGCTTTCAGCTCTTGGTATGCTATTGCGTGCTGGTGCCCGGCGGCACCGGCAGAAGGCCCTTGCTGCTGAGCATCCATAAAACCTTTGATAGAATCGGGTTTAGCATTTGCCAGTTCATATAGCGAGGCTTTGCTGACACCTGCCCCCGGATTGTACCCGGCGCCATCGTTGATGCCGCCGAGGTCAAAGCGCCCCGCAGTTCTTAGGTTATATTGCGATTCGTTCATCATGGAAGAGTAAGCCCTTTCATCACCACCGCTTAATTGTCGCACGCTATCAGATAGTTCGGCGTAACCAGCGGCACCTGATTCAAATTGGAAGCCGGTCTTAGCTAATCCTTGCAAAGCCTGGTAGCGGACACCGGCGGTGCGGCCTGTAGCGCCCATTTGTGCCGCCGTATCAAGCGCGTGCTGTTGGGCGTCCATGGTTGATTGGGCGCTGGTCATGCCGGCCATATCACCGCGTGACCTGGCATCTTCAAATTTTTGACGCGAAGAGGCTAGCTTCTGCTCGGCTAAACCCCGGTTCGCAACAGCCAATAGGAACTTGTCGTCACCCTGGTTAGCTTGGAATATCGCGTTATCCTTGAGGGTTTCAGCTCCAAATGCTGTCTGCGTGGCCTGGCGCTTGGCACGCACACCGGCTCGCCCACGAAGCAAACTTTTGGGGTTGGCAACAGTGCCGGTAAGGGTGTTGATACCCCTGCCGAGAGCATTTCGATTAGAAAATCTGGAATAATTGCCTGCCGCGCTGAAATTCTTGTTCGCTTCTTGACCTGCTCCTGCCAAAGCTCTTCTCCCTGTGGCTCCGTTAATTTGACGCCCGACGTTTGAGACCGCTCCGTGAATGGCCCCCATCAAGCGACTAGATGATCGTAGAGTAAATGGTACCAGATACAGGGGAATGATCAATAACATAAAGGCCACGATGGACGCCAAGGTGCCGCCGGTGCCGTTATGTTGGGTGACGTATGACATGACATCCGCCACGGCGAACAAAACTACAATCATCGGATAGACTAATAGCATCTGGAAAAGCGTATCCCACCAGCGCTTGAACCAAGACTCGGTGTTTGGCAGGCACCATAAAGAGAAAGCCACCGGCGATATGAGTAGCAGGGCCATGATTATGGTCTGTCTCAATATTAGGGTGACGAAGATTCCCAGCATGGCTATGGCACCGGTTATGATCAGCCCGACCATCAGCAAGGCGATTCCGGTAACGCCGAGCGCGAAACCACCGACCAGCAAGCCGGTAGCACCGAACGCGGCAATGGCGCCCTGCGTGATGCCGTCGGGTTGGATTTTGAAGGCGCCGTTACCCTGCAAAGGCGCTGTTAATAGCTGGCCCAACCCGCCGCCGACAACGTTAGTGATATCAATCATCAGCGCCACAATATATACGGATAAGTTAATCAGAATTGCCGCTATCAGCAAGCGCGGCAGGACTTTCTTGGCCGTGTAGGCATCAATCATACCGCCGCCGATTGACTCGCCGAACACGATTACCAACAGGACGATAACCAAAAATATGTCGCCGTAGATCCGGAAACTCGACCAGATGGTATATATGGTGTTATCGCAAGACTTCCCAGCAGGATCCAAACATATCGGGTTGGTTTGTAAAAGCGGCTGTATGAGGTTCTTGAATATCCAATTCGTTGTTGCGTTCACCCCGTCAAAGATTGGGCAGAGGGCCCAGTTGAAAGAAAAGTCGCCAGAGTCGCAGGTAGGCGTGGTACTGCCACCACCACCGCCACCACCACCGCCACCACCACCGTTGTTGGTCAGGGGCAGATTACCGGACCTGGCAATTGCTTTGGCCTCATCTGGTGTAAAGATATGAGCGTCCGCCAGGGACCGGCCGGCATAACAGGCCTTTGTCATTATGTCTTTTTTGCTGGTATTGCCCGGGTCGCACGAAGCACTGCTTGGGTAGGTGCCCGAGCTGTAAGCGAACCCTTGGCCCAACCCCCTGTTACAGAGATTTATAGCCTTTGTCTTATCTGCGCCCGAGAGAGATTTAAAATTGGGCCAGTTTCCCCCCGATGCGTTTGATATGAAAGCGCTACATAATTGGTCAAAATGAGGAAAATCTTTCCCTGCCTGTTGACGGGCGGCCGTAGCGGCATTGGCGCACCAATCGTAGTCTGTGCCGCTCCCAGGGCAATCGGGACCGGGTGGGTCGCCGAGGAAATACGCCTTGTACTTATCCACACATGGTGAAAAAGCATCGCTACCGGGCGATATATTATTGCAGTAGTCTTGTGCTTCTTGACTGGCTTTATTTTCAGCTTTGGTTGCCGCTTCTACACGAGAATTCTTGAATACCCCGGGCGAGACTGCCTGTATCCCCACCAAGAAGAAAAGAGCCACAAAAAATAACAACAAGCTTCTTTTATAGCCTAAAATCATGCTCGGTTTTTTTATCTTCATATGGCGTGCCGTCTCTTCTCAACTATACCATAAGCGGTAAGATGCGGTGTGGGTCAGCCAGCTCGGTATTGTGTATATGGCTAGCGAATTCTATAATAGTTACTAATACTATCTTTGACAGAAACATGAACCTACCCACAAAAAAAATTTTAATCACGGTTGCCCTACCCTTGGCTGTATTGTGTGTTTGTTTTTCGGTCCTGCCAGGAACTGCTAGCGCTGGTAGCCGGTTTACCGGTAATGATGATACGAAAGTCAAAGATTTTTGCAAGAACGCATTGGGTAGAGGCGCCAGCCAACTTGAGAAAGGAGCCTGTTACCAGGGTTATGTTTTCGGTTACGACGGAAAAAATAAATCGAAATGTAACGACACCTATACAAACAAACCTGCCGCTATACAGGCCTGCAGAAACCAGGGTTACAACGGGGGTGTGCATAATTCAGCACATGTCAGCTCGCCGAGACACGGCGGTGGTGGTGGCGGTGGTGGCGGCGGTGGTGGCACTGTTGCCAACACCTGCGGCGATAGCCCAGGTATAGGGATTGCTATTAATATCGGTTGCAGAGGCAAGGGCAACCCAATCGCCGACATGGCCTTCGCAATAATACGGGTACTATCAGCTGGCGTCGGTCTGGTGGTAGTCGGCTCGATAGTGGTAGGCGGCATCCAATATTCGGCGTCGCGCGGCGATCCGCAGGCTACGGCGCAGGCTATCAACCGTATTCGTAGTTCCCTGTTCGCGCTGTTGATCTTTATATTTGGCTACGCCCTGCTTAACTACATAATTCCGGGAGCCATACTGCGATGAACACACTGATTTTTGCCGCGGCAACGGTTTGCAACACCGATTTTTTTGGCTTTCCCACCTGGTGGAAATATCTCCATCACCCGGGCTGTACGCCACAGATACAAGGCCTTAACGATATCTGGCTAATCGTGGCGGCCATAATCGAGATTGCTCTCAGGATCGCGGCCATCGTGGCGGTGGTATTCATCATTTACGGAGGCTTCGGCTACGTTACTAGCCAGGGCGACCCGGAAGGGACGGCCAAAGCCAAGAGCACATTAGTAAACGCCTTGATTGGTCTGGCGGTCGCTGTCATGGCGGCGGTCATAGTATCATTTATAGCTAAGAGTATTTCCACATGAATCCGCAAATCAATTTATTACTACATAATTCCTGGAGCGCTGTTTCACATTTTGGTAGTGCCTGCAGTCACCTTACCGGGACTGACTGCGGCGATAATGGTCTGCCGCAAGCAACTGCTACCCAGGGTAATTTACAAAACATACTGCAAATCGCTTTTGCTATCTTGGCCGCTCTGGCGGTGCTTTTTATCGTCATTGCCGGGCTACGACTAATCACCGCCCAGGGCAATCCGCAGGAGTCTAGTAAGGCGCGGGCAACCATAGCCTATGCTCTGGTCGGTTTGCTAGTGGCGCTTTTGGCTGAAGCGATAGTGGCGTTCGCGCTAGGACGGCTAGGATAATCCATGAAACGATTCCTTGTTGTCATCGCAGTACTGGCAATCTCTTTGCTTACGCAGAGCCTGGCGCCGGCAAGCACCCACGCTGTCGCTAACCCGGTTCAAATCGCGCCTAATTGCGGCAGCGGTAGCGCTAACGGAACACCGGATGTATGCACTGACATCAGCAACCAGCCGGGCAACACAGATGCTGGTGGCAACCCGACCAACCAAAACCCCATCATCAAAATCATTAAAACCGCCATCAACATCCTGTCGTTCATAGTCGGAATCGGTGCGGTTATCGGCATCGTGGTTAGCGGTTTCCGGATTATAACGGCTGGCGGCGACAGCCAGGCCGTAGCCTCGGCTCGCAATGGGCTGATTTTTTCGCTGGCTGGCTTGGCAGTTGCCGTCCTGGCCCAGGCACTAGTAGCACTCGTGCTTAGTGGCGTAGGGTAATGGGGTAAAATAAAAGGGAGCACCAATATGCGACGTCTCAAAATTACGGTAACAACCATAGTCCTACTACTTAGTTTCAGCGCACCTGGATTGGCGGCCGCTCAGACAGCGCCCTTATCAATTATGGCTATTCAGGGCCAAAGCGCCGCCTGTAGTGGGTTGAATCAGCTTGGTGGTACACCGTGTGATAGCACTGGTAGCACTCCTGGGGAGAATCAAGTCGCCCAAGTCGCCAAAGCTGTTGTCAACGTCATCAGCCTGCTAGCTGGTATAGCGGCAGTCATCATGATAGTTATAGGCGGTATAAGGCTTGTTAGTTCCGGAGGCTCCAGCGAGGGGGTTGGTAGCGCAAAGAATATGATAATTTATGCCATTATCGGACTGGTTATTGTGGCTCTAGCCCAGCTAATCATCCATTTTGTGTTAAATGCCATACTAGCCGGAAAAACTGATGCTACCGTAAGCTAACAATTTAGCTTGTGCTATAAAATTGGATGTGCTATAAGTAAACATAACCAGTAGGAAAGGCGATCAAATGATTAAAAAAATTAAAACAACACTTCTCATTCTTGTAACGACGTTAATGACTCTTGGCGTGCCGGCGGTATCATTATCCGGTGTAGCACTAGCTGCGAATTGTACCGGCCAAACCAATAATATTAATCAGGGGGCTAATGCGCCGTTTGGGGTAGATACATGTAACACTCAAACGACCGGCGGTAATCAGACCCTGGCCGGATATGCAGCGACGGCGATTAATGTGCTTTCTCTCATAGTAGGTATTATTGCTGTCATAATGATTATTTATGGCGGACTGCGCTATATAACCTCGGGGGGTTCTAGCGAGGGAGTGGGCAGCGCTAAAAACATAATAATCTATGCCATCATCGGCTTAATTATTGTTGCGCTTGCACAGTTGATTGTTCATTTTCTTCTCAATGCAGTGCTAGCAGGCAATACCAACGCGCAAGTTAGCTAGAACGAACGAAAACGAATATAAAAACTCCCGGTTCGCCCGGGAGTTTTTGATAGGTCCGGATTCTGGACCTGAGATCCGGTTTACAAAACCTGGATCTTCTTGACGGTGTCCTGCTGGACCTTGCTGAAACCGATGG
The DNA here is from genome assembly GCA_963805865.1 of uncultured bacterium. Taxonomy (GTDB): domain Bacteria; phylum Patescibacteriota; class Saccharimonadia; order Saccharimonadales; family UBA4665; genus JARIHC01. Next base: position 209,047 of record CAWDVI010000003.1, read on the forward strand.
TCAGCACGCCATCTTTCAGCACGGCTTCAATCTCGTCTTCTTTGACCGGTACCGGTAGAGCGATGGTGCGGGAGAACTCGCCCCAGTAGCATTCCTGTAGGAAATAGTTCTCTACGCCGTCTTCAGTGCCGGCGCTCAGGGTGCCTTTGATGGTCAATTGGTTGTCGGAGATGCTGACGTCCAGATCGCTCTTATTGACACCGGCGGTGCGAGCCTTAACGATCAGCTTCTGCTTGGTCTCGTAAACATCAACGGCCAACTGGCCGGGCATTTCCGTGTCATCCCAGTCTTCTTCGTCCGGAGTGGCTGCCGGAGCCGCGGCAGCCTGGTTGTCGGCAGTCGCCGGAGCGGCCGCTTCATCGCCCAAAAAGGCTGCGGTCAGTTCGTCTTCTTCAAGTAATAAATCGTCGTCGCGATTTCGGCGCGCCATAAGTGTTACCCTCCACTTTTGTTAGTCAAAGAGCCGGTTTGAACCGCTAATACCCTTTGTTAATTAAATTCTTGTTTAAGAGTCTTGCATTTTTATCTTGGTAGCAGTATAGCTTAGGTGGCGAAGGTGGCGCAACAGTAGCCGCACATATTTACAACACAATAAACACAACATGGGATTTATCGATACTCTACTCAGTAAGTTGGCGCCCCACGTCTGCCTTAGCTGTGGACAAGAGGGCTCCCTGCTCTGCCGTGCTTGTGGCGATATCCTGTCTGACCCGACTATTTATTTTTTGCAGGGCAACCTGGATTCCGTCCGGTCAGCTACGTCGTACGAAGAGTTTGCCCGTGATCTGGTCTGGCAACTTAAGTTCCGGGGTGCCCAGGCGGCGGCCGACATAATGGCGCGCCACATGACAATACTTATTCAGCCAGATGATACTGGCGCGGTCATTGTGCCTGTTCCTACAGCTAGCCGCCGCGTCCGCCAGCGCGGTTTCGACCAGGCTAAACTGCTGGCTCGCCAGCTATCCAGGCTAACCGGATTACGGTATGATGATTGCCTGCGACGCTACGGTCAGACCGAGCAGGTCGGCGCTTCGCGTGAGCAGAGATTGCTCCAGCTGAAAAATGCTTTCCGATTGAAGCGTACCATCACTCCGGGTAGTCATTTGATACTAGTGGACGATGTGATGACTACCGGCGCGACCTTGGAAATGGCCGCCACCACCTTAATAAAAGCTGGCGCAGACCGAATCGACGGGGTGGTCTTCGCCCAAACAGAGTAATTTATAAGAAATTTTGGCGGAGGGGGTGGGATTCGAACCCACGAAACCTTGCGGCTTGCCGGTTTTCAAGACCGGTGGAATAAACCAGACTATCCGACCCCTCCAAGATTAACCTATGTATTATCCCCTATTTTAAGGGTAGCTAGCAACCTTCTTCTTACCCGGCTTTACAAGGTATATACCATAATGTATACTGTGGTATATGAGTAGCCTAGATAAAACCATCATTAATCTCAAGGTTAGTAAGTCTCTGAAGCGTGACGCCCAGGAGTTGGCGTCTGAAATTGGTCTACCCTTGACCACCATTATCACCGCCAGTTTAAAAGAGTTTGTCCGCGGTCGATCGCTGACGGTTTCGGCTTTTCCCAGGCTCAAACCCGAAGTAGAGCGAGAAATAGCCATCGCGCTTGCCGACTACAAAAAGGGCAAAAACGTATCTAAAACTTATTCCACCCCAGATGAAGTCACCGGCCACCTTGACACTCTATGAATGTCGTATTCCACAGGCGTTTCGACAAAATGGCCGATAAGTTACCGCTGAAAGTAAAGGCAAAAATGGTTGAGCGAATAGCCCTTTTTACTAAAAACCCACTAAACCCCGTCTTGCGTAATCACGCCTTAAACACACCTTATAAGGATAGCTATAGTATTAACATTACCGGCGACTATCGAGCTGTCTATTGTCTGGTTGACGAACAAACAGCCATGTTTACGCACATCGGTACCCACAACCAATTGTACAAATAGTCCCCTCTGGAGCGTACACCTGGCAAGTGCTACAATAACCAAGTCCGGTACGGAGAGGTACCCAAGTGGCTGAAGGGGTCGGTTTGCTAAATCGATAGGGGGGAGCAATCCCCCGCGAGGGTTCGAATCCCTCTCTCTCCGCCAAGAACGCCTGACTGCCCTTTGCGGCAAAGCCGGGCGTTTTTGTTTTCGCTTAAGCGCTAAGGTACAATACGCTCATGGCAGAGATGAAGATTGTAACCGGTGACGGCGGGCCTGGCGCCCAAAAGCCACCGGCACCCGCGCCGCTCCAATCCCAGACTCCAGAACCACCTAGCACCCCGGCGCCTGCGGCACCAACCGCAGGCGGTATCAGCTGGACGGCCTCGGAGTTCGTGTCCCACGAAAAATCAGCCGGTTGGTACGGTGCGTTAGCGCTGGCAACTGTTATCATGGCGGCCCTTATTTACCTGATTACTAAAGACATCATTTCGACAACCGTAGTCGTAATCGCCGCCCTGGCTTTCGCCGTATTGGCTGGACGCAAGCCCAAACAGCTGCAGTACCAGCTCAGTGATACCGGCATATCCATAGGTCATAAACAGCATGGTTATAATGCGTTCAAATCTTTTTCAGTCGTGCCGGAGGGCGCTTTTTCCAGCATAGTCTTCCGGCCGCTCAAGCGGTTCGCGCCGCTCACCACCATATACTTTGCTCCAGATGACGAGCAGAAAATCATCGATCTGCTCTCAAAACACCTGCCACTGGAAGAACACCAGCTGGACGCCGTCGACAATATGATGCGGCGCATCCGCTTCTAGCGCGTTAGTGCGTTAGTGCGTCCGCTTTTCTTTGCGGTGCATCTTACGCTCCATCTTGCTTATAAAGTTTTGTTTGGCGTGTTTGGAGTCCCATTTTTCAAATGTTTCCATCAGATTATCGGCTTCCTCGCTTGACATATATACCCCCTTTGGATTTAAGTGTCTGGCGTGCGCTATTGTCGCGCACTTGCCCTAGAAAAAGCTGTAAACTTTCTAACAAAATTAAGCCCGCGGCGGATAAACGGTGGATAAATCGTCGTTCTGTGCTGTAATAACAGGGAGGAATTCCATACATTGCAAAAACTGATACGTAGTCTAGATAATTTCCAGCGCCGGCACCGTTTGCCAGCTTTCGTCGTCGCGGTGATTAAGAAGTACGATGAGGATGATGCCGGCCGCCAGGCCGCCCTGCTGACTTACTATGCCTTTCTGTCGCTATTCCCTTTGTTGCTGATGCTGACGACATTGACCGAATACATGAGCACCAGTCATCCGGAATTGCAGGCTGGTATCGTGAAAGGCGCTACCAATTATTTCCCGGTGCTCGGCACCCAGTTAGCGGCGCATGTCCACAGCCTGCAAAAAAGCGGTGTGGCGCTGGTAATCGGCATACTTTTTACGCTCTACGGCGCGCACGGTGTGGCCGATGCTTTCCAACGGGGCGTCCAGCACCTCTGGAAAATCCCGCAAGTCCGAGACGGGATGGCTTTCCTAAATCAACCCTCAAAAGCTTTGGCATTATCGCTATCGGCGGTGGTGGCTTTATAGTCGCTTCAGTCAGCGTAGCTTTGGCCGCCGCGACCGGCCATGGCTGGGTCTTTCGACTACTATCAATATTGATTAACTTGGTGATCTGGTCAGGGCTGTTCGTTTTACTGCTCAATATAAGCCTGCCCCGGCACATACCCTTTAAAGAAACCCGTGCCGCCGCCCTAACAGCCGCCATCGGCTTGGTGATTCTTACAGGTCCTGGGAGGCTATCTGCTGGCCCGCGAGCTCAAACGCCTGGACGCGCTGTACAGTTATTTCGCGCTGTCGCTTGGCCTGCTGTTCTGGATATATCTGCAGGTGCAAGTGTTGTTTTATTCGCTGGAAATCGCCGCCGTGCGCTCGCACAAACTATGGCCCCGCAGACTAAGCGGCCAACAGCCTACCGATGCTGACCGCTGCGCCATGTCCTCCCAAGTTGCTAAATACTAATAGACGCTTGTTCCGCCACCACTTGTGCCAGTGTCGCGGATGAAGAAGTAGTAAATTAGACCGTAGACAACGATGGCGATCACCACGTAGATTAGGACCCACTGCCACACTGGCCGCTTGCCGTAGCCTTTGGCTGGTTTTTGTGAGGGTTTTTTCTGGGGTGCTGTTGTTCCGGTTCCATACGGAACTCCCTTGAGTTAATACCTAGCATTATACGCCTTGGTCAGCCTAGTTGGCGGAAGGGGTGGGATTCGAACCCACGGTACCGCGAAACGGCACACCTGTTTTCGAGACAGGCCAGTTCAACCACTCCTGCACCCTTCCTCGGTGGTTTATTTTACCACCTCTGGCATAATTAGCGGCAGATATGCTAGAATTACCCCTGTTGTGACGTGCGCGTGTAGCTCAGCTGGATAGAGCGTCGGCTTGCGGAGCCGAAGGTCGTAGGTTCAAATCCTGCCACGCGTACCATTTATCAATCACTTATTGAATCAGGCGCGGGGGTTTCGGGCCGCGGCGGCTCGGAGTCGGTTTGGGTTTGGGCACCGGTAATGTCGGCTCAGGACTGTCAGAGCTGTCCGTGTTGTCCGATGGCGTCAGGGCTTGCAAAGGCTTCGGTATCCTGAGGCCGCGCTGGCGGGTAATGACCGGGTTCCTATGAGAACGGCCGCTAACAGCAGGTAGCCAATGCCAAACCACAGGTCAACCGTGGTCAACTGGTTTTGTAAGTGATGAAGGAAAGTCGTCAATGATTTCTGTAGCTGACCTACGGAGCTCTGATTGAAAATGTGCCGCTCCACCGCTCTGAATACCTGGTCAGAGATAAACTTCGTCAGGACGAGGATTGCGCCGGTCACAGCCGAGTGATACCTTATGACCTTAACTCCCTTGCGCCGGCGGGACGCCAGGAAATATATCAGCATGGCGCTCAATATTGCCAGCGCTCCAGTAGCCCAGGGGATTATCTTACCAAACTTATAAGCCTGTGGTGCCGAAGCATAATTTTTGGTAATAAGGCGTGCCTTGGTTCGAGCCTTTGGAGTTGAAAGTATCAGCCGTTATGACCGTATTGCTTAAGAAATCACCATTGGATTCGATTTGCTGGGTGACCAGCTTGCTCGGTGGCTGGGTCCATCTTGGACGGGCGGCAGTCCAGCGTCAACGGATCGACCGTCGTGAGGTCTATCTTGGCTTCCTGGGCCGGTGTACAGGCTGGCAGGGTGGAAAGATAAGCCTTAACGTATTGTCCGACCCGATTGGCGAAATCAGACTTAGCGGCCGTCAGGTCAATCCTGAACTGCGGTTTGGCTGTTTTGCCCTCCAGCCAGGCGTAGTTGCTGTCGAGGAACATATTGACATTGTGTTGCATCAGCTGGGGCGAGAAAGCTGACTCAGCGGCCTGTTTGACGGCCGTATCAGCTCAAAGAAACGCCGCCGGACTGGTCATTGCCGGCTGTCTTGTCGGCTTGGTCTATGGCGGTATCGACAAAGCTACCGTACAGGCCGCTCTGGCCCAACCATTTTTCGATTTTCTTGGGGTGAGTTAGGGCCAAATTGGAACTAGTAGAGGTGGCCAAAACTATTAAACTGGCGAAGAAAACCAGAGAAAATACAACCACACCAAACTTACGCATGATGACTATTGTAAAGCACGCCGGACAATTTTAATAATTCTCCGCCAACGGTAAACAGGTGCCGCTAAGACAGCGCAGACGACCAAGACTGCCGCGGTCCCGGCTATTCCACCGCCTTGCTTTGACGTGGGTGATGGCTGTCCAGCGGGTGGATTCACTGATAATCGGACTGGCCCCGACCGCTGAACAGAACCGGCCCCCAAGACCTGGTCCCCTGCGGAGCCGCTAGGCTTGTCACTTGGTGCGCCAGTCCCCCGCTCTACAGTTCCAGGCCCGCCCACGGTGTCAATTATGTCAGTCGGAGTGCCACTATAAATGTATACAGGCTGGACGATGTCTATCTGGCCGTCGTCTTGGCCCGGCCCGACCACGTCTACCGTATGAATGCCAGGGCTGGTGTCAGCAGGTATGTCGACGGGCTTTGATATATCGCCGTCTGGTCCGCTGGCGGGGGTTGCTAGGGCAGGACCTTCCGGTCCATCCAGACGCACCGTGTAAACACTACCCGGCCGCAGGCCGTCGTGGGCGCCATCTACCCGCACGGCAACGCTTTGCCCCGGCCTCGCAGACCGCTCCGTAATATTATCCGGCACCAAAGTATTTATCGGCCGGCCGGTTTTTGGCGCGTCCAGCAGATTACCGCTGTCAGGCGGCGCACTACTTTGATCGGCCGCCGCCAAGTTATTGGTCTGTCGCAAGATGGCCTGTTCTATCAGCTGGTGCCCCAGCGCGTTCGGGTGGTAGCTTTCCCGCCCCAGTACCCTGATACCGAATGCGCCGAAGTCATTGCCGGCCGTCAGACCGTTCACAGCCACGCTGGCGCCGGAAGCTTCACACAGCCGGTGCCCGTTCAGCGCTTGGCTGATATCCACATACCGTACCCCGCCTGACACGGCCGCCTGTCTGATAGCGCCGTCCATATAATGTATAAGCTCTTCTGCGAATTCCAGTTCGCTCTTGCTGAGGTTGACGTTGAGCGGACATTTGCCTAAATCCGAGGCGATTGACGGGTAACCGATGGCATAAACGGTACTGCCGGGCGATTCGGCCTGCAACTGCCGGTACAAAGCCGTCCAGCGCGGCACGGTCCTGTCCACAAGGTTGACCAGCTCCTGACGGCCCTCGTAGGTGTTATAACAGGTCTCATCGCTCAAGTGACGGCTAAGGTGCGGCACTACACAGCGCTCCAGAATATCGCCAAAACCGATATCATTACCGCCGATTGAAACGGTCACGACGCGCGGCTGGTATTGCCGCGCGAACATTTCCTGCGGCACGTAACCGGGCGAATAATTGGACATGATTTCACTCAGACGCTCCGGCTGGGCGGTCTTTAGCTCAGTCAGGCTCAACCCATGCTGTACCTGTCCCCTGTAAGACCCATTACTGCCGCCAACATCATTGATTACCGCGCCCGAACAGGCTACTGAATGCCCGCCAGCGGCGCTGAACAGGTCGCGGCTTAGTAGCAACGGATATGAATTAGCCGACAAATGGCAGGAGTTGTCTCTCGTATCCGTGCCGGCCAGGTAGTCAAAGGCCCCCTCCCCGGCAGTGTAAGAATCACCCAGCCCCAGATAGTCGGTTAGCGATGTGATACTAGCGGTCGGCGCCAATTCGTAAACGCCACTCCTGGCCGTACCGCCGTCCGGGATCTCAAAACTCAGCAAACCGTCATTTACAAAGCGCGGATGCCTAATAGTGTGCAGACCGGCAATCTGCTGGCCGGTAAACGGCCAATATTCGTGGCCCTGACAGTTCTCAGCCTGCCACGACGCGGGATTACCCCTGCAAGTTGATAAATCATAGACCTTAAACGATGGCGCCTGGCCATTTTCGACCGCCACAAAGCGGCCGTTGTCGCTGATCGCTATCTGGGCGTCCTGCGGTTCTGACCCGTTCGGCCCATAAAAGGCCGGCGCGAAGGGCACCACTTCTAATGACGCCAGATTGACACGGGCAAAATAGCCGTTCAGGGTTTCCACCACCAGCCAACTGCCATTGTCCGAGAACGAAATGGACTGGGCGTGGACAGCCAGAGCCTGCCCGCCGATACCCCGCAGTGTCCGCTCCGGCGCGGCGGTCATCTGTTTGCCGGTCAGGCGGCCCAGCAAATCGCGCTTGTCGCGCATTACCGCCAGCGGGTTATCATACATGTTCAGGTAAGCGCCGCCGGTGCCCAGGTTGCTGAAAGACAGGATATTCAAAGCTTTCGGCCAGGGCGCCAGAACCTCCTGATTGGCATAAGGCGACAACGGCACCGCCTCATCCGTGCCGTTGAAGATCACCACCTCGCTGTCGCTGTCCAACATGCCAAAAGCCGTTGGCGTGAAACAGCCAGTCCGCATGTCGTGCTCGCCCACCAGGCGGTAAGTCAGTTCCGTGCAGTCCAGATTGCTCAGAGAATCCGGCTCCTGCTGGCCACTAGGGATATCACTGACCCGTTTCACGGCCATGACGCTGGGCGCGGCCCAGGCCGGCTGGTCACTTACAGCGGCATGAATTACTGCCGTGCTGGCAACCAGTATACCGACCACTATTATCGTGACACTTCGCATAAGTGCCACCGACTATCGCCTTAACTGGGCGCCCAAACAAGCATAAGCGCCCACAATTTTTCCAAAATTAATGAAGTTTTAATTTCGGTAGGTTACCGGAAGGAACTTTTGCTTAAGCTGGGGTAGCTACGGGTACAGCTTCTTTCAGAACGCGTAGAGTTTCCACGGCGTCGAGGGCTTGCAACAGATACTGGTCAATATCTTTCTGCATATCTTCTGGCAGTGTTCCGTCCGTATCCAAGTAAATGCCTTCTTGCCAGCCTTGGGGGTGACTTTGCTTGTGCTCCATGTGGCCTATGTCGTCTAATTGATCCCCGTAATGCATGTATGCTTCAGGAACAGGCTCAAATGGGGTAACAACGGTTACGGCTCGAAATGCCGGGCAATCGTCGTCAGCCTCGTGATCGCTCAGGGAGATGTCCGTTACGCCTAGACCTTCTTCGCGCAGGTCGAGCTCGCCGGTTTCGGTATTAAATACAGGATGCTGTGTAAGTTCTTCGGCTAATGCCCACGCTTCATTAAAGGTGTCTCGATATAGGTCAAGTTTTTCTGCCTGTGCAAGCGAGCCTATTTTTGCTTCTTGCTCTCGTACAGCTTCAGAATAAAACCCACCATTCCAATGTTGTTCAGTCATTTGTTGCACGACGTGTGCAGCCTCTAGTGATTTACGATCCATCAACACTCCCTTTAAGTTCGTTTATACCATAACATAGTCAAGCTGTTTAAGCAAAATTACAATTATATACTCAGTTGCTATAATATCCTCATGGCTGCTGACTCCATTTTCACCAAGATTATCAAGGGCGAAGTCCCCTGCCACAAGATCTACGAGGACGACACCACGCTGGCCTTTCTGGACATCCACCCCGTCCAGCCGGGCCATACCCTTATAATCCCCAAAAAACAGATAGAATTCGTCTGGGATTTGCCGGATGAGGACTACCAGGCGGTTATGGACACCACATTGAAGGTCGCCAAGCACCTCCGCGAGACGCTGGGCACCAAATACGTCGGCGAACGGATCGTCGGCGTCGATGTGCCGCACGCCCATGTCCAGCTCATCCCTTTCAACACCGTGGACGAGTATAAGACTCCTCAGGACATGGAAAGTGTCCCGAATCACGAAGCACTGGCCGCCATAGCCAAAAAACTTGCGCTTTAAGCTACAATATAGACATGAATCTGATATATTCCATTTTCTTCGGTGCCGGCGTAGCCACGGTGGCCTATACGCGGCTGGGTCGTCGCGCCGGCTATGGCAACACCCAAAACGTCTGGACCATCGTCGGTGTCATCTTCGTTATATCCACGATCGTCTTCTTAACTATAATGTCTTTCATCATTCCCTCTGGCAAATAACCGCCACTAGCCATTTAATGCCAATCCACGGTTGCTCTCTTCCCTGTTAACTGGTAACATATGGCCATGGATGAACGGGGGCTGGGTAAGAGGTTGCAGAAAGGCGCGTCAAGGCGCTGGTCTGACACAACAACAATTATGCCAAAAGGCTAACTTAAGCTTTTCTACCCTGACCAAGATCGAGCGCGGCGCTATCAAGTCCCCCTCTATCTTCACCATCCAGGCCATTGCCGGCGCCGTCGGCTCCAGTTTGGATGAGCTGGTCGGCGAGTCTCTCGCGCGGCCGAGCCGTCACCTCAGTAAAACCAAAAGCGGCGCCAGCTTTATCTACTTTGATATGAACGGCTGTCTGGTGCACTTCTTCCAGGCCGCCTTCACCGCCCTGGCCGCTGACACCGGCGTCCCGGCTGACCGCATAGAGTCCGCCTTCTGGCACTACAACGATGAAGCTTGCCGCGGCCAGCTTAGCCTGGCAGACTTCAATACTGAATTAGCCAAAAAAATTGGCGTGGACAAGCTGGATTGGCAAAAATACTATATGGCTGCCGTAGAGCCTGTAACAGAGATGCACGACGTTATTAAATGGGCTTCCAAACATTATCGAATCGGTCTGTTGACCAACACCATGCCGGGCTTGGTCGAGGCCATGCGTCACAGCGGCCAGATTCCCAATATTCCATACGAAGCCATCATTGACTCATCCGACGTTGGCGTTATTAAACCAGAGGCTAAAATATACGAAATCGCCGCCGCCAAAGCTGGCTGTCCGCCAGAGGAAATAATGTTAATTGATGATTCCAGGCCCAACCTTATGGCTGCTGCCAAATTGGGCTGGCATGTCATGTGGTTCGACGACGCCCAACCCAAGAAATCGGCTGATGCGGCCCGCCTGGCTCTGGAACCGGCCGCCTAAACGCCTAAGCGGCGAAGCGATTCTGCTCGGTCTCGATGCTGGCCAAAAGCTCCTGGGCCTCTGTTAATTGCTGTTTCGTCTGTTCCACAATCTCGCCTGGTGCATTGTCCACGTAACTCTTATTGGCCAGCCGGCTTTCCAGTTGTTTGATAAGCGTCGCCTGCCTGTCATGCTTGGTGCCGAGCTCCTTCAGATAAGCCTGCGCCGTGCGCTTGTCGATGTCCAGCCAACAGTGGTACTTGGTACTGGTTAGGCTGAGACCAGAGCCGCTTTTTACCTCTGTTACGGCTTGTAAGCGGGCCAACCGCTTGATGGTGTCGGCATTGTCTTGCAGGAACGACTCCCCGCCATGGTACAGGACGACATCAGACACGTTAAGGGCGCGCAGAATGGCACGGGTCTCGGTGACGATGGCCTGCAGTTCGTCAAAATCTGCCGCAAGCCGCTTATCGTTATTGATAATCTTACTACGCACCCGCCCGGCCAACACTGAATCCTGCTCCCAATTCAGCGTCTGCCAAATGGTTTCTGTCAGAAACGGCGCGAATGGGTGGGCCAACACCAACACCTGCTCTAACAGATAGGCTAGCAGTGGTTTGTTGGGCTCGGATTTGCTGGCTTCGATGTACCAGTCCGCCAAATCGTCCCACACGAAATGGTACAGCGTGTTATAGGCTTCGGCGAAGCGGTAGCGGTCTAAATCAGCGTCAATCTTCTCCTGAGACTGTTGTAATTTGCTCAATACCCAATGGTCGGCAGCTGTCTCTGGCCTGGCATTTTTCCGCTCCGGCTGGTCGCCAACGATATCTTCGGTGTAACGGGCGATATTCCAGAGTTTATTGGCAAAATTGCGGGCGCCAACAAGTTTACTCTCGTCGTAAGGCCGGTTATTGCCGGCTGATTCGTCGCTGATGATACCCATCCGGAAGGCGTCCGAGCCATACTGCCCTACTTTGTCGATAGGATTGACCACGTTGCCCTTGCTCTTGCTCATCTTCTGGCCGTGCGGATCCTGGATCAGGCCGTGCAGATAAACGTCGCTAAACGGTATCTCACCGGTCTCGTAGAGACCCATCATAATCATCCGCGACACCCACGGATAGAGTATATCGGCCCCTGTTTCCATGACCGATAGCGGGTAAAAATCCTTGAACTCCTTCCCTTCTGGATAGTCTAGCGTGGCGTAGGGCCAGGAGCTGGACGAAAACCAGGTATCAAAGACGTCCGGGTCGCGCCGGTAGGTCTTGTCGTCCACGTTGATTTCCTCTTCCTGGACCCGCTCATCATAAATCCAATCGTCGGCATCATCCACGTTCTGGAAAGCCGGTATGGGGATGCCCCAGGCGATCTGCCGGCTAATGTTCCAATCTTTGAGACCTTCCAGATAGGTTATGAGCTGGCGGCGCTTGCTCTCAGGGTGAAATGCGATCTGTTTATCTTTTAGTGCCTTTATAGCGGCCTGAGCTAGCGGTTTGACGCTAATAAACCACTGCTCGCGCAGTAGCGGCTGGATGACCGTATCGCACTTATAACAGTGGCCAACATTGTGTTTATGATCTTCCGTGCCGACCAAAAAGCCCTGTTCTTCCAGGTCTTCCACAACTTTTTTCCGGCCTTCATCCACGCTTAGGCCGCGGTATTGTTCCGGCACATCAATCAACATGCCCTCGTGGCTAATAACAGATACGAATGGCAGGTCGTGCCGCTGGCCGATCTCAAAGTCATTGGGGTCGTGGGCTGGAGTGACCTTAACCGCGCCAGTACCGAACTTCATATCGACGAAATCATCGGCAATGATTGGAATTTCACGCTGAGTCAGCGGTAGTTTCACGGTCTTACCTACCAGTTTGGCGTAGCGTTTATCCTTGGGATTGACGGCTACGGCGGTGTCGCCGAGCATTGTCTCCGGCCGGGTGGTGGCGACGACCACTTCCCCACTGCCGTCCACCAATGGGTAGCGAATCTGCCACAGGTGCCCATCATCCTCTTTGTAAACCACCTCGATATCGGCAAACGCGGTGCCATGGTGCGTACAGAAATTGACCAGCCTCTCGCCCCTGTAAATCAGTCCTTCGTCCCACATTTTTTTGAAGGTCGCGTAGGCCTGGCGGACAATCTTATCGTCTAGCGTAAAAGTGTAGTGCTCCCAATCCACGCTGGCGCCGAGCTGACGGATTTGCTTCTCAAAATTATCACGATTAAGCTGTACGAAGTCCCAAATCTGTTCGTAGAGTTCCTCGCGCGTCAGATCGAAGCGGCTTTTGTCCTGTTTGGCCAACTCTTTTTCGTAGACCACTTGGGTCTCGAAACCGGCGTGATCGGCCCCTGGTACGAACAGCACGTTTTCGCCACGTTGACGGCGGTAACGGATAAGGATATCTTCTAGAGCCAGTGTTAAGCCGTGCCCCAGGTGCAGATTGCCGTTGGCATTTGGCGGCGGCACCACGATACTGTAGCCCTTCCCCTGCCCGCTTGGCCGGAAAGCACCACTTTTTTCCCACAACGCGTAGATGTCGCCCTCGTACTCGCCTGGCTGATAGGTCTTTGGGAGCTTCATATGTATCTCATCATACCACCTCTGTAAAAAATATAAAATTACTTGACACAACGTACAAATAAATGTATCGTAATTTAAAGTATGATTGAAGCCGATAAAATTCTCGAAGGCGTGGAACTTGAGCCTGGCCTCGAGGGCGTCTCACGCCCCTACAGTCCTAGTTTAGGTTTTGCTTACACACAATCTACTTGTGGTCCGAATGGCTACTTCATGAGCATGATTGGTTTTTCTGGCGATCGACAAGCTTCATTTGTGGTGCCCGAATCCGACGGTGACATCCGGTCAGCAACGCACTTTGATGATCTGCTGTCCGACGAGAGAACTATTAAGATGCAGGCAAGGGGTATAGGCACACGAATGTACAACACCCCTCAGGCGTGCTTGGGTACAGGCGAAGGCTACCAGATCAATGCCTATGCTTTTGATATTGATGTTGACAAGATAGTGGACAGGCGCCATTTTAATGATTACAGGGGTCGTATGGGTCAGCTTTTTCGCCAATTGGGGCGAGTGGCTCAGGCCCGGGTTATGGGTCTGGAGCCTACTATCGACAGTATTCACGAATCATTCGGCGAGCCGGAGGACGTGGACGCGGTGCTATATAACCAGTCACTCACTATGGAGCGGCAACAGGTGAAGGTGGGCATAGAACAAACTTCAGGTATTCATCCTGCCTTTATGGTGATACGGAATCCACAGATCGTTATGCACAAAATCGGTGAGTATAGACAATAGTTGTCATTTTCACATGAAATTTTTCTTAAATTTTAATTAAATCTACATGGAGAGGTTGGGGTCGACGGCTAGTTTATAGGGGTCGGCCTCTGTTTGACCTCTGGAGAGCTTGAAACAACCCAAAGCGGCTACCATGGCGCCGTTATCGGTGCAGAGCTTGAGGTCAGGGTACTCCAAGGGCAGGGGAATGACCTCTGTTAGCTGACGCCGTAACTCCTGGTTGGCGGCCACGCCGCCGGCGATAACAACAGATTTTGGTTGAAACTCGTCGTAGGCTAGTCGTGCTTTGTCGGCAACCGTCTTGGTGGCGACACGTTGGAAACTGGCCGCGATGTCGGCCTTCTGAGACGCTGAGAGCCGCTCTGACAGCCTTGTAGAGGGGAAATCGTAGTCAGCGCCTATCTCGGACTGGGCCAGCCTGAGAACGGCCGTCTTAAGCCCGCTATAGCTGAAGTCATACTTGCCAACCTGGGCCTTGGGTAGATCATACCTGTTGGCGTCGCCTTGGGCGGCTAGTTTGGAAACCGCTGGGCCGCCGGGGTAGGGTAGGCCGAGCATCTTGGCGACCTTATCAAAGGCTTCGCCGACAGCGTCGTCCCGGGTCTGGCCCAGCAACTGGTAATCGAAGTGGTCGCGGAAAAGGGCTAGCTGGGTGTGACCGCCGGAAACGATGATAGCCAGCATAGGGAAGTGCGGCTGAGTCCTAGTTAAGAAGTTGGCGTAGACGTGCGCCTCGACATGATTGATGCCGTACAGGGGTTTCTGATGGGCAATAGCCAGGGTGCGGGCGGTCATAACACCAATCAGCAGACTGCCGGAAAGGCCGGCGCCGTAAGTGACGGCGATGGCATCGATGTCGTTCCAGGTACACTTAGCATCGTCCAGTGCCTGGTGGATAACGGGGTTCATGGCTTCTATGTGGCTACGAGCGGCGATCTCCGGCACCACGCCGCCGTACTGGGCGTGCAAATCCATACTACTAGCCACGACGTTGCTCAGTAGACGCTCGCCGTCTTCCACGACGGCCGCCGCCGTTTCATCGCAACTGGTCTCAATACCTAGAACTTTCATTAGACACTAGTGTACCACTGGGCGGTTTGTGAGTTGACAAAAAGCAATTTATTATTTAAAATATGTCGGAATCATGAGAGAAAATATGATAGAAACAGTTCATCCAGCGAGGTGGCCGAACTTTCCCGGTGAAACAGACGGAAGAAATCTGGCCATTGCTGATATTGAGGCCTTGGATGAAGTTTTCCAGGCGCCGCGCGATCCGGATTGGACGGCGATAACTAACGTTTTCAAGGCTGAGGAGTCCGCGGCATTCAAAGAAGCCGACAAGTCCCCGATTTACGATTATGAAATAGAGATCCAGAGGACCGTGCCGTCACTTGAAGAACCGATAGTTGAAAAGGAAGGCTGGCGCGAGCGGGCTAAACGGGTTATGGGTAAGGCGAGTGACGCGCTTCGTGAAGTGTCGGCTTCGACATTAGCTACGGCGCAGGCCAAGACAGAGCAATTTTACGGCGATAAAGAGCTTGGCACAAAACGTAAGAAAATTACAGGCGCGGTTGCCGGCGCGTTGGTGCTGGGAGCGACAACTTATCTGAGCTCCAAGGGTCTTGTATTCTCAGGCGGCTCTTCGCCCATGAGAGCTGTCGAAAGGGCGGTCGAGGCTAAGGTGACGACAGCTAATCACTTTGGCTTTACGGCGTTCCAGCACGTTGCTCATGCCGCACCGCATCATCACGAGCATGTTCGTCAGGCAACTGAAGTAACGCTTCACTCTGGTAGCAATCCGTGGCATGTTACGGAAGCCCAGCTGCACGCTCATGGCGTGGCGCATCCGTCTGATGCGCGGATCGCGGCTGATGACGCGCGACTGTTAAAACTGAACCACATCAGTCCACTGCAGGCCATGAAAATGCACGTCGGCGACAAGCTGAAACTACTCAAAGTCTGGTAGATCGTAAAGTATACTAGTGGCATGAGCTTTCGCAGTGCCGTTAAAAAGCTGATTCCAGTTGGGCTGTTTGCGGCGATTGAGCCGTATGGGCATCTGGTGGAGGCGGTGCTGGAAAATATTGTCTATGGGTTTCCATCGCGCAAGTTGAAAGTCATCGGTGTTACCGGAACGGCAGGCAAGACCACGACCTGTACGTTAATCACCCATATGTTGCGTGAAAGCGGCTACAAGGTAGCTATGATTACTACGGTGGCTATCGATTATGGTGACGGCCGCGGTGCTCAACACAACACGACACGCATGACCTCGCTTGGATCGCTGAAGCTGTTACAGACCATAAAAAAGATGCGGGCCAATGATGTCGAGTGGCTAGTGCTGGAGGTTTCCAGCCAGGCCTTGTCACAGCACCGTGTCTGGGGGGTGCCATTCAGCATCGTAGCCTTTACTAACCTGAGCCACGACAACTTTCATTATCATCGTACGTTTGAAAGATACCGGGCCGCCAAACTGATGCTGTTCAAGCTGTGCAACCGGAATCGGCGCGGCCAGCGGGTTGGCGTGGTTAATGTGGATGATCCGAACGGCGAGGTATTCGCCCAGGCAGTTAAAAATACAGTTTGCTATGGGCTAAAGTCTGGTGACTTACGAGCCGCAGACGTGAAGCTCTCGCCGATGATGAGCCGGTTTACGGCGGCGATTGATAAGGATACGTACGATATCACCACTAATTTACCGGGTGGTTTCAATGTCTATAACTGTTTAGCGGCCATAGGGGTGGCTAGGGCGGCTGGGCTGGGCAAGCAACAAATTGAGCAAAGCATAGCCAGTCTTAAAAGCGTAGAAGGGCGGATGAATAACATTGAGGAAGGGCAAGATTTCAGCGTTATTGTTGACTATGCTCCGACTCCGGACGGTTTTAAGCAGGTCTACGCGGCCGTCAAACCGACAGTTAAAGGCAAGATTATCACTGTATTCGGCTCGGCGGGAAGACGTGATACGCTCAAACGGCCAATCCAGGGTGAAATTGCCGGCAGGGAATCGGATATTATTATTTTGACCGAAGAAGATGACCGGGACCAGGACGGCATGGAGATTATCAAGGAGATTGCGGCTGGAGCGGAAAAGGCTGGAAAGGTGAGGGACAAAAATATGTTTTTTGTTCACAAGCGCGAAGACGCCGTGCAAAAAGCGATTGATCTAGCTCAAAAGGACGACCTGGTTTTACTGCTTGGCAAGGGCGAGGAAACAGTGATTATTACGAATAAACCGGGCTTTAAGCCGACGCCTGGGCATGTCTATAGCGAAGCGACTGACGTCATCAAACGGCCCTATAACGAGACAGATGCCGCTCGCGCGGCGCTTCGGAGACGACTTAAAAAGTCTTAATTATCAAGGGTTAGGGTGCTACAGCGGATTGAGCCGCCGCCTTTTTTAAGTTCCGGCAGATTTAAAACAACAGTCTTTAGCCCGTGGGCTCCTAATACGGCCTGGAAAACCGGCGCGCCGCTATTCATGACGACCATTTCACCGGTGGATACTAGGTTAAGGGCATGGGCGCGTAGGGCTTCCTGGCGGGAAACTTCTATCTTGTCGACGGCGTCATATTTTCTTAAGAACTTTCGACTAGCAGACTTAAAAACGTCCGGGCAGTAGGCAATCAGACCCTTCTGGCCATTTGTAGGGGGCTTTAAGACCGCCAACGCCAGATCAAGGTCGTAAGTAGGGCTATCCGGCAGACCAGTCAATTTATTCTTTTTGGCAGGCCCAAAACCAAACCAGCGAGCTGGTTTGGTACTAAGACTCACGACCTCTTTAAAACCGAGCATTTCTTTGACATAACTATGAGCGTTCTTGGTAGTCCGATATGGCGACTGCATAAAAAGAGTATCGCCGCAGGGCAGAGCGTCACCCTGGCCGCTGAAGCGCTCTACGTCAGGCGGCAAAACCATGGTCTGCAAGCCCAAACTGTTGAGTACCTCATGGGCGAAACGTTCTTCTGGCTTGCGCTTATTGGGCAGGCGCGACATGACAGCTTTGCCGTTTTTGACCAGTGCCCAATTAGCGGTGTAAACGCCATCCTGGCAGTCAGGTGGAGGAGATACTTGTTTGACTGCCACACCAATGCTTTCTAAAGCCTGTCGTATGTGATGGTGCTCGACCCTAGCTTTGTCAACATCGACTGAAGGCTTAGAGTTATAAAGGGCATTGATAGCTTCATCATCACTGAAATATTCAGCACCGGACATTAATATGAGCTTGTTGAATGTTTTTGTTTGAGCAGGTTCCATTTATAAAGATTGTATCAAAGATAAGTGTGAGATCCGGGTTTAGTGCTAGTTTGTTGGGTGAGGGGGCGAGACGGGAGTCTCAAGCCTTAAAAACCTTTACAACTAACTACTAAACCCGGACGCCGGATGATGCGCGAGCACAATCGCAATTCAATGGTTGTGCTACTAACACATCATCCGGGATTCCGTGTTCCGACTGGTGAAGAATTTACACCTAGAGTAACCCGTACTTAGGAGGTAGCTGGTGCTACAGCCGGGACCCTCCTGGTCTTGTCGTTGACGTAGACCGGCTTTTGAGCGCTGGCGAGGGTGTGGTTGGCGGCCTGTGGTGCGGCTTGAGATCTATGGATCTCGTACACCAAGGAGTTGGCAATCAGCTTTTTGATTGCTGCTTTGAAACTTCTGTAGCTCATGGAGCTCTTGCGCAAGTTGCGCGCATTTGGTACCACCAGCACGTTGCCCGCGTCAGTCGGATCAGCTGACCGGACGTAGCCATGCTTGTGTATCTCTTTGCTGATCGCCTTGAGAACTCTGGAGTTCAAGCCGGCGACTTTTGGAACTGAGAAAAGGATGAACCCCCTCAGATCCGTGCAACAGATAGAAGCGATGATGCTGTCCGCGCTGAGTGACTGGATGTCTGACTTCACCTGAGTTGACAATGAACTACCTTTCTCTCATAGGGGGAATGGAATCCACATAATATACCAGAATGTGTGTCAAATAGCAAGCTCTAAATATGAAATTTTGATTAACTACGCTTGACAGTGAAATTAGCACTCTAGTATGATGAGTGCTAGAAACATTGTGAGCTAAACGGAGGCATAAGATGAGCACACCTTTGCAGCCATTGGGCGACTACGTAGTTGCCATGGGCGAAGAAGCCGAGACCAAGACAGCCAGCGGTATTTATCTGCCGGAAAAAGCGGCTGAGAAGCCTAAGACCGCCAAAGTCGTGGCAGTAGGGCCGGCAGTTAATCAGGTAAAGAGCGGCGATCGAATTGTTTACAAGAGCTTTAGCACGACCGAAGTTAAGGTCGGCAAAGAAGAGTACATCCTAGTAAAAGAAGAAGACGTCCTGGCGACCGTTAAGTAAGAGGAGATTGATACATTATGGCAAAGAAAGTTTTTTATGATGAAGAGGCCCGCAAGCGGGTACTAGAAGGCGCGGAAATCTTATACAACGCGGTTAAGACGACCATGGGTCCGAAAGGGCCGCAACGTGGTCATCAGCAAGGGTTTTGGCGGACCGACCGTCACCCACGATGGCGTGACTGTCGCCAAAGCCGTGGAAATCGGCGAGGAATTTGACGAGAAAGCCGGCAAGGATAATCTGGGCCAGAAGGTCGGCGCCGAGCTAATCAAACAAGCCGCTTCCAAGATGAACGACGTGGCGGGCGATGGCACCACGACGGTGACCGTGCTGACCTATCACATCCTGAACGAGGCCAACAAGCTGATAGCCGCCGGGCACAACCCGATGCTGTTGCGCAAAGGCCTGGAAGCGGCTGCGCACGATGCAATCAAAGCACTTGGCGGTAAAAGCGAGAACATCGCTGGTAAAAAGTCGCGGGTGGCCGAAGTGGCGACTATTTCCGCCGGCGATGCCCAAATAGGCGACCTGATAGCTGACGTAATCGATAAAGTCGGCAAAGACGGCGTCGTGACCGTTGAAGAAGGGCAGGGGCTAGAGCTGGAATCCGAAGTCGTGGAAGGCTTTACCTTTGATCGGGGTTTTGTCAGCCCGTATATGGTGACCGATACGGCTCGCATGGAAGCGGTCTACGACAAACCGGCCATTGTCATCACCGACAAGAAAATCTCCAGCGTGCAGGACTTTTTGCCGCTGTTGGAGAAATTGGCCCAAGCCGGCAAAAAAGACCTGGTCATCATTGCCGAAGACCTGGAGGGCGAGGCGCTAGGCACGTTGATTCTGAACCGCCTAAAAGGCGTTTTCAACACCGTAGCAGTTAAGGCGCCGTCGTTTGGCGACCGCCGTAAAGACGTATTGAATGACATCGCCATCCTGACCGGCGGCGAAGTCATTAGCGAAGATCTAGGCCACACATTTGAAGAAGCCGACCTGAATGTGGTCGGTTCGGCCCGCAAGGTTATCGTCACCAAGGACGAGACGACCATCATCGAAGGTGGTGGCTCACAGACCGAGCTAGCGGCTCGCATCAAGCAGATTGCTGCCCAGGCCTCAGCCGCGACCAGCGAATATGACAAAGAGGAGCTGGAGAAACGCCAGGCGGCGCTGAGCGGCAAAGTTGCTGTCATAAAAGTCGGCGGCGCTACCGAAACCGAGATTGAGGAGAAGAAATTCCGCGTTGATGACGCCGTGCACGCCGTCAAGGCGGCCCTGAGCGAAGGCGTTGTCCCTGGTGGCGGCGTGACGCTAGTAAACCTGGCTACCGTAATTGATAAATATCCGGCAACGCTTCCCGAACGTTACCGGTGCCCATATTTTACGAGGGGCTCTGGAACAGCCTTTCAGAATCCTGTTAGAGAACGCCGGATTGAATCCAGACGAATGGTTGCCGCAGATCCGTAAGGGCAAAGCAGGGCAGGGCGTGGACGTGAATAATCCGAGCAAACTGGTTGATCTGAAATCTGCTGGTATCGTCGACCCCACACGCGTCACCAAAGAAGCTATCCAAAACGCTGTTTCGATTGCTGGCACATCCATGACTATGGGCGCTCTGGTGGTAGAGGTACCGGAAAAAGAATCCGAAGCTCCAGCTGGCGGTGGCGGCATGCCCGGCGGCATGGGCATGATGTAGACTCTGGCCGGGCCTTTACGTAGGGGCGTATAATATCTAGTAGGTTTTAACAAGACCAAGAACTTAAAACAAAATAACCATGAACCAATCAGCCGGCTTAGCTGGCCAGGAAGCAATACCGCTAGATAGATACAGGGTTGTCACGCCCATTGAAGAGGGCGCGTCGCTGTTCTCGGCGTACGCTTATGACTTGCAGAGGGAACGAGGCGTCTTTATTAAAACCATTGATCCGAGCAAAGAGAATGCCCATCAGAGGTTATTACGCGAGGCTGACGTCCTGGAGAGCCTGGATCATCCGCAGATCCCTAAGCTGGTCGACGTCGAATGTAGCGATGAGTTCAAGTACATAGTTACTGATGCTATGCCAGGCTCACCGGCTATTGCCGAAAAGCTCAAGCGGAAAAGGCCTAAACCTTTGGCGGTCGCTAAATTATGCGCCTCGGCGCTGGACGTTTTGGGCTACGTGCATGACTCGGGCTACGTGCACCGCGACATCAAGACGGGCAACTTCGTCCTGCAACTGAAAGGAGCCGCGTCGTTGGTAGATTTTGAGCTAGCTAAGCATAACAGAGGCTTTTTTGGCGATGAACCGGACTTTGGTACGGCTATGGTTTCGCAAAGGCTTGCGGACACTGAAATTACAGCGCCAGGCTCAATTGCGGGCACTGCTGGCTATATGGCGCCGGAACAAATGATGTCAGCTACAGCTATACCCCAAAGTGATATTTATGGAGTCGGGTCGATGTTGCACGAGCTTCTAAGCGGCCGGTTGCCGTTCACGTTCGCGGGCGAGACAAAGGTAAAGACCGGAGAGTTAGCCGCTCGTAAAATTGAACCCAGGGAGGATTACTTTTGGCAGACCCGCCGGCCCATACCGCCGGCCCTTAGGTTTATCGCCGAAAAAGCCCTACAGCCGAATGTCAATGATCGCTACGTCGCGGCTGGCGAAATGGCCGAAGACCTGCGTCGGTTCCTGGCCAGCCCAAGCCTTGCCGCCGTAGAATTAGATACCAGAGCTAACGCATACGAGGAGTTCGTGAAAGCAGATGACACTCCGACTGAAAAGTATATTGTGCTACCGCGACTGGTTGCGGCCTAGTTGTCAGAATTGCCAGGGTTCTGGGTGAAATAGTTGATTTCGTTGACGATGTCTAAGAGGGCTTGGGCGCGTTCTTTCTCGTCGTCTATCTTGAGGGCGGTTTCGTAGGCTTGCTTGACCAATCGCTGGTCGTCACTGGCCTGGATCATCATCATGAGCGTGCGGAACTTTTCGTCGGGCGTCTGGTCCAGGTGGCCGACCAGGGGCGATAACTTGGTCAGCGCCTCTTGCTTGAGGTCGATAAGGTCGTTATCCGCGCTGCTGACAGGGCTAGCAGGGCTATCATTGTCATTGGCGGAGCTGTTTTGGCTGATTGAAAAACCGGCCGGCGGGGTGTTGTTTGGGTGGCTTGGGGACTGGATGTCTTGGACTGGATTGTCGCTGTCACCCGGGGTGTCTGAATCGTCTGAATCAGCCGAGTCTCCCGAGTCGTTATCGGTCGGTGGTGGGCCAGGGTGCTGCCAGCTGTCGTCAGTTGGCGTGTCGGTAGGCTGGACGACAGGTGTTTGCTCGTCGTCTGGTTTGTTGTTTTCGTCGTGGTTGTCGTGATCGTCGTGCCCGAACATGGCCCTCCCCCTGAATAACTTTGCTTACGCTATACTATATACAACCAACCGCTAAAAGCACAAGGAGTTTGCTAACGATATGCTGGATGACCTGAAGATGATCCACGAACGCGATGCCCAGGATGCACTGGGAATTGCTGAAAAACAGGGGCAGCAGTATTTGCATTACGTTTGGCTTTGAGTGGACGCCGCCGCGACCTATCCATAACGTAGTAGTGGCCGGTATGGGCGGATCAGGCCTGGCCGCTAAGGCGTACAAAGTTGGTGGCAATCCATCGTGCCGTTCGAAGTAGTCCAGAATTACGATCTGCCGGACTGTATGCGGACGAAAACACGTTGTTGATCTGCTCCAGCTACTCTGGCAACACCGAAGAAACACTGAGCGTGTTCGAGGCGGCGGCGGGCAAAGGAGATGGCCCGATGATCGTGGTCATCGCTTCCGGCGGCAAGCTGTTGGAGCGGGCCAAGGCCGAGAACCTGCCACACATACAACTGCCAAGCGGCTATCAGCCGCGTTTCACTTTTGGCTATCAATACCGGGCACTGGCTGAGATTTTTGGTGCCCGTCGCAGACGGCGATACCTATGAAGCCGCCGCCAAAAAACTCGACCAGCATGTAAAAAACTGGCTGCCAACCGTGCCGACCAAAGATAACCAGGCCAAACGGATCGCCCAAGAGGTAATTGGCAAATCCGCCGTGGTCTACGCCGGGCCTAAGCTGTGGCCAGCGGCCTATAAGTGGAAGATAAGTTTTAATGAAAATGCTAAACAGGTAGCTTGGGCCGGTGAATTTCCGGAATTCAACCACAACGAATTCCTAGGTTGGACTAAACAACCGCCGAAAAACCCTATGCCGTGATTGATCTGCGCAGTAATCTGGAGCATCCGCAAGTCCAGAAACGGTTTGAGGTGACGGAGCGCCTGCTTTCCGGTATGCGGCCCCAGCCAATCGTGGTCGAGGCCGAAGGCGATGACCTGCTGGAACAGCTTTTCTCAACCATCGCCCTGGGCGATTTCGTGACACTCTACACAGCTCTATTAAACGGCCTCAACCCGACACCCGTAGATATGATCGAAAAGCTCAAAAAAGCCCTCACCGAATAACTTCTTACCTCTGTAAATGCCTATGCTTGCATACCGCCGAACGGGCGAGTATAACTCGTAACATGAAGTTGTTTTTGGCGTTGGTGTTCATAACGGGGTCATATCTGGGTTTTTTGTTCTACACGACCAATATAGTGCTTGGGCAGGTCAACGGCCTGAATAACACCTATCAGTACATCGCTAATAACGCGGACGAAATCGCCACTGGCCAGAAACCAGTCCCCGGACAATAACTGAGCTATAATAAGCGGTATGGCTAAGAGGACGAGCCCTCGTAATCAATATATCCTGGCGCTTGGGATTTCTACGCTGGTTAGCATTGGCCTGTTCGCCTATGGCGCCTGGCGAAACCAAAGTCTGGAGTTCAGCTATCTGATATGGAACCTGTTCCTGGCTTGGTTGCCGCTGGTCTTCGCGGTGCGACTGGTCAGTGTGCTGAGGAGTAAACTGTGGTCCAGCTGGGAGGCGATGTGTCTAAGCGTACTGTGGCTGGTTTTCTTGCCCAACAGTTTTTATATGATTAGCGATTTCATCCATCTGCAGGACGTCCGCCGGGTGGATCTGGTTTACGATACCATCATGATGACCTCGTTCATCTACATCGGCGTGACTCTCGGGTTCAGTAGTCTCTATCTGGTACATCTGCAGCTAAGACGCCGTTTTTCGCGGTATGTCGCAATTTTCTGGGTGGCCGTCACGCTACTGCTGAGCAGCATGGCCATTTATATTGGCCGTGATCTGCGTTGGAATAGCTGGGATATCCTGACCAATCCGGGCGGCCTGTTGTTTGATATTTCGGATCGCCTGATGCACCCGGCCTCATATCCGAGCATGCTGGTGACGGTTATTTCGTTCTTCGTGTTACTGCTGAGTATGTACGGCTTACTGTGGCGCGGCGCCAAGCTGCTGCGCTACGCCGCAGATAACCTCTGTTATACTGGTGGCATGAAACAAGAGCTGGAAAATGCGCTGCCGGAATGCGTCAAAGAATTATTCGGCGTTGAAACCGAGATTGAGCTGACCCGCCCGGAAGAGAAAGTTCGGCGATTATGCTACTAATGTGGCGCTCCAGCTGGCCAAACAGGCCGGCAAGCCGCCGCGCGAGATCGCCGAAACACTAGCCGAAAATATTCGCAAAAAATTAGCCGATAAGGTGACTGACGTATCTGTCGCCGGCCCCGGCTTTATAAACTTCCAACTGAGCGACGAGGCATTGGCCGGGGCCACGGACACCAAGCCGACTCAGAGCTACAAAGGCCAGGAAATTCTGGTCGAATTCGGTGATCCGAACCCGTTTAAAGCCATGCATATCGGCCATCTGTATAGCTATGTCGTCGGCGATGCTATCGCTTCGCTCTTGAGACTGCCGGCGCGACGGTCAGACGCCTAAGCTATCACGGCGACGTCGGCCTGCATGTCGCCAAAGCCATCTGGGCGATGCAAGAAAAGCGGATACATGGCCGAGAAAGACATCGGCACGTACTATGCCGAAGGCTCAAAGGCCTATGAGCAAGATGAACAGGCCAAGGACGAGATAAATGCTATCAATGCCCAGATTTACGCCAATGACTCGTCCATCAGAACTTTATGAAGCGGGCAGGGATCGTAGCTTTCCACGATTTTGACTCCATCTTAGAGGAGCTTGGCATCAAGAACGACCGGCGATACCTGGAAAGTCAATCAGCGGCGGCTGGCCTCAAGATGGTCGAACAAAACACCGGTAAGGTTTTTGACAAGAGCGATGGCGCGGTTGTTTACAAAGGCGAGAAAGCCGGCTTGCACACCCGGGTATTTATCACCGGTAAGGGCTTGCCGACTTATGAGGCTAAAGACCTTGGCCTGACGGAGCTTAAGGATGAGGATTATCCGGATGCCAAGCTATCGATCATCATCACGGCCCATGAGCAGGCCGAGTATTTTAAGGTAATGTTGGCGGCGCTGGCTGAGATAAACCCGCCACTGGCTAAGAAAACCAAGCATCTGTCCCACGGTTTTGTCAGCCTATCTTCCGGAAAAATGAGTAGTCGGACCGGTGATATATACAGCGCGGATAGCCTGTTGGCCGATGTCGAAAAGGCCGCCCAAAAGGTTTCTCCGAACTCAAGCCGCGAAATTCAAATCGGCGCCGTCAAATACGCTTTTAGCAAGCACCGTCTGGGTGGCGACGTGGTTTATGACACTACTGAATCGGTCAGCCTGGAGGGCAATAGCGGGCCGTATCTGCAGTATGCCCATGCCCGGGCCAGAAGCATTCTTAAAAAGGCCCAGGCCAAAGGTGGAAAAATCATTGATTTGGAGCCTGGCGAGCGCACATTAGCGCGCAAAATCAGCGAATATCCGGAGGTGGTGGACAAAGCCGTGGCCGAGCTCATGCCGCACCACGTCTGCACCTATCTGTACGAGCTGGCCCAGACCTTCAACCGTTTTTATGAAAACAACCGGGTGATTGGTGATAACAGGGAAGAGACACGTCTGGCACTAGTGGCGCGCTACGCCGATACGCTAAAGTCCGGCCTGGCCCTGCTGGGTATTGCATCACCAGATAAAATGTGATATAATGACAGGGTAATGGCACAACGAAAACGTAATACAAAAAGCTCTAGAGCCGCCGCTGTCACCACCGGTTCGCCGATTCGCTTGCAGCAGCCTAAGAGCGCCCGTAAGCCCAAACCCAAGCGTACCACAGATGTTAACACAACCCTGTCGGCGGCTTTGCCGATTTCCTGCGCGAATATACAGTGGTCACCCTAGCCATCGGTTTCGTTATCGCTACCCAGGTGCAAGGGCTGGTTAGGCTGTTAGTCGCCGGCTTCATTGATCCGCTCTCCAAGTTGATGTTTGGCCACGCGCTGTCTAACCGCACCTTCACTCTTCACTGGCATGCCCGGGCCGCTAACTTCGCCTGGGGCAGTTTCATTTACGGCCTGATTGATTTCTTATTCGTACTGGTCGTCATCTACCTATTCATCAAGATTTTCCGGCTGGATAAGCTGAACAAGCCAAAAAACAAATAATTTGGCACCCGAAAAGTTAGTGCTATACTCACTTGTGAGGAGCCTATGTTTTGAGAGAACCTAAGGTGAATACAAAAGCAACACGACCGGTGGCCTAGCCGCCGGTTTTTTCATGCCAGGAGGAACCATGTCAGAAACCGCAGCGCCAACGCCCGCACCGATTGCCGGGGATTTTAAAGGCAAGAGCATAGTATGTATCAACCAGTTTGAACCGGCCGATGTTAGGCGGCTGTTTAGCGAAGCTGAAGCTATGACTGACATGGTGGAGACTGAAAGCAGGAGCGATCTGCTTGACGATCTGACGGTAGCCAACCTGTTTTACCAGCCTTCTACGCGGACCTTCCTGTCTTTTGAAGCGGCCGCGAAAAGGCTGGGCGCCGCTACTATATCCACCCAGGGCGTGGAATATTCATCCATATCAAAGGGCGAGACGCTGGAGGATACGATCCGGACCGTGGAGCGTTATGCGGATACGATAGCGATACGCCATCCGGAACAGGGTTCGGCGAGCCGGGCCGCTAATGCCAGCCGGATACCGATTATCAACGGCGGTGACGGCATAGGCGAGCATCCGACCCAGGCGCTACTGGACCTATATACCATAGAAGACACCCTTGGATCAGCCGAAGGCCTGACGGTTACTATGCTAGGTGACTTGAAGCACGGACGGACGGTACATTCGCTGGCCAGACTGCTGGCTATGCACGATGTACGGCTTAATTATGTCTCACCACGGCAGCTGGCTATGCCGGAGGACGTTACGCGGGAGCTTGACGGTAAGGCCGGGCAGTACGCTACCGAAGACATCCATGAGGTTATCGTCGACAGCGACGTGCTGTACGTTACCAGGGTCCAAAAGGAACATTTTGAGCCTGAGGAGTACGCTCGTCATAAAGGAGCATACGTCGTTGATGAGGAGGTCATGAAACACGCCAAAGGTGACATGATAGTGATGCATCCACTGCCGCGCGTGGATGAAATCCACCCAAGCGTGGACCATGACCCGCGCGCCGTGTACTTCGATCAGGTTGAGAATGGCATGTACATCCGCATGGGCCTGCTGGCGCTGGTCAACGGCCGGACTATACAGCAGTAGTAAAATAACAGTATGGCTGACGACAAATGGAAAGATAAGCTGACACCGGAGCAATATCGGATCTTGCGCGAAAAGGGGACTGAGGCGCCGTTCAGCGGCAAATTACTGCACAACGACAAAACTGGCGATTACACCTGCGCGGCCTGCGGCCAAGTCATTTTTAAGAGCGACACTAAATATGATTCAACTATGCCGGGGCTGACGGGCTGGCCTAGCTTTTCGGATGTCGCACACAGCGATGCCGTGAAGCTGACAGATGACAATAGTTTGGGTATGCATAGGACAGAGGTCATATGTAAAAGGTGCGGCAGTCACTTGGGGCATCTTTTTGACGACCAGACTTCGCCCACCGGACAGCATTACTGCATAAATTCGGCGGCACTGGATTTCAAGGAGAAGAAATGACCCGGCTCAGCAAGAACCGTGTTTTTTGCCCCAGGCGGCCATCTGGCGGAGGATGGGTAGTAAGTCATGACCCTTTTCGGTCAGCGTATACTCGGTGCGTGGCGGCACCTCGGCGAAGCTTTTCTTGCTGATGATACCGCGGCTTTCCAGGTCGTCCAGGCGCTGGCTCAGGGTGCGGGGGTTGATGTGGCCGACGGATTTTTCCAGCTCGCAGAAACGCTTGGAGCCGCTGAACAGATCGCGCAGGATCAGGGCGGTCCACTTATTGCCAATAATCTGCATAGCGCCGGCGATACAGCCGGTCTTGGATTCTAGCGGTTTGTTAAGAGCTACGGGTTTCATAAAATAAATATTAAACTAATACTATAAAAAGTATACCATAAAATACGCCGGCTTTCTTGTATAATGGCCGTTAATGATAGATAAAAATGCCGTGCCAACCAAGTTGTTGTGGGTGGACCTGGAAATGACCGGGTTGGACGTAGAGAATGATGTGATTCTAGAGGTCGCGGCGGAAATCACGGACTTTAATTTTAAAACTCTGGGCAGTTACGAGGCTATCGTGAAGCAGGATAAACAGACCGTGGTGGATCGGATGCAAAAAAATATCTGGTGGAAGGATTTTCCAGCCAACCGCGACGAATTTGTGAACAAAATGGATAGCGGCAAGCCGAGTAAGCAGGTTGAGCAGGAGCTTGTGGAGCTGGTTGAACAACAATTCGGTTCGGAGCCGGCAGTGCTGGCAGGGAATAGTATTCACAATGACCGCGGATTCATCCGGCAGTGGTGGCCGCAGCTAGATCTAAAGCTGCATTACCGCATGCTGGACGTTAGCGCCTGGAAAGTTTTTATGCAGGGCAAATATGACGTGAAGTTTGAGAAGAAAGAGGTGCACCGCGCCTTTGATGACATCCAAGCCAGCATCGCCGAACTGCAGCATTATCTGGAGTGGTTCCAGAAGCAGTCAGACTAGTTAAGAGACCACTATACTGCACGCGGCTATATATTAAATATATCTATTGACTATAGTGCAAGTTTATATGTATACTACTAATAATAAGTCATGTGAGTAAATGCGGTGGGCAACGAGGTATTATGAAAAGATTCAACGCATCCGCCAGAACAATTTTCACATTATCAATCTTGATTGTTGCTACGATGCTAGCTGGCCAGGCCCATAGACAACCTAAGATGACCGCGGCTTCAACGACGACTGGCAACCTGATACTCAACCCGTCAATTGAGCAGGGAACTACCAACTGGAACAAGGATAAATGGGGAAAAAATACCGCATCGTTTACTTATAATTTTACCGGCCACACCGGTTCACACAGCGTGACCACTAAGGTCACAAAACATAAAAGCGGAGATGCCAAGTGGTATCCTGACCCAGTTGATGTTACTCCTTTAACGGCTTATAAGTTCAGCGACTGGTATCAATCAACTGTGGCGGGCGAAATTGATGTAGCTGTCACTACTGACACTGGTCAGACGAACTACATGTGGCTGACCAATACGCCAGCCAGTAGCGCGTGGAAGCAAACGAATATCACGTTCAATACGCCAGCTAATGCCAGCAAGGTAACTTTTTATCATCTGATTAAGAAAAACGGCTCAATTACGACAGATGATTATGACTTTGAACTGGCATCGCCAACCGTACCGCCGACACCGACGCCGCCGCCAGTCATAGTGCCACCGCCGACACCAACGGCGCCAAGCATCAATATCACAAGCCCGATACCGAGTTCGGTGGTCAAGGATAATCAAACTATAAGTGCCGACGTAACTGACGCCCAAGGTATTGCTAGCGTTCAATATATGTTGGACGGCCAGCCGCTGGGTAGTCCCGTGACGAGCGCGCCGTACAGCTTCAGCTGGGATACCACTAAGGTTTCCAACGGCAATCACACCCTGACGGCTGTGGCGACAGATACAGCCCATCTCAGTACCACTTCATCCGCGGTGACCGTAAGCGTTCAGAACCCAATACCTCCGACAGTGCAGATTACCAGTCCGGCGAACGGTGCCACGGTCAGTGCCACCCAGACCGCCACAGTTCAGGTTGCTGACGCCCAAGGTATTGCTAGCGTTCAATATATGTTGGACGGCCAGCCGCTGGGTAGTCCCGTGACGAGCGCGCCGTACAGCTTCAGCTGGGATACCACTAAGGTTTCCAACGGCAATCACACCCTGACGGCTGTGGCGACAAACGTAGCCAACCAATCAACGACCTCAACACCGGTCGCTGTTAACGTATCAAACGTGGTAGTGCCGCCGCCTCCTACGCCCGCCAACAACGGTCCGAACACTATACCTAATCCTTCGGTTGAGATTCCCGATGCTACTGGCGGACGACCGCAGAGTTGGTCGGCTGATTCCTGGGGTTCCAATACCGCCTCGTTCAGTTATCTGAATACCGGCCATACGGGCAACCACAGCGCAAAGGTGAGCCTTAGCAACTATCGTAATGGTGCCGCTGATTGGGACTACACGGCCCAGAACGTGTCCGCTGGCCACTATCGTTACACAGACTGGTACCAGAGCGATGTCACCAGCGAGATAGATGCCGCGGTTACCATCAATGGCACGGTGCAATACTATTATTTGGGCACGGTCTTGCCCTCCAGCAATTGGGCTCAAGCCTCGGCGGAATTTGATATACCTGCCGGGGCCACTTCCGTCACAGTTTTCCATTTGATTTATTCAAATGGTTCGCTGACGACTGATGACTTCAGTTTTGGAACATACGCGCCAGCGCCGTTTAACCGGGGAATCGTCAGCCTGACGTTTGACGACGGCTGGGCCAATCAGTACACCAATGCCTTGCCTCTGCTTAATAAATACGGCCAGAAAGCTACTTTCTACATTATCTCGGGTGAGTTGAATGACCAGCCCGACTACATGAGCAAACCCCAGATTAGCAATCTGATCGCCGACAGCAATGAGATTGCCTCACATAGTATTACGCACCCTGATCTGACCAAGTTGACAACCAGCCAAGCACAAAAGGAGATGCAGCAAAGCCAGTCCACTTTGCAGAACGCATTCGGTGTACCGGTAACGGATTTTGCCTATCCGTACGGCGCATATAACGCGACAACCATTGATATGGGCAAACAACTGTACGTTTCGCAACGGACAGTCGACAGCGGTTTCAATACCAAGGACAACCTGAACCTTACCAAACTCGTCGTTCAAAACATCTTTAACACCACCACACCGGCTCAAGTAAAGGCATGGATTGATCAGGCCAACCAACAGCATACATGGCTGATCCTGGTCTATCACGAGGTCGCTGTCACGCCGACCGATCCCACGGATGTTCAGTACGATACCCAGCCATCTGATCTTGATGCGGAACTGAGTTATATCAAAAGTTCCGGTATCAGCGTTGAAACCGTGCGACAGGCGATTGACGAGCTAGTCCCTCAGCTATAAGAAACAAGATAAACATGCCCAGAGGGTTACGACCAGCTAAGACGCGGTGTCTAATCGCGGGAGTCATAGCGGGGCTTTTCATACTTGCAACTGTTTTCATGCATGCAACTAGTGCTCATACGCGAAATGAGTATATACATAAATTTGTTGTCACCACTGTGTTTTGGGTAGGAGAGCGGGGCAGCAGCGACAATGGCCATATCGCAAATGTAGCTAGTGCTTGGGATGCACAATGGCAAACTCACTATGGAGGCGTTGACAACCCTAGTGTCAGGCGCGGCTATTACCCCGCAGCGTTTACGCCGCAGGAAAACCCGTTTTATGTTGCTTTGCCCTACAATGACTTTGATAGTGCGGGTAAGCGAAAACCTACGGCAACTGCATGCCCAAATGCCGGCAATTTAAAACTGAGAGATTATTCATGGTGTAAGAATTCCTGGGTAGCGGTACAGTCAGGCAATAGAACGACATACGCCCAGTGGGAAGACACCGGGCCCTACCAAGACAACGACACTACTTATGTGTTCGGTGCCGGGCTACCGCATAACCACATTGACACCGGTGCTGGCTTAGATGTTTCGCCAGCCGTTCGTGATTATCTACATCTTGGTGATGTAGGTTATACGAGCTGGAGGTTTGTGCCTGACCAAGCTGTTCCGGCTGGACCCTGGGAGCAAATTACTACTTCATCGCAGGGTGATAAAATACACTAGAACTACTGTTGCTAAAATATCAATAAAGTTATATAATCAAATACATGACCCAGAAGGTGAATACGTTGCCGGTCGGAGTACAGAAAATACCGTTTTCTTTTAAACGGCATCTTTTGCCACCAATCATAGGTATTGTGGCTACTTTTCTTATGTACGGCCTGCTTAACCTGCCCTCGTACGAAGCACAGCTACACTATTATGTATCCAGATTAAGCTCACCTCCTGTTACTGCCGGGACGAATGGCGTCATAGTCGATAAAAAGCTTTCCGAAATAATAATTCCCAGCATCAATGTCAGAGCTCCAGTAACCTATGAACCAAGTGTAAATAATACCAACATCGCATATGACCTAAGAAGCGGCGTCGTGCACTATGGCACAACCGCACTGCCAGGCCAGAAGGGCAACGTAGTGATTTTCGGTCATTCAAGCGGCGTCGCATGGGCACCCGGTAACTACAAGTATATTTTCACGCTAATTGATAAGCTGCAGTTCGGCCAACAAGTTAGCTTGGACTACAAAGGTACACGCTTCGTCTATGTCGTGACTGATAGCAAGGTCGTAGCTCCGAACGATATGAGAGTTCTGGATTCAAATGGCACGCGATCGCAATTATCGCTGATTACTTGCACACCGGTAGGAACAAGTAGATACAGACTCGTGGTAAGCGCCAGACAAGTACGGCCGGATCCTGCAAACAACACCTCGTTTACGCCAGCCGCCTCGGCTTTTCTAAAGGAATTGCCTAGTAACCAATAGAAAATACCTTAGGTTGCCAGTGTCGGTTTGTAGCGTCGGCCCTTGGTGCTCCAAGTAGCATCTGTATCCCGGAAACGCTGTAGGATATTAACCTCTACGAAGGCGCGTAAGAAAACGGCCAACGTAAGCCAACGTAAGATGTAAATCTGCGGGAAGGCACTCAGGATATCCCAGCGTCGGGAGCGCAGGCTGACTAGTGCCGTAAGAAATAGCGTGGTAATCACGTCAAACAGGAACAGGGTTGCCAATAGGTCCGGAGAATGTCGCTGAAACGCGATATAAGGTATGATTATTGCGTAATTGACGAAGAAAACCAGGTTCTGCATGATCTGATACGAAAGATACGCGTCAATGCGTTGAGGTCTTAGACCGATGCGATGACGTCGTGAACCTTGAAGGATACCACGGTTCCAGCGCGTTATTTGTTTCATGAAGTCGTTCACGTTCCGCGGGTCCTGGGTATATGCTATGGCTGCCGGTATGAACTGGACCTTCCCAAGCTTCTTGCGGTGCAATTGTAGCGTGACATCAAAATCTTCAGTAAGTGCTTTGACAGTGAAGTCCAGTTTGGAAAATATATCAGACCTGAAGCAGGATGTCGGCCCCGGAACGATTGGCACGGTCTGCGTCAATGCCTGGAACCGTCGATGTAATTCCATGCCAATAGTGTATTCATAAACACGATATTGACTGATGCTATGACCAGGCAAACTTTTGATATAGCCGGTAGCCACGGCGTATTTAGGTTGCAAATGACGTCGGAAAACATAGAAATAGTCTCTCGCGAAGGCGCCATCAGCATCAGCGATGTGAATCCACTCATAACGCTTGGTTAAGCGGAATTTGGCGGCACCCTTGGTCAAAGCTAGACCCTTGCCGCTACGTCGTACCCGGCAAACATTATCCTTGCCAAGTATGGAGCGCGCTAATTTGCTGGTATTGTCGCTGGAACTATCGTCTACGACGTATATATCACGCTTTTTCATGCCGCCTCTTATGGCTGAACGGATGGTCTGTTCGATGACCATTTCTTCGTCATGGGCGGCAATCAAAAGTGCCAGCTTGCGCCAGTAAACGCGTTTTGCCTTGGGTTTGGACCGTGTGACTTTCATTATTATTGCCCCTTAGGCGTGGGTGGCAAACTATCCATGACCTGGCCCATGGTTACGATTCGTACAGGCGTACTACTCAGGTAATCAAGCTGTTTTTGCAAGCTGTCTTTTGACAAGCTGTACTTAGATCCGGTCTCTTCGGATTGGTGGTATGTCAGTACCAACCACCCATTATGCGCGACAGTGTAGTCTACGGCCGCCTTAAGCTGAGCGACGGTGGTATTGCTGTGCACGGTAACACCGATAATATCGTGAGGATCGCTATTGCCAGGCAGATTTACATCAGCATCGTTGATGCCGTTGCTAAGGTCGCCATCGGTGTTACGCTCTGAGCGGAAAACCTGTCCGATACCAGCGATCACGGCATGGTTGGTGTGTCCATAGGGAGCGGCGAAATCCTGAACGTTGCCAATACGTTTTTGTGCGAAATACTGTTGACAGCCTCGCAACTGGTAGGTAAGTTCAGCAGGCGTGATTTTGGTAAGGTCGGGGTGACTGACACTATGGCAGGCAATCTGTTGGTTGTGTCGCTGCAGAGCCTTTACCTGGTCAAGAGACAGATAAGCAGGATCACCGAGCAGGCTGGTGACAAGGTATTGGGTGGAGCGTATGCCGTCCCGAGTCAGTATAGGGGCGGCGACGGTGTAGGTGGTTTCCCAGCCGTCATCAAAAGTGATAGTGATAAGAGGTTCTTTGTATAGTTGCGGCGCTTTTTTATCAGAGTCAGCCGCTCGGTTTACAAATGCCGGCAGAGGGGTGGCCTTGCTGGTGCTTTTCAGCAGGGTGATATCGCCGTGCCACTGCCAAAAAACCAATAACGGCAACACGACTACCACTACGCACACCAACAGAGAGGCGACGCCTTTTTTTAGTCCACGCAGAATAGTCCGTACGTTCCACCTTTTCATAGTAGTTACAGGGTCCTTAGCGAGTAACACGCGTAGAACGCGCATATACAAAGCCCCAAACTATCAAGCCAGCGCCGACAGAAAGAGCTATATTAATCAGCAGGTTGCTACCAGTGTTAGGCAAGATTAATGCTGCCCCTGTGGTAACTGTTGCTGCGCCGGCACCCAAGCCGCCTTTGTACATAAGACTCCCTTACTTTAGTCCACTCATTTAAAAAGGTTCCCAAGGACTAAAGTTAAAGTCCCTAGAAACCCTCTGAGCTCATATAATAGTACACTATATATGTAATTATGTAAAGTATATTATATTAACATGCTTGTGTTTTTCTAAGAATGGCTACTGTTCTTGTCCGTACCGTTCGCACCACGGGTTAGGCCGTAGATCAGGCCGAGTACGATAGCTAGGACTAATAGCCACCACCAGCCCAGACCTAGGAAGGCCGAAGCCTTCTTGGTGTCGGCTTTCTTGGTTGATGTGCCTTCCACGCCGACGTTGCCGTCGCTGGAACTACCATCACCTGCACTATTGTTCGGCGTGTTCGGAGCGGTCGTGGTAGCGCCTAGAACGTTACCAACGATGCCACCGGCACCGCCAGTGACAGTGTTGATTACGGAACCAGCCGTTGTGCCAACGCCTAGAACAGGCGTTATGACGTAAGTCGGAGTGGTTGAGCCACTGCTAGGAGGTACTTTGGTAACCGATGCCAACTCACCACTGACTGACTCAGGCGAACCGTGCGAAACGGTGCGGAAGTAGTAAGTAGTGCCAGGTGTCAGGCCGGTAACAGTCACGCTGTGAGTGGTGACCTTGGGCGAGGCGTCGGTCTCCACTGTAGAGAATGCGTAGCCGTAGTTCGGGGCAGAACCCAGGCCGGAATGTGACGACGTGTCGTATATGACGCGTGATGTAGCTGGCTGATCAGTTGTCCATACCAACGTTATGCTCGTAGTTGTTACGCCGATTGAACCTTCACCCGAGATTGTAGGCGCGATACCGTATGCGGCCTCTAGGACCGTGCTGGCATTGCCGGCATTGTCGTAAGCAACTGCCTTAATGGTCTCGTCAGAAGCTACGCTAATCGGGCCAGTGTAGAGCGTGCTGGTGTTGTCCGGCGTGTCGCCGTTGGTGGTGTAATAGATGCTTGCCAAACCACTGAGGCTATCACTACTGCTCAACTCAACTGACTGGGTGCCGGTGTAGTCGCCGGCTGGCGGTGTTGCGGACGGAGTGTCTGGCGCCGTGTTGTCGACGATGACCTCCCATGGCGTGGTCCAGTCGGTACTGTTGCCGGCGGCATCAACTGCTCTGACGTGCCAATAGTAAGTTCCTTCTGGTGTACCCGGTGTTGGAATCTGCGAAGAACTCAAGGCACCGGATTGGTAAACAGGGCTGGTGAATGAGCTATCGCCATTCGTAGCATTGGAACGAGAGCTCTCGTAGTAGTAAGTTACAGGACCGTTGGCGTCAGTAGCGTCTGACCAGTCAATACTGGTAAGGCTGGCTGTAGTACCGCTTGAACCGCTACTTGGCGAGAGGTTGTTTAAGCCGGTAGGCGCGGTGTTATCTACGGTTATCTTCCAGAGTGGGCTCCAGTCGCTTTCATTGCCAACGTGGTCAACCGCTTTTACTCTCCACCAGTAAGTTGTGTCGGCTACGTTGGTGGCCGTCTTGCTGGTAGCGGAATACGTATTGTGGTAGCGAAGGCTGGTCGCGGTGGAATTGTTGTAGCTCTCGTAGATGTAGTGGTCTACGTCGCTGGAAGCGTCGCTCCAGGACTGGGTTATGCTGGCGCCTTGGGTTACGGTGTTGTTCGGCGGACTGACCAGAGTTGGATTGGCGGGAGCAGTGTTATCAAAGGTTGCTTTGATCTTTGAAATGGAACTGTGGTTGGCGGCGTTATCTTCCGCGATAGCATTTAGACAGTAATCACCAGTCAGGCTTGAAGTATCCAGGGTCGCGGTATAGGTGTCGCCAGACGTATGGCTACCCGTGGCATCAACCAAGTGCGTACCATTGCCGTCACAGACGCCATCACTGGCGCGCGGAGCGGTTACATAGAACTTCACGTTTTTAATGTCGTTGGCGTCCGTGGCATCAGCGCTAACGTCTACCAAACTGCCGTAAACGGAGTGTGTATGAGTAATCTGGAAATTGGTCAGTTCGGGTCTGGTGTCATCGATCGTGAACTCCGGGCTCATCAGATGATCGACACGGTTATTGGCTTTGGTGTAGGTCGTGGTGTCAGCCTGGTAAGTACCTGCGGGTAGATTAAGGTTTTGTAAGTCACAGAGTACGTAGTTGCCCTGATCGCTACAATCGGCGCGGTTCACGGTGTGTGTTACGCCGTTGACAGTGGTCTTCATGTAATTGAATTGGTCAAACTCGTCATCGGCTTTAACTCGTACAACTTTGTCGTTAGGCCGGAAGAACTGGTTGGATTGCGGAATCACGTACTGTGCCCACGGAGTGTCTAGCGAATACACGACACCGGTGTCCGAAACGTCGTACCAAGTACCGCTAATCTTAACCTGCGCAGATATAGTATGTTGGCCTGCTGGCAGGGGAGTATATAGTCTCCACCAACTAGTTGTGGCGCCAGCACCGCCTATATTACTGGCAGAAAATGGCGTGCTTGTGTTGCCGTCCACGAAAAATCTTACGTCTTCAGTCGTATCGGGAGTAACAATCTGTGCCGATAGGTCGCCGCCATTGTTTGCCCTAACATACTTAGGGTCATTAACGAATGTGGTAGAGCTTGTGTCAGGAGGATACGTACCGTACGCGAAGTTGCTCCAGTGAACGCTGTAATCCTTATCCGACGTTTCGGCATAGTTATAGCTATTAAGGATTACTGCGCCAATGTGAGTAGTGACATCGGCGGTGTTTGAAGTGGCGTTTGTGCCATTAATATTTAGATCAAACTGATCTGTGGATTCATTGAATGATATTTCGAGCGTATTCCAAGCATTAGTATTATATGAAGCCGGAAGGTTTGTCCATCCTCCTATAACGCCATCCCATACACGCCAGCCGGTAAACCCACCATCGCCGGCAGTAGTGAACTCTATAATCGGATATGCAGAAACTGAACCACCACTATCCTTGCCTACACCCCATAGGCCGGCCCGAACATCTTTTGTTAACCACGAACTGTCTACATATAGATCAGCCTTGATCGTATCGCTATTCGGGATTTGTCTTTGTAGGCCTTCTGTGCGGTAGAAACCCGTAGACGGGCTAGCATGTGTGTTGTCGACGTTCATCTCTAAAACATTACTTCTGCCTCCGAAAGAGGTAGAAGAATACCCGCCAGAAGGTGTTGTGCGGTCGGGGGACCAGTTTGTGCTTATCTCGGATGAGGTAAAAGGTGCTTGGGTGTAGCTGGGTGAAGAAGCAAAGGCAATGTGAGTCAGAAACAATAAAGCAAGTCCAGTTGTGAAGACTGTCGCCATTGCTGGCGCGGCACTAAAATTTAGGATTTTTGTTTTTAGGTTTTTGCTTATACCTTTAGATACGTTATATAGCATCTTACACTCTCCCTTCAATACATAGATGTTCCCGGTTAACTGTCTTCATTCTAACCATGCTTTGACATGATTGCAAAAACTATTACAAGAAGTATTTAATAATTAGCGGTCGTACTCTCACGAGCAAATAAATTATTCAACAGTAACAAAAAAGCCCCTTTCGGGGCTTGGCGCTTTCTATGCACCCTTTTTAATGAAGTCTGGCATAGTTTTATCCTCCAAAGTACTTAAGTACTAATAGTATTATAGCACCGATAAACAACATAACTAAGCTGGCGTTAAGCATTCTTACAAGTTTCGCAAGTTGCCTCATGCAGAAGGCAAGCGACTCTAGATATTCATTTTTTACATACAGTAGAAACTTATTTTTGCTGGTGTAGTGGTCATCCAAGTTGTTCAGCCTCTTGGCGTCTAAAGGCAAAGACCAGTCTCTAGGCAATATAGCCCAAAACAGCACGCCCATCGCGACTAAGACTAACCCCAGGCCTATGAAGTAGAAAATCCTATCGGCTAGTGCGGGCGGAAAGAAGATGTCTGCTTTGCCCTGAGGCGTTTTACCTGAGTACATAAAACTTAAGAAAGCCAGACCTCCACCTAAAAGAGTGATAAGTTTGATTCTTGTTGTGTCGTAATCATGGGAAATCTTGTCGTAACGTCTACGCAGCTCTTCTATAGCTATGATTAATATCTCATCTTGGGATGTATAGTTGCGAGCAGCTGGCCTGATCAGCTCTTCGATTTTCTCAATGATTTCAACAGCACTCTTTAATTTACTTGCCACAATATTGACTCCTTGCTAAGCGAGGATACTATATTACCTGTCAAATATAAGCAAGCAATAGCATTTATCTGTCGTAGCAACTGGTTGTAATACAATAGAGCCATGACCCACAAGACAGTTGAAGAATACATATTGAGTATGCCGAACGCGCGGTTGGATTATCCGTTTGGCGAAGGCGTGGCCGTTTATAAAGTCGGAGATAAAATGTTCGCGCTAATCCGTGAAAAGAAAGACCCTGTTCAGCTGAGCCTAAAGGGCGACCCTAAACTCAACGAAACTTTGCGCGATAAATATGATGAAGTCATGCCCGGCTACCACCTGAATAAGAAACATTGGAACACCATGGTTCTAACCGGCCAGCTGGGATGGCCGGAGGTGCAGGACCTAATCCGGCATAGTTATCGCCTGGTCGCTGGCAATTAGCTGGCGGGCGCTTTTAGCTGGATAAGTAATAACTGGGCGCCATTATATTCTTCGGTTAGCAGTTTGCGGCCTTTCGGCCCGCTAGTCTGCTGATAGGCTGCCTGCAGGGCCTTCTCATAATTAGTTAGCTCGGTCTGCATTACTTGTTTAAAGGTCGAATCATAGGTGCTGTTGGTGGCCGCGGTGGTCAGTTGCTTGTCTATGGCCGGGTCGATCTTCAGATCCAGTGCTTTGGTGCTGACTTTTTTGCCGTTGGTATCCATATATGTGATGAGCTGTTGTTGGGCACTGGTCAGACTCAGCTTAGCGGTAGAGGCGAATTTCTTATTGCTATCGGAGAGTGTAGCCTGCTGTTGGTTGTCCGTCCCGGCCCCGTTAGTCAGGATATGTATCATAGCTTGCTGTTCCTGGGCGACGGTGGTCAGGGCTTGCGTGTTGCCGCCGCCACTGAACAGGCTCCTAGCAACGGAAATTATTATAATCAGTACCAGTAGGCCGCCCAGCGCTATGCCGGCCCGGAGGATTACGGAGCTGTTGCCGCTAAAGCCCGGTAAGGCCAGTTTGCGTCGTGGTGGCTTGGGCGGCTCCATGATAAAGCCGTAATCCGACCCGTTCGGCCCAGCTGGCGTTGGCGGGGTTCCAGTCGGTTGTGCCGGTTGCTGGGGCTCGGTAGGCTCGGGCCGATCCGGCTTGGGCGGCAGTACGAATGGGTTTTGGTTAGGCGGCGGCATTCTTTAATTAAACCATAAGCGGAGCGTGTCAGGGAAGTGGCCATCTGCTATTCTTAAAGCAAATGACCAAACAACAGCGCTTGGTTTTGGTGGTCAGCATCCTGGCTTCGTTCGTGGCTTTTTTGGATGGGGCTATCGTAAATGTCGCTCTACCGGCTATCCGCGACCAGCTGGGCGGCGGCCTGGCGGCCCAGCAATGGATAGTGGATGCCTATCTGTTGACACTCGGCTCATTCATATTGATAGCTGGCTCCTTGTCGGACGTATTAGGCCGCAAAAAGATCCTTGGATTGGGTCTGCTGGGCTTTGGCGTGGCCTCGGTGCTGTGCGCGCTGGCACCGACCAGTGGCTCATTGATTGCTTTTAGGGCCTTGCAGGGTGTGGCCGGCGCTTTGCTGGTGCCCAGCTCGCTAGCCTTGATAATCTCGACGTTCAATGGACCGGCGCAAGGCAAAGCAGTCGGCACCTGGACGGCCTGGACCGGCATCTCCTTTATTCTTGGCCCATTGCTCGGTGGTATTTTGGTAGACGCCGCTTCTTGGCGCTGGATCTTCGCCATCAACGTATTGCCAATAGCCGTCACTTTGTATCTGTTGCGCGGCGTTAAGGCTCCGCACAAAAAAAGTGCCCAGGTGCGGGTGGATATCATTGGTGCCTTGCTGTGCGCCTTGGGCCTAGCCGGTCCGGTCTTCGCCTTAATCGAACAGCCGCGCTACGGCTGGGGTAGCCCGCTGATTTACCTGCCGCTGACGCTCGGTATACTTATTTTCGCCGCTTTCCTGATCTATGAATACAAAAATAAGCACCCTATGCTGCCGCTGGGCATTTTCCGCAACCGCAACTTCAGTGTCGGTAATGTCGCTACGCTAGGCATCTACGCCGGTTTGAGTGTGGCCACTTTCCTGATAGTAGTGTTCTTACAGCAGGTTAGTGGCTACTCGGCGCTGGCGTCCGGCATGTCAATTTTGCCAGTGACGATTATCATGTTCGTGCTGTCGCCTCGCTTCGGCGCGCTGTCTGCTAAATATGGCCCGCGGCTATTTATGGGGCTTGGCCCGATCATTGCCGGCGCCGGCTTTTTGATGATGCTCCGCCTAACAGCCGACGTTAATTACTGGACCCAACTATTGCCGGCCATATTGGTGTTCGGTCTGGGCTTATCGATTACGGTCGCGCCGCTGACGGCGGCTATCTTGGGCGATGTGCCCCAAGCCCAAGCCGGCATCGCCTCGGCGATTAACAATGCCGTGGCCCGGATTGCCGGCCTCCTAGCCATCGCCGCGGTCGGCGCGGTGGTAGCGCTACAATTTAGCAATTCGCTCAATCACAATAGTGTCTGCCTGACGGTCCCAAACAACGTATACGAAAGTGCCAAACAGAAGCCATTAGTCACCACGTCGCCCGCGCCGTACCAGCATGACGCCGGTCTTCAATCTGCCCTTAAAGAAGCCTCAGTCACTGCTTTCCACGCCGGCATGGCCACCACCGCTGGCCTGGTTATCGCCGGCGGCGTAATCTCGCTCATCGGCATTCGCAATCCATCTAAGCGATAACTGCTACTAGTTTTTGGCCGCCTGCACTTTTTCACAAAATTCTGATAATCGGCGAAAACAACACCTGAGAAATATACGCTTTCATAAAAAAATGTGAAAAAGAACAGGGTACTAGAAAAGGCAGCAAAAGTTTTTGCTACAAAGCCGCCTAAGCTTGCCACTCCCCACTAGTTACTAGATACTTATTAGTATGGATGCGGTAGATGAGGTCAAACAGCGGCTGAGCATTGAAGATGTGGTGGCGGAGTATGTCCAGCTAAAGCGCGCCGGGCGGAACTGGCGCGGGCTTAGCCCGTGGACCAACGAAAAGACGCCCAGCTTGATGATCAGCCCGGAAAAACAGATCTGGCACGACTTTAGCTCTCGAGCAAGGGCGGCAATATGTTCAGCTTCGTGATGGAGATGGAGGGCGTTGACTTTAAGGGCGCGCTGGAGCTGTTGGCGCGCAAGGCCGGTGTCGATCTGGAACAGTATCAATCAAAATCGCGGCGTGGCGGACCGGACAAAGAGCGCCTGCACAATTTATTAGAACAAGCCGCCAAGTTTTACCAGGCGCACTTCAGC
Organism: uncultured bacterium; assembly: GCA_963805865.1. Lineage (GTDB taxonomy): Bacteria > Patescibacteriota > Saccharimonadia > Saccharimonadales > UBA4665 > JARIHC01. The sequence continues at coordinate 251,600 of CAWDVI010000003.1, forward strand.
AAAAGCCAGACGGCGTTGGAATATGTGCTCAAAAAGCGCGGATTCAGCAAGCAGACGGCGCTGGAATGGCAGCTCGGTTATTCGCCCAATAACGGCTCAGCACTGATGGACTATGCCAAAAAGAAGGGCTTCACAGAGGCCGAAATCAAGCAGGCTGGCCTGAGCGCCCAAGGCTATAAAGGCGGCATGCGCGATATGTTCCGCGGCCGGCTGATGATTCCTCTGCATGACCAGTTCGGACGGGTTATCGGCTTCACGGCGCGGCTGTTAGAAGACGATGACAACGCGCCTAAATACATCAACACGCCGCAAACCGTGCTGTACGACAAAAGCCGGCACATTTACGGCCTGCACCTGGCCAAGGAATCAATCCGCAAGAGCAAATTCGTGGTCATGGTGGAGGGGAATCTGGATGTCATTGCCAGCCACCAGGCCGGCGTGCGGCAGGTCGTGGCTACCGCCGGCACGGCGCTGACCGAGCCGCACCTTAAAGCACTGAGCCGTTTTACCGGCGATATTCGCCTCTGTTTTGACGCCGACAAGGCCGGTTTGGCGGCCACCGAGCGGGCTATTCCGATCGCCAGCCGTGTAAAAGTCAGCCTCAGCATCATCAGCATGCCAGACGCCAAAGATCCGGACGAGCTCATCCAGAAAGACCCGAAGCTGTGGCAAAAAGCTATCGGCCAGAACCAATACGCCCTGGATTGGCTGATGGAACGCTACGAAAAACTGCTAGATATCAAATCCGCCCAGGGCAAGCGCCAATACAGCGACGTTTTACTGCCGGTGGTGCGGGCGCTATCCGATGACGTGGAGCGCGACCACTATCTGAACGCCATCGCTAAGTCACATTGGCGTCAGCAAGGAATCACTCGGACCAAAAATTGTCTAAAACCCCCAAGCCGGAAACCACCGAGCGCCGCCGTCGTATCAAGACTACGCCTGAAAAGCTGGATCGCCTAGCCGTGGAGAACAAAAAGGCCCAGGATCAGTTCCTGTCGCTGATGTTCAGTCGGCAAACCCTGCGTGAATTCCTGGATCTGGTGACCGCCGAGATGCTCTACGAAGACGATGCCCGCCAGCTACTGGCGTTCCTCAAGAAAAACCGCGACTTCAAAGCCAAGCCCGACGAGGCCAAGCAATTGAAGCCGCTTGCCGATTATGTTAAAATAGAAACATTACTCTACGAGGAACTGTACCAAGGTCTTGAGCTGAACGAACTCCACTGGGAAGCGGCTCGCCTACAGGCTCGATTGATAGAACAATTTATAAAAAACCAAAAAATGAAACTTGCCGAGGAACTGGAGACGTCCGACGAAAAGACCACTAAGCGGCTCCTCACGCAAGCCAAAGAATACGATCAATTATTGAACCAAGTAAAGGGGGCCGCCTATGGCCAAAGCCAAAGCCAAAGATAAGACCAAAGACTACTAAACCAAAAAAGACCAAGAAAATAGACTAAGAAAGTCGCCGCCGAAGAGTCGGCGCTGGAGCAGAAAAAACAGGAGCTCCTGGCCCAGGCCAAAAAAGATAAGCGCCTGGACCAGCGTGATATCTTCGCCCAGATTCCGGAAACGCCGGCCAACGCCGAACTGCTTGATTCGCTCTATACCGAGCTGGCCGACATGAACATTGAGATTACCGCTTCCGACCCGGACACCTCCAAAAATAGTGACGGATGGGAGAAAGATGAAGACGAAGACGAGGAAGAGAAGACCAACAAAGCCGCCGCTTTATCTGGATGACGACGTGGCCGACGACTCGGTCCGTCTGTACCTGCGCGAAATCGGCAAGATTCCGCTTCTGACCGCCGAAGAAGAGCTGGCGCTGGCCCAGCGCGTGGTGGCCGGCGACAAGAAAGCCAAAGACGAAATGGCCGAAGCCAACATGCGCCTGGTGGTTAGTATCGCCAAACGCTACGTCGGCCGCGGTCTGGACCTGCTGGACCTAATCCAAGAGGGCAATACCGGTCTGCTTCGCGCCGTCGAGAAGTTTGACCCGGACAAAGGCTTCAAATTCTAGCACCTATGCCACTTGGTGGATCCGCCAGGCTATCACCCGCGCCATCGCCGACCAGGCCCGAACAATCCGTATACCCGTGCACATGGTGGAGACTATCAATAAATTGCTCAGGACCCAGCGCCGCCTGACTCAGGAACTGAACCGCGAACCGACCAACGAGGAAATCGCCAAAGAGATGGAGATTGACGTCGACAAGGTGGAGCACATCATGAAGATCAAGCAGGATATTATCCAGCTTGGACGCCTCTATCCGCGACGACGAGGAAGACTCCGTGCTGGCCGACTTCATCGAAGACGAAGACACTGCCAGCCCTGAAGAATCCGCCACTGGCCAGCTTTTGAAAGAGCAGGTCAAGGACATGCTGGCCGCCCTCACGGAGCGCGAACAAAAGATTCTTAAACTGCGTTTTGGCCTGGAAGACGGCAAATCCCACACCCTAGAGGAAGTCGGCCAGGAATTTAGCGTCACCCGCGAGCGCATTCGCCAGATTGAGGCCAAGGCTCTCGCCAAACTGCGCAAACACCGCGACGCCAAAAAACTTCACGACTACATCAAGTAGTTAAGCGATAGATACGCCGGCTTGACCTAGCACGCCGTTCAATTGCTCTATCAATTGCTCAGGCGTGCCGTCATTTACGATAGTGTAGTCGGCATTGGCTATCGGTCCGCCTTTTTCAATGTTTTCAATCTCGGCATATTCCCGGTTGGTAACTTCTTCATCGGTCATTGGTCGCTTAGGACGATTAGCCAGTCGCTCGTGGCGTTCTTCTCTAGCTGCCGCTATGGCTATGATAATTGCGTTGTCGCCAAACTCTTCCTTAAATATCTTGTATTCGCTCCAACTATATAGGCCATCGGCCACTACATGCTGGCTACCTCGTTTAAACAGTTCTTTGACCTTAGGCGCGGTGCGCACGGCATATGCACCCATACCTTCTTTCTTGCGTATATCTTCGCGTACCAATTTTTCATTTTCAGGATTAACGCTCAACCCACGCGCTTTTATCTCATCAAGTGTTATGCCGCCAAAATATACGGAGGGAAGGCCTCTTTCTTCCAGGCTTTCTACGCAAGTACTTTTGCCGGCTCCTGGCATGCCGACGAATGTGATAACTTTCTTTTCAGACATCAAGGGATATTATACAAGAATTATTAACTAATTCGTAACTGTTTTAGTTTTAGCCCAAAATGCTGACTGAGCGGGCGATGACCAGGGCCAGCGTGAAGACCGATATCAATGATTGCACGGCCATCAGCGCTTTGGCCTGCAGGGTCAACGGCCGCACGTCGGCCGGGGCAAAATTCACGGCGTTTGTGATAGACAGGTACAGGTAGTCGCCAAACTGGGGCCGCCAACCCGGAAACGAATTGACCAGGTCAACGTCCTGCTGGCTGAATTGGAAATCCTTGTCGTGCCGCGACCAGTGCCTGCCAGTCAGACCAGGGCTGTCAATCTCCCAGTACCACAGCGCGAAGACGATGATATTGGTGGCAAAAATGGCGATGGCTGAGGCCAACAATTGCTCGCCGTTCAAGGCCGCGTGGTTGATAATTAGGGAGTTGAGCACATAAATCAGGCCGCTGACGTTTATAACGGAGAGCAGGCCGAGTAGCAGAATAGCGATGATGTGATGCACGCCGAGCTTGCGTTCGCGGTGGCGGTTGACTGTCAGGCCAATCAACAGCGCCAGACCCAGTTCAATAAATATGATTACGAACTGCGAGCCAGGCAGGAGCTCGTTACCAATGGAGCGGGTGACTATCTGCAAGCCGATGGCCGCCAATAGCGCCAATTGTACTTGCATAAGTTCCGGCCGGCTGATTTTTGGTCTCATAACTGTTTCTTTATTATACCAGCCACAAATATTAAAAACGCTTACACTTTAGATAATTAAATTGAATTGCTAACATGAAACTATGAGAGTAGAGCAATCGAGTATTCAGCTCGAAGAGCTGGATGAGTTATTAGAGACCATATACGAGCCGACAGCTATGAATGGCAACGGCGATATAACTGAATTTGGGGAATCTCCCCAAGACCAGGTCACCAGCTTTTTAGAAACTTTTGCTACCTCCGTACAGCTGGAGGTTTTCGAAATGGCCAAGGAAAATGCCATCGTTTACGGTAGCAAAGAGGCGACCCTGTGGCCCAGGTTTCAAGCGGGCGTCTTGTGGCATCCGGCGATAATAAGCAAACTTGCTCGCTTATCGGGGATAGGATCCCTGGTTGATGTTGGTGAGGCCGCCTGGAAGGAAAGAGGCGATTGCGAAGATGATGTGCGTTTCGCGTCGTCTGGTGCTCGCAGGCCTCCTGAGGTAACACGCGAGCTCATGGATATCTGTGAAGGCTGTCCCGTGCTGTCGGAGTGTCACGAACACGTGGTTAACAGTTCTTTGCAGTATGGTTTTTGGGCGGGTGTGGCACGGAGCAAAGGTACTGGATATCATGAAGACGGTACGCCGATCACTCTGGAAGAAAAGCGCGCCGCAATGGATTCTAAAGGGCGACACTAGATTGATTTCTATCTGTAAACCTGCTATAATAGCTCTTGATGAATGAATTCATCCAAGCACCAGTCGCGGACAATGTCGAACACGCGATTACCAATGTAAGAAACGCGGAAGGTGAGTTAGAAGCAGGCAATATTCTGCGGCGCACCTGCCAATGGGCGGGCGAGGGCGCTTGTAAGCAAACCTGCCAACTATCCGTGGAGACTACGACAGGCGGCGAGATAGCCGAGATACTCGCCAAACGGGCATGTGCTGATTTCGAACCTCGTCCATGCGTTTAACGAGCTCGGGCTGGAACCAAAAGAAGTACTCATGGTCGGCGTTACGGCTAACCAGGTGGGCTTTGCAGACAAGCTGGATGAGTACGACAAAATGATTCAAAACCCGCATGGCTGGCGTGAACTACCGGGCTTCAACGCTTTCTTCGCCCGCGAAGGCGAAGTTGACGCTGTTGGCCGGCGCTTGGCTGACTGTGCTGATCTGAACTTTGAATTCAAGGACAGCGAAGGCAATACGGTCTTTGGTTTTGAACACGGCACCCGGACCGATATGTTCGGCTCAAGCCGCTTTGCGTTTGAGAAAGACGGCAAGAAAATGAGCTTTACGGCATATAGCTTGCACGAGGCCATAGAGCACTATGGTGCCGATCCCGCTTCTATCAATATAAAACTGGCGGCAGCCATAAAAGGACACAACTTTACCAAACACTTTGATAGCCGCGAAAAGATGGAAGAACACCTGCCTGGCTGGTATGAAGATGGTTTCGTCAGGAATGTCTCGAACCCTGATTGGCGGCCCGGCGACCCAGTAATCCCGGAAGATACCTGGGAAGCTGATACCCGCGGTATGATTATTAGAGATACAAAAGACGCCATGGAAGCTCTTGGAGTGCCTGCTGAGAACTTCAACATGGACGACATCATTGATCCCGGTGACAGCAAGGGCGTACACAGCTCGCACCAATTCTCGGATCAGTACGGCGACACTAGAGATCTTTACATAACTTACGTAAAATAAAAGGATGGAAGAAGTCGTAGACAGCCGTCTGACTCGCCAAGAGGCGTTGGCACAAAACCCGGATAATCCATGTCCTGAGGATATACTTCAGTCACTTGATTTGTTGGAGGTTTCTTATCTAGGTTTTGATGAATGCCAGCACGTTGGCCAGATAGTAGTTGCCAAGAGTGTCATCGGAGAGGTCGAAAAGCTCTTCAAGCAGGCGCTGGATATTAAATTTCCGATTGAGAAGGTCGTTTTGGCGGCAGACCCACGCTATTTATGGGACGATGAGAAACTTATGGCCGACAATGCCTCATCGGGCTTCAATTACCGCTTGATAGCGGGTAGCGACAGACCCTCACTACATGGCCGCGGCCTGGCGTTTGATATAAACACACGACTTAATCCTTATATTCGCTGGGAGGGCGACCAGGAAATCGTTCAGCCACCGGACGCCGTTTGGGACAAGAAAGAGCCCGGAACATTATATGCCGGTCATCCCCTAGTCAAATTGATGGAAGGCCTTGGCTGGGAGTGGGGCGGTAGCTGGACGCTGGAGAAAGATGACATAGTGGATTATCAACACTTTCAGAAACCCCGCTAAAGAGGGGTATAATTTAGTTATGAAACCGACAAATTCGGGTAGTAAAACTGAAGAACAGCGCCAGGCAGATATGCTACTGGCACAGCAGGAAATTAATCGGGGTAGCGGCCGGTTCTTTCTTTCTGGTTATGGTTATAGAAAAGCGTCAAGAATAGGGGCATTAGTCAGCATATTGCCGGCTTACCTGCTCAGTCTGTTCTCACATAATCTTATCGTGGTAGTCGGTGTTTACTTGTTCATCTCTATCACCTTGAGCGTATTGCTGACGATTTGGGTTAGGAAGAAGCCGGCTGATAGCAAATGGCACTACTGGTTGGGCTGACGCGCGCTATCTTGGCGTATACTGTTAGGTATGAGTGAGGCGGATTCCGGGAAGAAAAAGTTCGCGATTATTGACGGCAAGTCGGTTTTTTACCGCGGCTACTATGCTATGCCGAATTTGAGCACCAAAGACGGCACGCCGACCGGTGGAGTGTTCGGTTTCGCGACGATGGCGCTGGAGGTGATGCGCAAACTTACAGCCGGATTATGTGGCTGTGGCCTGGGATAAGCCCAAGACCAATATTCGCAAGCGGTTGAAACTGTATCCTGAGTACAAAGCTGGGCGTAAGCCAGCGCCGCCGGATTTTTATGAACAAGTTCCGGTACTGCATGAGCTGTTGGAGGCCTTTGGCTGGCCGCTGTACGAGATGGATGATTACGAGGCCGATGACATCATGGGCGCCTTGGCCACGCAGGCCAGCAAGAAGGGGATTGAGACCTTGCTGGTGACATCTGATCTGGACATGTTGCAGTTAGTAGATGACGACGTGAAGGTTTACGCGCTCAAAAAAGGCCTTAGTCAACATAGAATTGTATTCGCCGAAGAGCTTTGAGGCCAAATATGGTATTCGGGTCGACCAATTTCTGGATTTGAAGTCGATTATGGGCGATAGCTCGGACAACATTCCGGGCGTGCCGGGCATCGGCGAAAAGGGCGCCGTCCGGACTTACTACAAAAATACGGCACGTTAGATGAAATTTATGAGAATCTGGACGCTTCTCAAAGGAAACCATGCGCAAAAAACTGGAAGCCGGCAAAGACTCGGCGTACCTCAGCAAACAACTGGCGCGGATCTGGACCGACGCGCCAATAAAGCTCAATCTTAAAGAGGTTGATGGCCACCACGTCCAGCCAGAAAAAGTTCTGCATTTGCTTCAGAAACTGGAGTTTCGTAACCTGGCCCGGCAGCTGCCGGAAGTCATGCAAGTGGCGATTGACGACCATCACACGGCCACCGGCACGGCCCGCTGAAAAGCGGCAAAAACGTGCTGATAGATACGCGACAAAAAGCCACCGAATTCAAGTTGCCGAAGTCCGAACAACTTTTATATACATCGCCGCTCGGCGGCAAGCACGGCGCCAAACCAGCAGGCCTTAATTATCAGTCTGGACGGCAAAAATACTTATACGCTAGACCTGAGCAAGCTAGATCACAGAGGCCATTGCCAAGGAGTTCAAAGACGTCCGGCCAGCTGGTTGGTTATGACGTTAAGTCAACCTTGGAAGCTGCTCACGGAGCTCGGCGTCAAAAACTGCCGCCAGTCGGTCATGACGTAAAGGTGGGCGCTTTTTTGCTCAACTCGCTCAGGCGTGAACAAACATTGAGTGAACTGGCCGAAGCTGACTTGGATTACGAAGGTTCGCCGTTCGAAGACCTGGACAAAGAAGAGTTCATGACCCGGGCGCCAGAAATTATGTCGCGTCATCAAAGCCTTGCATGAAAAGCAGGCCGCTGAGCTCAAAAAGCTCCCTAAGATCGCCAAGCTGGCCAAAGACATCGAGTGGCAAGTGATTCCGGTGCTGGCGCGTATGGAGTATGCCGGCATTGAGCTGGATACCAAATATCTGGAGAAGTTCGCGGCCGAAGTCGGTGACATGATTAGCGACTACGAACAGCAGATTTACGGCTACGCCGACCAGGAATTCAACATCAGCTCGCCCGGCCAGCTGGCCGAAGTTCTGTTCGAAAAGCTGAAGCTGCCGACGAAGGGCATCAAAAAAGGCAAGACTGGCTACAGCACGGCCGCCAGCGAGCTGGATAAATTGCGCGGCCAGCACCCGATAATTGACCTGATTACTCAGTACCGCGAGGTTACTAAGCTCAAGAACACATATATTGATACGCTGCCGGGACAGGTGGATAAAAATTCGCGTCTGCACACCACGTTTGGCCTGACAAATGCCCAGACCGGCCGGCTGAATAGCTCCGACCCGAACCTGCAGAATATTCCGGTGCGTACCGAGCTGGGCCGGCACATCCGCACGGCGTTCGTAGCGGGCAAGGGCAAGAAGCTGGTCAGCGCCGATTATTCGCAGTTTGAGCTCCGGCTGGCCGCCGTTTTGGCTGGCGACAAAAACCTGATAGATATGTTCAACCGCGATGCCGACGTACACACCATGACGGCCGCCCAGGTTTATGGCCGCGACCCGGAAGACGTCACTAAACAAATGCGCCACGCCGCTAAGGCGGTCAATTTCGGCACCATGTACGGCCAGGGTCCGCACGCCCTGAGCCTGCTTACCGGCATGGATTTTGCTGCCGCCAAAAAATTTATCGACAGATATTTCGAGATCCGCCCCAAGCTCAAAGAATTCATAGAGAAAACCCGGGGAGAGGCCGATAAGAACGGCTACGTAGAGAATATCTTTGGCCGCCGCCGGCCGACGCCGGATGTAAAATCATCCAACTTCGCGGTGCGCGAGGCGGCTTACCGGGCGGCCGTCAATATGCCCCTGCAGGGTAGTGCGGCGGACATCATGAAAATGGCCATGATTGCCGTAGATGCCAAGCTGCGTGCCCAGCACAACGATTGCGACATCCTTTTGCAGATCCACGACTCCGTCCTGGTAGAATGCCCGGCGCCGGTGGCTGAGCGCGTCGCCAAACTGATTAAAGAAACCATGGAGCAGGTCTACAAACTTGACGTCAAACTGACCGTCGACACCGCCATCGGCCACAATTGGGGCGAGTTGTAAGCTGCAGATTAATCAGTTTGCTGTATAGCACTAACCTCTGGGCGGGAAGGGATCCTTTGCGGGCGGGATGGTGTAAGCCCCCCGGATCCGGTTGTTGTCAGCGCGGTGGATTTTGACTTCGCCGCCGCCGGAATTATGGGCGTGCTGTTCAGCACCGTCGATGGCTTCTTTCTGGTTCTCGTAAGTTTTGGCGGCCCGGTCGGCACCCTTTCGCTTGTCTACCCAGTTGCCATCACCTCGTTTCATTACATGGTAGTTTGCCATATCTTCCCCTAATTATATGTGTAGTTTATTGTTATTCTCGGGTCGTTATGCCAGCACCAAGCTATGGCTCGCTGACAGGCAATCTTTTCGTTGAACTGATTGTCAAGTTGGGGCGTTGACTGCCCTGGCAACGGTTCTACTACCGGATCGGCTATAACAGCCTTTTCTTCAAACTGGCTAGGGAACACTACAGACGCTGAAAGTTTGGTAGCGCCACTGGTCAGCGTCAGGCTTAGCAAGGGCGCATAGACCACGAGCTGGTACGCTTTCGGATTGTTATTAACCGGCAATAGCTTCTGGCTCGAGTGAATCCGCAGTACATGATTCCCTGCGGGTATACTGATGTCGGCTATCTTGAAGCCTTTGGCTATGGATTTAAGGTCTGGCTTTTGGTACGGAATGCCCGCCTTGTCTAGGACCGGCGCAAGCTCATCTACCTCGTTCCCGACCAGTTTCTTAAATGTCGCCACCTCGTCGAACTTAGCCTTGTCGGCAGATACTATCCGCGCGAAGGCATGAGTCCCGGCTTCAACGTCGCCGCGTAAGACTAGACGGTAGTTCTGTTCCTGCGGAACCTCTAGCTCCGCCGTAACCGTCATATTGGCTACGTCGTATGCTTCGTCCGGCTTGAATCCCCGGATTGGAGCGATGGACTCCACGTCTATGTTGATGTTTTGGTTCCTGACCGGTAGGTCAAGGGTTATTGGTTGGTGATTGTCTGCCATTTTATTTTCTCCTTAAAATAGCTATTTTATATATGGTAAAATGGCAGCAGACGTAGCCCTAGTAAGTTATGTCTGCAAGCCCCGGTTTCCGGGGCTTTGCCTTTTAACCGTTCTTATGGTAACGCACTAACGCACTTAATACAAGGGATAAACGACAACAAAACCTAACGTTGTAAAAAGCACAGTCATTCTAATTGACATATATATCTATCACATGTAATATACAGCTTAGTGAACAATATAAACCAGGCTGCGGGCAGACGAATTAAAGAAGTTCGCAAATCAAGGCGTGTATCTCAACAGGATATCGCTGATGCCACAGAACTTACGCGAACGTCGATTAGCAACATTGAAAATGGACGCCAGGCCCTGTCATTAGAATTATTCTGCAAGGTAGCCGATTTTCTTAATATTTCCCCAGTTGCGTTGCTTGATCAATTGGTAGAGCCTGATAAATCACCATCTGTTACAAAAAGCGATGTGGAGGACGAGAAGTACAGAAGGATAATTAGTAAAGCAGTTAGCTAAGCTCAAAGGAGGTTTTATGAACAGAAAAAAAATAAAGGCATACGTTAGCGATCTGCTAGACAAGCATAAAATTAAACAATTCCCAATTGACCTTAACCAATTGGCAAAGGTTGTCAATGCCGAAATTAAGCTCTATGGTTTTGATGACGAGTTATCTGGTTTCGCCTATCAGAAAAATGGGATTAAGATAATCGGAGTTAATAAACATCACCCTCGTTCTCGTCGCAGATTCACTATCGCACACGAACTTGGACACATGTTCCTGCACAAACAAGATACTGTAAGCTATGACGAAGCCTCCATCCTCCTTAGATTGGGTCACGTAGCGGACACCGTAGACAGTAAAGAAATTGAAGCAAATATATTTGCGGCCGAACTCCTTATGCCTGAAAAAAATATACGCTCAGATGTAAATAAAATGAAGTCAATAAGCCTTGAAGATAAAAAAGCAATAGCTGAGCTAGCCAATAAGTACAAAGTTAGCAGCCAGGCAATGACAATAAGGCTCACAAGTCTCTACTTTAGTTAACGTCAACTAAAAAGATCGGCGGCTTTTACGTTAAGGGCATGCGCAATCTTTTCTACATTACTAATAGATGGGTTTCGGACACCTCGCTCAATACCCGAAATATAGGTTCTGTCTAAACCGGTCAACTCTCCAAGTTTCTCTTGTGACAAACCAGTAGCTGTTCTGATTACGCGGATTTTCTTGCCAAGTTTCTGCTGAATATTCTTTTGAGCCATCACACTAAAGATGACCCCTTGACGACTATAGGTCTACGGACTATAAGTCACATCTATATATTGTATGTAATGTTTTATATGTTAGAATTTGAGCAAGGAGAGGTTATGAATAAAAGAATTTTGTACACAATTGCTATAGCCGTTGTGGCTATTGTGGTTGCAGCTCTTGGCTATAAACAATACTCATCTTATAGATTTAATACCATAGTCGATGATTTGAACGAGCAAAAAATTAGCGGCACAGAGGGCTACATTAATGTGAGCAACTCAATAAATAATCTAGGTGCCTACCTGTCATCGGCAGGCAACTCTCTTACTCCCTCAACTCTCCAATCGTCCGAATTGAAAAACAAAGTAGCTCAGACAAGAGAATATGTAGACTCTGCTTGTAGTAAAAAGGAAAAAGATGTTACTGGGGATAAGCTAAACACGGAGACCTCATACCTATGGCTAGATACAAATCAAAAAAGGTACATAAAAGATTCTAAAACAGCTCTAAACAAACTTGAAAAAACCGAATTCTCAAATGCAGGTATATGTTCGGACGGGAAACTTGTGCTGGCTTTCTATGAAAATTTCGCAGACCTTTACTCGGGCCTAATAGTCGCAGGGCAGATAAACTCACAAAGTACTCCGCCAACAGCTCAGCAGCTTAATTCACTTAAGGAGTACACAACAAAAACATCCTTTACGGACGAAGGCATATTACAGGAAAGGTTGCCAAGCACCGTTCAATTCTTAAATACTACCACCAATCTGCTAGCGGATCTTTACTATGCTCTGAACGCGCAACAAAACGGCCAGACCGACGTAATAAATAAGTATTCATCAGAGATAGAAACTCTGAGTAAAAGAAGCGACACTGATTTTAGAGGAGTAGATAAAGAAATTTCCGGTTTTGATAAAGAAACCAACACAAACGGAGCTACTTTAGCTAACCAAGAAATTGACTTGATTGACTACCAGAATCATCAAGATTCAAACTTCGTATCTAAACTAGACTATTCAATACCCGTTTTTTGGATAGTTGATTCGAAGGTTGGGCTTTTCAGCTCACAGCATAATGAAGCATATCCTGCCGCTAATAATCTAAAAGACCTCCTAGCTATTCTCAAAGATCCCAGTCTTAACAGTCTCGCGCACAAAGGCCTACTCAAGAATGTTACTTATACTGTTTTGGGGAAGGATCATTCAGGATATTCAATAACAGCCAGACTCAGTAACGGTAAGATTCTAGTCGACAAGTCCTCACCTAACTAAATATATAGATTTGCTGAAAGTTAATTTTTATTTAATGTGAGTTTGGTATTCTATCGGCATGACAACAATCACATTACTTGCCGCGGACAGCCCGCAAGTCATCCAAATTAACCTGGCATACACGATCGCCGGACTATTGGTTATTGTGCTGGGTGCCGGAGTAGCTTGGGGTGGCTTCAGGAAGTCTGTGGAGCATCTCGAAAAAGATGTTGAAGACCTGAAAAAGGACATGAAGAAATTTAGCGAGGATCTCAACGGTATCAAAGTCGAATTCGGTGGCATAAAAGCGTTGATTGAGAAAAAATCCCAAGGAAAATACGCGCAGCCCGGTTCGCCCAAAAAACTTACTCCTCTGGGAAACAAAGTGCTTAACGAGAGTGGCATAAAAGATGTGGTTGATGAAAATAAGGCAAAGCTCATAAAGATTGCCAAACAGCAGCACCCGGCAAATGCCTATGATGCCGAAGAGTGCGCTATACAGGTAGTCAAAGATTTTGTCATGAGCGACATTAAACTTCAAAACGGTTTGAAAAACAAAACTTTCTCCATCGGCGAATCTTTTGAGATAGTGCTGTTTGTGGGCGGCTTGTATTTCCGGGATATCGTTTTCCCGGAACTGGGCTATACGCTGGACGACGTAGACAAACACGACCCACACAAAAAACAGTAGCTCCGGTTGTTTACTGTAAACTGGTGGGGTGGACATAACACATATCATAATCAGTTTCGTGGCAGGCGTTGGCGCCGGCTTCATAGGCGCGATTACGGGCGGCGGTGGACTGCTCTCAATTCCGGCGTTGCTGTTCTTGGGCTTGCCGGTAGACGCCGCCATTGGCACCAACCGGTTCGCGGCCTTCGGCGTGATAGGCGCCGCAGTGCCGCAGTATTACAAAGCCAAGAAAATCCGCTGGCATACTGCCGCCAAACTGGTACCGATAGCCATGCTGGGAGGCTTCATCGGCTCTAAAGCGCTAGTTCACATCAATACCAATGCGCTTTCTGTCGTCGTCGGCATCTTACTGTTGCTGATGATTCCAGTCGTTCTGCTAAGTTCCGACAAAGGCATCAAAGATATTGCGACAGGCGAAAAAAAGACGCTTGTTGGTTATGCTCTGTTCTTTCTGACCATGATATATGGCGGCTTCTTTGGCGGCGGGGCGGCCATGTTCGCCATATATATTCTGGTTTACTTTTTGGGCATGACGTACATAGAAGCTAATGCCACGGACTTCATCTCCTGGACATTCCTGTCGGCGACGGCTTTAGTCGTTTTCTTAGTGCACGGTTTGGTGAACTTTGAGCTGGGCATACCCTTGCTGATAGGTATGTACATAGGCGGTGCCTGGGGCGCCAGGGCCGCGCTGGAGAAGGGCAACGCCTGGGTGCGGGTCATATTCGTGGTGGTGGTCTTGGCCTCCAGCATCAAACTGCTGTTTTTCCGCTAAGATGGTTTACCTGGCTTGGTATACGCCATAGGTTCGGATTTCTTTGTCGCCGAACAAGGTTACATAACCAGCGCGGTTACAGACCTTGCTGGTGAAATCGCTGTGGTTACGCGTAATCAACAAAATGCCACTGGATTTGTATTTCTTAAGCGTTAAAAATAGCTCAAAATCGGTTGCGCTGAACTTGTTACACTGGCGGCTGAACGCCAGGAGGTCAGTCTTTGACGGCAGATCGCGTTCAAGGGGTAGGCCGACCATGTTGGCGAACGGCCGGCCAAACACAAGCTCTAAATAGGCGATTTTATCGTTGAGTCTGGCTTCGTCTTTGGTGCCTCCCAGAGCTTCAAGAATTACCGACCGAGTCGTCAACAAGTCGCAGTTAAGTCCTTGAAGTTGCGAGACCAGCTCAGCCGCTTCTTCCTCAAATATCGACGCGTCAATTAGAAAATTCGTATCCAGCAACGCGTGCTTAGACCGCAACACCTCCACCGTGCCCGGCTCAATGAGGTAAGTATTATGCACTCTGTTCTTTTTTTTCTTCTTCGAGAATCTTTGCAAACTTGCGGGCGGCCTTTATAAAGGCTTTTTTGTCGAACTCTTTCCGCGGCGGTAATTTTGGTAATTGTTGCATTTTCTTCTCGCTCATAATTATTACTATAGCATGTGCATTTTAGCTGGCTGTAAACAGGATTTCAAAAGAAAATCGCCAAATTTAAGAAGTTTTTAATAATTCTTCCATTGCTTTTTGGTGCTAAAATGTAGCTAATGGGGAAGCAGGTGTACAACAAATTGGTACGGGACCGGATTCCGGAGATTATCCAGGCCGATGGCAAGCGGTTGAAGAGCCGGGTACTGGATGATGCTGAACACCTGGAGGCCTTGCTAAAAAAACTGGAGGAAGAGGTCGCCGAGCTGGCCGAAGCCCGCAACGTGGAAGAGATGGCCGATGTGCACGAAGTCCTGCTGGCGTTGGCCGAAGCCCTCAAGATTGCTCCCGAAGAACTGGAAGAAGTCCGGCGCGGCAAAGCCGCCAAGCGCGGCGGCTTCCAACAAAAAATCTTCTTAGAAGAAGTTGAATAGCTAAATCGTAGGCGGGCGGCGGCAGGCGCGGTTGCCGCGGCCAATGCGGCGGTGGCTGACGACACGTTTTTCGCCGGCTAGGAATATCCGTAAAGCCAATAGGATTACCCATGTTGAGAGCACCAGGTCCACCAGGCTGGTCACCAGGCTCAGCGCGTCCACGTGGTGTTTGACGCTGAAGAGGGCAACCAGGGCGGTTATGCCTTCGGCGGCAATCAGGCCGGCGGTCAGTTTGCGACCGCGGCGCTCCTGCACGGTATAACCCAGGATCCAGATGAAGCCGAACCAGACCGCTATTAGAATAAACAGGATGATCGAAGGGATCATGTTCTCGATACAGGTACCACTCTCCTTGACGCAGGTGACAACGATGGAATTCAGGCTGTTGGCCAGGCTGAGCAAGCTCATGATGATGAACTGCACTAGGACGACAAGGCCGATTTCATATTTCAAGCGCATGACGTAATCATTATAAACCGTAATTGTTATAGCCCAACAACGAAATTTTTTGCAAAACATGCTCAAAGGTGTTAATATAAGCCTAGTTATGAGATACTTTGTCGGATTTTTGGTTACTATTGGCCTGATTATTGTGCTGATAGTGCTCCTGTTGACTGGCGGACACGGTGGTAACGATACCAGTAAACAGATCCAGACGACTGGCGATAAACCGCGGACTGTCAACCAGCTGGCCGCCTACGCCGATAGCGGTGCCGTGGTCCGTCTGACCGTCGAGGGTCAGATAAGTGCCGACCAGACCTACACGGCTCTACGCATCACCGTTGGCCGGCAGGATGTCACTTATGAGCAGATTCAGGGCTATCAGGACACCGTGGTCAACAAGCAGGTCTATGCCAACAACCAGAACGCCTACAGCAACTTTTTGTACGCTATCGGCCGCAATGGTTTTAATCTGGGTGACGACAACCCTAAATTGGCCAATGAGAAAGGTTTCTGCGCGCTGGGTAACCGGTACGTGTATGAGCTAATGGAAGGCGGCCACGACATACAGCGTTACTGGAGTACTAGCTGTGGTAGTGGCGCACCAAAGACTTACAAAGGCAACTCTGCCAACACCATTCAATTATTCCAGCTGCAGGTGCCGAATTACCAGACGCTGACCCAGAACGTCGAACTGCAACAGTAGTAATCTAACCGATTCGGAAAGTTAAACGCTTGGTGGTCTGACAGCGTTTCTTAATATCTGGAGCGCGCAACCTGAGCGTGTTGGCTAGCGCCGCGCTGGGCACTTGGATGATAATATCTTTTTCACGCACCATCACGCCGACTACCGTCTTAAACTCCTCTTGAACATACTGCTTGATGGCCGCCATCTCCGGTGGCTCGTCAAAGTCCTTACGCTTTAGAATATTATCCAGACTGTCCATATCCTTAGTATAATGTAAAGTCATGCCGGAGTTACCAGAAGTCGAGACAGTTCGGGTGGGATTGGCCAAGTTATTGCCGGGCCGTAATGTTGTGGGTGTGGATTTTGATTGGCCGAAATCGTTCCCGAACGCGCCGGCCGACGTACAAGAATTCCTAATCGGCTCCAAAGTCGTTACGGTGAAGCGGCGCGCCAAGGTGTTATTGATCGAACTCTCCAGCAAGTATTCGCTGGTGGTGCACTTGAAGATGACTGGCCAGCTGGTGTTCGCTTCGTCGACTGAACGGTTTGGGGCAGGGCACCCCAATGACTCGCTGATTGGCAAATTGCCGGATAAATCGACCCGAGTGACATTAACTTTTAATGACGACAGCCGGCTATTCTTTAACGACCAGCGCAAGTTTGGCTGGATGCGACTGATTCCGACCGCCGAAGTGGCCAACCTGGACTTTTTCAAAAAGGTCGGACCGGAGCCTTTGAGTGATGATTTTACATGGCAAGATCTGCGCGAGCGGTTACTGCGCCGCAAAAACACCTCTGTTAAGGCGGCCTTGCTAGACCAGACTGTGGTGGCCGGCGTCGGCAATATTTATGCCGATGAAGCGCTGTGGGGCGCGCGGCTCCATCCGGCCACGATGGTACGTGATATCTCGGCGGCCAAATTCCACAAGCTGTATGATGAGTTGGTGTATGTGCTGAGACTTTCGATTGAAAAAGGCGGCTCGTCCGACCGCAATTATGTGGATGCGGAGGGCAAAAAGGGCAGTTACATTAGTTTTGCCCGGGTCTTTAGGCGCGAAGGCCAGGCTTGCCCGCGCTGTGGCCAGGCCATTGAGAAAATCCGCGTAGCTGGCCGCGGCACGCACATCTGCCCGCACTGCCAGAGGAGTCCGAAGTGATTATTACACTAACTGGCGAGAACACCTTTGGGCTACAGCGAGAGTTGGATAAAGCCGTCAAGGACTTCATAAAACAGCATGGTGATCTGGCGCTGGAGCGGCTGGACGGCGAGGAAGTGGAGCTAGCCAAAATCCGCGAGGCCGCGACCAGTCTGCCGTTCTTAGCGAGCAAAAAATTAGTCGTTTTGCGGGCGCCTGGCGCTAACAAGCAGTTCGCCGAGCAAGCTGAACAAATTTTGGAAGACATTCCGGAAACTAACGAAATAATTTTGGTAGAACCCAAACTGGACAAGCGCACGGCATATTATAAGTACCTAAAAAACGACACCGATTTCCGTGAGTTCCCAGAGATGGATCAGCATGGTCTGGCCAATTGGCTAACCACCGTTGCCAAGGAAAAAGACGGCTCGCTAAGCCCGGCTGATGCTCGCTATTTAGTGGAACGGATTGGTCCGAACCAACAATTATTGTCCAACGAACTGGAAAAACTCCTGCTTTATGATTCAAAGATTGATCGCCAGCACAATTGATTTACTCACTGAGCCGGCGCCGCAGAGCACCATCTTCCAACTGCTGGAAGCGGCCTTTGCGGGGCGCACCAGAACCGCGCTGAAACTCTACGCCGAACAGCGTGCCCAGAAAGTTGAGCCGGCGCAGATTATCGCCATGCTGGCCTGGCAGCTGCACGTGCTGGCAGTCATCAAAACTGCCGGCGATAAGACGTCGGACCAGATTGCCAGAGAGGCTAAACTCAACCCGTTCGTGGTCCGCAAAAGCCAGAATATCGCCCGTGATTTAACACTGGCGGAGCTCAAAAAATTAATCAGCGATTTGCTTAAAATTGATGTGGCCATGAAACGCACGGCTATAGACGCCGATGAGGCTCTTCAGCACTACCTGATGACACTGGCCTCAGGGTAGTTATTTCTTGGCGGCTGGCTTTTTGGCCGGAGTTTTCTTGGCCGCAGGTTTCTTAGCGGCAGTTTTCTTTGGAGTGGTCTTTGGCTTGGCAACTGGCTTAGCGGCCTTCTTAGCGGGCTTGACGCCGGCGGCTTTGGCCTTGGCGGCGGCGCGCTTTTTCAGGCGGGCGGCCTTGTTCTTGTGGATGACACCTTTCTTGGCAGCCGTGTCCAGCTTGCTCTGGGTCTCGCTAAGCGACTGAGAAGTCGGTTTCTTAGAGAACAGCTTCAACGCGCTCTTGAAGTTGCGCCTGGTCTTGCTGTTGCGGGCACCGGCTTTGCGGGCAGTGCGGACACGTTTCTTGGCTGACTTGATGATGGGCATAGGTGTAAAAATCCTTATTGCTTAACAGTTATTAAATTATCGACGCTCAACTATACAGGGGTGGCCCAGATTTGTAAAGGCCGGTCGCTGATTGACAGTAGTCACAATATATAGTAATCTTTGTTTCATGGAAGAAGTACGTCTTAATTCTGGCTGGTTAGTTAACGAAAAGAAACCAGGACTGAACATTGCTGGTCCTGGCGAGGATGAAGTTCTGGTTCTCATATCTAAGGGTGAGCTCGAAACTGCTAGTGAGAGTCTTCGTTTAGGAGCACAGATAAAAAAAGAGGCTGGCAACAAAGTCATTAGTGATACCAATGAGGTAACCACATATACTCATAAGCGTGAGCAGGCGAAGCGTCAGGCTATGCCTGACTTTCAGCGATCAGCAGTGATGACTGAGCTGGCTGAAGAATTTGAAGAACTACAGTAAAGTTCGAAGACCATCTTCTCTAAAGACACAGTCAACTAATCCGGAACAAGCTACTTTGTAGAAAGGCTTGGGGCGAGGTAAACAACTGGCAGTTGTTGTGCCGAGCCATCCATTCGTTCAAGATGAGCCGCAGCCGTTTAGTGGGAACGCAGCCGTAGAGTTTCCGGAGGTAACGCTTTAAGGCGCTCCAGGTAGCCTCAATGTGGTTAGTGCCGGCAAAGTGGCCTTTGCTGTGGTTCCATCTCTCGTGGCTGTATCCGAGGAACTCCAGATCGTTGTAGCCACTGTAGGCGTCACTAACCACCAGGCTTTGCCGGGCCACATGTTGCTCCAGGAAGCCCTCTAAACTGTCCTGCTCGGTGTCAGGAATGACCGCTAACTTTAAGCGTTTGGTATCCCGTTCAATGGCTCCCATCACAATGGTCTGGCCACCGAACTTCTGCTTGCCAAACCAGGCTTCGTCAACCTCCACGATGCCGGATAACAGCTTCTGTTGGTCGTCTGGTGGCACCAGAGCCCTAAACCGCCAGTACCAGCGATTGATGGTGGTGTAGCTGAGACCAGTGGCTAGCTTAGCGCTGCCGGGGCTTTGGCGCTGCTGCCAGCAATGCAGCAGCAGGAAGAACTGCCGGTAGGATAGCTTACTGCCCCTAAACCAGCTAGCCGCCTTGGGCCTTACCTTGACCCGGCAGGCGCTACACCAACCATAGTCACGACCCTGCTTGAAAGCCAGCCTGCCCTGGCAGTACCGGCAAGTATTGTTACCCGTTAATTGTTTGTATACAAACCGTTTACACCAAGCTTCACTTGGTAATTTTGCTAGACTAGTCACTGGAACAGTCCTTTCGTAGATCTTAAGTTGTACAAACCTAATTCTACTGGAGGCTGTTCCGTTTTAGTTTAACGTGTCTTCTCTAAAGGTGGTGGACAAGGGAAAGCGTTTATGGTAGTCTGAAAACTAACAGCACCTCAAATAAAAACCATCAAAATAAACAATTATGGACAGCGCTAAGAAACAGCTAGCCGACCGCCTCAAATCCGCCAATAATATATTGGTAACGGTTAGCCGCGACCCTTCAATCGACCAGCTGGCGGCCTGTATCGGCCTGACTCTACTGCTCAACAAGTTGAACAAGCATTCGGTGGCCGTTTTCAGTGGCCAGGCGCCATCAACCATAGAGTTCTTAAAGCCCGAAGAAACGCTGGAGAAGACAACCGATTCACTGCGTGATTTCATCATCGCGCTGGATAAGGATAAGGCCGACAAACTGCGCTACAAGGTAGAAAACAACGTGGTGCGCATCTTCATCACTCCTTACAAGACATCAATTACCGAGGAAGACCTGAAGTTCAGCCAGGGAGATTTCAACGTGGATGTGGTTGTCGCCCTGGGCGTCAAGAAGCAAGAGGATCTGGACCAGGCCATCACCGACCATGGGCGGATTCTGCACGATGCCACCGTAGCCAGTATCAATACGACGAACGATGGCAGCAGCTTGGGTACCATTAGCTGGAATGATCCGCAGTCCAGTAGTCTCAGCGAGCTGGTGACAGATCTGGCGGCCCTGCTGGGCGACAAACTGCTGGATAACCAGATAGCCACGGCACTACTCACAGGCATAGTGGCCGAGACGAACCGTTTCAGCAACGACAAGACCAGCTCCCAGACTATGAATGCCAGCTCTGCTCTGATGGCCGCTGGCGCCAACCAGCAATTAGTGGCTACCAAACTGCAGGAGCCGGAGAAGTCACAGCCACCTGCCGGACCGCCGCCAGCAGGCAAGGATGGCAAACCAAGCGATAAGACCAAACATGACCCTAGTACGTTAAGCATTCCGCACGACGAGAATCAAGAACCGCCCGCGCCACCACCGCCACCACCGCCACCACCTCCGCCGCCACCTCCGCCGCCACAGCCCGGAGGCAGTAATTTAAGGCCTGGCGCAAAATTGCTGGCCGATGAATCGCCGTCATTAGGCGGCACGCTGAACGCCAACACCAAACCGGAGGGTCTTGACCCGGTGACCGACCCTCTGAGCATGCCTCAGAATGAAACCAACCGGCTGATTGACCGCAAGCCGTTGGCGCCGCAAACTCCACAGACTCCGCCGCTGCCACCGCCACCGCCAGCACCGACGCCACCGCCACCTGCCTCACCACTCCCCCCGCCGCCACCGCCGTCGAACGAGACGTTGACAGAGATAGAATCCTCGGTCCACAGCCCGCATATCGACGACAACAAGTTGGATACAGCCCGTGACGAGGTCAACGCGGCGCTGAAAGATAGCGCCGACCCAACGCCGCCCCCAATCCAGGCACTAAATTCTCAGCCGCTAGGTGGTAATCTCCATTCGGACCATCCGGACGCGTCACCACCGTCGATCCAGCGGCCATCCACAGCGGTACTGCCTTTTGATAACACACCGCCGGAATCTTCGGATACTGTGTCCCCGGCCGAACCAATGGATAAACCCGCCGGCGCGCCGCCGGTGCCGCCGCCGTTCGCGCCACAACCGCTCAACAACCCGTTCGATAACTCTCCCGGTCCACAACCACCAGCCCTGTAAATGCAAGGTTTGCTATTAGTTGATAAACCCGCCGGCTGGACCAGTTTTGATGTGGTCAACTACGTGCGCAAGCTGGTCGCCCAGGCCGAGAGCAAGAAGCCTAAGCAGGTCAAGGTCGGCCACACCGGCACGCTGGATCCGTTCGCGACCGGGCTTTTAGTGCTTTTGATTGGTAAGGAGTACACGCGGAAAGCCGGTGAACTGTCTAAACAAGACAAGACCTACGAAGTAACCATGAAATTGGGCGCCACCAGCTCCACCGGCGATCCGGAAGGCGAGATTACGACCGTATCTGGTCCCAAACCGGCTAAAAAAGACATAGAGGAAGCTCTTAAAAAATTTACCGGCACTATCATGCAGACCCCGCCTGCTTATTCAGCTATCAAAATTGACGGCCAGCGCGCCTATAAACTCGCCAGGGCAGGCAAAGAGGTCAAAATAGAACCCCGCCAAGTGACAATTAACAGATTAGAATTGGTTGATTACAGCTATCCGGAATTGAAGCTAGTTGCTGACGTTTCGTCTGGCACTTACATCCGCTCCCTCGTCGAAGATATCGGCAAGGCTCTCAGCACCGGTGCCTACACCGCCGCTCTCCGCCGCACCCGTATCGGTAGCTGTTTTTTAGTTAATGCAACTCCTGTCAGACAGGCAAATCTAACCACTCACCTAACTAAAATTGACGAATAATGCCATATATGTTATCATGAAAATATGTTGGATCAAGAAGCACAGACCAGAAAAGACATTGTTCTTGCTAAAGAGAACCTTGAGGAGAAAGGCTCCACAGCGAGAGCAAAGTCCTTGGGCTGGTTAGCTATAAGTGCAATCAATGCCTACGGGGCAGCTAAACAGGGTGCGCCTGTTTTAGAATTGATACAAATACTGGGTAGCGCAGGAGGTGCAGGCCTAGCAATAGATAGTACTCACGTTGCTATATCCGCGAGCCAAGAGGCAGCAGCTTTACGTGGTGCTATAGCGCAGCATGACTTGGCGGCATCACACGAAACAACGACCTAGATCTGAACACATTTTGGGCTAAGCGGGGGTTGCACTTGAGAGCTTCATCTGTTAAAATGCTTGTACATGATAACAACGGAGAAAAAGTCAGCGGCTATTAAGAGCGCGCAAACTCACAAGGACGACACGGGCGGTGCGAGTGCCCAGGTCGCCGTATTGACCGAGCGCATCAAAGAGCTGACCGAACATCTACAAGACCCATAGGCACGACTTCATGGCCCGGCGCGGTCTACTGCAAATGGTCGGCAAACGCCGCCGGTTGCTCCGTTATATCGCTAAACATGATAGTAAGGTATATCTAGATCTCATCAAGAAACTTGGCATTCGCCGCTAAGTGCCCAGACCAGAAGTCTCGAATCATCGAGACTCCAAGCTTGTGCACATTAAGAATAGAGGAGTATTCCTCGTCAGAGCTGCAGATATATAGCCTCATATAACGCACAAGGGGCGCCGTATATTTGAACTCTGCCTGGGAACACCCGGATAGAAAGGAAACCCGATGGGACAAACTATAAACCCCTTTGGAAAAGACATTATTAAAGTAGAGACCGATTTTTGCGGTCGCAAACTAAGCCTGGAAGTCGGCCGCGTTGGTTTTCGTACCAGTGCCAGCGTGATTGCGCGCTACGGCGACACCGTGGTGCTGGGCACCGCCATGGTCGGCGACAAGCCAATCAGCATGGACTATTTCCCGCTGAGCATCGATTACGAGGAAAAGATGTACGCCGCCGGCAAGATTAGCGGCTCGCGGTTTATTAAGCGCGAAGGCCGCCCTAGCGACGACGCCATCCTTATTAGCCGTCTGATAGACCGGCCGATCCGCCCGCTGTGGCCCAAGGGTTACCGGCACGAGGCACAGGGCGTGGCCACCGTATCTGAGCATGGATCCGGACTTTCGCCCGGACATGATCGCCATGATTGCCATGAGCGCGGCTTTATGCCTGAGTGGCGCGCCGTTTGAGGGTCCAATTGCCGGTCTGCGCGTGGGTTATGACAAAGACGGCAAGCTGGCGGCCTTCCTGCCGATGCGAGCAGTTGAATGAGGGCGGTCTAGACCTGGTGGTGGCTGGCCGTAAGAGCGGCGTCATGATGGTGGAGGCCGGCGCCGACGAGGTTGACGAAAAGGCAGTGGCCGAGGGCATAGAATTCGCTTTCAAGGCCATCCAGCCGGCAATCAAATTGCAAGAGGAGCTGGTTGAGAAGATCGGCGTCACCAAGCAGGAATATGAGCTGAGCCTGCCGGATCCGGAAATCCAAAAAGCCGTTGATGAATGGCTGGAAGGCAAGCTGGGCGAAGACCTGCGCAAGCCGTATCCGGAACGCAACGAGTTCGTGCAGTCAACTGCGCGAAGAAATGCTGGAGGCTTTCGCCGAGAAAATGGACGAAGCCGAATTTGTAGAATTGCTTGGCCATTACCGCGACGCTTTCCAGATGGCTCTGCATAAAGATGTCGAAAAGGCATCGTCGAGGACAATACCCGGCCCGATGGCCGCAAGATGGACGAAATCCGCCCCTTGAGCAGTGAGATCGGTCTACTGCCGCGGGTGCACGGCTCCAGCCTGTTCACGCGCGGTGTCACGCAGGCCATGAACATCGTCACTCTGGCACCGACCAGCTACGCGCAGATGGTCGACACCATGGAAAAAGAAGGCGAGCGGCGCTACCTGCACCACTACAACGCGCCTGGCTACACAGTCGGTGAAGTCAAGCGCCTGATGAGTGCCGGGCCGGCGCGAAATCGGCCACGGCTACCTGGCGGAGCGGGCCCTGACGGCCGTCTTGCCAAGCGAAGCCGAATTCCCGTACGTTATCCGTTCAGTTACCGAGATTATGAGCCAGAACGGCTCGACCAGTATGGCCGCCACTTGTTCCAGCTGTATGGCGCTGATGGATGCCGGCGTGCCTCTCAAGGCGCCGGTCAGCGGTATTGCCATGGGACTGATGATGGACGGCGACAAGCCCTACATCTTGAGTGACATTGCTGATGCCGAAGATTTTGCCGGTGATATGGACTTCAAGGTAGCTGGTACCGCCAAGGGCATTACGGCCCTGCAGATGGACATGAAGGTCCACGGCCTGCCGGTAGAGATTCTGAACAAGGCTCTGGAGCAGGGTAAAGTTGGCCGCCAGGAGATCCTGGAGCACATGCTGACCACGATCGCTGAGCCGAAGATGAACTGAGCCCGTACGCGCCGCAGGTGGAATCTATCTCAGATCAATCCGGACAAGATCCGCGAAGTCATTGGCAAGGGCGGCGAGACTATCCAGAAGATTACCGGTGAAACCGGTGCCACAATCGAATCAAGGACGACGGCACAATCATGATTGCCAGCCCGGACGCCGACAGCATCAACGCCGCCAAGCAGTGGATTAACGACATCGTGGCCGAGCCGGAAGTTGGCAAAATCTACACGCGACAAGCCAGTGGTCAGCGTCATGGACTTCGGTGCATTCGTGCAGATATGCCGGGCAAAGACGGCCTGGTGCACATCAGCGAACTGAGCGAAGAGCGCGTTGGCAAGACCAGCGATGTCGTCAAAGAAGGCGACAAAGTAGACGTCAAACTAGTGGCTATCGACGACCGCGGCCGTCTGCAACTAACCATGAAAGCCGTCAAACGCGACGAGGAAGATAAGAAGAAGGATGAAAAAGCTTCATAACTGGCACCAGACCAAACTAGGTTTGCTCGTTTTCGGCCTGGTCGAGCTGGGCGTGGCCTACGGCTTCGCCGGCTTGGCTATCGACCGCGGCGGCTTGTGGTGGTACGCCCTGACCTTGATCTTCTTCGTCGGCGGCTCTGCAAAATCTATTTAAGTTAATCGGAAAACTGATAAATGGCGGACGCAAAGCAAAGTAAGCTCGACGACATCAGGCAGAAGATTCTGGATGACAAGGTCACGCCGGAGTTGGCCGAGGGCGCTACGCAATTAGTGTTCGGCGTGGGCAATCCGGAGGCCGAGATTGTGTTCATCGGCGAGGCGCCGGGCAAAAACGAGGACTTGAAGGGCGAGCCGTTCGTCGGCGCCGCCGGCAAGTTCCTGGACGAGATGCTGGAGATGATCGGGCTTAAGCGCGCCGGACATCTACATCACCAACATCGTCAAATACCGGCCGCCGAACAACCGCGACCCGCTGCCTGAAGAAAAACAAGAATTCATGAAATATTTGGAATCCCAACTAGAGGCAATTCAGCCCAAGCTGGTGGTCACATTAGGCCGCCACAGCCTGAATTGTTTCTTGCCGGATTTACAGATCGGCCAAGTTCACGGCCAGCCTAAAAGCGCTACAAGGGCAGGGTTTTCTGCCACTGTTCCACCCGGCTGCCGCGCTGTATAACGGTGGCATGCGCCAGACCCTGATAGACGACTTCGCGCTGATTCCGGCCATTTTAAAGAAAATTAAATCATCTTAAATAACGCATAAAGGAGAAAATTTATGCCAGAACAGAACAACAATAAACCAAACAAACCGCGCCGCGGCAGGAATCAGTGGTTCCAAAGGGGCCCAAAGGGTCCAAGCGCTTCGGCCAAACCAATTAACAGCAACCTGACCACCTCGCGCGGACAGGCCGTGCGCGCCCAACGTCGCAGCCAGCAGGATGCCCAGCGTATCGCCAGCCAGTACGTGTCGGCCGATACCAACGGCCAGCCAAAAAGAGCCAACGTGATTGACGACAGCCCGCGGCTGAAAATCATCGGCCTGGGCGGCATGGACGAAGGCGGCGCAAAGAATATGATCTTGGTCGAGTACCAAAATGATGCCGTCATAATGGACGCCGGCGTTGACCTGGGTGTCGATTTGCCAGGTATCAACTACGGCATCGCCGATACAGCCTACCTGGAACAGATCAAGCACAAACTACGCGCCTACCTGATTACCCACGGCCACCTGGATCACATCGGCGCCTTGCCGCACATCGTACCCAAATTCCCGGCGCCGATTTACGGCAGTAAGTTCACTATCGGACGGGTTGAAGAAATCTTCGGAAACTTCGGTCTGCCGATGCCAGACGGTTTCGAGCTAAAGACCGTCACCATGAACGAGAATACTCACGAGCGCTTAAAAGTCGGTGAGTTTTTCGTGGAGCTGGTGGGGATTACGCACTCTATTCCAGGTAGTACCTGCATAGTGCTGGATACACCGGTCGGACGGATCATCAATACCGGCGACTTTCGTCTGGATCCGAACCCGCTGGACCACGAAAAAACCGATACCGCGCGGCTCGAAGAACTTGGTAATGAAGGTGTGCTGGCACTGCTCAGCGAGTCTACTACTACCGAGCGCTTGGGCCGTACGCCGAGCGAGTCGACCATTGAACAGAGCTTTAAGGACATCATGGATCAGGCTCCGGGTCGCATCTTCGTGGGTGTTTTCTCGACGAACATGAACCGCGTGCAAATGATCATCAACGCCGCCGTCCACCACAACAAAAAGGTGGTCATGGATGGGCGCAGTATGGTCAGCACCCTGGAAATGGCTGTCCGCCACGGTTTCGCGCGCATTCCTAAAGGTACGTTCGTACCGATTGCCTCGGTGGCTAACATGAAAGACCAGGACGTAGTGGTAGTCTGTACCGGCTCGCAGGGCGAGCCGAGTTCGGCCTTGCAGAGGATGTCCACCGGCGAGCACCGCAACATCAAACTCAAAGAGCAAGACACGGTGGTTCTATCCAGTTCGCCGATTCCGTACTCCGGTAACGATGCCCTCATACGCAACATGGTCGATGAGTTGCTCAAAAAACAGGTACACGTTTTTCGCCACGAGACGCACGAGCTAGACAGTATCGGCCCACTGCATGTCTCCGGCCACGCCAGCCGCGATGAATACGCCGACATGATTAACATGACCAAACCGAAGTTCTTCGTGCCGATCTACGGCGATTACACTTCTAAGAAATATCATGTTGATCTGGCGGTGGAGCAGGGCATTCCGCGCGCCAATACGCTCAACGTCGGCAACGGCCAGGTGATAAGTTTCACCAAGGATAAGATGGAGCTGACCGAAGAGGTGCCACACGGTACCATCCTGGTGGATCAGACGGGCGCCATCGTCAACCACGTGGTTGTCAAAGACCGTGTCCTGCTTAGCGAAGAAGGTCTGGTAACAGTAGTGCTGACTATCGACAAGAAGACCGGCGACTTGCTGACTAGCCCGGATATCATCAGCCGCGGCTTCATATATATGCGCGACAACGAGGAGATCATGAACGGTCTGCGCGTTGAACTGAAACGGGCCGTGGGGCAGCGCTTCAAGCGTGTCGACCTGGACCGCTTCAAGGCGGAACTGAAAGACCACGTTACGCATTACCTGTTCGAGCATACCCAGCGCAGTCCGATTGTCATCCCGGTAGTTAACATCATCTCCGGTGGCGGAGGGGGCAAGGTGGACGCCAAGACCGTTCATCAGAACAATGGCAAGACCAAATCATCCGAGGATGTCGCCGCTGACCAGCAGAAACGCTTCCAGGAAATGCGCGAACGCCTGCTGACCCAGGACGCCCGGATAGATTAGCAGTTAGTACCGGGGTCTTGGCTGCCAAAGCCGGATGTATCTATGTCTGGGACCGGGTCCATGATTTTGCCGAAAATAACCCGCACACCTTCGGTGCCGGGCGCTGGCGGGTCGCTTACTGCCGTAGCGGCGGCCATTTCGGCATACTGTTCCGATGCTTTTTGGTCATAAAATATAATATTGCCGCTAATGAGCGTATCTTTGACGATTGATACCGCTAATGCTCCTACGCGCCGCCCATATTCTTCCTCTGATATATTGTCCGGGGGATGGCCGATATTGAATCGTATCTGGTCATCTTGGCCGTCAAGCTGGCGCTCAATAATATAATCAGCGACTAGTTTTGACTGGGTTTTTATTTCACGCTTGGTCTTGTGCTCACGATGAGTCGCGGCCATGGCCCGGCCTTTGTCAATGATTGACTGGATTACCATATTTAACATTTATACATTCAATTTCTGATAATTTCAAGCATATAGGCACAAGCGGATTGACGAAAGTTGTAAAAATTGCTATAATATTCAGAAGTCTCAATTCTGGGGCTTTAAACTGATATAATTATAGTAATGGCACAAAAGAAAAAACCGGTTAAAAAGAAGTCTACGGCACGCGCCGGCAAGTCGGCTAAGGCCGCGGCTAAGAATGCGCAATTAGAGCGGTCGTCGTTCTGGCCGCTGGCAGGCGCGATCGGCCTACTGCTATTGGCTTTCCTGTTACTGCTGGGCGGTTTTGGCATCGGCGGACCACTGCCGGTCAACCTCTTCCAGGGTGCTTATTGGTTGCTCGGCTGGGTGGCTTATCTGACACCGGTGGCGTTGGTCTATTGGGGCGTGCATAAATTCACGGCTGAGGACCGGCAAATACCGCTGGAAAAACTGATTGGCATGCTGTGCGTACTGTTGTTTGCCAGCTGTTGGGCTTATGTCAGCTTCGCTACCAAGAGTGGCGGTAGTTGGCAGGGTGGTCACGGCGGCGAAATCGGCCTGATTGTCGGCAATGTCGTGCTGGCGGCCCTAGATAAGGCGCCGGCCTCGCTAGTCTTCCTAGTGCTGACAATCGTGTCGGTGTTCTTTGCCTTTGGTATTGATCTAAAAAATCTGCTTAAAATTAGCGACCTCTTCAAAAAACAGGAGGGCGAGGGTTCGGAACTGGCTGAGCTAAAGGCCAAGGCCGACCCGGACTTCAAGTTGACCGAGGGCGTGCCGGTGGTGCATCACAAGGGCGACCTCCAGCCGGCCAAATTATCAACGCTTAAGAACACCGCCGAAAAGCTGGCTTCCAGCCAGGACCACCAGGCCCTCACCGCCGCCAAGGACCCGGACTGGCAGTTCCCCAGCATCGACCTGCTTAACAAGAAGCAGGACAAGGCTGACGCCGGTGACGTCAACACCAACGCCCAGGCTATCCGCGACACCTTCGCCAACTTTAATATCGACGTCGAGATGGAGGGTGCCAACATCGGTCCGCGCGTCACGCAGTACACCATGAAACCGCCGGCTGGCACCAAACTTACCAAGATTACGGCGCTGGAAAATAACCTGGCGCTGGACTTAGCGGCCCACTCAATCCGCATGGAAGCGCCGATTCCTGGCAAACGGGCTGTCGGCATAGAAGTCCCCAATCTGAAGTCGGCCACCGTGCGCACCAGCTCCATCCTGCTCTCCGATGAATGGCAGAAGCAAAAGAGCCCGCTGGGCATCGCTATCGGCAAGGATATCTCTGGCACGCCGATTGTGACCGATCTGGATACCATGCCGCACTTGCTGGTAGCCGGCCAGACCGGCTCCGGTAAATCGGTCATGATCAACACCATCCTGACCAGCCTGTTATATCGCAACTCGCCGGCCGACCTGAAGCTCATCCTGGTTGATCCTAAGCGCGTGGAGCTCAAGCCATATGACGATATTCCGCACTTGCTGACGCCGGTTATCACCGAGCCGGAAAAATGCATTAGCGCCCTAAAATGGGCCACGGCCGAGATGGAGCGGCGATACAGAGCGCTGTCTGATGAGCGCAAACGCAACATCGCCGAATACAACAACCTCAAGAAAGAAGAGGGTATGCCCTATATCGTGATTGTCATTGACGAGCTGGCCGATCTGATGATGATGGCCGCCCGCGACGTGGAAGCGCTGATTGTGCGTATTGCCCAAAAAGCCCGCGCCGTCGGCATTCATCTGGTGCTGGCCACCCAACGGCCGTCGGTAGACGTTATCACCGGTTTAATCAAAGCCAACGTGCCGGGTCGTATCGCCTTCACGACCGCCTCACAAGTTGATTCCAGGACGATCATTGATGGGGTTGGCGCCGAGAAACTACTCGGCCAGGGCGACATGCTATTCTTAACGGCCGATATGCCAAAGCCCAAACGCGTCCAGGGCGCGTTGATCGCCGAAGATGAGACCGGCAAAGTGACGGATTTCATCCGCATGCAGAGGCCGCCGCAGTACGACGATGAGGTGGTTTCCCAACCAGTCCAGTTGAACGGCCGGGGCGGCCTGGTGACTGCCAATGCCTCGGATGCCGACGACGAGATGTTCAAGGATGCCGTCAACGTGGTGATAGAAAACCGCAAGGCATCTACGAGCCTGCTCCAACGGCGCCTGCGGATCGGCTACGGCCGGGCGGCCCGGCTAGTAGAGACCATGGAAGACCAGGGTATAGTTGGCCCGGCTGATGGCTCACGCCCGCGCGAAGTGCTGATACACTCCGCCGATGAGGTTTTTGGCGGTCCCGCGGCGGCTCCGCCAAACGATGAGGCCGACGCAAGCCCTCGACGAAAACTTTCCCGACGACCAAGCTTGACCAACAGAGGTCACTCAGGTATAATCAAGCCTGTAAACAAACTTCAGCTCATATCCCCTAGTGAGTATGGGCTTTAACCAAAGGAAGGAGTGTCGATGACACAATACGAAATCGCCGTGCTGTACGATCCGGGCCTGGAGGTTGATCTGACCAAAGCCGAGGATCGGGTCAAAAAAATCTTTACCGATAACGGTGGTAAGGTAGCGGCCACTGATAACTGGGGCAAGCGCAAACTGGCCTATAAGATTGCCGGCAATGAGCACGCCATCTACGTGTTTTACACTGTAGAACTGCCGCCAGAAGTAGTCGGGAAGGTGGAGAGCACACTTAATATCACTGATGAAGTGATCCGCTTTCTGATTACCAAGCCGGACCTCAAGGCGATTGCCAAGGCCGAGGCTTTGAAAGACGAAAAGGCTAAGAAAGCGGCCGAGCGCGGTGAGACTAACGACGACAACGACGACGAAGAAGAGGAGAAATCTTAAATCATTTAAGATAAATCAGACGTGCGCTTGACGGATATTCGTGAGCGGGCGTAGGGTAGGGGTAAAGCACCTGTAAGGAGGATAACGATATGGCACGAAGCTTAAACCAAGTAACACTGATGGGAAATCTGACGCGTGATCCGGAGCTCAGGCAGACGCCAACCGGCCAAACCGTCACTAATTTCAGCCTGGCGCTGAACCGTAGCTACAAAGATAAGAGTGATGAATGGCAAGAGGTCACCGATTATGTGGATATCGTCTGCTGGGGTCCGCTGGCGGAGCGCGTGGCGCAATATATGAGCAAAGGCCGGCGCTGTTTGGTGCAGGGTCGTTTGCAGAGCCGCTCCTGGGAGCAAGAGGGCCAGAAACGCAGTAAGGTTGAGGTATTGGCTAACGACGTGACATTCCTAGACGGCCGCGGCGGTGGTGGTGACGACGGCGGTGGCAACACCACCAGCGACAGCAAAGAGCCTGCCGCCGAAAAACCAAAACCCAGCAACGCTGCCAAGGCAGCTAAAGCCAAAAAGGACGACGTCGTGATAGAAGACGTCGGCGAAGAACCAATCAATTTAGACGACATACCATTTTAAGGAGAACTAATGGCAAAGATTTTTAAGAACCGGACGGACGTAGCCTTCTTTGACTACAAGGACTTTAAGACCCTGCAACGCTACGTGAACGTCTACGGACAGATAGAAACCCGCAAGAAAACCGGCCTGACCGAGAGCCAACAACGCCGCCTAAGCGTCGCTATCAAGCGCGCCCGCCACATCGCTCTGCTACCGTTCGTAGCCAGCAACTAGGGAGGGATTGACGACAGATGGCACTTAGCATCACCGACCTCAAAAAAGGCACGCTCTTCCAGTGGCAGGGTGAGCCGTTCCGCGTAATGGACTACAAGCAGAAGGTCATGGGCCGCGGTGGTTCAATCGTTAACGTGCGCATCAAAAGCCTGCTTAGCGGCAAGGTGCTGGAAAAGACCTTCAAGGGTAATGAACAGCTTGATAGCGCCGATGTCACCGCTCAAACGGTACAGTATCTGTATAACGATGGCTCTAAGTTTTTCTTCATGAACGGCGAGAGCTTTGAGCAATTTGAGGTGCCGTCTGAACTGGTAGAAGACGCTGCCAGCTACATGAAGGAGGGCGACCAAGTCCAACTCCAGTTGTTTGATAGCCGGCCGATTAGCGTAGAACTAGCCAAGAACGTGCCGCTCAAGGTCACATATGCCGAGGATGCCGTAAAGGGCGACACTAGCACTTCCATCACCAAGAGCGCTACGTTGGAGACTGGTCTGAGCGTAAAAGTACCGGCATTTATTAAGACCGGCGATGTCATATCGGTAGACACCGCGACCGGCGCTTACCGAGAACGCGTAAAAGGCTAGTCGTGCCAAAGCCTGCGAATCCGTACGTCAGCCGGGCGGGGCTCAAGCTGGCGTCGGTGGCGGAGACGCTCAAGCTGGATTTCAAAGACAGTACCGTGCTGGATGTCGGCAGTAGTACTGGCGGTTTCACTGATTACGCCCTGCAACATGGCGCGCGAAAAGTTATCGCCGTTGATGCCGGTACGGACCAACTGCATCCTTCGCTCCGGCAGGATTCACGCGTTGAACTCCACGAAAAGACCGATATCCGCGACTTTGAAACCAATGAACCAATCGATATCGTGCTGGCCGATCTATCTTTCATATCGCTTAGGGGGATCTTGCCGCATGTCGCCGGCCTGGCCGGTAAAGACACCCGGATTACAGTAATGGTCAAGCCGCAGTTTGAGGCGGCACACGGCGGCCAGAAGCACAAAGGTATCATCAAAAACGAAAAAATGCGCCGCGATATCCTCAAAAGTTTTGAAGCGTGGGCGAGCGGGCGGTTCGTAGTACTTGATAAGGCCGATTCGCAGGTCACTGGCGCCAAAGGCAACCGGGAACGATTCTACCTCTTACGCAAAGTATAAGCGGAATGCTACACTCTTAACATGTATTTCGCCTCCCGGCTGCACGCTGGCCGTATGCTAGCCGAACAGTTAGCCAAGAAATACCGTCATGAAAATTGCGCTGTGCTGGCGCTGAATGATGGTGGTGTGATGGTCGGCGCCCAGATTGCCTCCAAACTACACTGCGTGCTAACACTCTTGATAAGCGAAGAAATTATGCTGCCGCGTGAGCCAGACGCCCTGGCGGGTATAACCTCAGGCGGCGCGGTGGCCTATAACCAGCGCTATTCCCAAGGCGAAATCAACGAGCTGTTAGGCGATTATTACAGCGTGGTGGAGCAGGAAAAACTGACCAAGATGCACGATATGAACCATATGCTCGGCAGTATGGGCACGGTTGACAGGCGGCTCTTGCAAAGGCGCAACGTAATAGTCGTGACCGACGGGCTAAAGACCGGTTTCCCGGTCGATCTGGCGGCCGAATTTCTGAAACCGATATCAATCAAGAAATTAATTGTTGCCACGCCGTTCGCCAGTGTGCCGGCCGTCGACCGGATGCATGTGCTGGCCGATGACCTGTACTGCCTGAACGTCATCGCGGACTACTTTGACACCGACCACTACTACGACAAGCAAGACGTGCCGGATCACAAAACGGTGGTAAAGACCGTCGGTGAAATCATTCGCAAGTGGGAGTAAAAGGCTAACGAAGGTGTTTGCGCAGGGCTGGGACATCCTGCAAAAGTAGCAACGATTGATGATTTTTCAAGAAACCCTTGCGCTCCAGCGCCGATAGCTCACGGCTGGTAGTTTCGCGGGTAGAATTGACCGAGCTGGCGATATCCTGGTGGCGCAGAGGCACCTCGATCAGCAAGCCGCCCGGCGTCTGCTTGCCGAAGCGCTGGCCCATAGTCAGCAGGAACGAGATGATCCGTTCGCGGACGGTGCGGTATTCCAGGTTTAGGATACGCTCGCTGTGCAGGCGGTACATCTCAATCGTCATGTCTAGGAGCGGTGCCAGGGTCTCCGGTTTGTCTTTGACAAATTCTATGAAGGTTTTACGGCTCAGTTGCCAGGTGATAGTCGGTGCCAGCGTCTGGTAGATGACACTGCGCTCCTGGCCGGTGATAGCCCAGATAAGGGGGAAGATCTCATCTTCTTTGCGGATGATGAGCAGGTTCTCCTCGTTATACTTGGTGATATCGTAGGCTTTCACCAGGCCCCGGTAGACATAAAAAATACCCGACGGAGTATCGCCGGGTCGTATAATGAAATCGCCTTTTTTGAACGTTTGTTTGCGGCCATGCACTTTGAAAAGCTCCACTAATTCCGCTGTCTGTTTCAGCGTGGCCAACATATATCTATTATGAGAGAACTCAAACAAAAAGTCAATGTGTGAGGAAAATCGCACCGCAAATGTAAGGATTCTCACCGTCGGCTCAGTAGAGGCGGGGTATGATAGGGATACAACGGGTGAGATCAAAAGGGAGGTCTGCCATGGTAACGAAAGAATCAGTCGAGGAACAGCTCAAAAAAATAGGGGTTAACTACCAAGGCTGGGGGCATAGTGAAATGGGGGAACTGCCACACGTCATCCTGCCGGATGAGAAGATTTTTGAGTGTGTTAATGGTTTTTACGAGGGGGGATTCGCCTTGCTCGTGGCGACAAATTTCCGGGTGCTGTTGATAGACAAGAAACCGATGCGCTATCTGACGGTTGAAGATCTGCGTTTTGACATGATTAGCGAGATTGACTATAGCCGCCGCCTACTGGCGGCTCAGATAAATATTTCTACCGGCACTAAAAACCTGCGTTTCATCAGCGTCAACCAGCCACGCCTGCGCAAGCTGATTGGCCACGTCCAGCACTGCATGGCCGAGAACAAGAAGATACAGGTGGAACACGGCGAAGACCAGAAACAGCACCTGGAGCAGATCAACCAACAGTTGCAGACCTACCTGTTGGCCCAGCACCAACAACAACAGAAGATGCAGGAATATCTGGAGAGCAGACAGTCAGCAAGCCGATTGGTATAGATGCCGGTCACGGCCTGATCCTGAAACTATCTGACTATCTGTACGCCCAGAGCTTGCTGGCGGAGCATCAGAAGCAGGTGGCCGGGGCTTCGCCGGACGAGCTCTATAACGAAGGCGTCCAGGAGGTGTTCGGCAAACAACCCAAGCAGTGGCACCGGCACCGGCCCAACCGGCCCAGCCGGAGATGGCATCCCAGCACCATGGTTTTGAGATCAATCCGCTGAGCGTCGCTTACTCCAAAGTTGCCACTGGCTATGCGAAACAAGAGATTCGGCCGGCCGTCGTTCCACGCCCATAGCGCAGCGGAGCCCAGGCCCAACCAGAGTAATTATTTTGAGACGTTGAATTTGAATTCGACCACGTCGTCGGGGCGCATGACGTAGCTTTTGCCTTCGGTGCGGAGTTTGCCGGCGCGCTTGGCGGATGCCAGGGAACCGGCCGCTACAAGGTCAGCATAACTGACTCATGTCGGCGGCGATGAAGCCGCGCTCAAAGTCACCGTGGATCACACCGGCCGCTTGCGGCGCGGTCGCGCCTTGGGGAATGGTCCAGGCCCGGACTTCTTTCTCGCCAGCCGTCAGGAAACTTTGTAGGCCAAGCGTGTCGTAGGCGGCGTGGATTAACTGTAAGAGGCCGGACTCCTGCTGGCCGTAACTCTCCAGCAGTTCGGCGGCATCGGCTGTATCCAGGTCTTTCAGTTCGCTCTCCAGCTTGGCGCAGACGAAGATGGCCCGCGACGGCGCGACCATTTTGCGCAATTCATCGTGCCGTTTGCTATCGCTCAGGCTGGCCTCGTCAACATTGAATAAATAAATGACCGGCTTGCTGGTCAGCAGTTGCAAATCAGTCAATTCCTCCCCGTTAATTTCAGGGTGTAGCCAGACCGGCTGACCGTTTTCTAAAAATGTGTTCACTTGCTGGTAAGTGGCCAAAAGTGGCTTTAATTTCGGGTCGGCGCGTGATTCTTTTTCTAGCCGCGGCAAGCGTCTGGACATGGTCTGCAGATCGGCCAGC
Source organism: uncultured bacterium (assembly GCA_963805865.1). GTDB lineage: Bacteria > Patescibacteriota > Saccharimonadia > Saccharimonadales > UBA4665 > JARIHC01. The sequence goes on from CAWDVI010000003.1 coordinate 288,180, forward strand.
ACCAGCTCCGTGTTAATCACATCGATATCTTTGGCCGGGTCATGGGCTTGTCGTCGACATGTGTCACGTCGGCGTCATCAAAAGCCCGCACGACTTGTACAATGGCGTTCATGGTAGCGGATATGACTCAAAAACTGGTTGCCCAGACCTTCGCCTTCACTGGCGCCGGCTACCAGCCCGGCGATATCCACGAAGGTCACCGTGGCCGGGATAACCTTTTTGGTGCTGGTAGAGCTCAGCCAACTTAGCCAGCCGCTCGTCCGGCACCGGCACGATACCGGTGTTCGGCTCAATCGTGGCGAACGGATAGTTGGCCGCCAGGATATTACTGCCGGTCAGGGCATTGAACAGGGTGGATTTGCCGACGTTGGGCAAGCCGACGATGCCAATTGAAAGACTCATTCCTACTATTCTAACAGAGATATTTTAACAAAGGTATTGACACGAGTGTCAAATAAGAGTTTAATAGTTAGGTAGCAATTTTGGGTTGATGGTGGCTCGAGCTTTAGTTTGATAGAGGTTCGCGACCTCCCTGAGATTAGCACCTTGACATGTCAGATTGTTGAATTCGTTTTGTAACCTTATTAGGATACGATCAAGGTACCCCTCAAGCCAAGCGGTGCTTTGCTCGTATTCTAATAAATTTAAGTGTAAACAGAGTTTGTTAAGACTTGTCAGCGTGCGGCGTCCTACGGACGAGCGGGATGCTAGCATAGCGACGAGACAGGTGTTGCCTGGACAGGGAGCGTTGCTGACCAGGGGGACAGCACGTAAGGCACACCACAGCAAAGAACAACCGAAAGTCGGGAAGGTGATTTCCAAGGAAATCCAGGTAGTCGGCCCGCGGGAGCCACACTTGCGTTTTTCGTTATTTTTCGCGAAGAACACCTTCCCGGCCCGGTTGTCTTACAGTAAACAAACTTCCTCATAATCGCCGAGCCTGCGAAGTGTTGCAGCCTTGTATGCCTGTATCCTCCCCTGCCGGCGTGCATTGCTCAACTAGGCTCACCTGGCGACGCTGTTACGCAGTACCCGTGATCAACCGGCAACGGGGAGGGTGAGCATTGCTCTAGGAATCTGCCTCCTCGACCTAGATCTTTCTCGCCCTCCCCACCGGTTTTACACTTACCCCCGCCCACAACTTTATTCCAATCTGACATGTCATTTTTCACTTATAATTATCAGCATGACAAAGTACACGGTTTTCCTTAGGGGTATAAATGTGGGCGGACGGATTATTAAAATGGCTGATCTGAAAGCCTGCCTGGGAAAAGCCGGCCTGCAGGACGTGACGACATTTTTACAGAGCGGCAATGTGGTTATTGAAAGTGACCAGAGCGCTACCGAACTAAAAAAATTGATCGAGACAACGCTTAGCGAAACGTTTAGCTATCCGGCCAAGGCGCAGGTCCTGTCCCTGAAAAGGCTGACCGCAATCGTCGAACAATATCCGTTCGGTATGGCCGGTGCAAGTCAGCACGATTATGTAATTTTCCTAGAGAACGGGCTGGAGAAAGCTCTCGCCGCTGAGGCTGGCGAACTGGCGTCTAGCGAGCAGGTGGCGGCCGGGCAGGGCGTGGTTTATTGGCGGGTCGATAAGGGCTCGACGCTCAAGTCGGACTTCGCCAAACTGCTAACTAAAACCAAATACAAGGCTTTCAACACTAACCGCAACCTCAAAACTTTGCGCAAAATGCTCAAAGCGTAATTAGGCACACATTGCCCTATTAGGCGCACATTGCCTTGTCTGTTTTGGTGCCTGTAAGTTTTTCACATTTTTTTGTGAAAAAGTGGAAGTGGAGCAAAAAGAATGTGCTGAGCCAAATGTGCTGAGCCAACGGATTCCACCTGAGCTTTATTTAGGACGACTCGCGGTACAGCTCGGAGGGCCACCAATTCCAGCGGCCGAGCAGGGTGACGATTGACGGCACCAGCAGGGTCCGTACAAAAAATGTATCCAACAAGATGCCGAAGGCGATGGAGTAGCCGATTTGTTCGACCTGCTGGTTGCCGCCGACCAGGCCGAGGATGGTGAAGGTGCCGGCCAGAATTAAGCCGGCCGAGGTGACCGTCGTGCCGGTAACGCCGATGGCCTTGGTAACTGCCGCGAACAGTGTCTTTTCCTTGTGGGCTTCTTCGCGGATGCGGCTCATCACTAGGATGTTATAGTCCTCGCCCAGCGCCATGGAGAAGATGAACATCAGAAACGGCAGGATGAAGTTCAGGCCGTCCTGGCCGCCTAAATGCACGAAGACGATCATGGCGAAACCAAGCGCGGCCAGATAGGAGAAGGCCAACGGTGGCTATCAGGTACCAGGGCGCTACCAGGCTGCGCAGCATGACAGCCAGCAATAGGGCGATGATAATGAGCACCACCGGCACGATCCGCTTCAGGTCATCGTTGGCGGTATGGCTGATGTCGTACCCCACGGAGTCGATACCGTAGACCTGGTTCTGGCTGGCGCCAGCGTCCTGGGCCACCTTATCGAGCGCGGCGCGGATCTGCGGCGTGGCGTCGGTGGCGGCTTGAGAACCGCTGGGGCCGGCCTTGAAGATGGAGTAGAACTGCACGGTCTTGCCGTCCTGCGCTTATGAACTGCGAAATAGCCTGGGCGGCCGGGCTGTCGGCGCCGCTGGCATGGATTTGTTGCAGCTGCGGCCGGCGTTAGCCGGAAGCCGTTGGCATCAAAGGGACCGCTGAGCGCCTTAAACTGACCGGAGGCCACTAGCTGGGTCTGGGCTTTTTGGACGGCCGCTAGGTTGCTCCAAACCGGCTGGTCAAATTTAAGTATCAACAAGTCGGGATTATTGTTGGCGGCCGGGAAATGATCCTGTAGAGCTTGCTGGCCTTGGCCCGAGTCGCTGCTGCTCGGCGGCGCCTGGTTGCCGAACCCGGTCGTCTTATAGCCGATAATACCGAGCGACAGGCCGCCAAAAATCAACACGCCGGCGACCAGGGTGAGTACCGGCTTTTGGATGACCCGGTCGGCCACGCGGCCCCACAAGCCGATCTTGGGTTCGCGCTTGCGGGTCTTGCATGGCCAGAAGACGGCCCGGCCCAATATCGCCAGCAGGGCCGGCAAGAAGGTCAGGGCGAGCAGCAACATGATGCCCAGGCCAATCGCCAGGGCCGGGCCTAGACCCTTGTACAGGCCGAAAGTGGCCAGCACCAGGCTGAGCAGGGCGGCGATGACCGTGGCGGCCGAGAAGGTGATTGATTCGCCGACCCGGCCAGCGCCCGGACGACCGCTTCTTTAGGCTCGTGTCCGCGGCGCAGTTCCTCGCGCACTCTGAACACCAGGAAGAGCCCGTAATCGGTGCCAGCGCCAAGAATCAGCACGATCAGCAGTATCTGGGTGATGAACGAGACGTCGACGCCAATCTTGGTGGCTTCGGCGATGACCGGCTGGGAGATGGCCAGCGCCAACGCGGCCGGCAACAGCGTGACGAGCGGCGCCAGCAGGGCCCGGAAGACCACCAGCAGCAGCACGATAATCAGGATGACGGTGTAGAATTCGGTGCTGTTGCGGCCGCTGTTGATTGGCCTGATTCGGCGTCGACGCCCTGAGCCATGTCGCCGGTCAGATGCAGGCTAAGGCCTGGCGGCAGGTCTTTATCTTAGCTGGGCGCGGATATTATCGACGATCTGGGTGGCCTGGTCGCCGAACGCGGCGCTGGTAATGCCCACCAATAGTTCGCGGGCCTGGCCGTCGGCGCTGGCGCCCTGGTTCTGCACCGACGTGATGCTCTCTACGCCCTTGACCTGGCCGGCTATGCGGTTGATGGCGGCATTGTCGGCAGCGGTCAGTTTGCCGCCACTGCGGACGGCTATGATGACTGATGTATCGGCCGTCTTCTTGCTCTGGAAAGCGCTTTCTAGTTTGGTGGCCTTGGTCGTCGGGCTGTTTTTCGGTAGGAACTCCGAGTTATCGTTCTTGGAAACGTCGGTGATACTGGGGAAGTTGGCGGTGACAACCGGCACCATGGCGATCCAGAAAATGATAATAAACCAGCGGAACTTGACTGAAAAACGGGCGATTTTCTCAAACATTACTTCTAATGTATCGTTTAAGTTTGAAAAAACAAAACTTTCCTATAATATAAATAGTATAGTGAGCAAAAAGACTAAACAGACGAACCATTGGTTGATATTGATATTGCTGGCGCTGGCCCAGTTCATGGTGGTGCTGGACGTTTCAATCGTCAATGTCGCTCTGCCGGCTATCCAGCACGCTTTTCATATGAGTCAGGACCAGCTTGCAATGGATTATTACCGCCTACACACTGACGTTTGGCGGCTTTTTATTGCTGGGCGGGCGCAATGCCGACCTGTTCGGCCGGCGCCGGACGTTTTTGATTGGCGTGACGGTCTTTACGCTGGCATCGTTGGCCGATGGCCTGGCACAATCCGGCGGCATGTGATATTATTTCCGCGGTGTCCAGGGGTTGGCTGGGGCGTATATGTCGCCGGCGGCCCTGTCAATCATCCTGGTGACTTATAAAGAAGGCCATGAGCGCAACGTGGCTTTATCCGTTTGGGGCGCGGTGGCCTCCGGCGGCGCGGCGGTCGGCGTACTGCTCGGCGGCATCATTACCCAATACCTGTACCTGGCGCTGGAATTTCTTCGTAAATGTGCCGGTTGGCATTTTGGTTGTTATTACCGCGCTAAAAATTCTGGATAGGCACGAATCAACATCCAAGCACAACAGCCTGGATCTGCCCGGCGCCATATCGGCTACCGGCGGCCTGATGATCGCTGGTTTACGGCCTGGTCAAAGCGCCGGCCGAGGGCTGGACATCCGGTGCCAGCTTGTGGCACTTTGGCGTGGCAATCGCCGCTATTGGCCTTCTTAATATATAACGAGAACCGCGCCAAGCACCCGCTGATGCCGTTGCATATTTTCCGCATCCGCAATTTGGCGGGCGCCGATGCCCTGATGCTGGCCATGGCGGCCAGTATGTTCTCGATCTTTTTCTTCACGACCTTGTACTTGCAGGAAGTACTGGGCTATACGCCGATCAAAACCGGCGTGAGCTTCTTGATCATGCCGTTTGCCATGGCGCTGACGGCGACTAACGTGCCGCGGGTTATACAAAAGATCGGCTACAAACCGATATTGATGGTCGCGCCGCTGGTGGTCAGTGGCGGGCTGTTCTGGCTGTCGCACATTCCGGTTAATGGCACATTCTGGGGCAATGTGGCGCCGGGTATGATTATGCTGGGCCTTGGCATGGGCGCGACTTTTGTCAGCGCGACAATCGCCGCGACTTCCGGTGTGCCGCATCATGAATCCGGGCTGGCTTCCGGCATTTTGAACACCTCCCAGCAGGTAGGCGGGGCGCTTGGCCTGGCCGTGCTGACCGGCATCGCTACGTCTAGCGCCACCCACTACGTGGCGAACCTGCACCTGATGTCCGCGCCAACCCAGCAACAGCTGGCGGCCGCGACGGTACACGGCTTCCACGACGGCTACCTGATAGGCTCGACTTTCGGCATCGCCGCCTCACTGATCGCGACCTTCGTCATCAAACAGCAAAAAGCCAAATCCGACCCCAGCCACGCCACCACTGGCGCCTAGAACATTGACATAGTCAAGCATTATGTTACAATAGTCTCATGATTGAGCGTATCGATAAGAGACTTCTAGGTGTTGCCGCCAGCACGGCAATAGCTGCTGGTAATCTTGTTGTACCGTCAGCGGTTGCCGCCAGCAACGAGCATGCTACTGCCCGAGCCGATAGGCAAGCCGCTCTAACGAAGGTTGGCGGCCATGCGGTAAAAAGTATCGGTTCCGACCCCGAAGCCGCCGTATCTCACGCACACCAACACCCCAACGGAGGCACGCCGGCTGAACGGGTGCCTATCGGCTGTACGTCGCCGGCCGGCGCTGTCGTTAATAATGGTTCGCGTTCCCGTCGGCGCGTAGCGCTGACCTTTGACGACGGACCAAGCGTGAAACGTACTCCGGAAATACTCAACATATTGAACCATTTCGGTGTTCATGCGACTTTCTTCGAGGAAGGCAAACACGTACACGGCCGCGGAGGCCTGATGACCGAGATCCTGGCTAGCGGTGATGAAATCGGCAATCACTCTTATCATCATCCTGAATATCCTGGCTATGGTGAGTTGTCGAAAACTAACCGCCGCATAGAGAATGCTACCGGCTTCCGTCCGTGCCTCTTTCGTCCGCCATACGGTCTGATAAACAACAATGTCTCTTCGGCGGCTGGTCGCTTGGGGTTAGAGATGGTGCAGTGGGACGTCGACTCCCTGGACGATAAACACCCGGGGGCGTCCGCCATACGATCCAATGTTCTCAGCCAAGCTGGGCCTGGATCAATCATCCTAATGCATGATGGCGGCCACCACCCTCAAACCGTACAGGCTCTCCCAGGGATTATCCGGGGTCTTGAGGGGCGCGGCTACGACCTTACAACCGTCACTGAGTTGCTGGGCGGCCACTTCACCTACCGCTAATCCACTAATGCCGAAGCTTGACTCTACGCTAAAAAAGGTGTATAACTAAATGTATAAGATGAACTATGTAAGTGAGGTATGAATCATGAGTGTTGATGCGAACCGACTACCAGCTCCGGCTGAAACAGGGCAAATGGACGCAGTGCCCTTTGACCAAGAAGCTTTAGTTATTGAGCCGCCCAGCGGTCCTGCGCCAGAGGCTTCCGGACGTTTCCGCGCCGGCTTACTTGCCAGAGCCGCTATCTACGCGACGGCCGCTCTGGCTGCCGGCGGCGCGCTGGTATCAACGGCCGAAGCAAGGCCGGCAAAACTAAAGATTGTGCCTGGCCACAGCATCGGCGGAGTAAAGTTGGGCGAACGCGGGAAGCAGGTCCAACATGAGTTAGGCAAGCCGACGTCCACAGACCAATATGGAAAGATAGCGGTCTGGAGATATGCTAGACAGCCGCTGTTTGGAGTACTCTCTTTGGAGCATGGTAAGGTGACGGGCGTGGATACCTACTCTAAGCGCCAGAAGACCAATAAGGGCATTGGCCCCGGATCTTCTTTCGCAGCTACGACCAGAAAGTATCCTGGTGCTAAGTGCGAGGGTAGCGCGATCGGCGATAACGCGCAGGTCTGCGTGATTGATTCAAAGATCGGCCGTCGCAAAGTTGAGACCATCTTTCTATTCTCCGATCAGTCGAAGCCCATGCAGGAAGTCGACATAGACTTTAAATAATCTTTTCCTTTTGGGGCGGGTTATATACATAAGTGCTTGCAGTTAAGTGCTTATGTTCATATACTGGTACGTAAGGTAACCAGTGAAGTCCATATGTAATGGCGGCCAATACAGACAAAGCAACGGAATCCCAGCATGCACCCGATACGGCGACAGGGGGCAATTTGCCTAGTGGCCAGGGCGGCCAAGGTAAGAGATTACCGCGTATTAGAGGAAGGTCACTGGTCAAAACTGTTCTGGGGCTGGCGTTACTGGTCATAATCGTACTTTTTGGCTGGCATATATATAGCAGCAGCAAGAACGTCGTTATAGGCAAGACGACCATCACGCCCAAGCAGGTCAACGAGCTGAGAGATGAAATTACCCAGTATACGAAGAAAAACAAAAATGTCAGTTTTGGCAAAAAATCGCCGCATACCGTAGCGCGCGATGATCTTATCCTGAATGCCGCGCTCAAGAACGAGGCCGATAAATACGACGTCAAAATTACGCAAGCCGACATCGATAAGACGCAGGCCAATCAATACCACGCGTATGGCTCCAAGGCGGACTACGAAAGCTTTATCAAGTACGAAGGCATCACTAAATTTAACAGAGTAACTGCCGAGAACGATACGTATGAAGCCAAGCTGGAAGACAAGATAATAGCCAAGAAAAAACTATTCATAACGGCCATCATTTATGACACCCCATATATTAACGGCTCGACGAATCCTTCGTCGGCCACCCTTAGGGCGCGGGCATTAAAAACTATGCAGAATAAATTTCTGCCGCTCTTTCAGCAAGACAAGAGCGATAAGGCCATTTCGGCCAATGTAAATATCGGGCCCAACGCCAAAAACATTAACAACAGCATTTACTTTAACAGTGTGCCCAGCACGGCGTTTTATGTATACAACTGTACCACGGCCAAACCCTGTCTGAACGATGTCAAATCCAAGCCGTTGGCCGGTCTGCCTAACGCGGTTTCCACCCAGAGCGAGATCGACAAGCTTACCAAAGTCGGCCAGCATACCGGTGTCATCAATTCCGAAGCCGGTTTCGTCGGCATTATCCGGTTGGCTGGCAAGACAACTGGCAATTACAATTCATGGGACCAGTTCCTGAAGTCTTATGAGAACAAATATGCTAAAGGTAAGTTGCTGGCGACGCTTATCACCCCGCCGAACAAACTATTAACGGCCGCGGCTCACTACATTGACCATTACGGCAGTTTGGTAAGCCAGCAGGTCGAGAACATTGTATTTAAAAAAGCCAGTGCTGACGTGGGTTGCTCGGATAATGTCAGCCACTTCGTTACCATCGATATAAGTGCCCAAGACCCCAACGGCAATCCTCTTAGCGGCGTACACGTAACCGAAACGCGAAATAACGCGGCCTGTCCCGTTAATGGGCACTTCGTCGATAGCCAGGGCGGCCCTAACCATAGCCCTAACAGCGGTAACACCAATGGTTCAGGCAACTTAACTTTCTCCGATAACTGCTACAATAGCCGGCCGACGATAAGCCAAAGCCCTCCTTCAAGCAACTACTCGCTATCTTACGTTTACGCGACCGACGGCAACCCCAGCCATAGCTACACCGCCATTGTCGGCAACACGGCGCCGGGCGGCACTCTTATCACAGAGGCCAATGCCATTGACGTAGCCCAGGCAAACACCGGGGTATGGAGCGGCGGCGTTCTAAACGCGGCCGGTAGTGTTAGCATAGTCCTGCATTATAAGCAGGCAACATCAACGGACTGGAAACTTACCAGTACCTCTACGGTAGATGGTGTGCAGGGTACCATCCATGCCGCTCCCGGTTCCCACCATACATTCAAGCACACGGTTCACAATAACGGTCCTGACGCTGCTACTTATAACTGGTCGATAAAGGATAAAAATAATGGAGGCGGCTGGTCCGGCACCGGCATAAATTCCGGTGGCAACATCAAAGTGGGCAACAACAATTACGGTCCGGACGGTACTGGCGGTTCCCAACAGGGCTATAATGTGCCAAACGGCGCGCACAATGGCGACAAATACTGTATGCGTATTGACTATAGTCATGCCAATGGCCCCACCGACGGCTCAAACACAAATAGCTCGCCGGCTTGTGTTGTCGTAGACACTGGCTATCATCAGCCGCCGACGGCAACCTATGGCTGCAACAACGCGGTCACGACGCATGCCTCAGGATATATTACATACACCACCATCAGCGGCACCGACTCGGATGGCACCTATGAGACCGATCCTGGTGGTCCGGATTTAAATCTTACCATGACGCCCACACATAAGGATGTCAGCATAACCACGGATGTCTGGCACAATACCAACGCCGGCACCGGCAATCCGCCCCATTGGGTAGAGTTGCCCGGCAACCCGCAGACACCTATCGTTTACCACTGCCTGCACGCGGCCTGCTCACCTGGCTGGGTGGATGGCGACGGGCCGGTAGACGGTACGAATCCCGATAGCTCGCCGCATCATATAGTCCAGGCCGGCCACTCATTCAAGGTGTACATGAACGTAACTAATGATAATACTGCCGTAGTTGCTCAACCCATACAATCAAACGCTGGCGGACATGATTTCAGCCTAACGGAACCACCCGACCAATATACCGGTAGCCTGATGACACATAACGTTGGTTTCGGTCTAGGCAAAAGCGAGTCAGAGGTTAAAGAAATAGACTTTGATGCCAATAGCAATACCAATAAGATAGGCGATATAACTCTAGATTTTTATCCGGACTATTACCAGTCCGAACATCTGGGCGACAAATGCTCGATAAAAGTGACATTTTACCAATACTTTAGCGCGAGTCTGTCGGCGTCATCCGACCCCCTGCCGACGGCCGAACACCCCTATAAAGGAGATGATTACAATACGGCGATTACAGTTTCAAATGACCTGAGCCATAACGTTAACGTATCAACCCAGAGCGAGTTCTATAAGCTGCCAGCCAGCGGGGCCAAAAGCGTTATAGATTCCAGTACGGGCGGAGCCTACGGAGTCGATCCGCCGTATCCGTCGTCATCCGGCGGAAAGACCACTACTACTTTATCCGGTCATTATGATATCCCCGCTGGCTCTTACGTGGCCGGAGACGAATACTGCGCCCATATACATGCCGATTACACGACAGGATATGTTGGGCCAGACAACGGCGTTATTCATCAAGAAGGAGCGGACGATGCCTACAGTTGCCCGCGGGTGGTCAACGAGCCATACTTTAAGGTCTTTAACAGTAGCATCTCAGCCGGTGGCGATTTTAACCAGTGCAGCACGGACGGCGGCACATTAGCTGGTTACGCCGATATCAATGATCCGCCCGGCGCCACCCGTGGCAGTAGCACCCAGCTTAGCGCCCTGGCTCTGGTTAAGATTACCGGCTTTGCCAGCGCCCAGAGCCCGGGTAGTATCAACGGCTCGCCAACCAAGCTGACCTTTGCTAACACAGGTGTGCAGGTAGATTCGGGCGGCAACGAAAGCCCAGTGCTGGGCGGCCAATTCGGCGGCTGTCGTACGCTGACCAATGAGATCGCGCCAGCATCAGCATCTAACTTTGGCGGTGCGACGTTCCCGATCTCGGGCAAGAAAGGTGCCTATAAGCACAGTGGCAACCTGACGATTAACGGCGGCACGCTTGGTAGCGGCCAGAACGTATCAATGTTCGTGGACGGCGATGTCTATATATCCAGCGACATCTCCTATGGCGATAACTGGCAGGCTGGCACGGCGCCGTCGCTGGTGGTGCACGCCACCGGCAACATTTATATCGCTGGCAATACCTCTAGCAATCCAGGCGTCACCCAGCTAGCCGGCGTATATATTGCCCAGAACAAGATCTACACCTGCGCCGACACCTCTAACCACTTCAGTCCGATGTCGGCCACCAACCTCTACAACGGCTGTAAGAACCAGCTGATGGTGACCGGTAGTTTTGTAGCCAAACAGATCAACCTGATGCGCAGTTTTGGCTCCTTGCGCGACGAAGAGCCGAATGCCGCTGCAGCGCCCGTTCCCAGCGAGCCGGCGCCAACACTTTATTACAGCAGTTGCGGCTCGTTCGGTAACCCGCAAGGTGGCGAGCCCTGCCTCTCAGCAAGCCCGGCGGCATTGGGCCTGCGCTGTGTCGACATTAACGAACCGAGCGATCCCAGTGGCTGGTATGACAACAAGCTTTGCATAGCCAATTCGTCGGATATACACATGTACTGGACTTATAACAACACAATGAATTCCGGCTATCCATACTGCACGACATTTAACGCTTCGGATCCATATTACTGGAGTGATAATAAGCTATGTTTCAACAAAGACGTAGCGCCGGTTTTCAGCACGGGTCCCATAACCGGCAAACAGTGCAATACTAGAATAATCGAAAAGGCTGATACCCACGATAGCCGATGGCAAAGCGGCTACTACCTATGTCTATCCGCGGTACCAGGCGCAGCTGCGACACCGCCGACGCCCAAGGGTCCGCCGTTCAACAGCTGTAGTAACCCTGGTACCGAGATTGACCCCAAGGCCTGCGCCGGCGAAATATTTGAGTTCAGTCCGACACTGTATCTGTCCAGCCCGACCGTTAATCCGCCGGGTGGCGGCTCTCTGCAATTCCAATCAATTACCAGTCTGCCGCCGGTACTCTAAGCTTTGCGGCTGTGCTTTTTGAGCCAGTCTGCCACTACTTCTATATCAGGATTTTTTGTCGTGATATGAATAGTGTAATCTTCAAGCTGTTTGTTGGTAGCTGTTAGGGTATAGCTGTTTATAGTTAGAAAACGGTAAGCCGCCATGGCCGACACCCGTTTATTACCATCAATAAAAACGTGATAATTGCACAATGCCTCGTACAAAGCGGCGGCTTTGGTGAAGATGTCGGGATATAGCTCGGTACCGCCGAAACTGGTGTGTGGCTTGTTGGCGATCGATACTAATAAACCCGGCTCACGAATGCCCAGTGAGCCACCGATTTGTTCCACAATTTCATCATGGATAAAAACAATATCATCAGACGTGAGGTATTGCATCACGACAATCTACTTTTTAGAGAGTGCTTTAAGGGCAGGGCGGTAACGCTCTATGGCCTGCTGTGTCCATTTTTCTAATTCCTGCCTGGAGGCGCTGTCCTCTGACGGTGCGGATATGTTAAACACCGGTTTGGAGCGTTTAACTACGATGAATTCTTCACCCTGCTGGACGCGCTCGGCGATCCGGCCGGCGTTCTGTGATAATTCTTTGAGTCCGATGATGGTCATAATGCTACCCCTCTATACCTTAAAGTTACCTTAAAAGTATACTTTAAAGTATACTCTTAAGTCAACCAGTCTAAGTTACGAGAGAGGGGGGGTAATAGGGTATATATATTGTATATACAATGTATATACCCCCTTGTTAGTATGTGCCGCGCCCGAAACAGGCTCAAGCCTTGCTGGACGCGAAGCGCTTATGTTTGTTATAATTCGTAACGTCAAAAGATATAAATAACAGGCAAAAAACGAAAATATGATAAACACGGGTGGGCCGACCAGCGATAGCGAGCAAAGCGCTTATGGTATAATCCGGGTGATGAACACCTCAAATACCGGCGGGGTAAGGCTATGAGTTTATTGTTCGGGGCGGCATCCGACTTTTTTGGGCTGGATATAGGCAATACTGCCGTAAGATTGGTGCAGTTGCAAGGCGCCGCCAATGCCAAAGCACTCCTTAAGTACGCCTATGTGCCGGTTGACGCTACCGTTGCCCTCAGCGACTCCAAGGCCGACCAGCAAAAGCTGGCCCAGATCATCTCCCAGCTGGTTTCCCAAGCTCATGTAAACACCAAGAATGTGGCTGTCGGTATCCCGTCCAACCGGGTCTTTACGACCGTGGCTGATGTTGACCGTCTGCCGGCCAATGAGCTGGCCAAAGCCATCCCATTGCAGGCTGATTCTCTTATTCCGACACCGCTCAGCGAATCAACCATTGATTGGTCAGTGCTCGGCGACTCACCGACAGATAAGAGCAAGCAGGAGATCCTGCTGACCAGCGTGCCTAACAAATTCGTGGAAGAGCGGTTGGATATGCTGGAATCAATCGGTTTGAACGTGATTGCCTTTGAGCCGGACAATCTGGCTATGGCCCGTGCCCTGACCGTGCCGGACAGTCCCGGCGCAGGATTGTTATTGGATGTCGGCCACCGGGCCACCGACCTGGTAATCGTGATGAACGGCGCGCCGCATCTGACCCGCAGTATTCCGACCGGTGTTGAGAGCCTTCCTGAAGGCCGCTTCCCAGACTCTGAATGTTGACGCCAAGCAGGCCGAACAGTTCGTATATAAGTTCGGTCTGAGCCGTGAAAAGCTGGAGGGCCAGGTTTCCGGCGCCATCAGCGGCACCGTTGACCTGCTTACCAGCGAGGTAGAGAAGTCCATCAAGTTCTTCCAGGCCCGCTACACCGGCGTCAAAGTGGATAAAATCGTCGTCACCGGCGGTGCTTCGGTGATCCCGGAATTTCCTCTGTATATAGCTAATAAGTTCGGCGTTAACGTAGAGATTGGCAACGCTTGGCGCGGCGTGACGTTCAGCCAGGATCGGCAGAACGAATTGCTGGCCATATCCAACCAATTCAGCGTGGCCGTCGGCCTGGCGGAGAGGAACGCGTGATGCAGCTCAATCTTTTGCCGGCTGTAAAGATGGAATACATCAAAGCCCAGCGCTCGCGGCGCTTGGTGCTCAGCGTTTCCGTAATCGTTACCATAGCCGCCGTGGCGCTACTATTATTACTGCTCAGCGTCAGCGGCCTGCAAAAGAAACATCTCAGTGACCTGAACAAAGATATTGCCACCGAGAGCAATAAACTGCAAAACGAGCCACAAATCAACAAGATGCTGACTGTCCAGAACCAGCTGGGTAGCCTGACCAACCTGCATGACACGGCGACCGGCCGCCTCCCGCGTATTTTCCTATCTGAACCAGGTGACACCGGCTAATGTCAGTATCACAGAGTTCAATATTGATTTTACCAAGCAGACGGCTACCATTACCGGCACTTCCGCCAACCTGGCCGACGTTAACCAATACATCGACACTCTTAAGCACGCCACCTTTACTACCTGGACAATGACACTCCCCAGCCGGCTTTCAGCGACGTCGTGCTCAGCAGTTTCAGTCTTAATACCGACACCAGCGATCCGGCCAGGCCGCCAACTACACCATCAATCTGTCTTACGATAAGACAATATTTGACAACACCCAGAATGCCACTCTGTCGGTTCCGAAGATTACCACCACCCGCCTGACTGCTGAGCAAGGTCAGCCGACGGCCGACCTGTTCCAGGCCGCGCCTCAGTCGACCAAGAAAGGAAGTCAGTAATGGCTGATAGACTGATCTCTACCAAACGCCTGGCCATCAGTAAAACTAATGCCCAAATGGTGGCTGTAGTGGCCGTGGCGGCGTTCGTGACCGTCTTCTGCTTGATAGCCTCCAATGCGGTATTCAGCCAGAACCGCTACCAGGCCAGAGTGATAAGCGCCAAGGAAAAAGCACACAAACAGCTCCAGGAGAACATCAATAACTACAGCAATCTAGCGACCGCCTACAAGGCGTTTGACAATGCCTCTACCAACGTTATTGGTGGCACCAAAAGTGGCAAAGGCGATAACGATGGCTCCAACTCCAAGATAATCCTAGACGCCCTGCCTAGCGCCTATGATTTCCCGGCGCTGGCTTCCAGTATTGAGAAAGTCCTGGCCGACAACAATCTGAAGGTTACTAGCATCACTGGCACCGATGACCAGCTTACCCAGCAGAACAATACGGCTAGCGCCAACCCTCAGCCGGTCAGCATACCGTTCACTTTCACCGTCAGCAATGCCAGCTACGGGTCGGTTAACCAGCTGATGGCCAAACTCCAGCAATCTATCCGGCCAATCCAGATCGATACGCTGGATGCCAGCGGCTCCCAGAACAACATGACCGTCACCGTCACCGCCCACACCTATTATCAGCCCGGCAAGAACGGTCAGCATAACTAAAAAGGTCATAAAATGAAACAAAAAGATATCGCCCTAATTATCCTGATAGTCGCTATCGCCGGTATATTCTCATTCTTTATTTCTAACCAGCTGTTCGCATCGCCGAAGAACCGTCAGCAGGAAGTGGAAGTTGTCCAGCCGATTACCGCTGACTTCCCTAAACCCGACGACCGTTACTTCAATAGCGGGGCATTTGACCCGACCCAGACCATAACTATCGGTGAAAACGCCAACCCGGATCCTTTCAGCAGCAAGACACAGCAGTAGGGGGGTGCCTCCATGAGCGTATTATCCGCCGCCAGTGAGCAGCAGATCCAGGATTATCTGGTTACCAGCGGCATGCTGGAGGCCGGTAAGCTGGCCGAAGCCAAAAAGGCAGCCAAAGCCAAAAAAGAGCCGCTGTTCGGCTACCTGGTTAAGAACAAATACGTCAGTGACGAACAGCTGACCAAGGCCAATGCCTCGGTTACCAATATGCCGTACGTCAATCTGACGAGCGCCAAGGTAGATCCCAAGCTCCTGAAGCTATTACCGCAGGACATTGCCGAGCGCTACATGGCGGTGCCGCTGGGCGAGATGCAACACCGGCTGGTGGTGGCCATGCTGGACGCCGACAACGTGCAGGCCGTTGATTACCTGAGCAACCGCATCGGCCGGCCGCTGAAGGTCTATGTGGCCAGCGAAACCGGCATCCGGCAGGTGCTGAGGCAGTACGAAGCGCGGCTGGACACCCAGATGGAGTCCATGCTCAAACAACAGACGACCGACACCGAAGCCGAAAACGTCGATGCTAAGCAAAAAGGCAACCGAGCGACCTTCAACCGGGACAGCAATGCCGTCAAGACCATCGTCCAGGACTCGCCGATCTACAAGGCGCTGTCCGCAATCCTGGAGTTCGCCGCCCGTAACCGGGCTAGCGACGTCCATATCGAGCCATTGGAAAAAGAGCTGAAGGTGCGCTGCCGGATAGACGGCGTGCTGCGTGAAATCATGCGTCTGCCTAAGAATACTGAGCCGGCTTTCATCTCCCGCGTTAAGATTCTGTCCAACCTGAAGATTGACGAGCATCGCATCCCGCAGGACGGCGGCTTCACGGTCATCGTTGACAAGAAACCAATTGACCTGCGTATCGCCATCTCGCCGACCGTTTGGGGCGAGCAGGTGGTCATCCGCTTGCTGGATAAGACTGGCACCTCGCTCAAATTGGAAGACATGGGCTACACCGGCCGGGCTCTGCGCACCATCCGGAAGGGCATAGACCGGCCCAATGGCATGATCCTGACCAGCGGTCCGACCGGCTCCGGTAAATCGACTTCAATGTACGCTCTGATCCAGGAAATCAAAAAGGATGCTATCAACATCGTCACCCTGGAAGACCCGGTGGAGTACAAAATCGAGGGGTCAACCAGATCCAGGTCAATCCAGAGGTCGGACTGACCTTCGCTAACGGCCTGCGCAGTATTCTGCGCCAGGACCCCGACGTGGTGATGGTTGGCGAGATCCGCGACAAAGAGACCGCCCAGCTGGCCGTTCAAGCCGCGCTGACCGGCCACTTGGTGTTTAGCACTCTGCATACCAACAGCGCCGCCGGCATTCTGCCGCGCCTCTTGGACATGGGCATTGAGCCGTTTTTGATCGCCAGTACGGTGCATACCGTCATTGGCCAGCGGCTGGTGCGCCGGGTAGCTGATGTTGGCCAGCAGACATACCAGTCTTCGGCCGTGGAAACCAAGGCTATCAAGGATACGCTTGGCCATTTATTACCGCCCACAACCGAGCAAGAGCGGGCGGTCGCCAAGGATCTTGGTTATAAAAGCTTGCCCTTGGCCAGCCAAACCGCTTATACTTTAGTTAAGGGCACCGATAGCCCGGATACGCCCAGTGGCTTCCGCGGTCGCATGGGTCTTTATGAGGTATTCGAGGTGACGGACGCCATACAAGCATTGACTATGAAACGAGCTACCATCTACCGAGATTGAAAGAGCCGCCGAGAAAGAAGGCATGATCAACATGCGCCAGGACGGCTATCTGAAAGCGCTGAACGGCCTGACGACGATTGATGAAGTAAACCGCGTGGCGGCCGAGGATAACGCATGAGTAGTCACTTGGTAAACAGTAAACGGAAGGTGGGAGTATGGCTGGTCAGCCAAGAATAGAAGTCTTACTAGACGAAGTCATAAAGAAAAAGGCCTCGGACTTGCATATCCAGGTCGGTTTGCCGCCGATGCTACGAGTCGACGGCTCGCTATTACCGGTCACCGGCGCCGACCCGCTGACTGAAGAAGCCGTGGAGACGTTGGTCTTCGCCATCCTGGATGAGGACCAAAAACAGATCCTGCTCAAGGACAAGGAGTTTGACTTCAGCTTCGCTTACGGCGACCTGGGCCGCTTCCGTGTCAACGCCTTCCACGAGCGCGGCAACATGGCCGCCGCCTTGCGTCTGATACCAAACGAGATACCCACCATCGAACAGCTGGGTCTGCCACAGATCGTCAACAAGTTTGCCGATTATCCGCGCGGTCTGGTGCTGGTGACCGGCCCTACCGGCTCTGGCAAATCCACCACGCTGGCCTCTTTGGTCCGCAAGATTAACGAAGAAAAAGCGGTGCATATCATTACTATCGAAGATCCTATCGAGTACACCCATAAGTCGCAGAAATCGGTGGTCGTACAGAGGGAAGTCCACTACGATACCTACTCTTTCAGCGCCGCTCTGCGCTCAGCCTTGCGCGAAGATCCGGACGTCGTGCTGATTGGCGAGATGCGCGACCTGGAGACCATCGCCAGTGCTATTACCATCGCCGAAACGGGCCACCTGGTGTTTGCCACGCTACACACCAACAGCGCGTCCCAGAGCATTGACCGCATGATCGACGTCTTCCCGCCGCACCAGCAGCCGCAGATCCGTGCCCAGCTGTCCAACATTCTGACGGCTATCACTTCCCAGCGCTTGATTCCGGCCATTGGCGGCGGCCGCATCGCGGCGGCCGAGATTCTGGTGGCCACGCCGGCGGTACGCAATATAATCCGTGAAGGCAAGAGCCATCAGCTGGAAGCGGTTATCCAAACCGGCGCCGAGTTTGGCATGCAATCCATGGACAAGACAACTGGTCAACTTGATTCACGCCGGCACCATTACCTATGACGAGGCTCGTAACTTTGCCGTTGACCTAGACGAGCTAGACAGATTAATGAGAAACTAAAAAGGCCTAAAGATGCTAAATTTCACCTACGAAGCCAAAAACGCCAAGACCGGCAAGAAAGTCAAAGCCCAGGTTCAGGCCGATAGCGAAGCCGCGGCCGCCAAGCTCATCCAGGCGCAGGGGCTGACGCCAATCAGCATCAAGGCCGATAAGGGGCGAGGGCGGTTTCCACTTTCATCGTATTAGGACCAAGGACAAGGTGCTGTTCAGTCGCCAGCTATCGACGCTTATCAACGCCGGCCTGCCACTGGTTCAGAGCTCTGCGCCAGGTTGCCGAGCAGACTACCAACAAAGCTTTCCAGCAAGTCATCAACCAGGTAATTAGTGATGTTGAGGCC
Source organism: uncultured bacterium (assembly GCA_963805865.1). Lineage (GTDB taxonomy): Bacteria > Patescibacteriota > Saccharimonadia > Saccharimonadales > UBA4665 > JARIHC01. The sequence goes on from CAWDVI010000003.1 coordinate 306,930, forward strand.
GGCCGGTCGTTTAGCGACGCCCTGGCCAAGCACCCGACGGTTTTTAACAAGGTCTTTGTGAATCTGGTGGCCGCCGGCGAAGCTTCCGGTACGCTCGATAAAGCGTCTGGAGCGCTGGCCAACCAGCAGGAAAAGGACGCCGATATCATCAGCAAAGTCCGCGGCGCCATGATTTATCCTGGCGTCGTGATGTTGGTTATGCTAGCGGTAGTTATCTTCATGGTGGTCAAGGTATTGCCCCAGGTCCAGAACATATATAAAGGTTTGCCAGGTGTTACATTGCCACTGCCGACCATAGTCCTGCTGTGGGTCTCTACGTGTCATAACGCATTTCTGGTGGCTGGTCATTCTGCTGATCATAGCAGGCGATATTCTTAGGTTCGCGCTGGGCCCGCACGGTTGGCGGTCGCTCGGCAATTGATAAGTTCAAGATGCGCGCTTGGCCGATCGGACCGCTGTTCATGAAGATCTACATGGCGCGTTTTGCCCGCACCGGCACCACACTGGTGGGCGCCGGCGTACCGCTTATCCAGATGTTGGAAATTACCGCCGACGCCGTGAACAACGTGCACATATCAGCCTCCATCCGCAGGGCCATCGAGAAGGTCAAGGGCGGTAAATCGCTATCGGAATCGATCGACCACGATCCCAACTTCCTCCAGTTGGTGCCTAACATGCTTCATATCGGCGAACAATCCGGCGCTATGGAAACCATGCTGGCCAAGGTAGCCGATTATTACGAAAAAGAGGTCGACAATGAGATTAAGACCATCAACACCATCATTGAGCCGGTTCTGATGGTAATCATGGGTCTGGTGGCCATCACCATCGTGGCGGCCGTGCTCCTGCCGATTTACGGCCTGGTCAACCAATCCGGCTTCACCAACAGTAACTTATGAGCAGGCGAGAAGCTGGTTTCACCATCGTTGAGACTATCATTGTGCTGGCCGCGGCCTCTCTTATCTTAATGATTGTCTTACTGGCGCTGCCGGCCTTGCAACGCAATAGCCGCAACAACCAGCGTAACCAGGATGCTCAGACAATCCTGCAGGCGGTCTCTCGCTACGAGCTGAATCACGCCGGCACCATACCGACTACCCACGACTTGCAAAACTTCCTTAATACGTACCAAAAAGGCGACCTGACTGTTTTTGATCCGGCCGATTCGACGATCTCCCTGACCGTCAATACGCCACCAGCCACTAATTCACCCGAAACATATCCGCCGTCGCCGCCACTGGGACTGAACAGCATGGTCATCAACAACCACGCTAAGTGCGTGCAGGGCGGTACGGCCAGCAACCAGGGCGCCGGCTACAGCGACGTGGTGGCCCTGTATTCGATCGAGACCGCCCACGATAAGGCGCCCCGTTGCCAACAGCTGTGATTGCTTGTGGATAAGTTGATTAAACCGTTTGCTTTTTCGCGAATAACAGATTATCATCAAAGCATAAGTACTAATACTTAATCTAATTGCAAAGGGGCACCTGCAATGCTTAATAAATTACAAAAACGTAACACACAAGGCTTCACCATAATCGAAGTCATGATCGTGCTGGCCATCGCCGCATTGATCCTTTTGATCGTCCTGCTGGCCGTACCGGCTCTGCAGCGCAATAGCCGTAACACGACTATCAAGAATGACGCTTCAACACTTGTTGCCGCCGTCGGAGAATTCGCCTCCAATAACGATGGTGCGATACCGACTACAATCAATAAAACTGACGGCAATAGTACGGTGACACTCAGCGCCGACGGCGATACGGACGCCACCGCTAAGGTTCAGAGCGACACCAAAGTAGATGGCACTGGTGATCCAGGTAGTGATCAAGGCCATATCGTGGTGCTGTTTGGTAAAAAATGCACTGCCAGTAATGGTTTTGCCACATCAAATTCACCGCGCTCCACCGCAATTCTCTACAACATAGAGACATCTAGCAGTGTTGCTCCGCGCTGCACCGACTCATAACCTAATCCCTGATTGGACTTACCGTGCGTAAACTTCAAGCATCACAGAAACGTAACAGCCAAGGCTTCACCATCATCGAAGTCATGATCGTGCTGGCCATCGCCGCACTGATCCTGCTAATAGTCCTGCTGGCCGTACCGGCCCTGCAGCGCAACTCACGTAATACTGCTATCAAGAATGACGCCTCGGCGATCACAGCGGCCATAAATGAATATAAATCCAACAATGAAGGCGCTAAACCGACCGCCATAGGCAAAAGTGGCTCCACGGTGACCCTCAGCGCGCCTGGCGGTACGGATGCGACCGCGCAGATCCAGAGCGCGACCAAGGTGGCAACAGTAGCCAACGTTCCTGGTAATGCTATCGTGCAGTTCGCCACGGGTTATATAGCTCTCCGGTTTGGCTACAACTGCGAGGACACGACAAGCGCAAACCCCAAGGCCATCGCCGTGTACTACATAATAGAGACTGCTGGTGCCAACGCGCTGAGATGCACCGACGCTTAAGGTCCGAGCAAGCTCGCTTGTGTTAATATGATGCTAATGATTATCGTTGTCCTTGCGGTCGCATTGTTGGTTTAATGAAGAGTTAATTATACTTTGGCCGGATTGGTTCTCTCTGTTAGGGTAGCCATATGAACAAAGCAAAATCCGTCAGTAGTGCTGGACAAGTTTGCCGCCGTAACGATAATCGTAAGAAAGTTGGTCAAGTCTTGACCAGGTCAGTACACTCTGTTAAAATGGCAATCATGACGAAAGTAGTATCCATTTATGATGCCAAGACTAACTTGAGCAAGCTTGTCAAAAAAGCCCAGGCGGGGGAAACTATATACATTGGCGCCTACGGCCAGCCGCAGGCGGTCATTTCTCCGCTACCGGCTAAGCAGAAAGTCAAAATCGGCGTGTGGGATCACAAGAAAGTCGCTAATGCCTACAAGGACAAGGATCTAATAGAACCCGACCAGGACATCATCCGTGACTTTGAACGCAGTATTAACCAGGAGTTTTAGTGAAGCTTCTGATTGATTCGCATGTATTGATATGGCTGCTATACGACTCCAGAAGACTTAACGACGCCACCAAAGGGTTGCTGGAGTCAGCCGACAGTGTTGGCGTGTCCATGGCTAGCCTCTGGGAGCTGGCGGTAAAATACTCCAAGGGCAAGCTAAAGTATTCACCCGTCAATCTGTATAATGGGACAGCTAAGGCGAATATAGACGTTTTGCCTATCAAATCACAGCACGTCCTGGGTTTTCCGGACATCAAATTGCCACACGCTGACCCGTTTGATCAGTTGTTGATTGCCCAGAGTGAGTCCGAGGGGTGCAGTTTCGTGACGGCTGACAAACAGCTGCTTAAATCAAAATATCGCACCATCGTGGCCTAGATTTCGCGGGATTTCATTAAGTTTTAATGACTTTTTGGTAGTGTTTGTGGCTTCTGATATGGTGGATTTATGAGTGAAATAAGTTTGCAAGCTCGCGGCGAGGTATATACAATTGTAAATACTATGAGTAATTACGTCGCCACAGTTATTAAGACCGGTAACTCCTATGCTTTACGTGTACCGAAAGAGTATATAGACGCAGGGGGCCTGAAGCTTGGTCAAAAACTACAATTACCGCCGGCGCAACTGGAGCAAAAGTATGATCCGGTGGCTTTCAATAAGGCGCTAAAGGCATTGCAAGCTATGAAACCCTTTAAGGGCATAAAGGATCCTGTTGCCTGGCAACGTGAAATCCGCAAAGACCGTCCGTTGCCCGGCAGGGAATAGCCATGATTTTGGTAGATACCAACGTATTTGTTGATGCCGCCAGGAATAAATTTAAGGATGATATTTTTGCCGGACAGACCAGTCTGTATTACTCCGCGATAACTATTGTTGAAGCTCTGGGCTATCATAAGCTCAAGGTAGACGAAATGCATGCGCTGGAGCTGCTGTTTAGTGCTGCTGTTAGCTTGCCTGTCAGTGATGATATTGTTCAGCAAGCTATAAAGCTGCGCCAACAACGCAAGATGAGCCTGGGAGACGCTATTATTGCCGCTACCGCTTTGGTAAACGCCCTGGAAGTGTGGACTTCTAACACCAAAGACTTCCGGCATATTAATAGTCTGAAGCTACACAACCCTCTTAAGCCGTAATGTATTTGCCTGTGCTACCATATTGCTAATGATTATTGCCATTCTCCTGGTCGCAGGGCTTGTCTTGGGTAGTTTCGTGAACGCCCTGGTTTGGCGTATGCACGAGGGGCTGTCGGTGGCCAAAGGCCGCTCCATGTGCCCGCACTGCAAACACACGCTGGGTGTGACCGATCTGATACCGGTACTCAGCTGGCTGAGCCTCACAGGTAAGTGTCGCTACTGCCACCAGCCGATACCGGCACAGTACCCGTTGATAGAGCTGACTACGGCAGGACTGTTCGCGGCGTCTTATGTGTGGTGGCCAGCCGCTTTCAGTGATCCTCAGAAAATTGTTTTTGTACTCTGGCTGGCGTTGTTAACGGGCCTGGTAGCTTTGGCTGTTTACGACTTACGGTGGTTTTTGTTACCAAACCGATTGATATACCCCTTAGCGGCCATCGCCGCTGTTCAGCTCGCCGTAGTTATATCAAATGACACTAATCCAGGCCTGGCGTTTTTGAGCGCCGTTCTGGCCGTTGTCATTGGAGGCGGCATATTCTACTTCCTGTTTCAGGTCTCCGGCGGCAAGTGGATCGGCGGCGGTGACGTTAAGCTGGGCGCTCTCCTGGGGCTAATCGTGGCTACGCCGGGCCGGGCTGTGCTCTTCATCTTCTTTGGTTCATTGCTTGGCAGTCTTGTCAGCATGCCACTGATGGCTAAGGGGCGCTTGAAGCGCACCAGCGTCATCCCGTTCGGCCCGTTCCTAATCGCCGGCGCCATCATCACGGTGTTATTCGGTGGCGATATACTGCATTGGTACCAACACGTCTTCCTAAGTCTATAATTAGTTAATAACAGAGCTAGCACCAGTAGCGCTTATGGTATACTTAAAGACATTATGCTGGGTGGCAAAAATAAACAACACCGCCAGCCGCTAGGCTACACAATTGTCGAAATCATGATCGTCTTGGCAGTTTCCGGTTTCATGTTCGTCGTTGCCGCTAATTTTATCAACGGCAAGCAAGCTCGCACATCATTTAACCAGGGCGTTCATGAAATGGCCTCGCAAGTACAAAACCTTATCGAGCAGGTAACCGACGGCCATTACAGTGACGTACCATTGAATTGTGCGTTCAACGCCGGCGATACGGACGCCAGTAACTCCGCGGTAACTGCGGGGCAGGGCGAAAACGCGCCCTGCGTCTTCTTGGGCAAGGTTATGTTCTTCTCCCAGGGCACCATAGGTCGCTATCGCATAATGTCTATGGCCGGCGGCCGCATTATTCCCACCAGTAACGACCCGTCCACGGCCTTACTGAATGCTGGCCCCGTAAGTGTTAATTCGCTACTGGCCTGGCAGAGTATTCCCCAGAACCTGACCATTTGGGATATAACTTCAACCGACCCGGGGGGCACGCCTTATAGTTATCGGGCGCATACTGGCGGCGGTAACTGGAGCACCAATGCCCTGGGATTTTTCCAGAGCCAGGGTGCGGCCGCAGATGGGACCGTTACCTCCGGCGCCCAAACAATTTCCTTGTACCAGGTCTGGGGTAGCACCGATTCCCATGGCCAATACGCGCCACATGCCGGCACGCATGTCCTGGAGTCATCCAGCATCTGTATCACCGATGGCACACGTTACGCAGAGGTGCAGATTGGCACATCCAGGAATGCCAGCCGTGTCAATCCGCTAACGGTTAGCACTAAGATGGATGGGACGACACCATGTTAAAGTTACGTAGATTAGGCAGGACAGACACTCAGCGTGGCGACACCATAATCGAAGTTATGATCGTGCTGGCCGTGCTGGGTCTGGCCATCGGTATTGCCTATTCCACCGCTAACCGTAGTCTGTTGAACGCCCGTCAAGCGCAAGAAAACTCCCAGGCTACTGCGGCCGCTCAAGCGCAGGTTGAACAACTGGTGTCAATCGGCTGTACCTCTGGCAACCCGGAGTGCGATATCACCAACTCGGCCAACCCAGGCTATCTGCTGCTACACCCGCCAGGTGGCGGAGCGTTCTGCATCGTGGACGGCGTGGTTAAACCAGCAGGTACGATCCGCTTTGTTCCCAGCAAGCCCCATTGCCTGGATCATCAGTCCAGATTACTTGTTTGAATAGCTGTGCGTCGCCCCGGATATTCGAGGTGGTTGTCAGCTGGGATGATGTTCTCGGGCAGGGGCGTGACACCGTAACACAGGACTACGCACTACCACAATGATAACTACACATCGCCACCTTCAAAAGGGCTTTACCATCATCGAGCTGATGATTGCCACGGCCGTGCTGTCAACGATACTGGTAATGGTAACCGTCGTGATGGTAAATATCGGCAGCCTGTACTACAAAGGTATCAACCAGGCTCGTGTACAGGACGACGTACGCAGCATCGCAGACGAAATCATTAAGAATATCCAGCTAAACGACCAGCCGCCAACAGATACTAGTTGCTGCTCCCGCACGGCACTACACTGGTCTGTATCGGTGCGGTCCGCTACGCCTATGTACTGGGTGTCCAGATTGGCAACAAGGCGCCGGGTACAGGGACGCTATACCACCAGGTCCTGTGGCGTGACAATAACCCGACGCCTGGCAGTGCCCGGTTGAGGTTGACACTCATGATGCCACCAAGGGAACGTTGATCTTACTAGATCAGATCTGGCGACTGCCGATCCGTCCGGCACGGAGTTGATTACCAGCAACTCTCGTTGACTGCATTTTGCTTTGGCACCACCGATGCATCTGGCAATGACGCGGCTGACTTCGCCGTCAACGGTGAAGGTCGGCGTGGCTTACGGCGACAACGACCTGCTGTGCAATCCCGACGGCAGAGCAAATAGCTGTAAGACCCCCGGCAATGATGACAATGGTCGGATTATAGCGGCGATGTGCTGTGCAAAGGCGGCAAGGGCAACCAATTCTGTTCACGGCTCATATAACAGCCTCGGCCGTGAAACGTGTGGCCGGCGGCTCGTTCTGATATAATGCGGCTGTATGGCAAGCAATAACGCCATGCATAAAACGAAAAAGGTTTCGCCTCAATAGTCATAGCGCTTGTCTTGATTATCGTACTGGCTTTGTTTACGGTCGGTTTCGCCCAGCTGGCCCGCCGCGAACAGCAAACAGCCCTAGATAAACAAAAAGCTATCCAAGCCCAATATGCCGCCGAAAGTGGCATCAATAATGCCTACAAGGATATCCTAAGCGGGCGATATCAATGACAATAATGCCAGTCGACACGAACTGCATGAAAGCCGGTAACGGCCCCGGTAATTTGCCACCTGGGCCCTTAACGGCTCACAGCCAACCAGACATCAACACTAACAACGGTGTCAGCTATAGCTGTGTACTGGTACGCTTCACACCGATAATCTGCAGATTGACGAGTTGTCGCCCGATTCTGGCCGGCACATGCTGTTTAATACCACCGACCCGCTGGAGACGCTGACCATAAGCTGGGGCAGTGCCACTGGCCGTACCGGTTCCGCCTCCAGTCTCAACCCGGATAATCCAAGTCTTAAAACGCTCGGCAACTGGTCTTATATGCCGCTATTGGAATTCAGTATCACGCCGGTCAGCGGCCTGCCGGCCTCTAACCCCGACCAGTATCTGCGCGACCACACCTGCACTTTTTATACCTATCCCTCCCAGGGTGGTAGCAACAGCATTGCCTATAATTCATGCGATCAGAAAAACCAAGGCAAGGTGGTGTCTGGCGCCTGCGCCAATACGGGGGCATATCCATGTTCAGTCAAGCTGACCAATCTTGGCGGCCAACAATATGTCATTCATATCACTGACTTCTATGACACTTCCAATATTGTAGTAACGGCCTCCAAGGTTGGCGGCGGCGGCACTACCTTTACCGGCGAGCCGGTGATTGACGTGACCGGCAAGGCCCGCGACGTACTGAAACGCTTACGGGTGCGCGTATTTACCAATGGCGGCCAATCAGGTGCGCCCGACGATAACTCCATCCTGCCTAACGGCGCGGTTGAAGCCCAGAATATCTGCAAACGTATCCAAGCGGCACCAGCAACGTCTGATTTTCCGGCCGGAAGTACCTATGACGGCTTGGACGGCTCCTGCAACCTCAGCAATTAAAGCTAGCCGTGCCGGTGGAACTTTTCGTGAACGCTCTTGAGGTGCGGGTCGGTAACGTGCGTATAAATCTGGGTGGTGGCGATGTTGCTGTGGCCCAGCATGGCCTGCACGGAGCGCAGATCGGCGCCGTTCATTAGTAAATCAGTGGCAAAAGAGTGCCTTAGCGTGTGCGGGCTGACGTGTTTGGTGATGCCGGCCAAGCAGGGCATAGCGCGCCACCAGCCGCTGGACACTGCGCGCCGTCAGCCGGTTCTTGGCGCCTTGCCGCTATAACGAACAAATAACGGTGGCATGTTGTCACTGCGCTTTTGCAAATAGTGTTCAATCCACTTGGCGGCCTCCGGGCTGATGAATATCGGGCGGTCTTTTTGCCCTTTGCCGCGGACCATGAACTCACGCCTCTTCAGATTGACGTGGTCGCGGTTCAGCCCCACCAGCTCGCTGACACGCAGACCCGAACTAAAGAGCAGTTCCAGGATTGCCCGGTCGCGCAAACCGCTGAGCCGTTCAAGTCCGGCTGAGCAAAAATCCGTTTCAGTTCATCTTCATTCAAAAAAGTGACTTGTTTACGCCTGGTGCTAGCCAGCTCCACTTTGTCGGCCGGCAGGGCGGTGATGTCGCGCTTGGCGCAGAACTTCAAAAAACTGCGCAAGGCGATCAAGTGATAATTTTGTGTCGCCTTACCAAGCTCATCAGAGGTGTTGGTGCCTAGCCGGTTGAGCCACAGCCGCCACTTGCGAATCATCTCCACGTCAATATCTTTGACCTGGATATCGCCGGCAAAATCAATCAGCCGGGTCAGGTAATGGTCATAATTCTCAATGGTCTTCTGCGAGCGGTTCTGCTCCAGCTCCAAATATTCCAAAAAATCGGTCTTGGCTTTGGCGAATAGCATAAGCGAATTATAACATTGTGCGACGCGCTGCCGTCAGTCTGCTTGGCTTAACTCCGTGCGTGCTCGGCATACGCCGCTCAAGCGTTATACGTTATAACGTATAACTAACAGATTGAGCTATACGTTATATGGTATATTGCCCATATGGACGACAAGACAATCAAAAGGCTACAAGCTGAAGCTGTCAGGAAATTGCAAGAAGATTTTGCCAAAGCCGAGGCGGAGGCCAAAGCCGACCCTGTTAAATCTGAACGGAGGGCCTTTGGGTTTGAACTGGCGCGAGTCAGATTCAAGAAACGAATTTCTCAAACTGAGTTAGCTGTCAGGGCGGGTGTGCGCCAAGCCGATATTTCGCGGATTGAGGGCGGCAAGGCCAATCCCAGCTTGAACACGTTGCTGAAAATCGCCAAGGCGCTGGACGCCAATCTCGTGCTAGACTAGAATATAAGTATGGAAAAAACCCTCATAATCGCAAAGCCGGACGCCGTGCAACGCGGTCTGATCGGCGAAATTATCAAACGCCTGGAAAACAAAGGCCTCAAACTGATTGGCATCAAGATGGCCAGCCTGGATGAAGCCATGCTGAAAGACCACTACGCCGAGCACGTTGACAAAGACTTCTATATCGGCTTGGAAAAATTCATGAAAAGCTCGCCGGTCGTGCTGATGGCTTGGGAGGGCTACCAGTGCGTCGACGCTGTCAGGGCACTGGTCGGCGTCACTAACCCGCGCCAGGCCGCGCCGGGCTCTATCAGGGGTGACTTGGCCGCCGGCACCGGCCGCAACCTGATCCACGCCTCGGACTCCAAGCAGACTGGCCAGGCCGAGGTCGCCAGTTTCTTCAAAGACGGGGAATTATTCGACTATGACAAGTCCGAATACATCCACGTCTACGAAGACAACGAGCGCGGATAGCGACTTCAGGCCCCTGTAGTTCAATGGATAAAACAACTCCGTCCTAAGGAGAAGATGGGGGTTCGAATCCCTCCGGGGGCGCCACAACACCGGAACTGATACAATATGCCTTATGGCTGAAAAGTATTTCGACGACCAATTCGATGACGAAGAAGTACTTTATGTATTTCGCAGACACCCATTGTCATGCGCCGCGGCCTGGTGCTCGGCTTGCTCGGCCCGCTGATCGGCGTTCTGCCGGCTGCTATCGATCCTAATCTAGGCTTCAACGCCTTTTTTGGTGGCTTGATCGGCGGCTGTCTACTGGGATTGCTGATATTCTCGCCCAGCTGGATTGGCTGGCATTTCAGCGTCTTTATCGTCACCAATCAGCGCTTCATCCAGATTACCCAAAAAGGGCTTTTCCACCGGGCCGTGGCCGACCTGTCACTGCATCAGATCCAGTCCGTCAATTATGAGGTCTCCGGACTGCAGGAAACCCTGCTCGGATTTGGTACAATACATATGCGTACATATGTGGGGGATCTAACGATCCATAACGTGGGCCGCCCGGCCAAAATCCAGAAGAAAATCGTAGGAATTTTGCGTGACCTGGGTGTAACCACCACGCCGTACCCGGCCCAGGAGGCGCAGGAAACTAAGGAGCATGAAGAAAAAGTTGACGAAGACATCGCCGAAATTGAAGAAGCCTAAACTTCCTAATATCAGGGGCGGACGGCTACTGCGCCGCGGCAAGCGCCATGAGGAAAAAATCAGTGAGGCGCTGAGCGATGTGCCGCGCATTACCAGCGACACCGTGGAAGAACACCGCGAAGAGGTGCTGTCCAGTGCCCGCAAATACATCTATCCGCTGACGTCTTCCAAGCACCACGTGGTGCGCAACTCCATCCTGATACTTTTGCTGGTCATCATCGTCTTTTTCACCGGTTGCGGCCTGGCACTTTATAAATTCCAGTCCACCAACGGTTTCATTTACGGCGTCACCAAAGTCGTGCCGTTCCCGGTCGCCAAAGTCGGCAGTCATTGGGTCAGTTACGAATCGTATCTGTTTGAACTGCGCCGCAACATGCATTATTACCACACCCAACAGCACGCCAACTTCTCGACACCGGGCGGCAAGCAACAGCTAAAAAGGCTCAAACAGCAGGCCATGGACGCCACCATCCAAGCGGCTTACGTGAGCGAACTGGCCAAGCAGAACAGCGTGACGGTTAGTAAGGCGACAGTCAACGACGAGGTCAACCTACTGCGTCAGCAGAACCGCCTGGGCAACAGCGACCGCGTCCTACGCGAGGTGCTCAGCGAGTTCTGGGGCTGGAGCGAGAACGATTTCCGCCGCGAACTCCACCAGCAGCTACTTCAACAGGCTGTCGTAGCCAAACTGGACACCGCCACCAACCAGCGCGCCAAGGCCGCTCTCAGCCAGCTGGAGAAGGGGGCTGAATTCGACAAACTGGCCGCCAAAGTCTCTGATGAACGGCTACCAGGGCCAACGGCGGCCAGTACGCGCTCGCCAATCACCGCCAACGATCGCAGTCTGCCGCCGGCATTGACGGCCAAGATTGCCAAACTGGGGACCGGCCAGATCTCCGGCATCATAAACACCGGTTACGCCTTGGAAATCATCAAGATAATCGATAGCAACAGAGGCACCGTCACGGTTGCCCACATCCAGTTCCGTTTCAAGCCGATCAGCGATTACACCACACCGCTTCTAAAGCAGCAACCAGTCCACGAGTACATAAAAACTTAAGATAGCTGTATATTTCTTACTGCCCGTGCTGGCTCCATCTAGTTATTCTGCCAACATGTCGCCGAATGAATTAAACGAAGAAGACGAAACATGGAGCATTTTCCACTGAAAGCGGGCTGATGACACCTATCCGACCACTGATGACGGCCAGGATTCCACCGAAATTTACCAAGAGGGGTTTACGCTGGAGGAGCCTAATGCCGGCAATACGGTAGAGGGCTATGATCCTGATAATGACCAGCGCCTAAAAGGCTCTCTCTAGCAGCAATATCGTCAGGATGCCGCCGACGTTAAGCAGATAACAGACTGCCAGGAATGCCGCGCGCCGCATCTTACTCATGCCTAGCAGGCCGATGCCTATTTCATCCGGGAAAGGCGAGGCAATGATAATGACCCCCAACAGGCGCACCAGTCCGACGGTAGACTTGCGGCCTTGCAGGTAATTAACCGCTTGCGGTATGCCGAAGCGATAAGCTAGCGGCTTTAGCTCGTAGGCGACCTCGTACTCCACATAGCGCAGAATCAGATAGTCGCCCAGCATTGCCCCTAATCCGGCTACCAGGGCGACAGCCACGATATTCAGCCCGCTGAAGCTCAGTAACAAAATCACCGCCGGCACGGCCGTAAAGAGTGATACGAACAGCATGCCGCTCAGAAAAACACCGACGTAACCAAGACTGCCAATTATCCCCAGCACGGTAGTCATGAAGGATGTGTCAAGCAACAGAATGAACACCAGCAGGCCGATAATTACCCGGGCGGTATGCTTGTATTCCCATTTTTGCCAGGTGTCAAAGGGGAGACGGATTTTTTGTTTTACTTTTGGATGCACATAATCTATTTAAGCATAAGCGTGACTAAAAGTCAATCTGGCGGGCCGTGGCGGAGCAGGCCTGAAACTATTATCGGCGAGGGCTAGAAGTAATGTGGTACCCAAAACAAACAGGGCACTTGTACGATCTAAGTGATTTGCTTGCGCCGTGCTTCAAGCGAATTCGTTTGATTGATTGCTGTGCTTCAAAGTCTGAACCATAGCGAGATTTGCTTTTGCATCCGGCTTTTTCTTTATCACTGGGCATCAATATCTATTATAAGGCACTATACTTGGCGGGCCGTGGCCAATCAGGTTTGGAACTATTTTTCTAATCGTTTGGCTGCCAGTTGAGTAACCAAACGTGCTGCTTTTGCTGCTCTAATAGGATCTTTAAATGTATGTTCATAGCCTGGACGTGTAACTCGGGTCTCAACAGTAGCCATTGTGCCATGATCTGCTGTGGGCGAAGTCATTCTCTCAAGCCTCGTAGTTGCTTCATAAACACCCGCTGAGCTTTTGTGCCTACTTTTAACAGTTTCAGACCCGCCATAAGTTAAGTGAAGAGGACCCTCAGGTAATTCACTTAAACCTAGCTCGTCTACTAGTTTTACTGGATCAGTTAGGTGCGGTAAATGCTTTGTATGCGTAATTAAGTTAGAAGGAGGAGAAGCTCCATCCGACACACTGGTTACGTGTTCAGGCTCTGATTTTCCACTTAGGTCGGGAAAGCCGAGCATCAATCCTGAGTGTCCGTTTCTGGTGGCATATGCCGCCAACATATGATTGGCCTCAACATCTTCTTGGTGTGGCTGTGCTGCTTTTTCTAGACTATCTATCATTTCGGTTTGATTAGTGACAGACATCATTATAGCACAGTAAATTTAAAATGTCAAATGTGGCGGGCCCGACCGGATAGCGGACTTCGTCCTTTTCCGCTGCGGCATGCTCGGAGCCAGCTCCTGTGCGCGTCCTCGCTCCACCGAACCGGCCGTTCGCTTGACGCTCACTTATCCGGTCCAAATCCACGCCGGGGCCAACAATGAAAAACGAACCACCATAAAGTGATTCGCTTTTCACTGGCGGGCCGTGGCTTTGCAGATCTGGAACTATTTTGCGCAAAGAGGGCGCTAAATGCGCACCTTTCGGTATCCGTAAGGGGTGGATTACTGTATAATATTGTTTAGAAGGACGGTGATGTTTGACGAGAACGACCTCCGGGGCATACCCGGTATTGAGAGCATAGAGACTTCGTTTAATGGGTCGGCCGGCGGCTTCAAGCAGGTGTACGCCTGTATGGTGAACGGCGAAAAAAATGCCGTCAAGGTTACCAAGGTCGCCGATCGAAGCAGTATTGACGATATTGGCCTTAACCGACTACGCAGAGAGCTTGAGCTTCTTAGCGCGTTGAGCTCACCCTACTTGCCTAGACTCGGCGATTTGCCGGTCCAGCGTTTTGTGAAGGCAACGAGCACCTTCATATTGTACTCAGAGGAATTTATCGATGGGGCTGATGTCTGTGAACTTATTGAAAACGGCGGATTTAATGACCCCGCCCAGGTTACAAAATTACTCCACGACGTCTGCACGGCAATACAGATTTATTGGGCTCACGATAGGACCGTGCACCGTGACGTCAAGCCGGCGAACATACGATTCTCCACAGGGACAAGCAACTATATTTTAATCGATGCAGGGATAGCGCTTGTAAGAGATCGGACTACTATTACTCCAACTGGTCATGGCTCACCTCGCACGCCGGCGTATACGGCTCCCGAGGTGCTAAGGGGAGAGCGCAACTTGTCATACAGGACTGATTTATTTTGCCTGGGCGTCGTGGCTTACGAAGCGGCTACTGGCCAGCATCCCTTCTTAAGGCCTGGAATGACTACCAGCCAGCTGGATACTGCTATCTTGACCGCGGTACCGGATCCTATCAGCAACTTTCGTACTGACTTAAGCCAGGAAGTCACTGACACTATCATGAAGATGATGATGAAAAGGCCTCACCAAAGGCCTAATAATCTTAGCGATATAATAAATATAGGGAGCGACACATGATACTCGCACAAGACGGTTATGGACCACGAGAAAAAATAGGGGAAGGCATAACGGCGGGATACCTAGACGGTGCGGTGCTTTCTATTAAGTATCGTAACCCGGATGCTTTACCGCACACGATAACGAGTATGCTGACACGATACCCTGACGCCGACCTGTTCCTTGATACTCACTTTTACGCTTCTCAGATGACGATGACCAGCGCAGGTAAGATACCTGATTATCAACTGTACGAAACTGGCTTAACTCGGACCGACTTCTCCGTAAAAAACATTAACAACTATGCACGGAGGCTGATTGATTACCAACGCGGACTTGGCCTTACCAACATTATTATCCCGAGCTTGACGGTTGCTAACTTCGACGCGTACTCATCATATCTGTCCCTGCAGCTATACGAGGCCTCTCTTGATTATTTGAGAGAGATTGGTATGACCACACAGCTTAAAGCCTATCTCTCGCTCGTCTTCCACGAAAGCGCTCTCCTGGATGACGAGAAGTTGAGTCAGTATCTTGACGACGTTACGTTACTTCAAGATGTAGCTGGTTTTTACGTAGTAGTCGAACGGAATAACGGTGGGTTTCCGCAGTGGCAGGACTCCCGTACGCTGAGTAAGCTCATGTACGTTGTTAATACCCTGTCAGATAATTACGACGTAGTGTGCGGTTTTACAGACTTTCCAGGCCTGTTGCTTTTGGGCGCTGGAGCAAAACATGTGGCGAGCGGCTGGCACCAGACATTGCGGCAATATACCGGCTCTTATTTTATGACAACCGGTGGGAGCAACAACGGAACCTTCCGGTACGCATCGAAGGAGTTACTCGCTCAACTCCTGTCAGTACCGGATTTGCAAAGTATAATTCGCCGGGGTTTGGGGTCTCAGTATGTTGACCCTACATATGGTGGGGGTCTAACCGATCCGGATAACCTGTTGTTTCCTCAGCCGGGAAGAGTCCTCCATCAGTGGAAGGCTTTTCATGATCTCGGAGGGCAGATAACCGCCGCCACTGACCCAATGGCTGAAATTGAGCGACTAATTGATGTTGCGGAAGCGGTAATCTTGCTACTCTTGCTGAAGCCCGGATTAATATCGATGCCGCATCAGTTAGTCACTATGCTGGATGGCGGCAAGCGATCAATACTTTCAGAAGTGGTGTATTATAATGCTAGAGCTAAACATGCCAAAAACAAAAAGCGAAGAACAATTCGGAAATCTTTTCGTATCGAGCAAGTCCTTATCAGACATTTGCTCCTCTGAGAGTGCGTACATTGCGAAAGAGTTAAGGACACCACTAGGTGTTCCAGACTACGTATTGCTGACAGAGCCTGATTACGAAGCTTTAGAGCGTTTTGCAAAGAGCTATACGATGCGACTATCGGGCAATTATTCTGCGGTTATATCGTATGTTGCTCGAAATGAGCGCGCAGAGGTTACGGAGCTATCGGCAATGCTCAGCAGAAGTTATGGCGAAATCCTAAGGGCTCTCAAAGAGTTGGAAAACACAGGAGTAATTAGCTTTGGCGATCGTGAGCAAACAAATGTTAGGTTGAATGCCGGCTTTGATATACCCGTGCTGAATTCAATAGCTATTGAGCTTAAGCTAAGTAGCTGGAAAAAAGCACTCTGGCAGGCAACTCGCAATGGCAGTCAGTTTGCGTCATCTTATGTAATAATGCCTAGCAACAAGCTAGACTTGCTTAATAGCAAGGTTGATTTATTCGCGTCAAATAATGTGAAAGTAGCAGTTTTTGATATAGAGAGCCTTAGCCTGACCCCAATCTATCAGGAAGATAGCAATAAGCTTGTCACCAGTAGATACTATTTGGAAACGCTCGATTGTCTAATTCGTAATAAGTCAGCGTTTCAGTCAGTTAATTTCAGCCTGTAGTTATTACAGAACGGCATATAGGAGGGTGGACACGCCATCCCAGGCGGGCTTATAGATGGTGCGGGTAAATGTAATGAGGCATTACAGTGATCTGTTTGGTACAGTCATCGCTAAAAATTTTCACCAAAAATTTTAATATTGCTTAAATTTAAAATATATTGACCACAAGCCAGTATCCGGCAAATACAATCACACCGCCAATAATAGGTATAGCAATAATCAGCGTAAGTGCCCACATGAGCGCGTTAAATAACTTGCTACGCTCACGCAATGATTCAATCTTCCTGCCTAGTTCTGATGGCTGTCCGTCATCAAACGCATTCAAAAAAACCAGAAATATTACGGCCAAAAAACCGATACCGACAAAAATTGATATTACCTTGTCCACGCCTTAACTTCCTTTCAGGTTATTTGGCGGGAACTAAAAAGCCCGCCACGAGCGGCAACCTTGCGGCTACCCGTCACCGTTTCCGGTAACGACCACGAAAAGAAGTACTCATGACGAGCTGTCTCTTTTCGTGGATTTGGTGACCATGCCGGCCGTAGCCAGTTTAGGTCGCAAGTCAAAAGCGACTTATGCACGATTATAGCGTAAAAATCTATACACAACGAAGAACAGAGAGAGTCACCGAATATATACGGAATCATTGAAAAGCAAGGAAAGAGCATAAAACTTGGATAGACGGAGCTTATTGCTAAAATACCAAGCACCATGGCTAACACCAAACCCCCAAGGTATTCCTTAGAAAACTACGATAAATTGCCGGATTGGCTAAAGCGAAGCTGGAACGTTTTCATGCACGCGCGTATTCGCGCTGATTATAAAAACACTATTGAGGACACTAGGAAGGCTGCGCTGTCTGGCGGCGGGACCGTTGACGTAGACGTCGAAGTTATTCGAATTCAAAAGGATTACGAGCTTGGCCAAGGAATGGACAAGCTCATCAGGCTCCAGCTCGCTAGACCCGACGCCCCAGACGATGAGTTGCTGAATGCAATCCCGCCGCCAATGCGATTTATTAATTATGGATTAAGAGAAATTCGGCCCTCCGAGAATCCCAAGGAAGATTTTGAAACGAATGAACGATTAAATATACGCTTTATAGAGCAGAGGGGTATAGATTTATCGAAATCGAAGGAGTTAACCCACTTGCTTATTCCTCCGAATACGACCAAGAATGAGCTGAGGGACTTCATTGATGGCTATTACGATGACGCGAAAAAGCTCATCGACGCCGGTCGGGTCTATTTTGAGTCTGCCAAGAACACGCAGCAGAGAATCACACGCGTTACCGAGGAAAGCATTATAGACGAACGTATACACGAATTACGGAATACTGGGGTAATGCCGAAGGATATTGCGCCTCTGATAAATCAGGAGTTCGACAAAGATCTAGAGCCCTTTGAGGTGAGCAAAAGGCTTAGCCAGATGAAGCGACGGAAAAGTCGTCAATAAACATGCTGTTTATTGAATATTTCGGTGTCATCTAATTTTTTCTAGAGTGGTGTTGATGCTAACACCATGAAATATCCCCGTTGCGTGGTGTTAGCCAGCGGGGATATTTTTTATTCCATGAAAGCCCATAAACTATGCCAAAGACTCAGACACCGACGAATTCACCACCGCCTGCGACCCCGACGCTTGCTGAGTTCCTTGCCCTTTATAACGGCAAGGAACTTGATGGGCTTTCCACGGACGCACA
Organism: uncultured bacterium; assembly: GCA_963805865.1. Lineage (GTDB taxonomy): Bacteria > Patescibacteriota > Saccharimonadia > Saccharimonadales > UBA4665 > JARIHC01. The sequence continues at coordinate 325,155 of CAWDVI010000003.1, forward strand.
GACGCTTCTAGGATTGCTTACGCTGATTGTAGATATCAAGTATCGCCTGAAGTACCCTGAGGCGCTTGGCGGTCAAATAGATGCACAGTATAGTGACAAGGCGAGGAGCTTATGAGTGCAGAACAAGATTTAGGACCAAAACCAAAGTGTTTTATCTATTTAAGGCGATCTCAAGACCGCGAAGATCGCCAACAGCTCTCAATAGAAAAACAAGATAATCAGGTTCGGCAGATTATTAAGCGTAATAGCCTCCAAGCAGATTTTTTACCAGCTGAAGACCGAACTGCTAAGTATCCCGGCCGGCCGATATTCAACGATATGATGGATCGTATAGAGCGCGGAGAGGCGCGATATATAGCTGTCTGGGCACTAAGTCGACTGAGCCGTAATCCAGTGGATGGAGGCAGGGTTATATACGCTCTTGACCAAGGCCAGCTTTTGGCCATATACACCCCAACAAGGGTTTACAGAAACACGCCGGACGACAAAATGGTATTGGCTATAGAGCTAGCTTTAGCAAAAAAGAACAACGATGATCTAAGCGTCCAGGTTAAGGAGGGGTTTGAAGCCAAGAGAGCGCATGGCCAATACCCCGGTCCCGCACCTATCGGTTATGTGAACGCCATTATTAGGCCAGGGGAACGCAACATCATTCCCGACTCGAACAATGCCAGTAAGGTTGTCAGGATGTTCGAAATGGCCTCCACTGGACGATACTCGCTCCACGCCCTACAGGAGGAGGCTCAGAACATGGGGCTACTGTCGCGCAAGGGCAATACTCTCGGGAAGCAAACCATAGTCGAGGTACTTAAGCGCCGAGCTTACACGGGTGTATTTAGGTACGGTGGCCAAGAGTGGCATCAAGGCACATATGAAGCACTTATATCGGCAGACACATTTGATAGGGTGCAGGTTGCTATGGGTTGGGCTAAAAGCAAGGATTTTGACAAACCTTCTGCCACCAGCGGCCGGCACTATCCTTACAAAGGCTTAATATTGTGCGGCACATGTAAGTTTAACGTGACAGCGTATACTAAATCCAAGCAATTGGCCTCTGGTAGCGCTGCTGAGTACATCTTTTATACTTGCACCAAGAAAAATCGAAAGATTCAGTGCGATGAATCGCAACTTTCTGGCGTGCTCATCGAGCAAGAAATAAGAGCTCGGATGAGCGATTATGAGATATCTGAGGCAGACGGCTCGGTGTGTGTTGGGTGGCTAGAGTGTTTCCGTGATGACTACATTGGCAAAAAGAATCGATACAAACCAGAGTGGCTTCGGGATAAAAAAGCCGCTCAAGACGCCCTGAACAAGCTAGACGAAAAGCTGGAACAAGGGATTATTGCTGATGAGCGCTACAAACTGCGTGCAGCTAAGCATGAAGAAACTTTAGCTAGAACCACAGGCCTACTTAACGGTGCGAATACCGACGCCGAAAGGTGGTTAGAACTGGCTAAGGAGACATTCGCCACCGTTACTAACATTGGTGATGTCTTTGAAGTGGCAAATGACGAAGAGCGGCGGCGCTTAATGATGTATGTGGGTTCGAACTGGTATTTGAGTAACAAAAAAGTCGAGCTAACGCCGAGGCGTCCTCTCGACCTATTGCATAAATCAACCCGGAATCCGGATTGGCGGGCCCGACCGGATTCGAACCGGCGATCTCCTCCGTGACAGGGAGGCGTGATAGGCCTCTTCACTACGAGCCCGCATCGTCAATTTAGTTAAAAGACAGGGGTAATAGTAACACACAACCAATCATTAGACAAAAACTCTCTAATATGATATATTAATCATAAGTAAGCGGAGCCCAAGAACTTGCATAACCAAGTCTTCAGCGTAGAGGTCGTGAATACCTACCGGGCGTGGGATGAGTTCTCGCGCCGCGGCGACCGCGATAACGACGACAAGCGGATCATAGACATAGATGTCACGCCACGCTATAGCAGTTCATTGGTTTTTAATGATGGCCAGCAGGTGACATCGGCTTTTGAGGAACTGCTGGAGCAAACCCCGCGCGCCGGCGAGTACGAAGATCTCATAGCCGCCAAACTGCAGGCCTCGCTCTTGCACCAACGTCTCCTGGCCGGTGACAAAGTAACTTTCAAAGACCATGTCCGGACAGCTATGGGCGTGACGCCAGAAATGGTTGATGAAGAACTGATTGAAGAATACCAGGAACGCATGGATGCCATTCTGGCGGAGCATGGAATGCGGTTCAATAGATCTTACGAGAACGCCCTGGTAATCGACGAAGATGAACAGCAGATCAAAAAGCGTCTGCTTGATATCAGCCAACAGACCAGAGATGTCAGCGCCCGGTTCACGGGTGCCGGCGACGCGCCAGCCGTTGAGCCAACCATCGTATCCGAGGACAAGGGGTGGGTCGGCTGGTTCGGCACCAATGACCAGGGCGAACCGTTCGTGAAGGTCAACATCCACCCCCGGCATAAGCACACCATCGCCCGCCTGGCGGCCATCGTCATCCACGAAGCCCAGGGCCACGGTGCCCAATTCAGCATATGGCGGCAGAAAATCGGCCGCGGCGAGATGGATCCCGCCATGGGCCTGGTAACCATGCACACGCCGGAAAGCACCCAAGCGGAATTTAACGCCCTGACGATTGAACAGTTGGGCCTGCGTGCTTTGGCGGCCGGCGATACCGCCGAAGCCTGGCAGTTTGAATTCCAAGCGCTTTATCATGATTATTCGGAAATGGTCTGGCACAATGCGCACATCATGATTAACTCCGGCAATGCCGAAGAAAAGGTCGTGGAATACGCCGCCGCCCGGCTACCATTTGCCAAGCTGGATGACATTAGGAAATCCGTCCCGGCGCACCGCAGCGATCATATGCTAAGAGGTTACATGGCCTGCTACGAGCCAGCCATGGCCGTTGGCCGCCTGCTGTTAGCGCAGCCCGAAGAGAAGCAGAAAGCCGTCCTTGGCGAGACTTTCAGCCGCCCGATGACCCTGCCACAGATACGAACCCTAATCTCTGGAACAGGCGCCAAAGAAGCATGAGCGGAATACCCAGGTCACCGTATCCGTCTGCCGATTTTGAGCTTACGTCCGTTTCGGACCAGGACTCGGTAGTCACGTATGATACTATTGTCGAACACGAGACGTGGGTCAGGGAATACCTTGGCCTGGGCGGAGAAGAACCGTTCAAAGTGACAGCCAAGGCGTTAGAGAAACGCCGGCAGCAGTTCGCCGCGTCACAGGAGGCCGCCTACGCCACCACCAGGGATGCCCATCAGATTTCTATGATGCTAGGCGGCACCGTCAGCCAGATCGAAGACGAGATGAGGCGGCGGACAGTGCTTGATATCGGTTGCGGACAGGGCAGGTTCGGCGAAGCCATGGCCCGGAAGGCTAAATCTGAAATGACCTTCGTCGATATAGATGAGCAGATGTTGGCTAGAATATCCAGGAAGGCCGGCAACATAGTTCTCGCGAACGCGGCCGACCTGCCGTTTGATGACGAAACTTTTGATAGGACGCTATCCGTGTACGCCGCCATAAGCTGGTCGGAAACTCCCCAGGACGCTATCCGCGCGCTGAACGAGGCGGTGCGCGTGACGGAGGTCGGCGGTAGCACTTTCATCATGCCGGCCTTTTCCCATATCACCTCCAGAAAGCGGATGGTGGCCCGGAGCGAAGCCAACCCTATCGACGTGGACCATCCTCTGGCGCACCAAATGGTAGCATTGCAGGACCATCTGGTGTTCACGGCTTTGGAGCGGTTCAGGGAAGAAGGCGGCGCTGATATCACATGGAGAAGTTTGATAGGCCAGGGCGTAGCCAGTGGCGGACAGGTTGAGAGCCTCTCGGCGATCATCGACAAGACCGAACCGATGGGTCCGGAGCTGCTCGAACAAAACCTGGCCTACGCTGAAGAATTCACCGCTTGATATTGCTATAATATTGGCTGATTCGCCACCTTAGCTCAGTTGGTAGAGCGGCACATTCGTAACGTGCAGGTCAGCAGTTCGATCCTGCTAGGTGGCTCCAAATTTCAAACTAGCCGGGCGAGTATAGTTTAGTGGCAGAACGTGACCTTCCCAAGGTTGAGATGAGGGTTCGATTCCCTCTACTCGCACCACGCCCCAAGTGCTACAATATAAATCAAACCATGGCTGAACCAAAACAGTATTTTCATGATCATTTAATTTTGTTACTGCTCAGCGTCAATGCCTTCTTGGCAATCGCCAGCAGTATCTTCGTGTTGGTCCGGCTGAATGCCAGTCATGGCACCAGTTATATAGTGCAGTATCGCCCCAGTTTGGGCGCCGACGCTTTCAAGACCGGCAATTTGCTGGATCTGTTCAGCTTTATCGCTTTCGCTATCGTCATCCTGGCCATCCACGGCGCGCTCAGCTACCGCGCCTATCCTATCCACCGCCAGCTGTCCATTACCATCCTGAGCCTCGGCCTGCTGTTGCTAGCGCTGGTGGCGATAGTCGGTAACGCCCTCCTGACCCTGCGCTAGCCATGACCGATCTGGAAATCCCCTATGAAAAGGACCGCCGCGGCCACTACCGTTTCTTTGAGATTCTGCCCGGCCTGCTCAGCTACGCACTGCTATTAACACCGGTCGTGCTGAGTATTTTTGATGTCAAACTAGCTGTCTTTTTTGTTCTGGCCTATCTGCTGATTTTCTTCGTGCGATCATTAGCCTATTCCACGCGGGCCATCATCGGCTACCAGACGATGCGCCGCCAGATGAAACTGGACTGGAACGGCCTGACGGCCGATGTAGAGGCCGGCGCGCCCACCAGCAAGAATTTCAAGCGGCCCAAGTGGCATATCAAGGCCCTGGAGCGCCAGGCCGTGCGGGCCGACCGAATCAAACCCAGCCAGATCAAACACGCCGTCATCATCGCCACCGTTAACGAGAGCCGCGAAGTGCTGGAGCCGACCATCCAGGCCGTCCTAAACGGCGACTATGATCCTAAAAATATCATCTTGGTGATGGCTTACGAAGGCCGGGCCGGCCAAGAGTCCGAAGACCGCGTGCAGGAGCTGGTCAAGCTCTACGGCGACAAATTCCACCATGCCATGGCCGTCAAACACCCGGCTGGTACCCCTGGCGAGGTGATAGGCAAGGGCGGCAACGTCACCTACGCCGGCCGCCAACTCCAGAAATACCTGGCGGCGGAAAAGATTGACCCGGCCAAAGTAGTAGTCACCACGCTGGACGCCGATAACCGCCCCGATAAGCGCTATTTCGCGGCCCTCAGCTATCTGTACTGTGTGTCGCCGGACCCGCTGAAGGTCTCTTACCAGCCACTGCCGATGTTCACCAACAACATCTGGGACGCGCCCACGCTGATGCGCGTCATCGCCGTCGGCAACAACCTGTTCTACATCGTCGGCACCCAGCGCCAGCACCAGTCGCGCAATTTCTCAGCCCACGCCCAATCGATGCAGGCCCTGATCGATATGGATTTTTGGAGCGTCCGCACCATCGTGGAGGACGGCCATCACTTTTGGCGCAGCTACTTCCACTTCGACGGCGACTACCGCGTCTTCCCGCTCAGCATCCCGATTTATCAGGACGCCGTGCTGGCCGAGGGTTACTGGCGCACCATCAAGGCTCAGTTCTACCAATTGCGCCGCTGGACCTACGGCGCCTCGGACATCGCTTACGTGGCCGACAAGGGCTTTTACCACAAGAACAAGGCCAACAAGTTCGATGTGTTCAGTAAGTTCATGTACCTCCTGCAGAACCACGTCAACTGGGCGACCAGCGCTATCCTGGTGCTGGGCGCCGCCTTCATCCCGCCATTGCTCCACCCGCAGAGCCTAGCGGCCAACGAACTACCGCTGATAGCCAGCCGTGTCCAGCGCATCGGCCTGATTGGCCTATTGGTGATGGTTTACGTCTCGCTGGTGACTCTGCCGCCGCGCCCGGCCCGCTACAAACGCCACCACTCGGTGCTGATGGTCCTGCAATGGGTCCTGCTGCCGGTCACCGGTATCGCCTTCGGCTGTCTGGCGGCTTTCAATTCGCAGACCCGCCTGATCTTCAAACGCTACCTCAGCAAGTTTGATGTTACTGAAAAGGCTACCGTCACGGCCAGCGGCCGCAAAGTCAGCACGGCAGCCGACCCCGGCCGCGCCAAAAAAATCCGCAAGCACCGCTTCCGACGCGGCAAACAATCCTAAGCGCCTGGTGGAGGTACCGGGGATCGAACCCGGCCAGCCAGCTTCGCGGGCAAGCCGCGACAACCAGTCTGTACCCCCGAAATACGGCACACCGTACCACCAGGCAGATGCCATACTAGACAAAAAATTGTCGCATGGGAATAAAGTTTAAGGGTTATTTAATTTATTTCTATAAAATACTTTGCTAGAATGCATCTGTACGGTTGAGCCTGCCGTGGCATAATGGGCTTAACTAATAATCGGGCCTGCGGCCAAATGGCCTCTACGGACTTCGCGGGCAGGCCGGATCAACAAGAGCAGCCCTTCAGGGCTGTTTTGATTTTATTTAGTCTCGTGAAAGGCGGCGTAGCTAGTGCTGGCCGCTTTATCAAAGCGACTGAGCGCCACCTGGGCGGTATGCACAATCGCCCGGCTCTCTATAATCCCATCTGTTACGATGCCTGATAACTTCTTGATAACAGTGTCAGTAAGCCCAGCGGCGTCTTCTAAGGCCGTAGGGCGGTGCGCCAGGCTCTTGTGCAGACTGAGCAGTAATTTATCGCGCGAGAAGGGCCTCAGGCCGCCAGAAGAGCTCTGAACGGCCCACGAAGCACCATAAGCCGCTGACTCTTCGCTAGTAAAGACCGCGCCGCACTCACGACAGCGCCGGCGCCGCCACACTTGGTTGGCCCGTTTCTGATGCCGGGAATTGATAACTTGCGTCTGAGCGCCACATTGTACACAAACCATGTCAACATATTGTCATAACGCTATTGAAAACGCTAGTGGAAAACTCCAGTGGAAAATAAAATACCCGAGGCGCTCTCAAGGGGCCCCGGGTATTTTGCGACTCTCCAATATACCGTTCTACTCGGTAGTAGTGGCGCGGAGTCTGCGGATGCGTTCGGTGGACTTAGTTCCAGTCAGTTCTTCATAGAACATTTGGAACGCATCTAAGGCACTGCGTCGTTTAATACCACTTCCTCGTTTAACCGAATAAGACTATCAAAGATCCCGAGATCGGTCAAGCCCCCCCTAGGCCGGGGGATGAAACAATAATAAGTAAAATGGTGGGCGATATAGGATTCGAACCTATCACCTCTACAACGTCAATGTAGCGCTCTAGCCAAATGAGCTAATCGCCCGAAATACAGGGGTAATCATAGCAATCCGACAACAATAAAGCAAGAATTACTGAGGCTAACACCATCTGTGGTATAAAACGGTCATGTTTATCCCCACACTGGCTGTGAGAATTACAGCATAAATAGGCTAGCCTTATAGTACCAGTCCTGCTAAGATTGTCTTCACAGGTGAAGTTTTGTCGAGACTGTTTTGCAGTTCTCCCAAAACGGGAATGAAGCGGTTGATGGCATTTGCGAGAGTCATTAACCGCTTTTTGTTTATCAAGAGTTTTAGAAGTGATAAGATAAAGGGCAGAATGGCAGACAGAGACGACCAGTTAACACCGATGCGGCATAGTTTAGCGCATATTATGGCGTCGGCGGTGCAGAAGTTGTGGCCGGAGGCCAAGTTTGGCGTCGGTCCGGCGGTGGAGCACGGCTTTTATTATGATATTGACCTCAGTAAGACCAAGCTCTCCGAGGATGACTTTGGCAAGATCGAGGCCGAGATGCGCAAGATTATAGAGGCCGACCAACCGTTTGAGCGGTCTGAGATGCCGGTGGATGAGGCTATCAAGTGGGCCAAAGATTCGGACCAGCCCTATAAAGAGGAGTTGCTCAACGACCTGAAGCGGTCCGGCACCACTGTGGCCAAGGATCTGGATGCCGAGGAGCTGGGGACGATTGCCGGGGGCGACGCCAAGGTGGAGCAAGTGTCCTTTTATAAGAACGGCGACTTCACCGATCTGTGCCGGGGGCCGCATGTCGAATCAACAGGGAAGGTGGGGGCTTTCAAGTTGCTACGCGTATCCGGCGCCTATTGGCGCGGCAATGAGAAAAATCCGCAGATGCAACGGCTCTACGGCGTGGCTTTTGCTACCGATAAGGAGTTACGACAGCATCTGGCCATGCTGGAAGAGGCCAAGAAGCGCGATCACCGGCGACTGGGGCAAGAGCTGGATCTGTTTGTGTTTTCAGATATGGTCGGCTCGGGTCTGCCGCTGTTTACACCGCGCGGCACCGTCCTACGGGACCAGTTGCTGGGTTTTTCTGAGGAGTTACAGCGGGCCGGCGGCTTCCAGAAGGTGGCCATACCGCATATCACCAAGCAGGTGCTATACGAAAAATCCGGGCACTGGGATAAGTTTGGCGAGGAGCTGTTTTTGGTGCGAAAGCCAGGAGACTTCCGATCAGTTTGTGCTCAAGCCCATGAACTGCCCGCATCATATCCAGATTTACGCGGCGCGGCCGCGCAGTTACCGCGAACTGCCAATCCGTTATATGGAGTCGACCATCCAGTACCGTGACGAGAAGAAGGGCGAGCTGAACGGCCTGAGCCGCGTGCGGGCTATCTCTGTAGATGACGCGCACGTTTTTTGTACGCTGGAGCAGATTGAGGCCGAGTTTACCTCTATCATGAACATGATCAAGGATATGTACGGCGTGCTGGATATGAAGTTTAGCGCCCGGCTGAGCTTCCGTGATGACGTCGACGGCTATCTGGGCGACAAGGCTAACTGGGATAAGGCGCAGAAGATTATAGAAGAGGTGGCCAAGAAGCTGGAGATTGATTACTTCGTGGAGGAGGGCGAAGCGGCCTTTTACGGTCCAAAGATTGATATCATGGTGACCGATGCTCTGGGGCGGGAGTGGCAATGCGCCACCCAGCAGCTGGATTTCGTCCAGCCGGAGCGTTTTGGCCTGACCTATGTGGACGGCTGACGGGTACGGAAAAGCAGCCGGTGATGATTCATAAGGCTTTGTTGGGCTCATTTGAGCGGTTCTTATCTGTTTATATCGAGCATACGGCGGGGCGATTCCCGGTTTGGCTGGCGCCGGAGCAGGTCCGGGTGATTACGGTGAATCAGGAGGGCGCGACGGTGGATTTTGCCGATAAGCTGGCTGAACAGGCGCGCGGAGCTGGGCTTGCGCGCGGAAGTTGATAATTCTAACGAATCGGTTGGCAAGAAAATCCGCTCGGCCGAGGTGGCCAAGGTGCCGTATACGGTGGTGATTGGTGAAAAAGAGGTTGCCGGCGGCCAGGTAGTGCCACGGATCCGCAAGGATATGGCAGTGCACGAAAACGGCCGCGCCTATTAGCGTCGAACGAGTTCTTGAAGACCGTCGCCCACGAGGCCAAGACGCGCGTCCATAAGACTTCTCTACAGGTTAAATTTTTGCATGCAGAGCGTTGAGACTGGGTTCCGGGAGCGGGTGGAGGCGCTGGTGGCGCGGATTCCGCGCGGCCGGGTGATGACTTACGGGCAGTTGGCGGCGCTAAGCGGTCAGCCGCGGGCGGCACGGATCGTCGGCGGCATCGCGCATTTTGGTAATCCGGATTTGCCGTGGCAAAGAGTGGTCAATAAGTCCGGTGGGCTGGCTTCGGGTTATCCGGGTGGTCTGGGCGGACATCGGCAGGTGCTGGAGGCCGAGGGTGTTGTAGTAAATGATGATAACAGGGTGGATATTGAGCGGCTGATCTGGTGGCCGCCGGAAAACTGATGTAAAAAAATCAAAAAGCAGCCCGTTTGTGGCTGCTTTTTTGGGTTGGGCTTGCGTGCGACTCGTGAGCGAACCTAATTAGGCTCCAAGTCCAACCGATAAATTAACTTTAGCGAAAAAGTTCCCAGAGGTCAACGGGAAAAACCTTAAATTTAATTTCGATTTAAGGTGCTTTTGGGTAGCATGCCCTTTGCCTGGTGAATGGTAATCCGTATCGGGGGTGCAGACTGGTGTCGCGACCTAGGTGTGCGACCTTAGTTGGCCGAGTTCGATTCCCGGTACCTCCACCAGGCGGTTCGGGCTTGGTATACTGGCGCTATCATGACTGAGCCTAAAATAGTAGTGGTTGTGGGCGAGACGGCGTCGGGCAAGTCGGCGCTGGCCTTGCGGTTGGCGCAGGAGTTTGACGGTGAGATTGTCTGCGCGGACAGTTGGACAGTGCGCCGCGAGGTGGATATTGGCACTGCTAAGCCGTCTGCTGAGGAGCGGGCATTGGCGCCGCATCATCTGTTGGACATAGTCGCGCCCTGCGAGGATTTTACGGCGGCGATCTTTCAGCGACGGGCTAATAAGGCTATCGTGGAGATTGCTAACAGGGGTAAACTGCCGATTTTGACCGGCGGCACCGGCTTATATATAGACGGCGTGCTGTATGATTACGGATTCCTGCCGGCTGGCGACAGGGGTGAAAGAGAAACTCTGAATGCAATGAGCGTCTCGGAACTGTTAGCTAAGATTGATGAGCTGGGCATTGACCCTGGTGACGTGGACAAGCGCAACAAACGGCGACTGATCCGGCTGATTGAGACTGGCGGGGCGCGGCCGGCCAAGCAGGATCTCAGGCCGAACACATTGATTATCGGCTTGCGGCCGGGCCTTGAAGAGCTGAAACAAAAAATTATCAGCCGTACGGACGCCATGCTGGCGGCCGGTTTGGAAGACGAAGTGCGCCAGCTGGCCGGGCAGTATGGCTGGGATTGCGAGGCTTTGAAAGGCGTCGGTTACGCGCAATGGCGCGGCTACTTTGAGGGCCGCGAGGGGGCTGGTGAGGCTGCTCAAAACCTGCCTGAAATCCGCCAAAAGATCATCAAAGCGACGCTTGATTTGGCCAAACGACAGCGCACCTGGTTCAAGCGTAACAAAAGTATTCAGTGGATTCCTACCCCTGTAAAATGGCCAGACGTTGTAGAACTTATGACAACATTTTTGAACGACTGATTCCGTGGCTGAACCATCTTTTGATACAATAGGAACATGATTGAGCAATTCTTTGGATCAAAGACGCGGGTTAAGCTATTGCATTTGTTTTATAGCAATCCCAACCGCTCATTTTACGTGCGCGAAATTACCCGCAAGATCGACGAGCAAATCAACTCGGTGCGCCGCGAACTCAGCAATTTGCTGAGCATCGGCATCATCGTGTCCGAGAACACCAACAACAAGCTGTACTACGAGGTCAACCAGAAGTTCGAGTATTATGATCCATTAAAGGAGATTTTTGGCGGCGGCGTCAAGAAGACGACTGCCAAGAAGGCTCAAGCCGGCCGCTGGCGCGGCTAGTGCCGGCGACCAGGCGACTACGGCCGACCTGCAATCCGTCGGGCACATCGAACTGGCGCTTTACACCGGTCAGTTCACGCGCGATGAGTCCGCTGGGATTGATTTCCTGGTAGTTGGCGACGTCAACAAGAACGCTCTCAAGAAATACGTCAGCGAGTTGGAGGCCCAGGAAGGCAAGAGCCTCCGCTACGCTACCATGAAACTACCGGAGTTCCAGTATCGTCAGGCAATCAAGGATCGCTTCATTTCGGCTATTGAGCACGCTAAGAAACAAATCCTGGTTGACGAGCACAACCTGTTAAGTTAAAAGGAGTAATATGGACCTACAGTTTTACGGAGCCAATTGTCTGAGCGTCAGCCATAAGGGCACGCGCCTGGTGATCGACGATAACCTGGACCAGCTTGGCGCCAAGGGCGTTACCAGGCCGACGACGTGGCGCTCGCCACCATGCACCCCAAGGCCGCGCCAGGCGGCCGGCTAATGTTTGACGGTCCTGGCGAATACGAAGTGGCCGATATTTCCATCATCGGTATTCCCGCCCGGGCGCACATGGAGGCCGACGAGAAAAACCGCCATGCCACCATGTTCAAGCTGATTGTCGGCGAGAACAGCGTGCTGTTCACCGGCCATATCTATCCCGAATTGGATGAGGCCCAGCTGGAGGCCATCGGTATGGTGGACGTGCTGGTGGTGCCGGTCGGCGGCAACGGTTACACCGTCGATCCGGTCGGCGTGCTCAAACTTATCAAAGCTATCGAGCCCAAACTGGTCATTCCCACGCACTACGCTGATAAGGGGTTGAAGTATCCGGTTCCACAGCAGGATCTGGCCGCCGCGCTCAAAGAGATGGGTATGGAGACGAAAGAGACGGTTGCCAAATTCAAGCTCAAACCAGCCGAGCTGACCGATGTCGCCCAGCTGATTGTCCTAGAGAAATCCTAGCTTATTTCTTAGCTTTTTCGGGCTGGATTAGCAGACCCTTTTTCTTGAGGGTGCGAATAGCCTGGGTGCTCAGTTTCATGGTGACTTTTTTGCCGTCGACCATTAGGGTTTTCTTCTGGAGGTTGGGCTTCCAGACTTTTTTGGTATGGCGCTGAGAGAAACTCACATTGTGGCCGTACTGCTTGCCTTTACCGGTGATATCACACTTCTGCATAGGGGCTTATTGTAGCCGAAAAACACTCCTGGGTCAACCTGTTATACTGGAGCTTAATGTTTAGCGGTTTGTCTGGTTTTGAATTGCTGGTCGTGCTGGTATCGATCATCATATCGATGTCTATCCACGAGGCGACGCACGGTTTCGTGGCGCACTGGCTAGGCGACACCACGGCGCATGATGAGGGCCGGTTGACGCTCAATCCGCTTAAGCATGTAGACGTCATGACAACGGTTCTGCTGCCAATGGTGCTGATTATCGTTGGTTTGCCACCGATTTTTGCTGCCAAACCGGTACCTTTTGACCCGGACCGCCTCCGTTACGGTGAGTTTGGCATGGCGCTGGTCGGCGTGGCTGGTCCGCTAACCAACCTAGTGCTGGCCGCTCTGGCGGCGCTGGTCTTTCACGGTTTCGGAGCCGGTTTCGGCCAGAATTTTACAACGCGCTTATCCTTTTCGTGCAGGTTAACATCGCCTTTTTCGTCTTTAACATGATTCCGTTCCCGCCGCTGGACGGCTCGCGGCTGCTTTATGCCTTCGCGCCGGAACCGCTACAGGATCTGATGCGCCAGATTGAAGGCTTCGGCTTCATGGGCATATTGATCTTCATCTTGCTGGTCTTCCAGTTCATCTCTGGGCCGCTTTTGGGCATCGAAAACTTTTTCATCCAGCTTCTGCTGGGATAAATAACAGGTTATAATGGAGGTAGTCGGGTTTTGCCGGGCGAATGATTATCTGATACTAATCATTAGGGAGTCCAATATTTTTGCTGGCCGTGGCCGGCACGTGAGGACACCCACCTGGGACATCTCAGGTGATCAACCCGGTACCCGGCTATTATTTTCCGAGGTTTCGGGGTGTGGCGCAGTTGGTAGCGCGTACGGCTGGGGGCCGTGAGGTCGCAGGTTCAAGTCCTGTCACCCCGACCAAATTTTAGATTTTCAGTAGATTGTCCAGCTGGCGGCTGATGTGGAGCAGGTCGATCCAGTCGCCGTCGAAGGCGATGTAGTTGTTAGCCCAGGCCGGCGAAAACTTATTCTTGAATTGCTCTAGGCCTTGGGCGGAGACCGCTTCGCTCATCAGTAATTGACCCAGGACTTTGATAACCTGCTCGGTCCGGGCGGCCGGTGAAGCCAGTGGCACGAAACCGAGGTCGAATTTGTGCTTGGCATCTTCGGCGTGGAGCTGGCTGATGGTGCCGGCCAGCAGGGTTGGCATAGCGTGGCTGTGCTCGGGTAAGAAGCGCATCAGGTCGATGGTGGCTGTTGGCAGATTATTAAAAGTTGGTAGTTCGTTAGTGAAGGCAATCAATTCACTGCCGCTCCGTAACAGATGTAAACGGCAGGCCTGAAGGTAATTTTCATCAAAGTAACCCAGTGCGAAGCCGCGCTCAATGTGGTTTTGGCGCCCTAGCCAGCTATCCGACACTTGGCGGAGCTCGGCCATCAACTGAGGGGTGTGGGGTGGCTCTGCCAGGCTATACTCCCACCCCTGTTTTTTAGACTTGTTTAAGACCCAGCGCCACCATTTGTTGCGGACTGTTTGCCTGGCGAACTCTTCAATATCAACTATGGCGCTAGCACCGATCCGAAATAGCTTATAGCCAGTCTGCTTGTAGGCGGTCTGATGCTCGTCCTGCACCATCAAGAAGCAGGCCCGCCAGCCATGCCGGCGGCAATATTCCATGAATTCCTGGGCCGTTCGTTGACGATTTTGACCGATGGGGTCGGCCAGGGCAAAGGCCACATTGCCGGTTACCTGGTAGGCGATAGCCGTGTCGCGGGCGGCGTTCCACCAGTAACTCTTAGGCTGGGGCCAGTATTTGAAGTAATCTTCGCTGGAATTGCTGGCTTGGCCCAGAAGGTCCAATAATTGTTGCCGATCGTGCTCGTTAAATGACTTTAACAGGGGTTTTTGTGGCCTAAATAACGACACCACTACGGCCAGCAAGAGAGCTACGCCGGCCACGTTCAGGACCTGGCCGAGCAAGCGCCGCGGCAGAGGACCCAGATCGTTCACCACGTCGAACAAAAACAGGTGCTGGGTAAAATGGGTGATATTGATGCGCAGAGTATTAACATCCTGATGATGTTTGAACCGGAAGGTCGCCACGCCGGCCGCCAAAGCGACTACCACGGCTACCGTCACAAACAGCAATTTTTTAAGCCTTTCCCTCAGCTCCTCGGTAGAAGTTATACGGTCGAAAACGTCGCGTCTCATGAACAGCACGGCCGCCGTCAAACCGTACAGCAGGACCAGCCAGCCGTTAGGTGATATCACGGCGTACTTAAGCGTTTCCAGCCACAGCAGTAGCGAGGTCAACTGCCAGGCCCGGTACTCGCCGCGCCACAAGTGCCGGCTGATATACATCAGCACCACGCCGACCGCTACGCCGTGCTGGCCTAACCAGGCGGTGTTATTACCGAAGTAAGCCCGGCTAAACTCGCTGATTTCCTCAATATTGCGCACCGAGCTTACGACAGCCACGAAACCGCCCAGGAATATCCAAGCCGTAATCAGGTGAATGATAATCCGCCGGCGGCTGGCGGTGTCGGTTTTAACTGGCTGGGCGGTGAGGCTTGGAACGATGCTGGCCACCCACACCACCACCACAATTTCATAAATGAACTGTACCGGCGTGTTGCCGGACTGCGAGGCTAGCTGGGCAATCACGAAGCTGGCGATCCATATCAACTGCACTAGCAGAACGGTCCTGGCCCAAGGGATTTTTTTCAGCGCCCAGATGGCGTTTAGGGCCAGCAGTGCCAGGGTCGTAATGACCGATTCACCGGCATGGACAAGATGTATCACTCCGGTGCCTGATGAGGGGAAGGCGACATCAGCCAGTGAGCCGGCCGCTACAATGGCCAGCAGGATTAAGCTGGGAGCGTACAAACTGGGGTCGGGCGCGCTATTCTGCTTGCGCCGGATTATCGCCCAGACGGCCGCGCCGAGTAGTAGCGCCGCCAAAACATCGCACAGCCGGAACAGCCACGACCACGGCTGGCCAGCGTCCTCATAGTGGCTTATGAAAGTGACCTTCGTAGATAAGCCAGGGTTGAAGCTCGGCCCAATTAGCCAGCTGAGGCTCAGCACGATATACAGGAACTGCCATCGTTCCCAGGTTATGTAACGCCGCATGCTGTTAATTATAGACACATAAGTCATGATAAGATGTATCTAGATGTGGAAAGAAACCAAACACGGGCTGTATAGACAGTTCAACTTCGAGAATTTCAAGCAGGCCTGGGCTTTTATGAGCAAGGTGGCTGAGCTGGCTGAGGAGTTTCAGCACCATCCCCGCTGGGAGAACGAGTGGAACGTGGTGCAGATTTGGCTGATCACGCACGAAGGCGGCAAGAAGATCACTGAGAAAGACCGTGAGTTAGCCGAGGCGATTGACGCGCTGGAAGAGGGTAAGACGCCGGAGCAGGCGGCCGCCGCGGAGCCGCAGGCCCATCCGGATAAGGTCAAGATCTTCTCCGACGGCGGTTCGCGGGGCAATCCCGGTCCTAGCGCCAGCGGCTTCGTGGTCTATGACATGGAGGATAACGTGCTGGTCGACAAAGGAGTTTACCTGGGCGTGACCACCAACAACCAGGCCGAATATACCTCTTTGAAGCTGGCGCTGGAGGAGTGCAAGAAGATGGGTGTGCAGGAGGTGGAGGCCTACATGGACAGCCTGCTGGTAATTAATCAGATGAAGGGCGTCTTTAAGGTTAAGAACCGCGACCTGTGGCCTCTGCACGATGCTATCAAACAGCTTGTAAAGGGTTTAAGAAGGTCGAGTTCTAACCATGTGCCGCGCGAGCTCAATAAGGCGGCCGACGCGGCCGTCAACCGCGCCCTAGACGAACATTTAAGCTCTGGTTCCTAGTTTTTATAGCTTAGGCGGCTAGGCTGCACGCGCCCTCCGAAAGAGCGGTATATATTTTGTATATACATTATATATACCCCTATAATTGGCCGTGCGAAGGTGTCTTCACATCTGTTACGGAAGTGAAAAACAGTGACAAACTAACAACGTTTATGCTATAATCACGGTGGCCAGATTATTGGCTGATCGCGTGCACCGTACGGCGCACGAGGAAAGTCCGGGCAGCATAGGGAGAAGGCAGTCGCTAACGGCGACCGGGCGCAAGCCTAGGGAAAGTGCCACAGAAACTATACTACCGCGGTGTTAACACTAAGCGGAAAAGGTGAAAAGAGTAGGGTAAGAGCCTACAATTTATATCAGCGATGATATAAAGCGGTAAACCCTGCCTGCTGCAAGGAGATGGATACCTTGGGGTCTAAAGCCCCAGGCGTCCCGCTAAGGATTCATCAAAGAACCGCTCGAGCCTGCCGGCAACGGCAGGCCTAGATAGATGATCAGCCCCACCTTTCGGCGGGGCACAAAACCCGGCTTACAGATAGTCTGGCCAACCAAGAACCCGCCCGCCACATGGCGGGTTTTTGCTTATGCTTGCTTAAGAAGCTCAAATCAGCGACACTATAACTAAATGGAATCAGTTGAAACGGCCATGGTGATTGGTGGCGGCGGCCGCGGGCAAGCTTTGGCCAAAAAGCTGGCCGACGAGGGTCTGGAGGTAGTAGTTTCGCCCGGCAACCCGGGTAATGAGGAGTTTGCGCATAGTACCGGGGTTGAGATAACTGATGTCCAGGGCCAGCTGGAGGCGGCCAAGCACTATGGTGCCGATTTGACGATCGTCGGGCCTGAAGACGCCTTGAACCGTAATATTGCCGGAGCGTGGAGGATGGCCCGCGTATTCGACGGTTTCAAGGGCGAGATATTCGCCCCATATGCCAACCAGGCCTGGATTGAATCTGATCGTGCGTTTGCTAAAAAGTTTGCCGCTGAACAAGGCATACCGATAGGGTATTACGCTGAAT
Organism: uncultured bacterium; assembly: GCA_963805865.1. Lineage (GTDB taxonomy): Bacteria > Patescibacteriota > Saccharimonadia > Saccharimonadales > UBA4665 > JARIHC01. The sequence goes on from CAWDVI010000003.1 coordinate 342,540, forward strand.
TTTCCGATCAGCAAGAGGGCCATGAAATCTGTCGAGGACGCTCATTGGCCTTTGTTCGTCAAGGACAACGGTTTGCGCCAGGGCAAGGGTGCCACGCGTTGTGACAGCGCGGAAGAGGTTGAGGCGGCGGTAGCCAGCCTGGACCATTTTATTATAGAAGCTAACGTGCCAGGACCGGAACTTTCTCATCATGCCTTTTGTGACGGCAAGACACAGCTTTCCATCCCGTTTGTGGTACGCGACCACAAACAGCTGGGAGAGGGCGACACTGGCCCAATGACCGGTGGTATGGGCGTAGTCGGCCCACTGCCTAACTATACTCCGGAAGAGGTCGGGGCTCTTGGCGAAGTCTTTGCCGCGCCGGTGAGTCGAGGGGCTGGGCTTCAAAGGGATGCTGTTCTCGGGCCTCAAAGGCTACAAAGACCAGGAGCGCAGCCTGGAGTGGAATGCTCGCTTCGGCGATCCTGAGACCCAGGTCTTCATGCGGCTTATGAAAAGCGATCTATTGCCGGCCATAATGGCCTGCGTGGAGGGCGATCTGGAAAGTCTGCCGCCGCTGGAGTGGGAGCTTGGGAAATACGCCGCCTGTCTGGTGCTGGCGGCGCCCGGGTATCCGGCCGATCCGCAAAAGGATTTGCTGATTGAGGGCCTGGACGATGCTGCCAAAACGAGACGGCGTAGAGATATTGCATGCCGGCACGAAAAGCAGCACGGTGACAAGCTATATACTGCTGGCGGCCGGGTAATCAATGTGGTAACTGCTGGCCGGCTCTATGCAAGAGGCTGTTGATCAAAAGCCTACGAGCAGCAGAATCAATTACTTTTGACGGCCAGCCGCCACTGATGCGGCCGGATATCGGCGCTACCACTATTTCTTAGCGGCTTTGGCGACTTCGGTGAAGGCTTCGGGCTGGTTGACGGCCAGTTCGGCCAGAATCTTGCGGTCCAGTTCAATGTTGGCCTTCTTCAGGCCGGCGATTAGCTGGCTGTAGGTGGTGCCGTTTAGGCGGGCGGCGGCGTTGATGCGGGCGTTCCACAGCTGGCGGAAGGTCCGCTTGCGGTTTTTGCGGTCGCGGGTGGCGTAGACCAGCGATTTGGTGACGGCCTGTTTGCCGCGGCGCGCACTGGCGCGGTGGGTGTGCGACATGCCTTTGGTGGCTTTGCGGATCTTATTGTGCCGCTTGTTGGCGGTGACGCCTCTTTTTACGCGCATTGGTTATACTCCTAAATTCCGTTTAATACTGCGGGCTGCTGCGCCTGTGCGGGTTTTCAGACCGGTCAGGGCACGCTTGCGGCTACCGCGCTTCTTGCGCAGGAAGTGGTTCATGTTGGGATGGCCGGCACGAACCTTGCCGTTCTTACTGACTTTGACGCGGTCTTTGGTACCGCTATGCGTCTTGAGTTTGGGCATCATTCTCCTCTGCTTTATGCCTCTGTATTCTGATCGGTTGGCCTTGTAGGTTACTTCGCCTTTGCCGCTAGCGCGGGCTACGAAGTTGAGCTGTCGGCCAGCCAGTTGCGGCGGCTGATCAACCACTATTGTATCACCGAAATCGGCGATGACCTGTTCGGCCAGCTTGAACCCCAGCTCTTTGTGGGCCTGCTCGCGGCCGCGGTAGAAGACGGTAATCTTAACCTTGTGCCCGGCCTGCAGGAATTTGGCGACCTTGCCCATCTTGATATCCAGGTCGTGTTGGCCGATTTTCAGCCCGAACCGCATCTGTTTCATATCGAGCGATTTGGAGCTCTTGCGGTTCTTCTGGCGCTGTTTGGTCTGCTGGTAGTTGTATTTACCCCAGTCGACCACTTTGCATACCGGCGGATCGGCGTTTGGCGAAATCTCTACCAGGTCCAAACCGCTTTCCTCGGCCACTTGCAGGGCTTCCTGCTTGCTTAGAACGCCGAGTTGTTTCCCGTCCTCGTCGATAACCCTGAGGTTGGGTGCCCGAATCTGTCCGTTCAGGCGGGTGTGTTTGGCGATAGAAGTTTCTCCTTACCCGTTAGCCTTGATATTGCAAAGTACCAAGCATTGTAACAGATGTGATGACAGAGGTCAAACGGATTTAGGTGCGGTAGGCCAGGGCTTCGCTGACGTGGCCGGCCGTTATGGGGCTGGAGCGGTCCAGGTCGGCGATGGTGCGGGCTACTTTGACGGCGCGCATATAGCCCGGGCCGAGAGCCCGCTCTTCGGGCGGCGGTATTTAGTGACGTCCTCGGCCTCTGTTTGGAGCCGGCCGTGGCGCTTGATGTCGGCATTAGTCATGTCGGCGTTGAGTTTGTCGGTGCGGCCGTAGCGGGCGGCTTGGAGTTGGCGGGCGTTGGCGACCTGGCCAGCGTTGGCTTTGTCGGATTGTTGGTCGGCGGCTTGCCTGAGGAGCTTGGCGTATTTGACGTCGTGGACAGGGGTGCAGAGGTCTATGCGGTCCAGGATAGGGCCGGACAGCCGGCGGGCGTATTGCTTGAACTTGGTGGGGTAGGCAGGCACAGCTATCGGCGCCGGTGTAGTAGCCGCAAGGGCAGGGGTTGGCGGTAGCTACCAGAATAAAATTGGCCGGATATTCCACCGTGTCTTTGGCGCGGGCCACACTGATAACGCGGTCTTCCAGTGGTTGGCGGAGGGCTTCCAGGGTGGGGCGGCCGAACTCCGGCAGTTCGTCAAAGAACAGGATGCCGCGGTGGGCCAGGCTGATTTCGCCGGGGCGGAGCGGCTGGCCGCCACCGATGATGGCCGCTTGGCTGGCGCTATGGTGCGGGGCGCGGAATGGCCGCTCAGTAACAATCTGCTCATAGTCCTGGCTGGCCAGACTGTGCAGTTGGGTGACCTCCAGCACCTCTTCGCGGCTGAGTGGCGGCAGAAGGGAGGGCAGGGCCTTGGCCAGCATGCTCTTGCCGGTGCCGGGCGGGCCGTTGAAAAAGACGTTGTGACCGCCGGCCGCGGCGATCAGGAGGGCCCGCTTGGCTTGCTCCTGCCCGGCGATCTCACTGAGGTAGACGGCCGCCTCGGGCGTTGCTGGTGCCGCGGCCGCGTCATACAGGCCACCGCCAGTGCTCACGGCCATGATCGGCGCCATGCCCGCCAGGTGTACATAAAGCTCCTGCAGACTGTTGACGGGTACTAGCCGGACGTTTGGCACCAGCCGGGCCTGCTCCAGGTTAGCCGCCGGAATATAAAAAGTACTCAGGCCTTTGGCGCGCCCAGCCAACAGTTTACCGATGATGCCGCGGACGGCCCGCACCGAGCCGTCCAGGCCCAGTTCACCGATGAAAGCACAGCCCGGCGGTACGCTGACCGCCTCCAGCTGGCCGCCGGCCAATAGGATACTCATGGCGATGGCCAGATCAAAGCCGCTATCGGCCTTGGGGATGTCGGCCGGCGCCAGATTAACAGTGATACGCTTGCGAGGTAGCATTATATGGCTAGTCGCGAAAGCACCCCTGATACGCTCCCTGGCTTCACCAACCGACCGGTTAGCAAAACCGACGATCACGATATTCGGCAGGTTATTGGACAGGTGGCACTCGATATCAACGACGATACCGGTAGCCCCTGAAGCGATAATACTGTGTACCCGGGCACCCATATGAATGAACTCCATTTAACGGCTGTTTTAATGGCTGTCCAAAAGTAAAACACCTTGCCCCGGGAAAGGCAAGGTGCTTTAACTATAATTTAAGGTTTTTGTTTAGCGTTTGGTTTTAAAGGTTTTAGTGTCTCTTTTGGCGGAACAACGACTTGCGAGAAATCGTTGTTCCGTCTTTGGTCGTTTTTGTTTTTGAGCACTAGATTTGTTCAAGTGCTAATCACATCTTATAGAATAGCTAAAACCACGTCAATAACAATTATGCTTAATTTCTTCATAAACCTGTGCATAACTTTCATGGTGGCGGCCGGCGGGCCCGCCCGGGAAGCATTGACTTTTGAAGCCGCTTATGCTAGATTGGACATGTAAGTCACCAAAACAAAAACTACAATTTGGACTAGTCAAGACTAGTAAATCAAGACTAGGAAAGCCGGTGAGGGGCCGACTTACGAACGAAAACTTATCGGGTACCGCGACGTAAAAGTATGGTACCCATACACGGAGTTTTCCGTACGTCGCTCTTTGTGGCTTCCAACGCCATTCAAGAGCGGTCAGTCAAGCCGATGGGCGATAAGCGCTACATAGTAATTTTTATTAGAGCGGATTTATCGCCCCGGCACCATATCTCACCTTATCCCTGCATTATCTACATCTATGAAATTAATAGCCTCGCGCTCCCATAACCACAGAAAGTGGCCGCTGTTAGCCCTGATAGCGGCCGATTTGGTGGTATTTTGCGCCACTAGCCCCCAGAACGCCTCGTCAATCGTACTGTTCATCGGCTTTTTACTGCTTATGGCTAATTTTTACGTGCTTTTACTGGGCGCGCTCCGGCTGGTTGCCTGGTATGGCATCTCGCCGGGCCGGTATCGCAAGCGGTTTATCAGGCTGACGGCCGGTGTGTTCAGCGGCCTGGTGGCTCTGCAGTCCATCGGTGAGCTGAGCTCGCGCGATGTGTTGGTACTTTTACCGCTGGCGCTCATCGCGTATATCTACCTGTCTTATGGCCGCCGCGAGCCGGTAGCCGCCACCCCGGCGCTGACACAGTAGCATAACTGGCATACATTACCGGTTTTAAGCTATAATATAGCCTATGAATTCGTCTCCTCGGGAAACACCTGGTACCAGCTTGCCGGCTAACCAGCCGCCGGTTGATGACACCCCCACAACAACAGCGACTGTTCCACCGGTGTTAGATGACAACGATAAGGTTGAAAAAGCGTGGGTCGATAAAGTTAAGCGGATTATCCAGAAGACCAAGCACGATCCGTACCAGCAGAGTGAGGAGTTAACGGCACTGAAGGCTGACTACATGAAACAGCATTACAACAAGATTATTAAAGTAGAAAAGTAGGCGCCAGGTGGCCTTTATACTAATCTTCCTGGTGCTAGTCTCGTTGGTGCTGGTGGTGGCCGGATCGCTGGCTTTCCTGCGGTTTCGCAAGACGTCCCGCGAACAAAAAAATTATGAACGGGGGTTGAAGTTCGTGCCGCTGTTCATCCATCTGCCGCCGCCCAGCGATGATATAGAGGTCGGCGCCCGCGACACCCGTGATGTTACCGAAGAGACTATCAGCAAGGCCCAGACCATCTACAACATCATTGCCAGTACTTTTGAGAAGAATTTCAAACGTAGTTTTTATGGCCAGCGGCACTTTGTCTTCGAGATTGTGGCTACACACGGCTTCGTTTACTTCTACGCGGCAGTGCCGCTTAGCATGCTGGAGGTGGTTAAGCAGGCTGTGGTCAGTGCCTATCCGTCGGCTCAGCTAGAAGAGGTGGCCGAACACAATATATTTAATACCGTTGGCAAGAGTCAACGGGGTCTTAGGCGGCGAGCTGACGCTGAAAGAGTCGTTTGCTTACCCGATTGCCACCTATCAGGACATCAAGCGTGATGCCATGCAGTCCCTGCTCAACGCCCTGTCTACCCTTGGCAAAGAGGATGGCGTTGGTATACAGCTGCTGATGCGGCCGGCCAATCCGTCGTGGCAGAAGACCGCCACCTCGCTGGCCAGTAAAAAGCGCAAAGGCAACGACAAAGGCTTGTTCGGCGGCAATATGGCCAAGAGTCTAGCGGTAGCGATGGTCAAGCCGCCGGAGGGCGGCGGCGAGGGCGGCGACCCCAAGAAGCCGGACCTATCCAATCTGGAGCAGACCACCCTGGACGCCATCGACGAAAAGACCCGCCACCCCGGTTATGAAACGGTTATCCGGGTGGTAGTATCGTCCAACGTCAGCCAGCGTGCCCAAGCCATCCTGGCCAATATCGTCGCTAGTTTTTCGCTGTATGACGCGCCGGGGCGCAACGGTTTCAAATATACCGCCGCCAAGGATACCGAGGAGCTGGCGACCAGCTACATCATGCGTTTTATGCCGCCAGAGCATAATAAGAACATCTTGAACTCCGTGGAATTGGCCACGCTGTTCCATTTTCCGGACCAGCGCTCTATTCCGACCTCCCAGTTGGCGCGGCAGGATTCCAAACAGGTGGACGGGCCGCGCAACGTTCCGGCTGAGGGGTTACTACTTGGCTATAACGTCTTCCGGGGCGCCAAGAAGCCGATACGCTTAGGGCTGGGCGACCGCCAGCGGCACATGTACGTGGTTGGACAGACCGGTGTCGGTAAGTCGACGTTCCTGGAAAACCTGGCCCTGCAGGATATGCTGAGCGGCAACGGTTTCGCGTTCGTTGACCCGCACGGCGATACGGCCGAGAAGCTGCTGGCCATGGTGCCCAAAGAACGGACTGAGGATGTGATCTACTTTTCGCCGGCTGACATGGATTATCCGATGGGCTTAAATTTGTTCGAATTTAACGCGCCGGATCAGAAAGATTTCATCATCCAGGAAGTCCTAAATATGTTGTATAAATTATACGACCCACAGCATCAGGGCATCATGGGGCCGCGTTACGAGGACATGTTCCGCAACGCCGCGCTCGCTGTTATGGCCGACCCGGATGGCGGCACATTCATCGAAATTCCGCTGTTGTTCAGAGACCCACAATTTTTGAAGGAAAAAATACAACACGTGACGGACGCCACGGTGCGCAATTTTTGGTTGAAGCAATATCCGTCCATGCAACGCTCCAATGAGGCCGGTGAAGTGACGGCTTGGTTCACCAGCAAGTTCGGTGCTTTTCTGAGTAACGAAATGATGCGCAACATTATCGGGCAGACTAAGAGCGCCTTTGATCTGCGCGACATCATGGACAATAAAAAGATCTTGATTGTTAACCTCAGCAAAGGCCGCACCGGCGATTTGAACAGCAAACTGCTGGGTATGATCTTTGTTATGAAGTTCCAGGCGGCGGCCATGAGCCGGTCCAATATTCCGGAAGACGACCGGGTCGACTTTAGTCTGTACGTAGATGAGTTCCAGAACTTTTCAACCGACTCGTTCGCGACCATTATGTCCGAGGCTCGTAAGTATCACCTGAACCTGATCGTGGCCAACCAGTTCACCACCCAGCTGACGGAGGAAATCCGCGACGCCGTCTTTGGCAACATGGGTACCATCATCGCTTTCCGTGTCGGCCAGAACGACGTAGAGGCGCTGACGCGCTACTTCCAGCCGATCTTTGACCAGGACGACCTACTGCGCGTGCCGAACTACAACACGATCGTGCGCACCCTGATTGGCGGCGTGCCGACCCAGCCGTTCAGCATGGCGACCTTGCCGAGCCTCGGGACGCCTAATCCGCGCCTGTCAGATGCTCTTAAACAGCTATCGGCGGCCAAATATGGCAAACCGCGGGGCGTGGTGGAAAAAGAGATTGGCCGGCGTATCGCGACCAGGCCGGCGGCCGCCCGGCCAGCCGCCGGCGCCGGTCTTGGCGCCACGCCAAGCGGCTCGCCGTATGCCCGGCCGACCGCTGGGCCAGCCGGACCGCAGCCCCAGCCAGCTGCTCCGGCTGGCGGCGGCTCATTCCTGGATAACTGGCTGACCAAGCGCCGCCCCCACCACACTCCGGCTCAAGCCCCAGCGGCCCCAGCCCCTAAGCCGCCCAAGTCTCCTAAACCCCCAACTACCAAGACCAAGAACATTTCCAGCGATGAGCTGGCCCAGGATGAGGTAGACAAGATAGCCGCCGAGCTAAAGCAGGAGCTTGACCAATCCAAGAGCACGACTAAGAAACCGGCCGCCAAGAAAACCGAGCACGTCGCCGATCTCCAGCCGGGTAAAGACGACACCATCTTCATCGATCGCGACGGCGGTTTCCGTCAAACCGACTCCAACCAATAACTCGTGGTCAGGTGCTTGTTAACGGGGTTGAGATCCGCTATACTATTAGGCAGTGGGACAAAAGTAAGACTCTAAATATATAGACTGAGGTGTACTTGTAGTGGCTGAGGGTAAGGCTAAGAAAAAAAGCAGTTATTCTGCTGATCAAATCACGGTTTTGGAGGGCTTGGAGCCGGTTCGTAAGCGGCCCGGTATGTATATCGGCGGCACCGGCCTGGAAGGCTTGCACCACCTGGTGTGGGAAGTCGTTGATAATGGCATTGATGAAGCGCTGGCCGGCCACGCCACTAATATTTCAGTAACCATGCAGGCTGATGGCGGCGTCCGCGTGACCGATGACGGCCGCGGCATTCCGACTGATATCCATCCTAAGACCAAGAAAAGTACCGTCGAGACGGTGCTGACCGTATTGCACGCCGGCGGTAAGTTCGGCAGTGGCGGTTATAAGGTGTCCGGCGGTTTGCACGGCGTCGGCGTTAGCGTGGTAAACGCCCTAAGTAAGAACCTGCACGTCAAGGTCTGGTACGATGGCCAGGTCTGGGAGCAGGATTACGAGGGCGGCGTGCCGCAGGGCGACCTGAAAGCCACCGGCAAAACCGACAAGACTGGCACCGAGATCACGTTCTACCCGGACGATAAGATCTTTGAGAGCGTGAAGTTCAATTATGAAACCATTCTGGACCGCCTGCGGCACGCCGCTTATCTGACCAAAGGCGTCCACACCAACCTGCACGATGAGGCCAGCGGCCAGCGCTATGGCTTTTACTTTGAGGGCGGCATCCAGAGCTATGTGAAGCATCTCAATGTCGGCAAAGAAGTGGTCGACGATGACATCTTTTACGTCGACAAGACCGTCCAGGACACCCAGGTCGAGATATCGCTCCAGTATACAGACGCTTACAGCGAAACTATTAAATCTTTCGCTAACAACGTGCTAAACCCCGACGGCGGCACTCACTTGACCGGCTTCCGGTCGGCGCTGACGCGCGTGGTCAACGATTACGCCCGCAAGAACGGCCTGCTCAAAGAAAAAGAAGAGAACCTGACCGGCGAGGACACCCGCGAGGGCATCACCTGTATCATCCTGGTTAAACTGCCTGATCCGCAGTTTGAAGGTCAGACCAAGAACAAGCTTGGCAACCCGGAGGTCCGCGGCTACGTTGAGACGGTTATGAACGAACAATTTAATTATTATCTGGAAGAGCACCCCGGCGTGGCTCGCAAAATCGTCGGCAAGGCTCTGCTGGCCGCCCGGGCCCGCAAAGCCGCCCGCGCCGCTCGCGACAACATTCTGCGCAAAGGCATCCTGGACGGCGCCAGCATGCCCGGCAAACTGGCCGACTGCTCCAATAAAGACCCCAAAGACTCCGAACTCTATCTGGTAGAGGGCGACTCCGCCGGCGGTTCGGCCAAAACCGGCCGCGATCCTAAGAGCCAGGCTATTTTGCCGCTACGTGGCAAGGTTCTGAACGTCGAGCGCGCCCGCCTAGATAAAATGCTGGCCAACAACGAGATTGTAGCGCTGATCAAGGCACTTGGCGTTAACATCGAAGAATCGTTCGATATTAACGGCTTGCGCTACGATCGCGTGGTTATCATGACCGATGCTGACGTTGATGGCAGCCACATCGCCACACTGCTGATGACCTTCTTCTTCCGCTTCATGAAGCCGGTGATAGACGGCGGCCATCTGTATTTGGCCAAGCCGCCGCTATTTGAGCTGGTCCGCCAAGGCCGCAAAAACCCGATCTTTATTTATGATGAAGACGAACTGGACGTAGTGCTGGACGAAATCATCGCCAAGCGCAAAAAAGAAGGCTCCAAGGTTGATCCCAGCGACGAACGCCATAAACAAGCCGGCTTCATAGAGGTCAAGCGCTACAAAGGATTAGGTGAAATGGATGCCACACAGCTGTTTGATACCACTATGGACCCCGAAAAGCGGGTACTGGTGCAGGTCAGGGTAGAAGACGCCGAAAAGGCTGACACTATCTTTAGCAAGCTGATGGGAACAGAGGTGGAACTGCGAAAATCGTTTATTCAAGCCAACGCTAAATTCGTGAAAGACCTGGATATTTAGATGGACGACGAAAATACGCCGATGGAAGACCAGCAGCCCGAGCTGATTCCGGAAATCCCCATGGAAGAGCGCCGCCGGGGCGTTGAGCACGCCGCCGACATCCTGGATTCCGGACACGCCCGCAGTGTGGAACGCCGGACCGTTGAAAATGTCATGGAAGACAGCTATTTGCGCTACTCCATGAGCGTCATCATCGACCGCGCCTTGCCGGATGTGCGCGACGGCCTCAAGCCGGTGCACCGTCGCATCCTCTACAGCATGAACCAGGAAGGCCTGCGCTCCAGCGCCCGCCACCGCAAGAGCGCCAACGTCGTTGGCCAGGTGATGGGTAAATATCACCCGCACGGCGACTCGTCGATCTACGACGCCATGGTCCGCATGGCTCAGCCGTGGGCCATGCGCTACACGCTGGTCAACGGCCAGGGCAACTTTGGTTCGATGGACGGCGATCCGCCAGCCGCCATGCGCTATACAGAGGCCAAAATGGCCCGCCTGGCTGATGAAGCCTTGGCTGACATCGACAAAGAAACCGTCGATTATCGTGAAAATTACGACAGTACTACCGTGGAGCCGACTGTTTTGCCGGCCAAATTGCCTAACTTACTGCTGAACGGCCAGCTGGGTATCGCCGTCGGTATGGCTACTAATATCCCGCCGCACAACCTGGGCGAACTGATTGATGCCGAAGTGGCCCTGATCGACAACCCGGAAGCCACGCTGGACGACCTGCTGGAGCACATCAAAGGCCCGGATTTCCCGACGGGCGGTGTAATTTACGGCAAAGAGTCCATCCGCACGGCTTACGCGACCGGCCGCGGTGGCGTGGTGACCCGCGGCATTGCCGAAGTCGTGGAGGGCGCGAAAGGCCGTCACCAAATCATCATCAGCGAGATTCCCTATGCTCTCAACAAAGAGACACTAATACTGAAGATTGCCGACTTGGTACGCGACAAGAAACTATCCGGCATCTCCGACTTGCGCGACGAAACGGCCCGCGGCAAAGTGCGCATCGTTATAGACCTTAAAAAAGACGCTTATCCCAAGAAACTGCTCAACCAGCTGTACAAGATGACGCCGCTCCAGCAGAGCTTCCACTTCAACATGATGGCGCTGGTCGACGGCATCCAGCCGCGCGTGCTGGGCCTGCAGGACATCATCAGTGAGCACATAAAACACCGGGCCGTGGTGGTGCGCCGCCGCACCGAGTTTGAGCTCAGGAAGGCCCAGGAGCGGGCCCACGTCCTAGAAGGCCTCAAGACGGCGCTGGATCACATCGACGAGGTTATCAAGGTCATCCGTGCCTCACAGACCACTGAAGAGGCCCAGGCCAACCTAATCAAGAAGTTCAAGCTGACCGAGATCCAAGCCAAGGCCATCCTGGCTATGCAGTTGCGCACTCTGGCCGGCCTGGAGCGCCAGAAGATTGAAGACGAACTGGCCGAACTCAAGAAACTAATTGCCAACCTGGAAGCCATCCTGGCCGACGAAAAGAAAATCCGCAAGATTATTAAGGACGAACTGCTAGAACTCAAGAAAACGTACGGCGACGAGCGCCGCACCAAGGTGATTGCCGGCGAACTGGGCAAGATGAGCGACGAGGACCTGATTGCCGACGAGCAGGTGGTGGTGACGCTAACAGCCGCCAATTATGTTAAGCGCAGTCCGATTGCTGAGTACAAAAAACAGGGGCGCGGCGGCAAGGGCCGGCGCGGCATGGCCACCCGTGAAGAAGACGTTATCGAGCACGTCGTGAACGCCTCCACGCACGATTTCCTGCTGTTCTTCACCAACAAGGGCCGCGTCTTCCGCATCAAGACCTACGAGGTGCCGGCTGTCGGCCTGAACGCCAAAGGCGTGGCGCTGGTTAACCTACTGCAACTTCAGCCAGAAGAGACCGTCAGCAGTGTCATCAACATCAGCAAGACCGACAACGCCCAGAACCTGATCATGTGCACAATCCGCGGCACGGTCAAGAAAACGCCGTTTGAGCAGTACAAGAACGTTCGCCAGAGCGGCCTGATCGCTATCCGGCTGGACGACGGCGACGAGCTGAAGTGGATCCGCATGACCACTGGCGACAACGAAGTTGTTATTAGTACCAGCCAGGGCCAAGCCATCCGCTTCCACGAAAAAGGCGCCCGGCCGATGGGCCGCGTGGCTCGCGGCGTCCGCGGCATCCGTCTGCGCCCTGGCGATCGGGTAATCGGCATGGATATAGTCGAAAAGGGCGCCGATATCTTCGTCATCAGCAAATACGGCTACGGCAAACGCACCAGCATCGACCAGTTCACGGCGCACGCCCGCGGCGGCGTCGGCATCCGCTCAGCCGTGGTTAATAAGAAGACCGGCGAGCTGGTCGGCGTCAACCGCTTGGACGAGGACGACGGCCAAGAAGTCATTATCATCAGCAAGAACGGCCAGACCATCCGCCTCGGCCTTAAGAATATCCCGGCGCTGGGCCGCGCCACCCAGGGCGTGCGCATCATGCGTCTCAATGACGGCGATGAGGTAGTCTCGCTAGCCTTGGTCGACAAAGTTGAAGACGGCGACGAAGAACCCGCCGACGAAACGCCTGAACTAGTCAAAGACGACGCCAAAGCCGTTAAAGCCACCAAAAAGGCTCCTGCCAAAAAACCTAAGAAGAAGTGACGACCCGGCCCCGATAGCGGTAGGGTGTGCCCGTACGCTTGGCTAAAATCTCCATCTGTTCATCAAATAGCTTATCAACCAGTCGCCACTGGTAGTCAGAATAGTTACGCAATGCCTTATCCAGTGGCTCAGCCCTAAAATAAAGAGGGTAGAAGGCCACCTTGGAGCTAACTACAAAACCTTTTGACTCTAGATCGCGAAGAACCCTGTAAAGGCTACTCCGCGGCTTACTCAGTCTCTTTGCTAAATCTGTGGCGTTACTGCCGCCGTCCTGAAACAGGCTTTCATAGCATGCTAAAGCGGTCTGACTCAGACCGATTCCTCGCAACGCATTGTAACTGGCCATGATAACAGTATGTATCGGACGCCTTTATTTACCACGCAATTATAATGAAATCTTAATTAGCAATTCTCATATACCCCTAACCCCTAACGCCTAATCCCAAACCCCATTTTTACCTACCTGCAATTTTTCACAAAAAAATAGGAAGCTCCCATCTCCAAGGAGTCAAAATAGACCATTATCAAAAATTTGTGAAAATCTGCAGGTGCCCTTGTGCGGGCAGGGTGCGGGCAGGTGCGGGCAGGTGCGGGCAGGTGCTAATGGTAATGGTGAACGCTCAACAGCTAAGTATACGGTGTAGGAAATACATCATCGGCAGACAATTTACCCCTTGACCAAAGTGCTGTAACTACGGTATGATGGTTTGAATGGCTTGACGGGGGCATACTATGAGTCGCTCCACCGCGACTCGCCCGACGCATGCCATCAGTACGTTAAAAATTGAGTAGTGCAAATCAACGTCAGTTCACATAGTACTTCGGTACTTGAACTGTTTTAAGTAAGTCAATGTTTGACTGAAGCTAGAACAGATTCTTTTTTGGAGAGTTTGATCCTGGCTCAGGATGAACGCTGGCGGCGTGCCTAATACATGCAAGTCGAGCGGTAACACTTCGGGTGACGAGCGGCGGACGGCTGAGTAACACGTAGGAATCGTACCCCAGACTGAGGGATAAGCACCGGAAACGGTGTCTAATACCGCATAACCTCTTCGGAGAAAAGCTTCGGCGGTTTGGGAAGGGCCTGCGCATGATTAGCTTGTTGGTGAGGTAAAAGCTCACCAAGGCGACGATCATTAGCTGGTCTGAGAGGATGATCAGCCAGACTGGGACTGAGAACGGCCCAGACTCCTACGGGAGGCAGCAGTAGGGAATTTTCCACAATGGGGGCAACCCTGATGGAGCAACGCCGCGTGCAGGATGAAGGCTTTCGGGTCGTAAACTGCTTTTATCTGTGACGAATATGACGGTAGCAGATGAATAAGGATCGGCTAACTCCGTGCCAGCAGCCGCGGTCATACGGAGGATCCAAGCGTTATCCGGAATTACTGGGCGTAAAGAGTTGCGTAGGTGGCAGAGTAAGTTGATAGTGAAAGCGTGCGGCTCAACCGCATATCCATTATCAAAACTGCTCAGCTAGAGGACGAGAGAGGTTATTGGAATTCCTAGTGTAGGAGTGAAATCCGTAGATATTAGGAGGAACACCGATGGCGTAGGCAGATAACTGGCTCGTTCCTGACACTAAGGCACGAAAGCGTGGGTAGCAAACGGGATTAGATACCCCGGTAGTCCACGCCGTAAACGATGGATGCTAGCTGTATTCGGTATCGACCCCGGATGTAGCGAAGCTAACGCGTTAAGCATCCCGCCTGTGGAGTACGGTCGCAAGACTAAAACATAAAGGAATTGACGGGGACCCGCACAAGCGGTGGAGCGTGTTGTTTAATTCGATGATAAGCGAAGAACCTTACCCAGGTTTGACATCCTTGGAATTTCTACGAAAGGAGAAAGTGCTTTTAGAGCCAAGTGACAGGTGTTGCATGGCCGTCGTCAGCTCGTGTCGTGAGATGTTTGGTTAAGTCCATTAACGAGCGCAACCCTTGTGATTAGTTGAATTTTTCTAATCAGACTGCCCTGGCAACAGGGAGGAAGGAGGGGATGATGTCAGGTCAGTATTACCCTTACATCTGGGGCTACAAACACGCTACAATGGCCGGTACAAAGGGCAGCCAAGTCGCAAGACGGAGCAAATCCCATCAAAGCCGGTCCCAGTTCGGATAGCAGGCTGAAACTCGCCTGCTTGAAGTCGGAATCGCTAGTAACGGTAGGTCAGCTATACTACCGTGAATACGTTCCCGGGTCTTGTACACACCGCCCGTCAAACCATGAAAGTCGCCAATACCTGACGTGCCAGCTTGTCTGGCCCTAAGGTAGGGGAGATGATTGGGGTTAAGTCGTAACAAGGTATCCGTACGGGAACGTGCGGATGGATTACCTCCTTTCTAGGGAGAAAACTAGCATCGAGCCGAGCAATCGCTCGAGAGCTAGGTCGATCTTGGTAGATTGTTGAATCAGTACTGGCAATTTACTTCATCCACTTCGGTGGACAAGATACCAGCTAACTGTAAATCGAGCTGACGTTGAGATGCACTACTCAGTTTTGAACTGAACCAATGTTTGAAAAGAGCGCCCTGCGAGAGCGCTCTTTTTGATTGTGGATTATCTCATAGGCGGCTGGCCGCCCACGGGATACAATCGGGCTTGTTAATAGAGGAGGGCATATGAATAAGTTCGGTCCGGCCGCACAGCAGGAAGTTGAAAAAGCCGTGCATGAATATAAGCGCGGCGACCTGAAGTCGGGCAAATCCGACCAAAAGGTCAAGAGTCGCGAGCAGGCCGTGGCCATAGGTCTGTCCAAAGCCCGCAAGAAAGGCGCCAAAGCCCCAAAGCAATAAAGAACACCCTAGAAATGCTAAAGAGCGCCCTGCGAGAGCGCTCTTATTTTTAATCTAGAGTCGTTCCGGTAATGGTGTTTTGATTGAGTTATCGATTAATTTCTTGAGTGTACGGAGAAGAGCGCGACTGGATCGCACATCTTTGACTTGGGCAAAGGACTCGGCGACTTTCAGTCCTTCGGTAATGAGGTGAAAATCCCCTTTAAGATTGTAGTAGCGTCCTAGCTCGTAAGGGAGGGGTGGATTATGATAGCGTGTGCTAGAAGTAAAGCCTGCCTGCGCGCACCAGGCGAATAATCCGACGACCTCCTTCGCTATTGGCGCTAAATCACGATAGTCTCTCTGCGAGCTCTCGAAGGCGTCAACCACGCAATCGGCTACGTAGTGGTGTTTCTTCGCTTCGTCTTCTCTGGGGTAATTCTGAATTTCTCCCTTGGTGCGGCCCGTGGTTCGACGCTCACACACATCTAATCCTAGCCTGTAGTTACCGCTGTGGACTGCTCGGTTGAGGTATTGCCAGTAGAATTTGCCGTCCAAGGTAGCCCCGGGTTCAGGTTGTATGATGATGTCTGCCACTTCTCGCAGCAAGTCGTCTGTCTCTTCCGAACTTCCGTATGGTGTGAGATCCAGCAGGCTGCGCGCCCGGGTGATGGGGCTCTCGATACTGCGAGCGATGTCTAGTGCGAGCGGACGGTCAATACGGGCGGCGTGTCTGGCAATGTAACCTAGCTTTGCGGAGCGTTTGCCCGGGTCTTTTAAGGCGTTTGTACTTTGCGCCATGGCGAAGGCGTCGTACACTGGCCCGACCTCTTCGGTTACCATACCTACTTCAACCAGCGCGTTGATACGGACACTTTCGTCTTCAATGTCTTCCGCTAGCATAGTGGCTAGCTCCGGGGCATCGCTTGCTAGCCGGCCGAGGCTCTTGACGGTCTGCGGGCCTGGATTGACGTAATTCCCGCCATTTTGCTGATAGTCTTCTATCCGTTGCCGTCTTTCCTCAATTGCGATAAGTGCTTCCGACATAAATCTTCCTCTCGGGTAAGTAACCCGGATTCCACCCATTGCTTAAAAATGGTGGGCGATGAGGGACTCGAACCTCCGACCTCGTCATTATCAGTGACGCGCTCTAACCAGCTGAGCTAATCGCCCTTATCGTACTTGGTGGAGGCACGGGGACTCGAACCCCGGACCCCCTGCTTGCAAAGCAGGTGCTCTAGCCAACTGAGCTATGCCCCCACGCCGCTACGGTGTAAGTACCGAAGTATTTTAGCGGAAAAACAGGTTAAGTACAAGACTTGGCCGTAGTTAGAAGCTGTCGTAGTTGATGTAAATCGTACATTACTAGTGGCCATTCGTATCTGTTAATTGGCAGGTCTTGGCTAATGAACACTAAATTACCAAGATTTTTGCCAAAAATTGACACGCGCGGCGGTTTTGGGGCTTTTGAACACAAAATTTCCAAAATTTTCCAAAAAATTCCGGGCGGCGACACGGGCGGGCAAAGTTGCTATAATCATAACCAGTATGCGGAGGAAAGGCTACTTCAGGCTATTGTTAACAGGGGTGGGGGCAACCCTTTTGTTGTTAGGTTTGGCTCCGGTCGGGGCATCTTCGGCCAATATCTCGCATTCCTATCAGGCAAATAACAGCATCAAGGATAACAGTATCGTCAGCCTGGATTCCAACCAGTCGGGCTATGTGGTGCCGGCCAACGTCGATAACGGCTCCCAACTGCTGGGAGTGGCTGTAGCCGGCAATAACTCCCTGATCGCGGTAAACGCCGCGCCAGGCGCGCCAGGCAAGGTCCAGGTGGCCACTACGGGCACTGTGACGGCACTGGTCAGCACTCTGAATGGCGATATCAAGGTTGGCGACCTGGTGGCGGTGTCGCCGTTCAATGGCGTGGGCATGAAGGCGGAGCCCGGTTCACGGGTGATCGGCCTGGCCCAGACGGCCTTCAGCGGCGGCACCGAGGGCGCCACAACAGAGGCGGTCAAGACCAAAGACGGCCAGCGCCACACCGTGAAGGTCGGCTATCTGCGCCTGAACATCGCCGTCGGCATCAACGCCAGTGCGTTGGGCGACAACCTGAACGGCCTGCAGAGGGTGACCCAGAGCATCACCGGCCACACCGTGCCAACGGCGCGGATCATCATCAGCCTGGCTGTGGCCATCATTGCCCTCTTGGCGCTGATTACGCTGGTCTACGCCTCGATCTACGGCAGTATTGTCTCCATCGGTCGCAACCCCTTGGCCAAATATGCTGTTTTCCGGACGCTGGGATCGGTGCTAGGTTTGGCGCTATTGACCTCTGTTATAGCCGGACTGACGATCTTCTTCTTACTCCGTTAGCAAGCAGTTCCAAAAACCGCTTTTTGGCTGTGGATAACTTTTGATAAAACGGCTTTTTTTAAAGTGTTGGGGGATTGTCGCACCCATTTTTGTGTGCGATATGGCGATTGCCTGGTTGCCAGTAAACACCGTTATCTAAGAAGTAAAACCCGCATTAATTGTTCAAATGTGACATCCCGGCGGTCTGGAAATACACGGAAAATAGCCTTTTTTAAGCCTTGTTTGACACACTTATAACAGATTGACGGTGTCACAAATCTGCTATATACTGAACACTATATTTGCACAGTCAAAACAGCGTGCAAAAAACAAAAAACACTCACAATGCCAGCAAAATCAACCAAAAACACCAAAACCTGCCAGATTTGTAAGACCTCTTTCCAGGGAAGGAAGGACGCTAAGACCTGTTCGCCGGCTTGCCGCAAACGCTTACAGCGTAACCTGCAGGCTCAGATCGCCTATAAGGCCAAGCGGCTGGAATCGGTGTTGGGCAAGGAGCTCCACCGGATAGCCGCCGCCTTGCTTGAGAATCATGTCGTCCATGAGCCGCTGGTGCTGGCTGATGAGCGGGGCGCTATAGCGGTGGCTGAGCCGCCCACCGAAGAGAAGCAGGAGGGCGCGCTGGACGTTGAGCACGAGGAGCCGCCAGCCAGCCAGCCAGTGGCCAGCGAGCCTGCGGCTAACGAGCCGGCTACTACCCAGATCCCAGTGGCTGCGCCGCCGAGCGAGCCAACCCCGGTTGAGCCGCAGATCCAGTCGACGGCGCTGCCCAGGGAAGCTGATAAGCGCTTCTCGCCGTCGATAGTTACTCCTGAGCCAGTTGCCGAATCTTTGGAGTCCAACCCAGTTGAAGTTACCCCTGAACCTGCGGCTGCGCCGGAGCCAGCCGCCACCCCGGACATCCAGATCAGCCAGGCCGCGCCGATTGAAGAACAGCCGGTTCCAGAGCCAGCATCCCAGCCGGAACCCCAGGCGTCAACGGCGGCGCCGTCGGCCATTCATCTGGAAGACATGATGTCGTCGGAGTCGCTGGAGCCCTCGGCCTTCGGTGAAGCGGAATCTATGGAATCAGCCGCTGATGACGGGGCTAAAGGTAAGCCGCCAAAGACGTCTGGTTTGGGTGGCAATTTCTCACTATTCCGCTGGAACAAGGTGGCGCTCATGGCCACTGGCCTGTCTCTGCTGGCTATCGTGGTGGTGTCGGTCGGAGGTTTCTTCCTGTTGTCCAGGCACAATACCCAGCATCTGGCCAGCAAGAACTCGCCGGGCAACTACTCTGTGGGCGACTTGCCATTGAGTAATGTCCAGGCTAACCCGGCCCTGCAGGTGGGCGAAGCCAATGAGGTGACCATCAACGGCCAGCTGACGGTCAACAAGACCCTGGTGCTGGCGCCAAGTTCAACGCCGTCGGCACCGGTGACGGGTCAGATTTACTACGACAAGACGGCCAACGCGCCAGCTTATTACAACGGTTCGCAGTTTATAAGTTTAGCGCCGCAGCAAGGGGTTACTTCCATAGGCGGCCTGGGCGGTACCGTTGGCCTGGGTAACGGCTTGAGTGCCTCAGGCGATCAGATAGCGGTATCCAACTCGCTCATCCAACAGATCAATGACGCCAGCAACCAGACCCGGGTCATCAGCCTCCAGGGCTTGTCTGGCAACCTGGCGCTAAGCGCCGGTCCGGGCATCAGCATCAACGGTCTTACCATTAGTGCGACTGGGGGTGGCGCAGGGGTTACCAGCTTAACCGGCACAGCAAACCAGGTCAATGTCTCGGCCGCTACCGGCAATGTTACCCTGTCATTGCCCCAAAGTATCGCCACGACTTCTACGCCGACCTTTGGCGGATTGACACTAGGCAGTGCCCTGACAGCTGCCAACGGCGGTACAGGGGCCGCGAGTTTTACTTCCAACGGTATTCTGTACGGCAACGGCGCGGGGGCCATCCAAAGCACGGCGAGTGCCAATAACAGCGTGTTAGTGACCAGTGGCGCCGGGGTGCCTAGCCTCAGCCAGACACTTCCGTTACAGGTGCAGAGCAATATTACTCAGACTGGCACCCTGAACGCGGGTGCCATAACCGCTGGCTTTGGAGCTATCTCAACCGTTAATAATATTACAACGTCAGCACTGATACAGGGTGGTTCCTTGCAGGTTACCGGGGGTAACTTTACTGTTGACGGTACGGGCAACGTTGTAGCTAATGGAACGGTTAACATAGAAGGGTCAGGCGGCATCACCATAGGTGTTGCAGGAACTACAGCAGGCAGTATAGTCATCGCCAATGCTTCAAACCTGCATACAACAACACTTCAAGCCCTGGCTTCCGCCACCCAGGATCAAACGATCACTATTCCCGTATCCAGTGCGACTACCGACCAGATCTGTCTGTTAACGCTGGGTAACTGTTTCGGTTCAGGCAGTAGTGTTACGTCCATAGGCACACAGAACTACATCTCAAAATTCACGAACGCGGCGGCTAACGAGATAGGCAACTCCCTGCTCTATGACAACGGTACCAGTGTTGGCGTGGGCACTATTACGCCCGGCGCCAGTTATTTGCTTGATGTGAACGGCAGTCTGAATGCCGCTGGTAGCGCGACTATCGGAACCGGCCTTACGGTCACGACCGGCGGGGCAACTATTACCGGTGATATCTTGCAAACCGGTACGGGAGCGTTCACGACCGGCTCAGGCGCCGTTACATTGAACGGCAACACCAGCATAACCGGTTCTAAGACCCTGACCGTTGGCACCGGCGCGACGACACTGGGCGGCACGCTGGATGTAACCGGCCTGTCTACGCTCACTGGCGGGGCTACCATCTTGGCGCCCGCGACCATTACTGGCACGGCCAACATTAACACCACTGGTACGGCCAGCACTTCCATAGGTAATGCTACCGGTAACTTCAGCTTGACCTCGCCTGGGCTGAATGTCAGCACCGCCGGGGCGCTCAGCGGTGTAACCGGTTATACCCAGACTAGCGGCAACTTCAGTCAGAGCGGTACGGGCACCTTCGGTACGGGTACGGGAACGGTCAGCCTGAATGGCGCCACGTCTGTTACTAACGGGGACTTCACCATAGGCGTAGCAGGCTCCACCGTTGGTAACCTCAATCTGGCTAATGCTACCTCTACCAGATTGGTTATTCTCCAAGGCCTGAATCCTTCCGGTGCCGGGGATGCCACTATACAGATTCCGACCATAGCCGGCGGCACTACGGATACGGTGTGTCTGCTGGCCCTGGCCAACTGTAGCGCTAGCGGCGCCGCTGGCGGCGACCTGACGGGCAGCTACCCCAACCCGACCATCGCCAAACTGCAGGGCACCACTCTGACCCTGTCCTCCCTAGCTAGTGGCGATGTCCTGCAATACAACGGCTCCGCCATAGTGAACGGACATATAACTAACTCCAACCTGACTGCCGGTACCTTCTCCGCCATAACCGGCACTGGGGCACTAACAGCTGGTTCCATCGCCTCCGGCTTCGGAACTATCTCAACAGCCAATACCATCACCGGCACTACATTGAACGGTACCACCGGCATCAATACCGGAGCCGGTGCCGGCACCCAACGCATAGACGCTAGCGGCAACCTGGTCAACATAGGTACCATTACCAGCGGGCTGATCAACGGCCAGACTATCTCCAGTAGTGCTAACTTTACGGGCAGCCTAACAGTCCAAGGCGCTGGCGGTATAACGGCCGGCGTAGCCGGCGCCACAGCCGGCAGCCTGACCCTGGCCAATGGTAGCAATAGCCAGCTCAGCCTGCTACAGGCCAGCGCCCCCACCGGTGCCGGCAACGCCACCTTCCTGTTACCAGGCCTAGCCGGCGGTAGCAGCTACACCCTTTGTACCACCACCACCTGTGCCGCTAGCGGCAGCGGCGTAACTTCCTTGGACAGCCTGACCGGTGCCCTAACCATCAATAACAGTAGCGGCTCCGGCTCAGCCATCACCATAGATAATGCTGCCGCTGACGGTACCACTAAAGGTATAGCTACCTTCAACGCTACCAACTTTACGGCCAGCAGTGGAGTCATCAATACCATCCAGAACATAGCTACCACCTCCAGCCCGGTCTTCGTTTCACCGAACGGTACCACCGGCATCAATACCGGAGCAGGCGCCGGCACCCAACGCATAGACGCTAGCGGCAACCTGGTCAACATAGGTACCATTACTACCTCCGGTGCTATCAATACCGCTACCATAAGTGGCGGTACACTCTCCGGCGGTAACGTCTCCGGCGGCACCCTGACAGCTACGGCTGTCAACGGCCTGAATGTCTCCAGCACAGCCATAGCCGTCCAGGCAGCCGCCACCGGCCTGACCATAGACGCCGGTACATCCGGCACTGTCTCCATAGGCGCTACTTCTACAGGAGATATACTGCTAGGCGGCGGCTCCGGCTCTACCGGCTGTACGGTAACTAACTCCAATGGCAACCTGGCTTGTAGCGGTACCATCACCGGCACTACCTTGAACGGCACCACCGGCATCAATACCGGAGCCGGCGCCGGCACCAACCGCATAGATTCCTCAGGCAACCTGGTCAACATAGGTACCATCACCAGTGGCCTGATCAACGGCCAGACTATCTCCAGTAGTGCTAACTTTACGGGGACGCTGGGTGTAGCCACCTCCGTCACCACGCCTCTAGTCAACCTGACCGTAGGCGCTAACACGGTCAGCATCAGCTCTGCCGCCCAGGCTAATGACGTAGCCCTATCCATACCAGCCGACACTAATACCACCGACACCCTATGTCTCCTAACCTTAGGCAACTGCTCAGCCTCCGGCTCCGCCGGCGGCGACCTGACGGGCAGCTACCCCAACCCGACCATCGCCAAACTGCAGGGCACCACTCTGACCCTGTCCTCCCTAGCTAGTGGCGATGTCCTGCAATACAACGGCTCCGCCATAGTGAACGGACATATAACTAACTCCAACCTGACTGCCGGTACCTTCTCCGCCATAACCGGCACTGGGGCACTAACAGCCGGCTCCATAGCCTCCGGCTTTGGCACTATAGCTACTGCTAACACCATCACTGGCACTACCATCAACGGCACCACCGGCATCAATACCGGAGCCGGTGCCGGCACCCAGCGCATAGACGCTAGCGGCAACCTGGTCAACATAGGTACCATCACCAGTGGGCTGATCAACGGCCAGACTATCTCCAGTAGTGCTAACTTTACCGGGACGCTGACCGTCCAAGGCAGTAGCCTGACTGTCGGTACGCCGGGAACCACCATTGGCTCAATCAACCTATCTACTAGTGCCAGCAACAGCAGGGAAGTCATTCTCCAAGGTCTTAATCCGTCTGGCACGGGCAATGCCACTATACAGATCCCAACCATCGCGGGCGGCACGACTGACGCGGTCTGTTTGGTAGCGCTTGGCAATTGTGCCGGTAGCGGGGGCGGTATTACTGGTAGCGGTACATCAGGCACGCTAGCTGTCTTTACCGGTACGGGCAGTATTGGCAACTCAGTTATCACGGAATCCGGCAGCGCAGTTAGCGTAGCCGGTACCCTGGCTGTTACCGGTGCCAGCAGCCTAACGCTGGGCACGGCAGGACCGGCTGGGAATACAGGCGCCATAGTCTTCAATAACTCTGCTAACGCCAACACCCTGACCCTGCAGTCTGGGGCGACTGGCAGCAACCTGACCTTTACTTTGCCAACAGCTGACGGTGCTAATGGCGACTGTTTGATGACTAACAGCAGCGGTGTCTTAAGTTTCCAAGCTTGTACCGGCGGCGCTGGTGGCGGTGTCACCAGTCTTGATGGTCTTACAGGTATACTGACCATCAATAACAGTAGCGGCTCCGGCTCAGCCATCACCATAGATAATGCCGCCGCTGACGGTACCACTAAAGGTATAGCTACCTTCAACGCTACCAACTTTACGGCCAGCAGTGGAGTCATCAATACCATCCAGAACATAGCTACCACCTCCAGCCCGGTCTTCGTTTCACCGAACGGTACCACCGGCATCAATACCGGAGCAGGCGCCGGCACCCAACGCATAGACGCTAGCGGCAACCTGGTCAACATAGGTACCATTACTACCTCCGGTGCTATCAATACCGCTACCATAAGTGGCGGTACACTCTCCGGCGGTAACGTCTCCGGCGGCACCCTGACAGCTACGGCTGTCAACGGCCTGAATGTCTCCAGCACAGCCATAGCCGTCCAGGCAGCCGCCACCGGCCTGACCATAGACGCCGGTACATCCGGCACTGTCTCCATAGGCGCTACTTCTACAGGAGATATACTGCTAGGCGGCGGCTCCGGCTCTACCGGCTGTACGGTAACTAACTCCAATGGCAACCTGGCTTGTAGCGGTACCATCACCGGCACTACCTTGAACGGCACCACCGGCATCAATACCGGAGCCGGCGCCGGCACCAACCGCATAGATTCCTCAGGCAACCTGGTCAACATAGGTACCATCACCAGTGGCCTGATCAACGGCCAGACTATCTCCAGTAGTGCTAACTTTACGGGGACGCTGGGTGTAGCCACCTCCGTCACCACGCCTCTAGTCAACCTGACCGTAGGCGCTAACACGGTCAGCATCAGCTCTGCCGCCCAGGCTAATGACGTAGCCCTATCCATACCAGCCGACACTAATACCACCGACACCCTATGTCTCCTAACCTTAGGCAACTGCTCAGCCTCCGGCTCCGCCGGCGGCGACCTGACGGGCAGCTACCCCAACCCGACCATCGCCAAACTGCAGGGCACCACTCTGACCCTGTCCTCCCTAGCTAGTGGCGATGTCCTGCAATACAACGGCTCCGCCATAGTGAACGGACATATAACTAACTCCAACCTGACTGCCGGTACCTTCTCCGCCATAACCGGCACTGGGGCACTAACAGCCGGCTCCATAGCCTCCGGCTTTGGCACTATAGCTACTGCTAACACCATCACTGGCACTACCATCAACGGCACCACCGGCATCAATACCGGAGCCGGTGCCGGCACCCAGCGCATAGACGCTAGCGGCAACCTGGTCAACATAGGTACCATTACTACCTCCGGCGCTATCAATACCGCTACCATAAGTGGCGGTACACTCTCCGGCGGTAACGTCTCCGGCGGCACCCTGAGCGCCACGGCCGTCAACGGCCTGAATGTCTCCAGCACAGCCATAGCCGTCCAGGCAGCCGCCACCGGCCTGACCATAGACGCCGGTACATCCGGCACTGTCTCCATAGGCGCTACTTCTACAGGAGATATACTGCTAGGCGGCGGCTCCGGCTCTACCGGCTGTACGGTAACTAACTCCAATGGCAACCTGGCTTGTAGCGGTACCATCACCGGCACTACCTTGAACGGCACCACCGGCATCAATACCGGAGCCGGCGCTGGCACCAACCGCATAGATAGCTCAGGCAACCTGGTCAACATAGGTACCATTACTAGTGGCCTGATCAACGGCCAGACTATCTCATCCAGTGCTAACTTTACGGGGACGGTCGCTATACAAGGCGCTACCGCCCTGACGCTGGGCACAGCAGGACCGGCTGGGAATACAGGCGCCATAGTCTTCCAGAACTCTGCCGGCACCCACACCGTCACCCTGCAAGGCACGGCCGCCGATACGGCTGCTAATTACACTTTGACGATCCCAACTTTGACAGGGAATGACACGCTCTGCGTGGCTACCTTGTCCAACTGTACGGCGGCTGGATCGGCAAGTGGGGATCTTACGGGTACGTATCCTGGACCGACCATCGCCAAACTACAGGGCACCACTCTGACCCTGTCCTCCCTAGCTAGTGGCGACGTCCTGCAATACAACGGCTCAGCCATAGTCAACGGACATATAACTAACTCCAACCTGACTGCCGGTACCTTCTCCGCCATAACCGGCACTGGGGCACTAACAGCTGGTTCCATCGCCTCCGGCTTCGGTACCATCTCTACCGGCAACAACATAACTACTACCACCACCGTACAGGGCGGGGTAGTCAATGCCACCTCCACCCTGGAACTGGGCGGCGCAGACATTAATACGGCCGGCACCCTGAGCAATGTGGCTTACTTGAATGCCACCAGCAATAACTTCACCAGCACTACTCTCCAGCACAATGGCAATGACATCTGCGACAATTCCAATAACTGTAACTACGCGCCGGCCAGTGGCGGCAACTACCTGGCCAGGAATGCTGCGGATACCTCATCCGCCGCCGTCACTGCCGCTAACAACCTGTACAGCTTCACCAACTCCAGCTCAGCCACCGCCTCGGGCGTCCTGAAGCTGGATAACGGCACCAACACCAACTCGGCACTTACAGTAACCGCCAGCGGCAACCCAACCTCCGGCCAGGCGCTGATCTTCGCCAGCAACACCAACGCCAGCCCCAGCGGCAATCTGATAGACCTGCAATCCGGCTCTAGCCCAACTTCCAAGTTTAGTGTTGATGCCAGCGGCAACCTGACAGCTACCGGCACCATCAATGGTGCTACCATCACTTCAACCACCTTCAACACGGCCACCATATCCGGCGGCACCCTCACCGGCGGCAGTCTATCCAGCTCAGCCGTCAACGGTCTATCCGTATCCGGCGGCACCATCACTAACCCGACTATTACCGGCACCGTAACCGGCTCCTCTAGTCCTACTATCTCCGGCTTCGGCACCTACAACGGCCAGACTATCTCATCCAGCGCTAACTTTACTGGCACATTGGCAGTGCAGGGGGCTAGCACGACGATAGGTACGGCCAGTGGCACTACCGGCACGGTCAAGCTCTACAACTCCGGCGGCTCCGGCTCCATCACCCTAACTCCGGCTAATCCAAGCTCTACTGATTACACTCTGACCCTGCCGGCTGAGAATGGCACCATCTGTACTACCGGCAGTGTCTGTACTGGTTACGCGCCATCCAGCGGCGGCAACTACATAGCCAAGAACGCCCAAGATACCTCAAGCGCCAGCACCACTGGCAATCTGCTCGGCTTGACCAACACCAACACCGGCGCGGCCGGCGTTCTGAGCCTGACCAACAGCGGCACCAACTCAGCCCTAAGCATCTTGCAGAGCGGCACCAGTGAGCCGGGTGCCGGCGAAGCCCTCATAAAGGCCAATAATAATACGACCACGCCAACTGGTAACTTGCTAGACTTGCAGAACAAGGGTACCAGTGAATTCGCCGTTGACGTCAGCGGCAACAGCACGCAACTTGGCCTGGCGACCACGGTAGGCCTGAACGCCCAGTCCGGCCTGATCCAGGGCACTAACGGCCTGACGGTGAGCGGCGCGGCTATCAACCTGAATAACGGTACCATCGCCAGTAAT
The DNA here is from genome assembly GCA_963805865.1 of uncultured bacterium. Lineage (GTDB taxonomy): Bacteria > Patescibacteriota > Saccharimonadia > Saccharimonadales > UBA4665 > JARIHC01. Next base: position 369,575 of record CAWDVI010000003.1, read on the forward strand.
GTCAGCAGCGTAGACCTGCTGAACGCCACTGTTACAACTCTAAACGTCGGCGGGGCAGTAGGAGCAGGCGGTATCAACCTGGCCGGCGGCTCCAGCTCAACCGGCTGTACCATTGACGGCACTAACGGCAACCTGGTTTGTACCGGCAGTATTACTAGCGGCGGCGGCTCTGCCGTAGGCTACTGGAGCCGCACCGGCACCACTTTGTCACCGGCTACATCTGGCGACAATGTCACCACCTCTGGCAACATCTCCACCAGTGGCTCAGGGACCATTACAAGCGCCTCAACAGTTACCGGTACTACCTTGAACGGTACTACTGGCATCAATACCGGAGCGGGCGCTGGCACCCAGCGCATAGATAGCAGCGGCAACCTGGTAGCCATAGGTAATATTACCGGCTCCAGTGCTGTAGCTATCGCTGCCGGCAGTACTGCCCAAAACATAACCTTAGACGGCTCCACTACCGGCAAGGTACAGATCGGCGCCACCTCCACCGGCGATATTGAACTAGGCGGCGGCTCCGGCTCAACCGGCTGTACGCTCACCAATTCCACCGGCGCCTTCGCTTGTACAAGCACCATCAACGGCGCCACCATCTCCGGCGGCACGCTCTCCGGCGGTAACGTATCCGGCGGTACTTTGACAGCAACAGCAGTCAACAGCCTGAACGTATCTAGTACTGCCATAGCGGTTCAAGCTGCAGCCACGGGCCTGACCATAGATGCCGGCACCAGCGGAACCGTATCAATCGGCGCCACTTCCACCGGCGACATCCTACTGGGCGGCGGCTCTGGCGCGACTGGTTGTACGGTTGCTAACTCCAGCGGTAATCTAACCTGCACAGGCACCATTAACGGCGCCACCCTAAGCGGTGGCACACTGAGCTCAGGCGCCGTGAACTCATTGAATGTATCCGGCACGGCAATCTCCGGCACCGGCGCCCTGACGGTGGACGCCAACGGCGCCAACACAGTATCAATAGGCGGTATCTCAACCGGCGATGTCCTACTGGCTGGCGGCTCCGGCGCGAACGGCTGTACAGTAGCCAACTCCACAGGCAACCTGACCTGTACCGGCAACATAACTGGAGCCGCTACCGGCACTGTCGGTTACTGGACCCGCTCCGGCACCACACTATCACCAGCCACGGCAGGCGACGCCATCACCACCACCGGCAACATCTCCACGACTAGCACTGGCACCATCACTTCCGCTGGCCTGCTAACCGGCAGTTTGGGTGCCACCATCTCCGGCGCGGCCATCAGCCTAAACGCTTCCTCCAACTTCGCCACCAACATTAACACTGGTAGCTCAACCGGCGCGGTCGCCATCGGAAATACAACGGCAGCAGAGACAGTTACTATCCAGGGCGGCACCGGTGCTAGCGCCGTAGCTATCTCGACCGGCTCAGCCGGAACCTTGAGCCTTGGTAATGGTGGCGTAGCCGGCACCATCCAGATAGGTAATACTTCCGGCGCCGTAGCCCAGACCATAGGAATCGGCAACAACGCCACTGCCAGCTCCACCAGCGCCCTCACCATCGGCAACTTACTGACTACTTCCACGACCGCCATCCAGGGTGGCACCGGCTCCACAGCCGTAACTATCCAATCCGGTGCCTCCGGCACCATCAGCGTCGGCACTACTTCCCAGACTTCCACCCTGAACCTGGGCAACACCAGCGCCTCATCCACCACCCTCATAAACGGTGGCACTGGCGCTAGTGCCATCAGCATCCAAGCCGGCACCTCTGGCACCATCAGCATCGGCACCACTAACGTCAACACTGTAACGGTTGGCAACACCTCCAACGCCGGCACCCTGACCTTCGGCCGGTCCACCCAGGGTGAGACCATCAACATCGGCAATGGTAACGTCGCCTCCGGCAAGACCAACACCATCAACATTGGCGCCACCGCTACGTCCACTGGTAAGGATGTGGTCACTGTAGGCAGTACTGTGGCCGCCTCCACGCTGACGCTGCAGGGCGGCAACACCTCCTCAGCAGTAAGCATACAGTCCGCGGCCTCCGGCACCATCAGCGTGGGCACCTCCGGTGTAGCTAACACTGTTCAAATCGGTAACACCAGCGGCGCAGTAGCCCAGACCATCAACATCGGCAACAGCTCCACCGCTAGCTCTACCAACACCGTAAACATCGGTTCGGCCATAGGCACTAGCCCTATAACTCTGAAGGGTGGCACTAGTGGCATCACTCTCAATCCGGCTGGCGGATCATCGAATAACGGTGTATTGGTTAAGCCAACCAGCGACACCACCACCGCCTTCCAGGTGCAGAATGCCAGCGGCACGGCCGCCCTAAATGTAGATACTACCAATATGACTACGACCTTGCAGGGCGGTGCCGATACGGCCACCATAGGCTCAGAGCTGATAACTACTACGGACTTCACCAATGCAGCCTGGACTAAAACCGGCTGGAGCACCACTACGACTACGGCCACACATAACACCGGCAACACCAACCCGCTGTACTCGGCCCAGTTTACGTCCTCTACGACTGCTACATATCAGGTTAAATATACTGTTAGCGGTAGTCCTGCGCTTGGTTCCACGCTTAGTGTGTTATTCGGGAGTTCCTCTGGAGCGGGTGGATGCACGGTAGCCAGCCATACATTTGAGGGTGCTTCTGCAAGCAACTTTACCAATACAGTGCTTTTGACATGCAGTTCTTCCACCACAGGTGAAATAAGCTTTGTCCCGTCCAGTGATTTCAATGGAATTATATCGGCCGTGTCAATTAAAGAAGTAACTTTGAATGCCAGCCCAGCTTTCACAATTAACGACTCTACGGGTGTCGCTTATCTAGAAGTCAGGACTGCCACCGGTAGCAGTGGCGGTAACCTCTTTATCGGCAATAATTCTGGCCAGTCCGATACCAATGGCTGGGCTAATACAGCAGTTGGATTACACGCACTACAAGATAATACAACAGGCATAGCCAACACGGCGTTTGGCAACGGAGCTTTGCAACACACCACTACCTCCTTGTTTAACACCGCCGTAGGCGCGGTTGCTTTGCAGAGCAATACTACAGGAGGATCTAATGTAGCATTAGGCTATAATTCTCTTCATGATAACCTTACAGGTAGCAACAACGCTGGTATAGGTACAAGCGCTTTGCAGCACAACACCACAGGAAGCTACAACACTGCGCTCGGTATTGCTTCCTTGCAGAATAGCACTATAGGGAAACAGAACACGGCCGTAGGCTATAGTTCTTTAAATGGCAACACCACAGGAAGCTACAACACTGCGCTTGGCATAAATGCACTATTAACGAATACCACTGGAGCACATAACACAGCTGTCGGCGAGGGGGCTGACGTAGGCTCTGCCGGTCTATCTAACGCCACTGCCATCGGCACTCACTCTCTGGTGAGCCAAAGCGACAGCCTGGTTTTGGGTTGTGTCAGTGGCACGAATAGCTGTACCGCCAACACTAAAGTTGGCATCGACAACGCCGCGCCGGCCCATACCCTGGACGTTGCTGGCGACGGCCTGTTCAAGACCGATTCCACCGCCGCCTTCCAGATTCAGGATGCTTCTGGCAATACCCATTTCTCGGTCGATACCTCAGGTTCTACATACACTGCGGTCAACGTGGGCGGTTCTGGCACTTCATATGGCGAGATCAACCTCTTACAAGGCAGCAGTAAGATATGGGGTCTGGCTACTGATGACGGTGGCCCTGGTGGATCCAACGGCCTTAACTTCTATAACTATGGCGCAGGCACCGTCAACTTCGCGTTGTCAGCCGATGGCGAAGCGTACTTTACCACCGACGATGGTAGCAGCAACGACTCCTATACTGCCCTACAGGTGCGGAATCACAGCGATACATCATCCTTCATAGTCAGTACCAAAAACGTGTCTACCGGCTACAATTCGGCCAATGCCATCTTGAAAGTCGCCAAGGATTCCGGCACGAACCGCTCAATCAACGCCGCCGGTTCTATCAATGCCTCCGGAGCTGACTACGCGGAGTATATATCTTGGAGTGGCGCCGTGCCTGACCCGGGTTCGGTAGTGACCTACAACGGTAGCGCATACGTGGTGTCTTCCCAAGACACCGCCGCGTTCGTCGGTAATGATAACTTTAGCGGCGGCAGTGTGCTGGTAACCTTCGCCGGCCAGGTGCCCGTTAAGGTAACCGGCACGGTTAACGCCGGCGACCTGTTGGTAGATAACGGCGATGGCACGGCCAAGGCGGTGGATCCGGCCAGCGCCTCCATAATGCAGTACGTCGGCAAGCTGGGCATCGCCCAGGAGGCTAGCTCGGATAGCGGCGTCAAGCTGGTCAAAGCGGCCATCGGTACCACCAGCTCTAATGTAAATTCTGCTCTGGGTCAAACATCAAGTGGCAGTTTCTCGGATATCAACGTCAGCGGCACGGCCACGATTAATAACCTGACGGTTACCGGTTCGGCCAATATTGCTGACTTGACGGCTGGCAGCCTACACGTTACTTCCAGCGCGGTCTTTGCCGGTGATATCACCGTGGGCGGGCATATCATCACCTCTGGTGGACAGCCGACGGCTACGGCCCAGGCTTCGGCGGGCGGCTCGGCTACAGTGGCGGTGGATGGCACGGACACCACCGGTACGATTACGATAACTACCGGTAGCGCGCCTTCGGCTGGCGACCTGGCCAAGATCCTGTTCTCGCGGACCTACGGTGCCGCGCCGCACATCGTCTTGAGTCCGTCCAATGACAAGGCCGCGGGCTTGCACTTCTACAAGGGGTCGACGAGCGCCACGGACTTCATGTTCGACGCCCAGGACGCCCCGGCGGCCAACACCACGTACACCTTTGACTACTTCATCGCGCAGTAAAGTAGGGTAGCCCGCGCCAAAACATCTCCTAAACAATAAAATCACCAAAATTAATTTTTATTTAATCTCAGCTTGCTACTATGGAGCCAGAAAGGAGGTGATACAATATGTTCATGAGCAAACAACTGAGGTATGATGTCGTGCTTGAGCCCCAGCCGAGCGGCGGTTATACCGTGTACGTGCCCGATTTACCAGGTTGCGTCAGCGAAGGCCGCACCAAAAGCGAAGCCCTAGCCATGATCCGCGACGCTATCACCGGCTATTTGGCAGTTCGCGCCAAGAAGGGCTGGCGCTTGCCCAAGGTGGAGCATCAGCAGGTTACTGTAACGTGAGTCCGCGCTTACCGCGGCTTACCAGCAAACAATTTATTAAAATCCTCAGAGCTCACGGCTGGGAAGTAGCCCGCGTCACTGGCAGTCATCACATTATGGCCCACCCCAGAACGAAAGGGATTATCTCCGTTCCACAACACAACCGGACAATGAGTATCGGCACGCTCAGCCGTTTGGTAAAAGACGCCGGCCTGACGGCCGATGACTTGCACTAGACCGCCGGCGACCTGGCCAAGATATTGTTCTCTAAGACCTACGACGCGGTGCCGCACATCGTCTTGAGTCCGTCCAATGGGGCGGCCAGCGGCCTGCACTTCTACAAGGGCAGTACCAGCGCCACGGACTTCATGTTTGACTACTTCATCACGCAGTAGCGCATATTGACAGCACCCCTGTCATGGTGTATATTAAAAAGTGCTAAAACCTCCCACAGGACCGCAAGGTGTCTGTGGGATTTTTTGATATACTGTGTGGCATGCCAAAAACCAAAGAACGCTGTGTCATCCTGATTGATGGCAGTAATTTCTTCTTTAAGCTGAAAGATTTACGGCTTCATAATCTGCTGTCGTTTGACTTCACGGCTTTCAATGGCTACCTGAGCCGCGGCGCCTCTGTTAATGGTGCCACCTATTTTGTCGGCAAGGTGAGGACTGACGGCACCAAAAAATCCAAACGAATGCAGGCTGATCAGCAGCGGTTGTTCAAACATCTTGCTATGCATGGTTACCGTTACTCGCTCGGTTATTTATTAAAAAATGATGGAGTTTTTCATGAAAAAGGCGTTGATGTTGAGATAGCCGTGGCTATTTTGGTGACCGCGTACGAAAATTTGGCGGACCGGATCATTCTGGTGTCGTCTGATACGGATTTATTGCCAGCCATCAAAAAAGCTCAGCAAAAGGGCAAAACGGTGGAGTACGTCGGCTTCTCGCACAAGCCAAGTTTGGCGCTGGTTGCTCGCTGTGCCAAAAGCCGCCTGCTTGACCGTGCGGACTTGGAAGGCTTCATCTCAACCCGCAGGCGTAAACCGCCAGCCAGATCACACTAGGACGGCACGGACACCACCGGCACGATTACGATTACCACCGGTAGCGCGCCTACGGCGGGCGATCTGGCCAAGATCCTGTTCTCTAAGACCTACGGCGCGGCGCCGCACGTGGTCTTGAGTCCGTCTAATGGGGCGGCTTCGGGTCTGCATTTCTACAAGGGGTCGACGAGCGCCACCGACTTCATGTTCGACGCTCAGGATGCGCCTTCGGCCAATACCACGTACACCTTCGATTACTTCATCGCGCAGTAGCTTCTTAAACAATTCTTAATCTTGCTTATAATCCCTGTGGTATGACGCTATAATATAGAGTATGACTAAAGGTATTTTTGTGTACATTGATTGTGCAAATTTGGACGGCTCGCTTGATAAGCTGGGCTACAAGGGAATTGACTATCCCAGGCTACTTAATTGGCTCAAAACGAGACGGAAGGCCAGAGAGTTTACTTGTACGCCGGGTACAGCGACGCGCCCCAGAAGGCAAAGTTCAAAAAATTAGAGAAACTGGGCTACATAGCGAACCTTAAAAAGGTAAAACAATATCCCCCGGAATACAGGACACATAAGTTAAAATGTCCTGGTTGTTCAGCAACAAATAAACACACGGTAAAACGTATCGGCAGACGGAAGGCCAATTGTGACTCCGAGCTGACGCTAGACGTCATCAATGACGGCGTACGCAAGAAATATGCCGGCATAATCGTATTCTCTGGCGATGGGGATTTCTCGCGTATGTACGAATACGTGGCCGAAGAGCTGGTGAAACCGGTAGTCGTTTTTTCTCCCATGGGTTCAGTTGCAGGCAGCAGAACATCAACCAGAGTGAAAGATCTCCATAAAAAAGGAATTATAAGAATAGACGCGCTGGAAGGAATACTCGGTTACAAAGGATACGGCATCAAATGAAAAAAGCCTCCCGGAGGTGGCTTAATTCGAATGCTAAAGCATCATAACATGTAAGAGAGTCTCTTATCAAGTGAGGTTAACCGAAATTTAACAACTCGGCACCGACACCACCGGTACGATTACGATTACCACCGGTAGCGCGCCTTCGGCGGGTGATTTGGCCAAGATCCTGTTCTCTAAGACCTATGGCGCGGCGCCGCACATCGTGCTGAGCCCGTCTAATGGGCCGGCTTCTGGCCTGCACTTCTATAAGGGGTCGACTTCGGCCGCCGACTTCATGTTCAACGCCGCTGACGCGCCGGCCGCCAACACGACCTACACCTTCGACTACTTCATCGCCCAGTAGCACCAGGGGCGCCTGGCGGCGCCCCACAGCGGGCTGGCGCCCGCCGTTATTTATTGAAGTATTAAACAATCATTAACTTTGCTTACCATCGGTGCGGGCTAATGTTATAGTTGCCGCATGAACACGGCAAAAACACCTATAACTTACGCGTTTATCGACGCCGCCAACCTGTTTTATGGTTTTGAAAAGCAATACGGCTGGAGCATAGACTATCGCAAACTCCTAGCCTATCTGCGGACAAATTATGGCGTGGCGGAGACTTTTTATTTTGGCGGTGTCGAAACGCACGGCTATCGGCATGACTATATCCTGGAAGATACCGTAAACCTAGCGGCTCTGGGCAGATATTTAGAGCACCCGCCCAAAGCCCAAGCCCATGGCGCGACTCTAAACGCGGCAGATTTCGCCCTGCTGTCACGACATATTAAACAGGTAAAGTTTTATCAAAAACTCCAGAATTTTGGCTATAAACTGGTTTTAAAACCCGTTAAATCATACTTTAGTTCGGGGCGCGGCCGGCACGAGCGTAAGAAAGCTAATTGCGACGTTGACCTGACGCTAGCGGTATTACGAGAGCAAACGGCTTACCAGCGGGTCTTAATTATATCCGGCGACGGTGATTTTTTGCCGGTTTTAAAGCATGTCAAACGGCAGGGTAAAGACTTGATCGTTATGTCGCGGGCTTCCCGAACAGCCCGTGAAATCAAGCGCTATGCCGGCCCGGGCCTGCGCGACATAAGCCAGTTGCGTACAAAAATCCAACTCTCCCAGCTCTCAAAGTAAAAAAAATGGGGAGAACCCGTATAGGATGCATCCCCAGTGTAGTGAGTCCATGGTAGCAAATCCTGGTTCGCTGTCAAGAGAAATTATTCCTTGACGGCACGGATACGACCGGTACGATTACGATTACCACCGGGTCTGCGCCTTCGGCGGGTGATCTGGCCAAGATCCTGTTCTCTAAGACCTACGGCGCGGCGCCGCACGTCGTGTTGAGCCCGTCTAATGGGGCGGCCAGCGGCTTGCACTTCTACAAGGGGTCGACGAGTGCCACGGACTTCATGTTCAACGCCCAGGACGCGCCGGCCGCGAACACGACGTACACCTTCGACTACTTCATCGCGCAGTAGCGTTGACTACATAACAGGGGATTCGAACCTTGACCATGTAAGTTCGGAAGCGTAAAATTCGAGTTGCAACAATGTCCACCGCTAATTGAAGGCGGTACGAAGCAATAAACCCCGGCTACGAGAACCGGGGTTTATTCATTGTTGTGGCTTGGCGGTGGGGACGAGATTCGAACTCGCGGGACACAACAATGCCCACCACTCCCTGAAAGTGGCACCATAAACCACTCGGTCACCCCACCGTGGTGACCTGCTTATCAGGCAGGCAAGATTAGCATATTCCTCACCTTAGTCGCACCGAAGCATAAGCGTGGACTTTCGCGATATTTAATTAAAATGTTTAATTATCTTGCTGTATATTCCACACTTGCGCGGCCCAAAATTTAAGGCCATAATCCCTGACCACGAATAAATAAAACAAAGGGGAGAAATATATATGATTGTCCAAAGGTGCGACAACTGCAAGAAGCCGATTGAAGGACTGGATAACTGCAAACTTGGCAGATCCTATAGCGGCATAGATCTTTGTGAAGCCTGTGCTGAGCCAATCTATCGGCTAGTAATAGAAAAGGAACTGCTGAGACCCAAGGTTGTAAGGCAATTGAAAGCGGAGCTCGCTAAAAATTCTTAATTAATAGCGGCCAAAGCGTAGCAACTTTAACATCATTAAATGGTTGACCGCCCCTGTTAAGTTTGCTATCATATATCCAAGTGCTTGAGTTTAGGCAGAGACCCGGCAGTTAAGCCTGAACCACGAGTTTCCAACGTAAACTCAAGCCTCGAGGTTTTTAGATGGGACGGCGCCAGTGTGCGTCACGATCGGATAAGCCCCTTGAGTTTCGCAATTTAACAATTTAGGTCAAGAAAAGGATTATCTTAAATAATATGGTTTTAAGATGATTCTGAGATAAGCAAATTAGACAAACGGCTATTGGCGATTTACTTCGGTAAGTACCAATAACCAGTCAATTGCACAAACTGGCTTAAGACTGTCTTCACCGACAATAGTCTTAGGTCAATCGTAAAAAGTTACTCAAGCGCGCACAAAGGATGCCTTGACGTAAGATACCGACGAAGGACGTGAGGAGCTGCGAAAAGCTCCGGGGAGCAGCCTACTATGCTTTGATCCGGAGATGTCCGAATGGGGAAACCTCACTGGAGTCATGTCCAGTGGCGCCGGCCTGAATATATAGGGCTGGAGAGCGGTAAGCTGGGGAACTGAAACATCTTAGTACCCAGAGGAAGAGAAAATAACCAATGATTCCGTAAGTAGTGGCGAGCGAACGCGGATCAGCCCAAACTTTAATGACTTTTGCCTACTAACTTAGGCAAATAAGCTGGTAGGCGAATGTTATTAAGGGGTTGTGACATAGTAGATTACCTTTTGTAGGAGACCGACCTTCAGGTCGGTTGCCTGCAAAAGGGAGCGATGCTACCACCAATCGGCATAAAGTAAGAAATTCATGATGCGAGTAGAACCCTCTGGAAAGTGGGGCCATAGACAGTGATAGCCTGGTATACCAAGTGTTATGAACTTTATCATCTGTGTTGTCGAGTAGGTCGGGACACGTGAAACCCTGACTGAATCCGGAAGGTCCACCTTCCAAGGCTAAATATATCTTACGATCGATAGAGAACAAGTACCGTGAGGGAAAGGTTAAAAGAACCCCGGAAGGGGAGTGAAATAGACCCTGAAATTGTGTGCGTACAAGGAGTCGGAGCCGCTTTATGCGGTGACGGCGTGCTTTTTGTAGAACGATCCAGCGAGTTATTTGTATATGCAAGCTTAAGTCATATGTCGGAGGCGTAGTGAAAGCGAGCCTGAATAGGGCGCCATAGTCATATGCGAATAGACCCGAAACCGGGTGACCTAACCATGAGCAGGCTGAAGCGCGGGTAAAACCGCGTGGAGGGCCGAACCACTAACGGTTTGCAATCCGTGTGGATGACTTGTGGTTAGAGGTGAAATGCCAATCGAACTCGGAGATAGCTGGTTCTCCTCGAAATAGCTTTAGGGCTAGCGTTGTACGGTAGCTGACTGGGGTAGAGCTCTGTTTCGGACTGGGGCACTTACGCGTACCCACCCTTGACAAACTACGAATACGGTCAGTGGAACTACAGCAGTTAGAACGGCGGGGCTAAGCTCGTCGCTCAAAAGGGAAACAGCCCAGACCATCAGTCTAAGGTCCCTAAATTTACACTAAGTGGGAAACGAGGTGAGATTTCTTAAACAACGAGGATGTTGGCTTAGAAGCAGCCATTCATTTAAAGAGTGCGTAACAGCTCACTCGTCAAGAGATCTCGCGCGGAAAATGTAACGGGGCTCAAGTGTAGTACCGAAGACATGGATGTGTGCCGTATTCATCCGGCATGCGTGGTAGAGGAGCGTTGCTCTCTGCGTCGAAGTCAGGTCGCGAGGCCTGGTGGAGCGTGAGGAAGTGAGAATGCTGGAATGAGTAACCATAAGGCAGGTGAGAATCCTGCCCACCGAAAGAGCAAGGTTTCCTGGGCCACGATAATCGTCCCAGGGTTAGTCGGTCCTAAGCCGAGGCGCGTAGCGTAGGCGATGGACAACGGGTTAATATTCCCGTACTAGTGTAGTTTTGTTAGATGTGCGCGGCATATTAGCCGGAGCGGATTCATGGTTATATCCGTCTAAGCAGGAGAAACGCCTGCGAATGAAAGAGCCTTTAGGCTCGATTCCGGTGAAAGTGCTGACTAGAAAAGCAATCTAACGCGTGAACTACGCTATCCGTACCGCAAACCAACACAGGTGCTCAGGTCGAGTAGACCAAGGTGTACGAGTGATTCTTCGTCAAGGAACTCGGCAAATAAGCGGCCGTAACTTCGGAATAAGGCCTACTCCGCCACTCTGTCTATAATCCTGGCAAACGAAACAATCTTCCCCCGCGGACACATTCGCGTTAACGCGCTCGAGTGCCCGCCCGAAAAGATCTGTTTCGTTTGCCACACTTGGAACAGAGCGGTGGCTTAGGAACATTCCGGCTGAAGGTACTCGAGGGCATAGCCCGAATGTATCTGAAGTGGAATGTTCCTGATGCCACGCTATTTATAGATAGTGTGGCGGAGTCGCAGCTAAAGAACCCAAGCAACTGTTTACCAAAAACACAGGTCTCTGCTAACACGAAAGTGGATGTATAGGGGCTGACTCCTGCCCGGTGCCGGAAGGTTAAGGTGAGCTGTTTACGCAGCGAACTGAAGCCCCGGTGAACGGCGGCGGTAACTATAACCGTCCTAAGGTAGCGAAATTCCTTGTCAGGTAAGTTCTGACCCGCACGAATGGAGTAATGATTTGGGTACTGTCTCGACGAAGAGCTCGGTGAAAGTGCATTGACGGTAAAGATGCCGTCTGTCCGCAGCAGGACGAGAAGACCCCGTGCAGCTTTACTACAGCTTGGCATTGAGCCGAGCGTATATATGTGTAGCTTAGGTGGGAGACTTTGAAGCCCGGCGCTAGCCGGTGTGGAGTCGCCAGTGAAATACCACCCTTATATACGTTTTGTTCTTACCAGGACCGTTATCCGGTTCTGGGACCGTGTCTGGTGGGTAGTTTAACTGGGGCGGTTGCCTCCCAAAGAGTACCGGAGGCGTTCAAAGGTTGGCTAACTACGGATGGAAATCGTAGTGATAGTGTATACGCATAAGCCAGCTTGACTGTGAGGATTACAATCCGAGCAGGTACGAAAGTAGGAGTAAGTTTTCCGCTGTTCAGTACATATTTCATGTACATGAGTGTGGTATCGGCAGCGCTAACGGATAAAAGTTACGCCGGGGATAACAGGCTTATAGCGCCCAATAGTTCACATAGACGGCGCTGTTTGGCACCTCGATGTCGGCTCATCTCATCCTGGGGGAGGAGCATCTCCCAAGGGTCGGGCTGTTCGCCCGTTAAAGAGGTACGTGAGCTGGGTTCAGAACGTCGTGAGACAGTTCGGTTTATATCCGCTGTGGACGCAAGGAAATTTGAGAGGAGTTAACCCTAGTACGAGAGGACCGGGTTGAACGCACCGCTGGTGTATGGATTGTTCCACCAGGAGCATTGTCCAGTAGCTACAGTGCGGACGGGATAAGCGCTGAAAGCATATTAAGCGCGAAGCCTCCCTCAAGATTAGATTTCCCTATGACCTCCCTGAAAGACGATCAGGTTGATAGGCGCAAGGTGGAAGCATGGCGACATGTGGAGTCAAAGCGTACTAATAGAGGCAACGACTTTTTACGAGCAATTGACTGGTTGTTGGTGCGTATCATTACGCGCACGCACCCGTTTGTTTAACAGCTTATTTCATCCGTGCGTAACCTGCCCATGGACATCGATCAGGCGTCTACTCTTGCGGAGAAGACGGCCTGATTGGTGCCCATAGCGTGAGGGTAACACCTGTTCCCATGCCGAACACAGCAGTTAAGCCTCACAGCGGTTACAATACTTGGGGTTCACCCCTGGGAAAATAGCACGGTGCCAAATTTTGATCAAGGCCTCCTCTTAGGGGGCCTTTTTCTATTGTCTTCTGTTGTTATCACGACGTCAAAAAATTGTGCTCGTTGTCGGGTTTACGTGATTTAACACCGTATAATCTGCGGAAAGCTTAAGCAAATTACTACAGTTTTTGCTGTTAATAGCTGAATAAATTTTTGAAAAGCGTTGTTTATGTAACTATACGGCGGACACAAAAGTAGGTCTGGAATGTTCTACTCGTGAGAAGAGGGGTATATATAATGTATATACAATATATATACCACCCAAACAGTAGGTACTGTAATCGCAACTGGTTCCGCTAATGTTGACACTTAACCAGTAGCGTGATATTATAGTTATGGTAACGAGGGTTCTTTGCCGGAAAAGGCAAGGGGCTTTTTTAATTAACGGGAGGTCATATAAATTATGGCAGGTACCAAAGCTGGCGGCAAAGCTGCTGCCTCAACCAACAAGAGCAAGTACGGCTCTGATTTTTACGCAAAAATCGGCGCTAAGGGCGGTAAGCTCGGCAAGACCGGTGGCTTTTACGCCAACCGCGAACTAGCCCGCGAGGCTGGTCGCCAAGGTGGTCGCGTCAGTCGGCGCACCAGCGCCAAAAAAGTCGCTTAAGACTTTTTACTCGCAAGGGAAAATCCCTCCGTTTACAGGGGGGATTTTTCTATTTGGGGGCTGGCTTCGGGTTGGGGGACGCCGGCGTGGCGGCGGTAGGCCCGGCAGAAGCGGCTGGCGCTGACCCGCCAGACCGTGTGGCAATTGAAGCAATTGTAATGTGCGGAATCGTCCTGCTGGAGGCATTTGGTGCCGCAATTGGGGCAGATACTGCGCTTATACAGCCAGTCACGGTAGGTGTCCAGGCAATCCTGAATGTGGTCCTCGTCAATCTCTACGCCGACCGCCTGGCCCAGGCGGCGGGCTTGCTCCCAGGCCGCCAACTCCATCTGTAAAAGCTCAAAATCGCCTCGGTAGGACTGGTGCTCTAAGGCGGCGTGGCCGGTCTCGTGGAGCAGTGACCACTCGGCGTCTTGGCCGCGGGCGCCGCGCTTATAAAATATCTCGCCGGTCTCCGGCGACCAGTAAAACTGCTTGCCGGGGGTGAAACTGAGCTCAGGAAACTTGCGCGAAAGCGCGCCGATCAGCTCATTCATCGCCGCCGCCGAACCTCTGCTTGGCCAGGTCATAACAGCCGAACACAACGGCTTCATCTGGCCGCTGGGCCGGTATGACGGCTTTTGGCCGCCGAACCACGGGATGGAGATGCTTTTCTAGGAATTCCATGATGACAGGGTCAAATTTACTGGCCTGAACGCCAACACTGCCGCCCAGGATTATAACCTCCGGCTGGAGAGTTGAGCAGACTACCCCTAGACCGTAGGCAAGCCGTTCGCCGATAACACGCCAGTCGGCGGGATCAGTTATCTCGGACGCTTGTTTGCCAAACGCCTCAACGATGCCGCGGCCACCGGCGAAATCCTCCCAGTTAGTGTAGTGACCTTCAAACAGCAACGGCATTTTCCCAAACTCAGTATCTTGCAAGGCTGTCACGATACGGCCGTTTTTGATGAGCGCACCGCCGATACCGGTGCTGATGGTCGCGAACAGCACGTCCTGGTACTCATCCTTTACTAGCTGGGCCTCTGACAGCCCGCCCAGACGGGCATCATTCTCTATAATCAACTCGGCGTTACATATCTGGGCGATATCATTTCTAATCGGTTTTTCGCGCCACGGCAGGTTACCAAGCGCGTGAACGATACCAGTATCCCTGGTAATCAGGCCGGGAACGCCGACACAGCCCGTCAAAGCTCCTTCGGCTGGCGATAACCGTTTAAAATTATCCTCCAGATTGCGCAGAAAAGCATCATAATCATGATCAGATGGGAAGCGGCGTTGTTCGACGATCTGGCCGTCGTCAGACAATAGTGCGACCAGTGTTTTTGTTCCTCCGATATCCACCGCCAAATACATAGTGCCAGTCTACCACAATTGCCACTAGCCGTTTTTTCAGATATAATGAAACCAAACCAATAACAACTTAAGAGGCGGTGCTCACGGGACATCGCCTGGACGGGAGGCATATAAATTATGGCAAATACGATAACGATGGACGATCTGCTGGCGGGGAGTGATCTCAAGACGCTGAGCGCTGGCGACGTGGTCGAGGGTACCGTCACCAATGTCAAGAAGAACGAAGTATGGATTGATCTGGGTGCCCGCGGCACCGGCGTAGTACTGCGGCGCGAAATCGGCTACGGCCAAAAGCTGGAGCCGGGCCAATCAGTCACCGTCAGCGTTATAGATTCGGAGATGGACGAAGGCTATGCCTTATTGAGCATGAAACGGGCCGTCAAAGACCGCGGCTGGGACGAGCTACAAAGAGTTCAGGAAGCCAACGAGATAGTAGAGATCGCGCCTTATGACGCTAACCGCGGCGGCCTGCTGGTCGAGCTAGAGGGAATCCGCGGCTTCTTGCCGGTCAGCCAGCTGGCCGCCGGCCACTATCCGCGCGTTTCCGGCGCCGATAAAGATGAAATCTTGCAGAAGCTGAACGCCCTGACCAACAAACCGCTGAGGGCACGCATCCTGGACATCAGCCGCAAGGACAACAAGCTGATTTTCTCCGAAAAAGAAGCCGTTAAAGACGATATGCAGGAGCGTTTCGCCAAGCTGAAGGTCGGCGACAGCGTGGAAGGTGTAGTGACCGGCGTGATTGACTTCGGGGCCTTCGTCAATGTCGATGGCATCGAGGGCCTGATTCACATCTCTGAAATCTCCTGGGAGCGGGTTGATAATCCGCGCAATTACGTCAAGGTCGGCGAGACCGTCAAAGCCAAGATCATCGCTATTGATAAGGACCGCCTGAGCCTCAGCCTCAAACAGATGAGCGAAGACCCGTGGCTGGAGCAGGTCAAGGCCTTTAAGAAGGGCGACGTCGTCGAGGGGAAAGTCACCCGCATCACGCCGTTTGGCGCCTTTGTCCAGCTGAGCCCCAGCGTTGAAGCCCTGGTTCACGTCAGCGAAATGAGCGACGACGAAGACGTTGATCCGGAAAAATTATTCCAGCTCAACGAGAAGAAAGAGTTCAAGGTGCTGGATATTGACACCGAGAATCGCAAGATTGCCCTGTCCCTGAAGGAAGCTAAATCTAAAACTACGGCCAAGGCGGCCAAGAAATGAGCCGCCCATGGCCGAAGCCACTGACCAGACTACAACCACAATAGAAATCGAAAACATGATCACCGTCGGCACGCTGGCCGAGCGGTTGTCGATTCCGGTTACCAAGCTGATTGGTGAGCTGATGAAGAACGGCGTCATGGCCACCGTTAACGAGCGGATAGACTTTGATACGGCCCAGATTATCGTACAGGAACTGGGGCTGGAAGTGGCCTTGGTCAAGAAAGACAGCGAAGAAGAGGCCGCCCCAAAACACGAAAAGCCGAAAGCCAGCGCCAAGAGCCAAAAGCCGTCCGCCGGTGGTAGCAGTGATGGGGCACGTCGACCATGGTAAGACCAGCCTGCTGGACGCCATTCGCGGCGCCGGAGTCGCCGAAGACGAGGCTGGCGGCATAACCCAGCACATCTCAGCCTATCAGATTACGCATAATAAACGGGCCATCACCTTTCTGGATACGCCGGGGCACGAGGCCTTTGCGGCCATCCGCGAGCACGGCGCCCATCTGACCGATATCGTCATCATCGTGGTGGCGGCCGATGACGGCATCAAGCCGCAGACCGTCGAAGCCATCCGTTTCGCCCGTAAAGCCGGCGTCAAAATTATCGTCGCCATCAACAAGATTGACAAAGAAGGCGCTAACCTGGACCGCGTCAAACAGCAGTTATCCGAGCATGATCTGTTAATTGAAGAGTGGGGCGGCGATACGGTAGTGGTGCCGGTGTCGGCCAAGACCAAAGAGGGCATCGACAAACTGCTGGATATGATCCTGCTGGTCACCGACGTAGAAGAGCTCAAAGCCGATACCGATGTGCCGGCCCGCGGCCTGATTATCGAAGCCCATGTGGAACAGGGGCGGGGGCCGGTCGGCCAGGCGCTGGTGGAAGCCGGCACACTGAAACCCGGCGATTTCGTCGTGGCCGGCGGCAGCTACGCCAAAATCCGCAATCTGGAAACCACCGATGGCCAGGCCGTCAAAACCGCTGGACCTTCCACGCCGGTCGTTATCACCGGCTTCAAGACCCTGCCGAAGTTCGGCGACGAGTTCGTGGCTGTAGCCAATGAGAAAGCGGCCCGCGCCCAGTCCGAAGCAGGCGCTGCCAGTCAGCAGGCCGCCGGCGGACACCTGGATATTGGCGGCAGCGAACTGATCCGCATGATTAACCGTAGTAACGAAATGCAGGAGCTGAACGTCATCATCAAAGCCGACGTCCAGGGCTCGCTGAAATCCGTCATCGACAGCCTAAGAGCGCTTGGCACCGATGAAGTCTCGGTCCGCGTGGTCGGCTTCGGCGTCGGCCCGATCAACGAGAACGACCTGCACCTGGCGCACAGCACCGGCTCCATTGTCTACGGCTTTAGTGTCGGCTTGCCGACGTCCAGCAAGCAGAAAGCCAGCCGCGACAAGGTCCGCGTCCGCCTCTACAAGGTGATTTATGAACTGATTGATGATGTCAAATCCGAACTCTCCGAACTGCTCAGCCCGGAGATCGTTGAGACCGAGCTGGGCCGCCTGCTGGTCAAAGGCATCTTCAAGACCACCAAAACAGAGATCATCTGCGGCGGTGAGGTCACCAAGGGCAAGCTGACGGCGCCGGCCCTGGCTCGTGTAACTCGCGGCGACGAAGAGCTGGGCGAGGTAGAGGTCACCGGCCTGAAGCGCGGCCCGGCCGATGCCAAAGAGATCGTGGAGGGCGAAATGTGCGGCATGAGCCTGAAAACCGAGAAACGCCTGGTGCTGGAAGAAGGCGACCGGATAGACGTCTTTACCCGTAAGGCCGTGGAGCGTAAACTGTGATGGAAGGACACATGGCCAAAGTATATCGTTTACCGATAGGTGATAACGGCGAAGGGTCCCAATGGGAAAATATTGAGGGCGCATTAGTCCTGCCGTCTCAAGAAAGAAAGCTGATACAAACAGATATGTGTGAGCTCCTGAATTTAAACGGTGTGCTGACTGGACCGGAAGATGTAATCATTGGAAGGCGAGCCATACAATTAGATAGTCCAGAGACAGCGCTGGGCGTTCAGGTTATTTCATACGTGGCCGCCCACAAGGACTATAGTGATGTAATGGCTGGCGTTCATCCCACGAGAGCCACAGTGCTTTATTTTTCTAGCGAGACGATGAGAGCAGAAGAAGTAGATGTAAAATCAGCTAAACTCATGCATCTTACAGATATGCTTCTGAAGTTTGCCCAGTCACCTTTCAGAATTCTGAAAGACAGATAGGGCTTATGGCAGTCGTGATTACAATGTTACAATATAAGCAGGAGCATCATGTTAAAGATCGATAACAACTTACTGCAAGAGGTTGGGTTGGGCGCGCTGCCTTCGGCCGAGAAAAACAGCTTCTTAAAACATATCTATGAGACGCTGGAGATGCGAGTCGGCATCCGGCTGGCCGATCAGATGACCAACCAGCAGCTCGATGAATTTGAGAAATACTTCGAGGCTAAGGACGATGCCGGCGCTTTCAAGTGGCTGGAGACGAATTTTCCCAATTATAAGGAAATCGTCCAACAGGAATTCGACAAGCTGAAGGCCGAAGTCGCCCAGTCAGCGCCCCAGATTCTGGCCGCCAGCCAGCAGCAGGCGGCCGCCGGAGGCCAGCCGCCTGCTCAACCTGCTCAGCCACAGCCACAGCCTGTACAGCCTCCCCAGCAACCCTATCAAGCGCCGCAGCAACCTTACCAGCAACCTTACCAGCAACCGCAAGTCCAGCCTCAGGTCGTCCAACCCCAGGTAGCACCACAGCCCCAGCCGGTACAGCCGCCTTATCAGCCGCCACAACCGCCGGTACCACCGGTACAGCAACCGCCAGCCGGCCCACCAGCACCTAGTCAGTAATAGAATCTTTTATAAAGTACAAGAATCAAACGCTAAAGGGGTGTCGCACACTGAGACGTTTTACGTACGTTTTGTACCTAAAACGTCTCACTCGGGCTGAAGCGATGTAGTTTGAAGATCAGCCCAGAGGGTAGCCAGCCAGGAAAGCGGCACCGGTCATCTCTTGTTTGCCGGGCGGAATCAGTGCGTCGATTATCAGTGTGTCTTCCGAGCAGTGGATTCCAATCTGCTTATCTTGTAACCAGAGCGTACCTTCCAGACCCTCAACACCTTTGGCTACATGGGCTTTGGTGACGATAACTTCGTTCGTACCGAGCATTATGCGACTGCGCGGCCAGCCGGCGTAAGCCCTGATCTCGCGCTCCAGGTCGGTGGCGGACTTAGATGTATCGATCTGGCCGACTTCTTTGTCTATTTGTTTATCATAAGTAGCGTCCAGGTCGTCCTGTGCGTCGGGCTCCAGACTGCCGCTTAAGATGCCTGGCAGGTTCTCCAACAGCATATCTTTACCTAAGCTTAATAAAGCGTCGGCCAGCTCTTGTTTGATCGGACGATCCTGAACCTGGATCTTCTCCTGGGCATAGATCGGACCGGCGTCCATTTCTTCAGTGAGAGCCATCAGCGACACGCCGGTTTCGCGTTCATCGTAGAGGATGGTGTTCTCGATGGGCGTCGAACCGCGGCGTTTGGGTAGCAGGGAAGGATGGATGTTGATGATGCCGCGCGGAAATATGTTGATTATCTCCTTTGGCACCAGTTTGCCGTAGGCAATCAAGACGCCGGCTTCGGCCTGGAGGTCTTCTAGCTGGTTCTTGATATCAGAGATTTTGCCGGGCGCCAACACGGGGATGCCGAGACGCTCCGCGGCGGCGGCAATCTCCAGCGTGCGGGCCTTGCGTGACTGTGCCGGATCGTTCTGCGATACGACCACCGCGGCTATCTGGTAGCCAGCACCGGCCAGCGCCTGCAGCACCGGCGCGATGCTCTTTACACCGGTCGCCAACCGTTCATTACCGAAGAATACCAAGCGTTCATTCATGACTGGTCTATTGTCTCAACTTTTTGGCCACAGGACAGTGTTATTTTTAATATCTTTTTCATAATCTAATGCCTCCAGTTTGCCATCGTCGTTCAGCCGGTAAAAGGCCTCGGGGTCGTTCTTGATGTGGTCGATGAAGACCTTGCCCTTGGTATGGTCAATCTCGTGCTGGAAGATGCGGGCCAAGAAATCCTCGGCGGTGACCCGGAATTCGTGGCCGTCCAGGTCCAGTGCTTTGACGCGGACTTTGGTGTGGCGCGGTACCTTGCCATATATATTTGGTACGCTCAGACAGCCCTCAAAGTCGGCCACTACTCTCGCCCCCGTGCTTGGTTACCTCCGGATTTATGAAAACGGTGAAATCGCGGCTCTTCTTATCGCTGTAATCCTCGCGGACGATAACTATCCGGTATAACTGGTCAATCTGGACTGCCGCCAGGGCGACACCGACCTCATGGTCGCGGCTGGCGTCCCAGTCCAGCGTGGCGGCCTTCATATCGGCCACGATACGCTTGATTTCAGGGGTAATTAGTCCAACTCGTTGTGATTTTTGCCTCAGATGTGGGTTTGGTAGGGCGATGATGTCGTCTTTGGTCATAACTGTTGGATAAGTATACCTGAGGGCTTAGAGTAAATCCATCGGATCAAGGTCGTAGCTGGTGCCGCTGGGCAGGGCGGCGATGATTTTCAGTAGCTCGCCGCGGTTCTTAGCCTTGACTACCAACTGCCACTGATACTTACCCTGTAAGCGCTCGTAGAACGAGGGTGCCGGACCCTCTGTTGTCACACTTTTAGTAACGGTGGTAATATGTGACTTTAACTCCTTAGCGGCGGCTTCGGCCGCCCGGTTGGTAGCCCGCCGGACAGTCAGCTTTAATAAATAACAGAAGGGCGGGAAGAGGAATTGTTGGCGGCTGGCCATCTCGGTATCGTAAAAGCCATCGTAATCACCGTTGATGGCGGCTTGCAGGACCGGGTGGTCAGGATGGTAGGTCTGGATGACGGCCCGGCCGGCCACATGGCCGCGCCCGATCCGGCCCAGTACCTGGCTGATTAGTTGGAAGGTGCGCTCCTGAGCCGAGAAATCCGGCAGGTACAGGCTAGTATCGGCCAGCAGGATGCCTAGCACGCTGAGACGCGGCAGATCCAGGCCTTTGGCCAGCAACTGGGTGCCAATCAGGATATCGACCTCGCCGGCGCGAATCTTTTCATATTGTTGCTCAAATCGTTCGGCCCGCGAGTTATCGGTGTCAAAGCGCATAACCCGGGCCTCTGGGAATAGCCGCTGGACGTCATCTACGATAGCTTTGGTGCCGGCCGTTTTGAAGATGATGTCGGTGTGGCCGCACTTGGGACAGCTACTCGGTGCTGGCGCGCCGTAATCACAGCTGTGGCAGCGCAGGCGGTGACGGTCGCCGTGATAGGTCAGCGGCAGGTCGCAGTGCGGGCAATCGGCTTGCCAGCCGCAGTTTTCGCACAGCACCAGCCGGGCGGTGCCGCGCCGGTTCAGATACAAGAGGGTCTGTTCGCCGCGGCCCAGGGCGCCTTCCACGGCGGCGACCAGCGGCTGGCTGAGGTAGGGTGAGCGGCTAAACAGATTATGCTCCTTGCGGTCCACCACTGTTACTTCAGTCGCCGGGTGCTGGCCGGGCTGGGCCAGGCCGGATAATTTAATAATCGGTTTCGACTTTTGCTTGGCCAGGTAGTAATCGCTGAGTGACGGCGTGGCCGAGCCTAGCACCAGCGTAGCCCGGGCCAAGCGTGCCAGATAGCTTGCCACTCGGCCAGCCTGGTACTGCGGCGCCTGTTCCTGCTTGTAGGCGGCCTCGTGGGCTTCATCGAGCACGATCAGCCCTGGTTTGGCCAGCGGCGCGAACAGCGCGGAGCGGGCGCCTATGACAACCAGCGGCTGTTTCGTGCCGGCTCTTAAGGCAGTCAGCCAGGCCCGTTGCCGTTCAGCCGGCTTGAGTTGCGAGTGCAAGACGACCACCCGCTCGCCGAACACCTCGCGGAAGCGGCCGGCCAACTGGCTGGTCAGGCTGATCTCCGGGGTTAGGATGATGGCCGATTTGCCGGCGGCTAGCGCTTGGGCGGCCAGCTCGATATAAACCCGCGTTTTGCCACTACCGGTTACACCGTGCAATACATAGGTATCCTGCTCCGCCATGGCGGCCACGGCTTGTCTCTGCTCGCTCGTGAGCGGCGGCAGATCACTGGTATCTGGTGATTTGAATCCGCCAATTTGCCCCTCAAAATGTTTTTTTGACAGGTTGGCCGGCAATAGTTGCTGGGCCAGCACGCCCAGCGGCGCCGGATAATATTCTTTGAGCCAGGCTGTCAGTTTCAGGAGATGTAGGGGTAGGGGCGGCAAGTCCAGCACCTCGGTAATCTGCTTAGTCTTGAAGCGCGGCTTACTGGTGGTGCCGCTGACGAAACCCAGCACTGGCTGATTCTGCAGTTCTACCCGGACGATCGTGCCGCCGCGCAGGCGCTTATCATGCGAATAAGTCAACGGCTCCTGGCCGTGATAGCGGTTACTGCGCACCCATACCTCGTAGTAATACATATACCCAGTATATCGCTACACCTGCACAAGGGGGTATATATTTTGTATATACATTATATATACCACCCAAATACACTGGAGGGCTGGCGCAGAAAAGCTCACAACAAAAATTTGCCAAATTATTACATGGCCGTTATACTAAAAATCAACGTTGTTCAGACGACAATAAGGAGCTTATGCTAGACGTATTTATTACATCCAGAGTGCGGCGCAAGATCATCGTTATCTATGCGAAGTATCCTGATTTCAAGACCCACGTACGGGGGTTAGCCAAGCTTATCAAAGAGGAT
This sequence comes from uncultured bacterium, assembly GCA_963805865.1. Taxonomy (GTDB): domain Bacteria; phylum Patescibacteriota; class Saccharimonadia; order Saccharimonadales; family UBA4665; genus JARIHC01. Next base: position 392,600 of record CAWDVI010000003.1, read on the forward strand.
GCGGGAAATATACAACGGGAGCTGAAACGCCTCGAGAAGGTCGGTTTCCTGACCAGCGAGCGCCAGGGTAACACCAAGGTATATTCTACAAACAAACAGTTCCCTATCTTCCGTGAATTGCAAAGTATAGTGTTGAAATCACAACGCTCCGCCCAGCAAAAACGGGTTACCGGCTAAGCACCCAATCACAAACCTCCGATTGACAAAACAGCCAACTTATGCTAGTATCGAAAGCATGAGTACATCAGAAAAAATGCAAACACAAAATCAAGATCCGGCTCATCAAGCCGCACTAACCAACATAGCAAGGCATATGGTTGACAGCTATCATTCAACGCCAGGCACCCAGCCAATACCGGATGAGCAGCTGGAAGATGGTTCCAGGATTTTCGCTGAAGCTGTTCTGGCCGTTACCTCCCTTCCGGAAGTCCAAGACCTGCTGCCCGGGTTAAAAGAACTTGTGTCAGAGTCTGCCGAAAAGGAAGACCTGAGAGTTGAGATTGGCGAGGAACGCTATGGCCTGTACATTCGTAAGGTTCGCGAGGGTATGGAAGCAGCTGAAACTGAAGAGTCCAAAACCGCTCACGAGCGCTGGGATGGCCAAGTTAACAAATTCTGGCAAGCAGTTAGTCAGCCTGAAATGCCTGAAGGTTGGCTGAATGAGTTCTCAGCAGACAGACAAGCAGCGATAGAAGCCGAACAAGAGGAAACCGATGTCGCCACTGAAGCCACAGGCGAAGATGCTGAGATACGAGAAGCTTTTGTGGGTCGTGAAGAAGATTTGCAGAGATTGATTAGTATGACTAGGGGCGAAGTTGAAGCCAACGTAGACTATAAATTCGCATTTAGCCTGACCGGGGTAATTGGGCGTGAACTGCAGAATGAACAAACCCAGGCTGTTTAAGAATAAAATTAAAAGAATTATATGTTTCGAAGAAATAAAAACCCAATACCACAACCAGAGGCCCCTCTAGCAGAAGAAAGGGTGAGTGAGCAAACTGTAGGTGATAGTCCTGAAGTAGTTGCCGCCAAAGCGGAAGAGAAGCGTATAAAAAATAACTTGCGTGAAGTTGCTATAGCTCCACGAGAGCAATACGAAGGGGTAAATAGGAAAGCCCAGGAATTATCTGTTGAAGATGATCGGCTGAAGCAGGCACATTCTCATTACACAAATTTGCAAGAAAAAATAATAGAAGCTCGAAGTCTCCACGATACAGAGGCAGAAAGAGAGCTTAGTTTGCAGATGCGTGATACTCAGGTTTCTACGGACGGCCTGCTGTCGGAGCTTCTAGCAGATGAAATATCTGAAATTAAGAAAGGCTGGCAGACTGGTAGCATACCAAGAATTCTACCTGGTCTGGTTAGGCGGGGTAGCGGAGGGCAGTACTTTACCTTCGAAGACGTAGAGGTGCCTAAGTTTAAAGCTGATATGAGCCGTGACGCCCTGACCTTCAAACCAGGTGTGTATATCCCTACCCCCGAAGACTGGGAGTATATGAACCTATCGGATACAGAGGTCCCGCTTGAAAAAACCTTTTATGGTTCGGTTAGAGGTGAAGGCCTGCCAGATAATATAGATGTCTTTATGGATCCGCAGATGACTGATTGCACACTTGATGATTTGCAAGGTTGGCAGACGATTGCTGAGCGAGCCGTTCAGCCAGCCGGCGCCGAATAAGGTTGTTCAAACAGATATTAAGTGCTAATATTTTAATCGGAACACTTAACTCGCAATTTCGTTGCTAATCCTGAGAGTAGCGCGAAATAAATAAACCCCAACCTTTCGGAAGGGGTTTATTTATTGCGAGTCATTGGCGGTGGGGACGGGGTTCGAACCCGTGGAACACAAACTCGCATTCGCCGCTTCCTGAGAGCGGTGCAATAAACCACTCTGCCACCCCACCACGGCGAGCCTCGCCGAAGCGAGACCAGATAAGAATATCTTTAACTCAACAGAATCCCAAAGCATAAGCGAAGACTTCTTACAATAATGATTAAAAAATTTAATGACTTTCTAGTTAGTTGGACTTGTAAAAATAACCCCTGTTCGCTACAATAGCTCCCGATGATACAAGTTACCAGAAAAGATTCCAAGGAGTCGACCGAGAACCTGTTAAGGCGTTTTAACCGCAAGGTTCAGCAGTCTGGTGCCCTGGCTACGGTTAAGCAAAAGCAGTATTTCCAGAAGCCGACCTCCAAACCGGAGCGCCGCAAAAAGGCGATTATCCGGCAGGAACGCAAGGCGGCCAAGGCCAAGCGCATCAAGTTAGGGCAGCGCTAATAGACAGATGCTGGAAGATAAGCTCGAGCAGGACCTCAAAACCGCCCTGCTGGCCAACGATGCCGAGCGGGTCAGCGTTTTGCGCGGCCTTAAAAGCGTATTACTGAACGTCAAGGTGGCTGAGGGCAAGCGCGATAGCGGGCCTGGGCGATGACGAGGTGCTGGAAATCTTTGCCAAAGAAGCCAAGAAACGGCAGGAGAGCGCCGATCTGTATAAACAGGGTGGCGACGAGGATCGCATGGCCGCCGAACTATCCGAAAAAGCCATTATCGAAGAGTATCTTCCGGAGCAGATGAGTGAAGAGGAAGTCGGTCGGGCTGGTAGAGGAGGCCATGCCAGGCGACCGGCGCTAAGGGGCTGACGGATATGGGCAAGGTGATCGGCAGGTACGGGCGAAGGCCGGCGCCGGCGCCGACGGCAGCTTGATCGCCAAACTGGCAAAGGAGAAACTTGGGCGCATGATTATCCTGATGGGCGTCGCCGGCGCCGGCAAAAGCATGCAGGGCCGGATGTTCGCCGATGAGCATGGCTACGCCTGGATCTCTACCGGCGAGCTGTTCCGGGTGCTGGTCACCGGCCAGCGCCGCCAGCAGATGCTGGCCGGCAAATTGCTCAGCGACGAAGAAGTCATCAAGCTGATTGACAAGACCCTTAAACAATGATCGATACCAACCAGGAATTCTCTGCTGGACGGCTTTCCGCGCACCAAGCCGCAGGCCGACTGGCTGCTGGACCAGGTCAAACAAGGCCATTTCAAGCTAACGGCCATCTTCAACCTGAAAGCCTACGCCGGAGGTAGTCAAAGAACGCTTCTGAAGCGCGGCCGCCAGGACGACACTGAGACCGCCATCACCAAGCGATTCGAGGAATACAAAACAGTCACTTTGCCGATAATCGATTATTTCACGCAGGCCGGCATCAAGGTCTACGACATCGACGCCGACAAGGATCCTGTCACCGTCCACGACGAAATCAAGCGCCACCTCGGCGAGGATTAGCGAGGACTAGCGTGCAGACGAGGGCCAAAACCAAAGCCGAGCTCCGTCGCCATGCGCGGTAGTGGCCGCATGCTGGCCACTGTTTTGCAGGCGCTGAAGCCCAAGGTCAAGCCCGGCATCTCCACCAAAGCCGCTGGCCGACCTGGCCGCCAAAGAACTCAAAGCCCTGGGCGGCGAGCCAGCCTTTAAGGGCTACCAGGGTTTCCCGGATGTTATCTGCATCTCGCTCAACGATGAAGTGGTGCACGGCATCCCCAGCCCGGAGCGCATCATCCAAGAGGGCGATATCGTCGGCCTGGATTTTGGCGTTACTTATAAGGGCATGATTACCGATGCGGCGATCAGCGTCATCGCCGGCAAGCCGAAGCAAAAAGGCCACCGCGACCTGCTGGCGCGCACCGAAAAGGCTTCGCAAACTGGCATCAACGCCGTCCACGACCGGGTGCGCACCGGCGATATCGGCTCGGCCGTGGAATCCTACCTCGAGCAATATCCCTACGGCATCGTCCGCGACATGGTCGGCCACGGCGTCGGCCACGACGTGCATGAGGATCCCAACATCCCCAATTATGGCCAGCCGGACACCGGCCCGTGGCTGGATAAGGGTATGACCATCGCCATTGAACCGATGGTGACACTCGGTACTGAACAGGTATATATCGCGCCGGACGGCTGGACGGTCAAGACGCTGACGGCAAATGGGCCGCTCATTTTGAACATACAGTGTTGATTACCGACACCGGCGCCGAAATTCTTACCAACGTTAGATAACTAGATCTTAACCAATCGAGCGTAAGCGTATACTATGGCCTAAGGCTTCGAAAATGAATAACCAAAACCAAGAGTACTTCGTCGGACTCGATATCGGCACCAGCCAGGTAAGGTGCGTGGTCGGCATGCTTGACCCGAATGGCGGGCACATGCCGTCGATTATCGGTCACGGCCAGGCGCCCAACCAGGGTATGCGCCGCGGTGCCGTGGTGCACGTTGATGAGGCGGCCGACGCCATCGTCCAAGCTGTTACCGAGGCGGAGCGCATCTCCGGCAAGCAGATCAAGCACGCTACCGTTAACGTCAACGGCTGCACACGTCATGGGTATTAATTCCGAGGGCGTCATCGCTATCAGCGCCGCCAACCGCGAGATTACTCCCGAAGACCGGCTCAGGGTAGAGGAAGCGGCGACCATCGTCAGCCTGCCAGCCAACCGCGAAATCGTCCAGTTCTTCGCCAAGAATTACAGCCTGGACGGCCAGCGCAATATCAAAGACCCGGTCGGCATGCACGGTGTGCGGCTAGAGGTAGATGCTCATATCGTGACCGCCGCCACGCCCAATCTGCGCAGCCTGGACCAGGCGCTGGAAAAGGCCGAGATCCAAGCCACGCACCACACGGTGTCCGGTCTGGCGGCCGCCGAAGCGGTGCTGACCCGCCAACAGCGCGAGGCCGGCACCTTGCTGCTGGATATCGGCGCCGGCACCACCAATCTGATCGTTTTTGAGGATGGCGAGGTCCAGCACGTGGCGGTCCTGCCGATCGGCGGCCAGCACTATTACCAACGACCTGGCGATCGGCCTAAAGACCGATATTGATATCGCCGAAAAGGTTAAGCTGGAGCACGCCAATCTGAAAGAAGGCGTCAAAAAGACCACCGCTACGCTCAAGGTTGGCAACAAGACGCATCATTTTGAGTTTGAGGATATCGTCATGGTTACCGAAGCCCGGGCCGAAGAACTGCTGGAGCATGTGAATAAGGAACTGCACAAGATCAAGCGGGCCGGCAAACTGCCCGGCGGCGTGGTGCTGACCGGCGGCACCTCCAATCTGCCCGGACTGGACGAGTTCGCCCGCGAAAAACTGCAGTTGCCGGCCCGAGTTGGCCGCCTCCGGGACGTCGGCGGCCTGGTCGACACCGTCGAAGGCCAGAGCTATATAACAGTGGTCGGCCTGATGATGCTGGACATGCTGTTACTGCCATCATTGCCGCCCCAGCACGAGCGTGGCAAAGGCGCCGAGAACGCCAAAGCGATTTTAAATGGCCTGTTCGGCCGCTTCCGCCGCTAACAAATCACGGCTAATCACGGGCGGCCCCACGCTACACCTCACTAAAGCGATATTATGTTTCACATAAAATCACATAGGTTCTATGCGTATTCACCATAGAATATATTATCGCCCTGATTGACGGGTGAGCGCGCTACATAAATTATTGTAAACTGCCAAGCCCGGGCTAAAAAATACAAGGCCCGAAATGCACACATAATTAATGTGAAATCCACAGATTTCAAAAACTATAAAAATCGTCGGATAAATTTGTAGAGTTTGTCCCGTTTAAAGGACCAGTAAAGAGGGACAATTATGCCAGAGGTAGTAGAGCCAGCCATTGAGACATTCGCGCAGATTAAAGTAGTCGGAGTCGGCGGAGCCGGCGGTGCCGCCATCAACCGGATGGTTGACGCCGGCGTTGAAAACGTTGAGTTTATCGCCGTTAATGCCGACGCCCAGGCTCTGCATCACTCCAAAGCTAATAAGAAGGTCCACATCGGCAAGGACGCTACCCGCGGCCTAGGCGCCGGTGCCGATCCGACTGTCGGCGAAAAAGCCGCCGAAGAATCCCGCGACGAGATTAAGAAAGCCCTAGAGGGCGCCGACATGGTCTTTGTCACCATCGGCGCCGGTGGCGGCACTGGCAGCGGCGCCGGCCACGTCGTGGCCCAGACGGCCACCGAACATGGGCGCGCTGGTCGTCGGTTTTGCCACCAAGCCATTCGCCTTTGAGGGCGAAAAACGCCGCAAAAACGCCGATATCGCCATCGAAAAACTGCGCGAAGCCGTCGACACGCTAATTATTATCCCGAACGACCGCTTGCTCCAGACCATAGACCGCGACACGCCGCTCATGGAAGCCTTCAAAGTGGCCGACGACGTCTTGCGCCAGGGCGTGCAGGGCATATCCGACCTGATTACCGTCCACGGCCTGATTAACCTAGACTTCGCCGATGTTAAGACCGTTATGGACAACGCTGGCTCGGCTCTTATGGGTATTGGCCGCGCCAACGGCGAGAACCGGGCGATCGAAGCCGCTAAACAGGCTATCGAATCGCCACTACTTGAGGTTTCTATTGACGGCGCCCGCGGCGTGCTATTCAACGTCATCGGCGGCAACGACCTCTCCATGCACGAAATCAACGCCGCCGCCGAAGCTATCACCACAGCGGCCGATCCGGATGCTAACATCATCTTTGGCGCCACCATCCAGCCTGATCTGGAGGGCGAGGTCATCATCACCGTAGTAGCCACCGGTTTTGACGCCTCTTACTTTGCCAAGAAACAGCGCAAGCGCCGCGAGCCGACCGCCACGCCTAAGCTAGCCAACCCCGAAGCCACCAATAAACAGGACGAAAAGGCACTGGCCGATATTGACATGGATCTGGAGAGTAGCGCCCAAGAGCGAGCCCACGACTTCCATAATCATGATGATGCCGCCATGCCCAACATCTGGGCCATCGGCGACGACGAAGAAAAGGACGAGCCCGAGCCCGAGCCCGAAGAGCACGAGGAGCACGAGGATGAAGATTTGGAGAAGCCATCTTTTCTGCGCCGCTTAGGTCGCCGCCGCAAAGAAAAAGCGCCGGTCAAACCAACCGAAGACGATGATGAAGACGAAGACGAAGATGATGGCACCAGCGACCTATTAGAAAAGGCCGCCGCCGACGAACCTGAACCCGAGACTGAAAAAACTGACGAAAAAGAAGAGTCCAAAGAAGGAAACAAGTCTGCCGACGACACTGAAAAAGATGCCTAAAAACCCAGTCCGGCAAGTTTTTAAAAAACAGCAGCCGTTCGTTATCTTTCACACACATGTCATAGATCGGCAGGTGTTGGATGCGGCTGTTGCTGCTCGCAAAAGCCTTGAAGTCGATCTTTCAATTAACGAAAACGGTGAAATATACGTCGGCCATCCGCCATCTTTCTACACAGCACAAAACCTGACACTAAACAACTTGCCGCTCGATACAATCTTAAGTGAAATGAAAGTTGCTGGCCTTTTCTTGGTGCTGGACTGCAAAAACGTTCGAGTCTTGCCCAAGGCCAAGGAAATAATCGAAGCTTATGGAGCAGAAAACTGTCTTTACCACTCCTGGAGTGACGGCTTAACTCTTAACCCTTTTCTCGAGCTGCAGCAAGAAAGCGAGCCCAACTGGGCCGAAGAAGAGCTGCCACACACCGAAATACTTAAATTGAGAGAGGCTACTGGTGTGCCGATGACCTTGAGTTGCCACAGGGGACTTACATACGAGCGTTTTGAAACTGACGGAGATGCCATTGTAGATAGAATTTCTGAAATCCTGGACGACTCGGCCGAGGGGGTAAGCTTCGTTCTGCCCGATAATCAAGCCGCGCCTATGCCGGCCATGAAGCGATTAATTGATCGAGGCATACTTCCGCATGTCCATATTGACCATGTCCTCCCGGAAGCTCGCCCGCCAATCTATCTTGGCTGGACAGACAGCTTGGAGCTTGCGTCTGACCCTCAAGATTTTCAATAACCTCGGATTAAGTATTGCTTTTATGCCTTAACTATGCTATTATGTTGCTCAGGCGAAATAAACCAAAAACATGATAGAAAAAGACCCTTACCCACGATTAGGACTTGGACTTAATGAAGACCAAGAGGCCGATGCATCCCAGGCGGAGACTTTAGCGGCTCAAAAACTAAGCTTCGCTCCGGAGTATTTCGGGGTGTCTAACGGTATTACGGAAGAAGAAGCTGGCCAGGCCGCGGAAAAGCTTGAAACATGGATCGAAGATCGCATGCAACAAAGGCCAAGCGAGGTTAAAACGCATGATGCTGGACCCCGACACCCCTCAGTCGAGCAAATGTTTAAAGGAGTCAAAACGGACGAAAAGCCGTATCCGACCAAGTCTATTACTCGCGGCAGAGATTTCGAAGATGGCTCTGCGTTAATGATAACTTTGATCAAACGTGAAGAAGGTATTGGCGATGCCGATGACGAGTTGCGTGGATCGCCGATAGGGGTTTGGGTGCGACTAAAAAATAGCTCGCATCTTCCGTCACGCTCACTCATATACCGGCTTGGAGGTGAGCCTCCAGTATTACACCGCGAAGAACAAAATGAGTTTTACACTGATGCTGGCTGCACTATTCCGCGCCTGACCGACGAACAGCTCGCCGAGAAATCGGCCCAAGGACTAGCTGATCAGCCATGTGGTTTAAATGAGTTAGCCGGACTAATGTACTTGGTTGATGATGAAGAATTGCCAAAAACTGATAACTTTTTGAGACACGAACACGAAGCAGCAATTAGAGAAGCAGCATCTAACACCTCAGAACAGCCCTAGTTTGTATTAAATAATACAGCGTAAAAAGGCTTGCAAAGCGCTACAGCTGGGGGTATATTAGAAGAACACAGCACTATATGTAGAAAACAAACACATAAAACGTATAGGCACTGTGAGCACATTTAAGGAGGCTAACGTGAAATGCAACCAATGCCATAGCGATGACATCAAAGTCATTGAGTCACGCGATGTCGCAGAGGGCCAAGCAATCCGCCGCCGCCGTATGTGTGTTGCCTGCGGGCAACGCTTTACGACATATGAACGTTTGGAGCGTCCGCAGCTGATCATCATAAAGAATGACGGCACGCGCGAGCTCTTCAATCGCGCCAAGTTAATGGCCGGCCTGTACCGGGCCTGTGAGAAGACCCCGGTCACCAGTCTACAGCTTGAGGATGTCGTAAATAGCGTTGAACAGGATTTATACGCCTGCGATGAGCCGGAAGTGCGCTCTAATAAGGTTGGCGAACTTGTCATGGACAAGCTGGCCCGCCTCAACGAGGTAGCGTACGTACGCTTTGCCAGTGTCTATCGGCGCTTCAAGGATATTGCAAGCTTCGAGCACGAGCTATCACTGGTTCGTCAGGGTAAACACCTGGCTGAGCCGGAAGCGGCATCGTCAGCCAAAATCAAAAATTAACAAAAATAATAAAACCATATGAGGTGTTCGCTCCGGGTTATTGAGAGAGTCTGGCGCGAAAAAGAAAGCAAAGAAAGAGGGATACTACCATGGGACAGACAACTAGTTTGGGGGTGGAACGGCTTTTTACTCCCAAAAAAAGTAAGGCGTATGACCAGCTAAAGTGGTCCAAACGCGACTCTATCATCAAGAATCCGATGACCAAGAAAGCGGTCTTCGAACAGCGCGGCGTAGACTTTCCGGAAGGTTGGTCGCTGAACGCCATCAATATCGTGGCGCAGAAGTATTTTAGCGGCACGCCGGGTACCCGCGACCGTGAAAAATCACTCAAGCACCTGATTGACCGCGTGGTTGACACTGTCACTAGGCAAGGTCTACAGGAAGGTTATTTTGATAACGACACCGAGGCCGAAGATTTCCGCGAGGAGCTCAAATACGTATTGGCCACCCAGCGGGCGGCCTTTAATAGCCCGGTGTGGTTCAACATTGGCGCCAAAAGCCGCGCCCAGCAGGCTAGCGCCTGCTTTATCCTTGGTATCGAGGACACCATGCCAGCCATTTTGAACTGGTATGTCGAGGAAGGCATGATCTTTAAGGGCGGCAGTGGCTCAGGCATCAACATCAGCCCACTGCGCTCTAGCGTGGAGGCGCTGGGCAAGAGCGCCGGCACGGCCAGCGGTCCTTTAAGCTTCATGCGCGGCGCCGACGCTAGCGCCGGAGCTATCAAGAGCGGCGGCAAGACCCGCCGAGCCGCCAAGATGGTCATTCTGAACGCCGATCACCCGGATGTCGAAGAATTCATCTGGAGCAAAGCCATCGAAGAGCGCAAAGCCCGCGACCTGGAAAAGCTGGGCTGGGACATGACGCTGGACGGCAAAGATAGCTTCAGTGTCCAGTACCAGAACGCCAACATCTCGGTCCGCGTTACCGATAAGTTCATGCAAGCCGTCGAGAACGACGAAATGTGGGACCTGCGCGCCGTTACCAACGGCAAATCGGTCAAGAAGGTCAAAGCTCGCGATCTGTTTAGGCAGTTCGCCGAGGCCGCTTGGGAATGCGCCGATCCCGGCATGCAGTTCGACACCACCGTCAACAAGTGGCACACCACGCCGAACGCCGGCCGCATCAACGGCTCTAACCCCTGTAGCGAGTACATGCACCTGGATAACTCGGCCTGTAACCTGGCCAGCATCAACCTGCTCAAGTACCTGCGCGATGATTTCAGCTTCGCCATAGAAGAGTTCAAGCACACCGTGGAACTGATCTTTACCGCCCAAGAGATCCTGGTCGGCTACAGCTCCTATCCCACCGAGAGCATCACCAAAAACGCCAAAGCCTACCGTGAGCTGGGCATCGGCTACGCCAATCTGGGCGCTTTGCTGATGGCCCAAGGCCTGCCGTACGACAGCGACGAGGGCCGTGCCCAAGCCGCCGCCATCACGGCACTACTGACCGGCCACAGCTACGCTGCGAGCGCCAAGATGGCTCGCCGGGTTGGACCGTTCGCCGGTTTCAACAAAGACCGTGACGGCATGCTGAACGTGCTCAAGATGCACCGCGCCGAAGTCTCCAAGATTGATGCCAGCATGGTCAGCGAGGAGCTTTTGAGCGCCGCCGCGGCCGCCTGGGACGACGCTGTTGAGCTCGGTGAGTTATACGGCGTGCGCAACAGCCAGGCCAGCGTGCTGGCTCCGACCGGCACCATCGGCCTGATGATGGACTGCGATACCACCGGTATCGAGCCTGATCTGGGCTTGGTAAAGGTCAAGAAACTGGTCGGTGGCGGCACCATGCACATCGTCAACCAGACCGTGCCGCGGGCCCTCAAGGCGCTCGGCTACCCCAAGGCGGAAGTTGACGCCATCGTCGATTACATCGACACCGAAAAGACCATCCTGGGCGCGCCGCACCTCAAAAAGGAGCACGAGCCGGTTTTCGCCTGCTCAATGGGCGACAACGCCATCCATTACACCGGCCACGTCCGCATGATGTCGGCTGTCCAGCCATTCCTGTCCGGTGCTATTAGCAAAACCGTCAACATGCCCGAAGACGTTTCGGTTGAGGATATCGAACAACTGCATATTGACGCCTGGAAGATGGGCCTCAAAGCCGTCGCTATCTACCGCGACAACTGTAAGGTCGCCCAGCCGCTATCGATGGCCAAGAAAGACGGCGCCAAGAAGGACGAGCCAGCCGCCGCTACGGCCGCTAGCCAGCCAAGCGCCAGAAAAGTTCATCGTCAAGGGCGCTGTACGCCGCGAACTGCCGCGGGTTCGCACCAGCAAGACCTATTCCTTCCGCGTGGCCGATAGCCACGGCTACATGACCGTCGGCGAGTACGACGACGGCACCCCCGGTGAGATCTTCATGAGCCTGGGCAAACAGGGCTCCACGTTGGCCGGCTTCATCGATGCTTTCGCCATCTCCGTCAGCCACGGCCTGCAGTTTGGCGTACCGCTGAAGGACTACGTCAAGTCGTTTACCAGCATGACCTTCGCGCCCTCCGGCATCACCGATGACGCCGAGATCCGCACGGCCACCAGCCTGGTAGACTACATCTTCCGCCGCTTAGGCCAGGACTACCTGAGCTTTGACGACCGCTTGGAACTAGGCCTAGCCTCGATAGACGACATGCCCGACCAACAGACCGCCCTGATTGAAGAAGAACCGGTAGCGGCCGAGCCAGCGCCGGCAGCTGTCAGCGAAGCTCCAGCCAAGGCCGCCGTCAAAGATTCCACGGCACCGCTGTGCTTCAACTGCGGCAACCAGACCCAGCGCTCCGGCAGCTGCTATGTCTGCACGGCCTGCGGCTCCACCACCGGCTGCAGCTAAACCTGCGCTATAATAAGTGCTTAATGAGCAAGAAAGAAGCACTCACACCCTATCCGTTCGCGTACTTCGAAGGCAAAACGGTGCCGATAGAAGATGCCCAACTATCCATAATGACCAACGCGCTACATTATGGCATCGGCATCTTTGGCGGAATCAAGTCCTTTGAAACCGAGCAGGGCCCGGCGATTTTCCGGCTGGACGACCATTTGCGCCGGCTAGAAAACAGCGTCCGTACCCTAGGGTTCAACTTTGATTTCGATCACGAGAAGATCAAAAAGATCATCCTATCGCTGGCGCGCAAGAACAAGATACGCGGTACCACTTATATCCGGCCAATCATTTACCGTAGCGACACCGACCTGTCGCCCGATATTACTGGCGAGTATGAACTGGCCGTTTACATGCTTGATATGCCATATTATTTCGATCCGACCAAGGGGCTCAAGGTAATGGTCTCTTCATGGCACCGCAACTCCGACAAGGCTATCCCGCCGCGCACCAAGGCGACTGGCGGCTACATGAACTCGGCGCTGGCCATCCACGAAGCCAACAAGCGCGGCTTCGACTCGGCAATCATGCTTGATAAGGATGGCAATATCAGCGAAGGCGCCGTCATGAATCTTTTCCTTGTAAAAGACGGCCACCTCATCACGCCGTCGCTGGATAGCGACATCCTAGAGGGAATCACCCGTAAAACGGTTATAGAGCTTGCCAAAGATCTGAAGCTTCTTGTCGCCGAAAGGAAGGTGAAGCACCAAGAGCTATATGACGCCGACGAAATCTTCTTTAGCGGCACGGCCGCCGAAATCACCTGGTGCAGCACCGTTGACTCAACCGATATATCGTCTCAGCCGGGTCCGGTTACGCAAAAACTCAGCAAACGTTTTCAGTCTCTTATTACCGCCAAACCCGACCTGTTCACACCCGCACAGTAAGTTAAGCTTCCAGTGGTACAGAAATGCGAGTTGGATCTTCGCCGGCATAAGAGATGCCTCGCATAACTTTTGCGCCGATCTCTCGATAGATTGCATCAATTTGTTGGCCAATAACTTCATAGGGCGTATTCATGGCTCGAACTGTGGTCTCGCCGTACTTAGCGTAGTGTCTACAATCTATAGCCTCGGCCGGTATATTATCCAAAGCGTCCGGCCGGTGCAGGTGTCTGGCATTTTTGTTTAATTCCATCTTGTTTTTCTCCTTAAAAATTAAAAATCAGGCTCCAGTTGAAGCCTGATTTGATTTTTGAGCTGTGCTAACCGCGTATCTCTCGCGGGTTAGGCTTCAACCATGTCGAAGCACAACCCGTTAAGGGCGAGGATAATGAGATCCAGCTGTTGCTTCATGGTTTCTGCCATATGTAAATTTATACCACGATGATCTTTGCGGCGCAAGCGCTCGCTACGCGCAAGCCTTACGAGGGGGTATATATAATGTATATACAAAATATATACGGGTGTTAGCGCCGTATGCGGTTGCGCTGGAGGTTTGTGCTAAACTGAGCCTAACTATGAAAGTTCTTATTCTTTACCGGCCGAATTCCGAACATGGTCGCTCGGTCGAAGAATTTATCCATGATTTTCAGCGCCGGCACGGCACCCATCACCTGGAAATACTGAATATCGACAGCCGCGATGGCATCGCCACGGCCACACTGTACGACATTATGCAATATCCGGCCATCCTGGTGATCCAGAACGACGGTATGATCCAAAAGAGCTGGGAAGGTGACTCATTGCCCCTGATGTCCGAAGTCGCCTCTTACGCCAGCGCCTAAGCCCTGTCCGCCGAAGAGGCCCATGATATACTTACTCCTGAAATGAAAGGTAAAAAACACTTTCTAGCGGAGATTGAAGAAGGCCTGCTCAAGCAGTGGGAGAGCGATCATACCTTCGAAAAAAGCCTGGAAAACCGCAAGAGCGGCAAAGTTTTCAGCTTTTATGACGGCCCGCCGTTCGCCAATGGCACGCCGCACTACGGCCACCTCTTGCAAACCACCATCAAAGACACCGTCACGCGGTACAAGACTATGCAGGGCTACTACGTGCCGCGGCGCATCGGCTGGGACACCCACGGTTTGCCGGTGGAGTACGCCATCGAGAAGGAGCATGGCTTCAAGGGCAAACAGGACATCATTAAATACGGCATCGACAAATTCAACGCCGAATGCCGCCAATCGGTCTTCAAATACAAAGATATCTGGGAGGCCATGTTTCACCGCGTCGGCCGCTGGGCGGATTACCAGCACACCTACGCCACCCTCGATGAAAGCTACATCGAGAGCGTCTGGAACGTCTTCAAAACCATCCACGACAAAGGCCTGGTCTACAAGGATTTCCGCAGTGCGCCGTACTGCCCGCGCTGTGCCACGCCGCTTAGCAATTTTGAGCTCAACCAGGGCTACCAGGACGGCGTAGAAGACCCCAGTTTGTTCGTTAAGTTTAAATTAACAGATGAGGATGCCTATCTGCTGGGCTGGACCACGACGCCCTGGAGCTTGCCAGGCAATGCCGCCATCGCTGTTCAGCCGGCCGCCAAATACGTTTATGTGGAGCTGAAAGATGATGAGGGCAAGCAAGAAACGGTCATCGTGGCCCGCCAGCGCCTGGAAGCGCTGAACGTCGAGACTTATACTATCACCAAGGAACTGCACGGCCGCGACCTGGTCGGCAAGAGCTACGAGCCGCTGTTTAAATTAAGCAACCTCGACAGTTACGATAACAGGGATAATCTCTACAAAGTCTGGCCGGCCGAATTTGTCAGCACCGAGGACGGCTCCGGCGTCCTGCACGTCGCTCCGGCCTTCGGTGAGGACGACCTGATGTTGGGCAAGGAGCACGATATGCCGGTATTGCGCACCATCGACGACAACGGCCATGTCGTCACCGATGCTGGTCTGCCGGAGGAGTTCGCCGGTAAGTTCTTCAAGTCGGCCGATGGCCCGATTATTGCCCGCCTGACGCACGAAAATAAGGTCTACGCCGCCGAGACTGTCACACATACGTACCCGTTCTGCTGGCGTTGCGATACGCCGCTGTTGTACTACGCCACTGACTCTTGGATGGTGAAGGTAACGGGGGTCCGCGACCAACTGGTCAAGAACAACAGCCAGATTAAATGGGTGCCGGAGCACATCAGGGAAGGGCGCTTTGGTAACTGGCTGGCCGGCGCCCGTGATTGGGCTATCAGTCGCAACCGCTTCTGGGGCGCGCCGCTACCGGTCTGGGTGACTGAGGACGGCGAAATCACCGTCATCGGCAGTGTCGAGGAGCTCAAAAAACGGGCCACCGACCCCAGTAAAGTTGCCGATCTGCACCGGCCATTCATTGATGACATTGAGATTAAGACAGACTCAGGCAAGATAGCCCGCCGCATCCCAGAAGTCTTTGACTGCTGGTTTGAGAGCGGTGCCATGCCCTACGCCACCGGGGATAAAGACACCAATTTCCCGGCCGATTTCATCGCCGAGGCGGTTGATCAGACCAGGGGCTGGTTCTACACCCTGCACGTCTTAGCTACGGCCTTGCATGATAAGCCGGCTTTCAAGAACGTCATCTGTAGCGGCTGGATTGTGGCCGCCGACGGCGAAAAACTTTCCAAGCGCAAGAAAAACTACGCGCCGATGGACGACATCTTCGACCAATACGGCGTCGACAGCATGCGCTTCTTCATGGCCTCCAGCCCTCTGGTCAACGGTGAGGATACCCGTTTTAGCACGGATTTCCTGCGCGACACTCAGCGCAAGGTTTTCATGACGCTCAACAACATCTTCAGCTTCTATAAGCTCTATGCCGATGTTGACGGATATAAGCCCTCAGATCCGCTCTCAGAGCCCCACAGCGACAATATTCTGGACCAATGGATGCTGTCCCGCCTGAACGAGACGGTAGAGCAGGTGACTAAAGCCATGGACGACTACCGTCTGGACCGCGCCACCCGGCCCATAAATGACCTGTTAGACGACGCCTCCAACTGGTACGTCCGCCGCTCCCGCCGCCGTTTCTGGAAGAGCGAGGACGACGCCGACAAACAACAGGCCTACGCCACACTCCACTACACCTTATTGCGCCTCTGTCAGTTACTAGCGCCATTCTCGCCGTTCCTGCCGGACCACCCTGGCAACAACTGGCCGCCGGCACTAATCTGCCCAAGTCCGTCCACCTCTCTGATTGGCCTAAGCCCGGCAAGGTAAACAAAGAATTGGTTAACGAAATGACTAAGGCTCGTGGATCCATCGTCGTGGGTCTGGCTCAGCGAGCTGAGGCCAAGATCAAAGTCCGCCAACCACTGCAATCTGTTAGCGTACCCGAATTACCAGACGTCTACCGCGATATCATTGCCGAAGAACTCAATGTCAAAGAAGTTAAGTGGAACAATACTAAAGCCGAGCATGAAGCAAGGCTACAAAAACCAACTGGCGATGCCGTAGTGGAGGCTATCAAAAATCCACCGGTAGTAAAACTTGATACAACAATCACACCTGAGCTGAAGGCGGAAGGCCTGATGCGCGAGGTTGTGCGCCATGTACAAAAAGCCCGCAAAGACGCCGGCCTGGATGTCGATAATCGCATCAATCTGCAGTTAGAAACAGATGACGACGATCTTCAAGCTGTTCTGCAAGATGCTAGACTAACAGAGGTAATCAAGCACGAAACGCTAGCCAAAACCTTCGGCGAAGCGGTCAAAGATGGCTACGAAGCCACTGTCAAAGTAGACGGTGCCGAGCTCCTAATAAGCCTCAAGAAGACCTAACCCCCTAGAGCTTTATGCACGCCACATACCGACAGGGCGGTATATATAATGTATATATAAAATATATACCACCCCAATAGCTGTGTAGCGTGCCGTCAGACTGGTTGTCTGGCACCCGACCCTTTACAGGGGCGGGGATTTTTGGTATGCTCTATCGGTATCTCTATGAAACAAGCAGTTATCAAGACCGGTGGCAAGCAGTATCTCGTCCAAGAAGGCGAGACGCTTGAGGTGGAACTTATAAAAGACGCTGACAAGAGCGTCAGTTTCCAGCCACTGCTCATCGTGGACGGCGAAAAGACCGAGATCGGCGCGCCATCACTAGATAAGAACAAGGTGACAGCCGAAGTCGTCGAGGCCAACGTCCAGGGCGAGAAGGTTACCGCTATTCGCTACAAGGCTAAAAAACGTGTTCGCAAAGTTCGGGGCCATCGCCAACGCCACACGGTACTCAAAGTTACCAAGATAGCCTAAGACCCGCCGCTTCGTGTGGAAAAGTTTTTGTCTTCACCCGCAGTGTTGTAATTCGCACAGGGTGTTTTTAATTTAACAGGTCAGATTTTAAGGTATCACGAACGCTCTAACTACTATAGAAATCTAAACCGTTCGTTTATTTACAACAGAAAAATGACCGAAAATTGCTTTTCATGCACCCTGAATTCGCACATCAATTTTATTCAAAAAGGTCTTGAACCGAGCGGTCGTTAAGTAGATACTAGAGGTACGGGGTTGGCGTCATAAAGGCACCGGCTCTAACCAACAAACATTGGTTCAAAACTCTAAATAAAAAGCCAAACGTCCAGCCTTTGCCTCGCAGGGGCTGGACGAAACAAAAATCACCTCGCGACAAAACTCCTTTAAGCAGTCCTTGGCCGGACTGTTTTTTTATGGCCCTGGTTGAGCCTGACGATTGCCAAGCTGTCGAATTCCTTGGCCACCATGTTCGTTAGCGAATTAATTGAATCTCCCAAATCGCTAGCTTCGTGTTTAATAGTCTCTTCCAACTGTAATATATCCGATCGTGCCCCGAGCATGTCAGTTTTCAGCTCAGATACATCAGTTTTCAGCTCAGTCACGTCAGACTTCAGCTCAGTCACGTCAGACTTCAGCTCAGTCACGTCAGACTTCAGCTCAGTCACGTCAGACTTCAGCTCAGTCACGTCAGACTTCACGTCGGATATCTCCACTCCTAGTTCAGAGACGTCTGTCTTGGTCGCCATATTTTTTTCCAACCGGGCAATAGACTGGGCGATATCACCTAGAGTCGGCTCGCTTGATTCATCTTGTTTATTTGCCATGATAGCTTTAGCCTAGCACCGCACAGCGCCTGGCACCAGAAACTTAAGGATTATTTAAGAACTCAACCAGAATATTATGTAGCCTTAAGAGGCTAGGATTATCAGGCTACATATAAGATGAGGGATGGGGTGGTGTATACTGGTCGTGAACGGAGCAAAAGGGTAACATATGACAAAAATTATCGCTGTGGTTAATCAGAAAGGCGGGGTCGGCAAGACGACCACGGCTATCAACGTGGCGGCCCAGCTGGCTGGCGCGCGCTCATCCGTGTTACTGGTCGATTTGGATCCGCAGGGCAATGCTACCAGTGGCCTGGCCATTCCAAAGGAATCGACCCAACTGACAACTTATAACGTATTGAATGGCACGGCCCAGCTGGCCAGCGCCGTCCAAAAAACCAACGTCGCACATTTATTCGTCCTGCCAGCCAACAATAATCTAGCCGGCGCGGAGGTCGAACTAGTGGGCCGCGAACACCGTGAGTTCGCGCTTCAGCAGGCGCTTCAGCAGGCCGCGACTTATGATTACATCCTGATTGATTGCCCGCCGTCGCTGGGGCTGTTGACTATCAACGCTCTGACGGCGGCCCAGCAGGTGCTGATCCCGGTGCAAGCCGAATATTACGCTATGGAAGGGTCTGAGCCAACTGTTGCAGACCATCCAAGCAGTGCGGGGCAGTACCAACCCCCAGTTGGAATTGCTAGGCATCGTGCTGACCATGTTCGATAAGCGCAACAGTTTGAGCGACCAGGTACAGGCCGAGGTGGCCGAATACTTCGGTGACAAGCTGTTCAAGACGATCATTCCGCGCAATGTGCGGCTGGCCGAGGCGCCGAGTTATGGCCGGACGATTTACGAGCATGACCGCTGGAGCAAGGGCGCCCGCTCCTACAAGGCGCTGGCCAAAGAGGTCAAAGAGCGGCTCAATTAGCGACAGACCTTGATTAACAGAGAGCTTTGTAGTATAATAGCGACTGATGCCAGTCATCATCCACCTCACAAACCACCTCACTAAACGCCGGGCACTGATAAGTCTTATGATTCTCGGTGCTCTTGTTATCGCAGCACCACTTGGCATAGGTTCGGCCGCTTATTATAACGGGCTAAACTTGAACAGTCAGCAGGACCAACCGGCTTCACCGAAGAATCTGACTCTAGTAGTTCAGGGCAAGAAGATAGAATTGACGCCGGCTGAGCTGGGCTGGTCGTCAGGTAAGGTTGACCAGGCGGAGCTGACGCGGCAGATGACCAAGATTGCCGACTCAACGGAAAAACCGGCTACCGACGCCAAGATTATCACTCAGAATGGCATATACGTCATCAGTCCGTCGGCAGAAGGCAAAATAGTTGATACGGCCAAGGCGGTCAAGATGGTAAAATCTGGTTTGTTCGCCGGTCAGGCGACCGTAACCTTGCCGCTTGAGAAGGTGGCGCCGAAAGTTACCGAGGCCAGCCTACAGCCGAAATTGCAGCAGTTGAAAGCAGACCAGGCGGCTAGGATCGCCAGAGCCGCCGCCGCTAGAAGCCAAGCGGTGGTCAGCACTAGCTCCTGCGCCGGCAATCCGGCCGGCCGTAAACTGGTGCTGGTCAGTGTCAGCCAACAGCACCTCTGGGGCTGTGATGGCACCAGCCAGGTTTATAGCACAGCAATCACCAGCGGCGCCTATCTAGCTGGCCATGCCACGCCGACTGGCACTTGGCATATCTATTCCAAGAGCCGTAACATCTACCTGACCGGTCCGGGCTACAGGTACTTCGTGAATTACTGGATACCGTTCTACTCGGATTACGGCTTCCATGATTCCAGCTGGCAGACTTTCCCTTATGGTTCGTCGCAATATGCCTCGGACGGCTCGCACGGCTGTGTGCACTTGCCGCCAGCGGCCGCGGCTTGGCTATACAGCTGGGCGCCTATCGGCACCACAGTTACGATTAACGGATAACGTTTAGCCTAGCTGGTTGATAATCCGGGCCAGGTCGTCGTCGCTCTTGAATGTTATCTCGAGTTTACCGCCTTTGGCGGTGCGGCGCAGATTGACCGGTGCACCCAATTTTTTGCTCAGTTGCTTGGTTTCGGCGGTCTCGTTCTCGGTGCGGGCGTGAGCTTTCTTTGACTCTTTGATGCCGGATTTTACAGAGGTGGCGAAGCGCTCCGCCTGGCGCACGTTCCAGCCCTGGGCGATGATGGTCTCCAGCAGGTAATGCTGGCGCTCAGCGTCGTTTTTGAGTGATAGGATGGCGCGGGCGTGGCCCTCGGTAATCTTCTTATTAGCTAGGGCTGAGCGGGCGGCCTCCGGCAGTTTTAATAATCGTACAGTGTTCTGCACCGTAGAGGCGGCTTTGCCGAGACGCTTGGCGATTTCGTCGTAACCGAGGTTAAATTGCTCGTGTAGGCGCTCGATGCTGACGGCTTGCTCCAGCGGCGATAAATCGACACGCTGGACGTTCTCGATTAGGGCGATTTCCAGCTGTTCCAACTCCTGGCGTTCGCGGACGATAGCCGGCACGTCTTTGAGGCCGGCCAGCTTGGCGGCCCGCCAGCGGCGTTCGCCTGCGATCAGACTATAGGAGCCGTCTTTGCCAGGGGTCACGACCAGCGGTTGGACCACGCCGTGGCGCTTGATGGAAGCGGCTAGCTCCTGGAGCGAGGCTTCATCGAAGTGCTGGCGCGGCTGGTGCTTACCAGGCGAGAGTTTGGTGACCGGGATTTTCTCGATCCGGTCCTCGCTGGTCAGTAGCAGGCTCTTATCGAAATCATCGGAAATCAGGGCGTCAAAACCCTTGCCTAAGCCTTTGCCCAGACCCTTACCGAGACCTCCTTTTGGTGTTTGACTCATGATTCAAATATACCATGAATAGTCTGGCTCTTAGAACTTAGAAAGCTTTGGCTTGGCCGATAGGGAAGACGCGCAGGACAAGTTTGCCAACGACCTGGTTGGCATTGATTGGGCCGAAGGTGCGCGAATCGAGCGAGTCGGGGCGGTTGTCGCCGCAGACGAACAGTTGGTGCGGGCCGATTTTCCGGTCAATGTGGCCAGAAGTGTAGGGGATGGCGCCGTTTTTGCCGTAGGGAAGAGTTTTATCAGGGTCGAAACCGTGCGGATGGCTCTTATTATAGATGGTGATTTTGCCGTCTTTAACCACTACGCGCTCGCCGGGCAGACCGATGACGCGTTTGATGAGCTGTTTGCTGTCCATCTTGCCCGAACTCGCTGAGTCCCTTTTCGTTGAAGACGATGACGTCGCCGCGGCCGGTATGTAATCGTGACGGGTGATATCCGACCAGGTACGGGGGACCTTCCAGATGACTAGCTTGTCGTTATTCTAGAGGGTGTTTTGCATGCTGGGGCCATCAACTTGGTAAGAGCGGAAGACAAACAGGATAATGAATACGGCCACCAGCACGGCGCCGCCAAAATGCCGACGGTTGAGGCGGCGTCGCGCCAGGTTATGTTGCTTTATGTTGCTGTCGTCCGGGTTGCACGGACTCCACTATATCACGGCCGTGATGTATGGGGCACTTAAAGGGCTTTACATCATAAGCAGTTTGGGTTTATAATGAGGTAACAGTCAGAGATGGATCCGTCATATAACAGACGGCGTGAGACAAAAATAAGGCGCCAAATAACAAAAAATGCCTTTGGGAGTTCGCAACCTGTGCCTAAGGCTTTGCCAGCACGCCCTTATAACCGGCCGCACGCCATAGCCCGGCCGGCCGCTGAAAGTACCAAAAAACGCCTGCCGCAGCCCAGTTTACGAACTGGCCAAAGCAGTGGTGGCGCTTGAAGCGGCCCGACCCGACGTCCGCTAAGACCCCGGTGCCAGCGAGCATATGCCGCCAATGGACATGGACCTGCCGGGCAATGAAAGCCCGCTCAGGCACCTGGACTCGCTGCTTAGCCATGGCCAGCTGGCGGCTTTCCGGCGCTGGACCTTCCGCGGCGCGGATGGCCGTTATCGCATTGGTACTGGTAGTCGGCGGCATTTCTGTTCTCGCAAGGATTCTTTAATCTCAACAAGAGTTTCTACCCGGCGGCAGTTCAAAACCAATGATGACGGCCTGCTGAAAGGCGAGGCTGACGGCCGGATAAACATTCTTATACTGGGCCGCGGCGGCGGCAATCACGATGGTCCGGATCTGACGGATACCATGATGATTGACAGCATCGACGTCGTCAACCACACCTCAACGCTTATCAGCATCCCGCGCGACCTCTGGGTAGATGTGCCCAACCAAGGCGCCATGAAGATCAACAGCGCCTTTGAGTCCGGCGAATTCAAATATCTAGGCCGCGAGGCGCCCGGCAGCACCAACCGCAACGCTATCCAGGCCGGTTTGACGAGGCCGACCAGACCGTGGAAAGTGCTGGGCATGACTGTCCACTACAATATCCTGATTAGTTTCCAGGCTTTCCAGCAAGCAGTCGATGCCGTTGGCGGCGTAACCGTAAAAGTCCCCAAGGACCTGGTGGATCCGACGATGGCCTGGGAGAACGGCAATAGTCCGGTGCTGGCCAAGGCTGGCAAGGACAGTTTCAACGGCAAAAAGGCACTGAATTATGTCCGCTCGCGCGAAACGACCAGCGACTTTGCCCGTGCCCAGCGCCAGCGCGCCGTCCTGATGGCGCTCAAGAGCTAAGGTCGAGACACTCGGCACGCTGAGCAACCCCTGGAAGATCGCCAAATTGGCCAAGACTTTTGGCGATAACATGCACAGCCGACCTGTCAATCAAGAATGCCACGCGGCTGTACGGTATCATCAAGCAGGTGCCGGACACCAATACCACCTCCATCGGCCTGTCTGACGCGCCCAACAACTATGTGACGACCGGTACGCTGGCCGGGCAATCGATCGCTCTGCCGAGCGCCGGCCTGTTCAACTACAGGCAAAATCCAGGCCTATATCCGCACCCAGCTGAAAGATCCTTATCTGCATAAAAGAAAATGCCCGGATAACGATTTTGAACGGCACACCGGATAGAGGGTATGGCACGGCACCAAGGCTAAAGAGCTCTCAAGCCATATGGCTATAACATTGCGCAGCACCGGCAACGCGCCGACGACAATTATATCCAGACCCACGCTGATGGACCTGAGCCATGGTAAGAACAGACACACCAGGAAATCCCTGGAACAGCGCTTCGGCATAACCGCTACTAACGGGCTACCGGACAATTCGATTAGACTAATGGCACCGACTTTGTTATTATACTAGGCAGTGATGAGGCTCCTCCTTCGCAAAATTAAACCGGCCAGCGGCTTATCCCATTTTTTCCACGCTGGTTCTACTGGTGGTACTGCCGGTTATGGTCTTCGTACTGGTCAGGCTGGATTTCGTTCAGCTGGCGCTCAGCGTAATCGTGTTAAGTAAGTGGCGTATGTTAGCAGTACGCCCCCGGTTCTGGGCCGCCAATGTGCGCGCCAACGCCGTCGACATCATGGTCGGCCTGTCTATCGTGACTATTCATGGCCCACGCCACAAATAATCTTGCCCTGCAAATGCTGTGGGTGGTGGTCTACGCCGTCTGGCTGATAGCTATCAAGCCGGCTTCCGGCACGGTGATGATTACCCTGCAGGCCGGCCTCGGCCAGCTAGCCGCCCTGATGGCGCTGTTTCTAGCTTGGACCAATGGGCCGCTGTACGGACTGACGCTCCTTAGCTGGTATCATCTGTTTCATGGCCGCCCGCCACTTCTTTGATGCCTTTGACGAGCCTTACGCCAAAATGCTGGCTTACACTTGGGGATATTTCGGCGCCGCGCTGGCCTGGTTGCTGGGCCACTGGCTGATCTTCTACGGCATTATCGCCCAGCCCACACTACTGCTCAGCGTTATTGGCTATGGCCTGGCTGGCATGTACTACCTAGACCACGAAGATAAGCTGGGCAAGGGCGTGCGCCGCCAGCTGGTATTTATAATGATAGCGGTCGTAGTGGTAATCCTGGCCTTTTCGGACTGGGGAGATAAGGTAGTTTAACTTTAAGAGGTAAGGGGCGGGCCTATGGCAGAAAAAGAATCCTACAGTGTTTCTCAGCAAGGGCGGGCGGCTGGAAACTGCCAGACGTATCCAGCGGCGCCAGACTGATAATTACGGTGGTGGTGGTCGGTGTCCTGAGCGGCTTCGGCGGCGCCTGGCTGCAGGGTCGCAGTAACACCGGCCTGATTACCAGCAATGTCAATAATGAGAAGAAGATTGTCACCAGCCAGAGCCAGCTGATCAGCCGGATCGCCAAGACGGTCGACCCCAGCGTGGTCAGCGTTAACTTGGCCCAGGCGGCTGGCACCGGTTTTATCATCGATAAGAGCGGCCTGATTGTCACCAACCGGCACGTTGTGCCGAGCCGGGGCCACCAAAATCAGCATCACTTTGAGCGACGGCACCGAGCTGAAAGATGTCTCGGTTCTCGGGCGTACCAGTGATAGCGACACGCTGGACATCGCATTCTTAAAGATTAATAACGCCCAGGGCCACAAACTGACCCCGGCTACGCTGGGCAACTCTTCCAGGGTGCAGGTCGGTGACGACGTGGTAGCCATCGGCAACGCCCTCGGCCAGTTCCAGAATACCGTGACCAGTGGCATCATCTCTGGTTATGGCCGCAGTTTGCATGCCGGCGACTCGTCCGGATCTTCGGCGGAGAGCCTGGTAGACCTGTTCCAGACCGATGCCGCCATCAACGAAGGCAATTCCGGCGGCCCCCTGGTTAATTTGAACGGGCAGGTGATAGGTATCAATACGGCGGTGGCCGGTGGCGGTGCCCAGAACATCGGTTTTGCCATCCCAATTAACGACGTTAAGGGTCTGGTTGACCAGGTAGTTAAAACCGGTAAGTTCGCCCGGCCGTATCTGGGTGTGCGTTACGTTCAGCTGACTGGCGACATTGCCGATGAGTTCAAGCTCAGCGTGCAGAATGGCGCCTTCATCGCGCCCTCGCAGTGATCCGGCCAATCCGTCAGTTCTGCCGGATACGCCGGCCGCCAAAGCTGGCCTGAAGGTCGGTGACGTCATCACGGCCGTGAACGACACTAAGATTGACCAGGCACATTCGCTAACAGCCCTGCTCAGCCAGCACCAGCCCGGCGACGAGGTTAAGCTAACGGTTTTGCGTGATGGTAAAACCTTGCACATTACAGTGACCCTTGGCTCCGCGCCAACGGGCTAACCTCTGATAAATTTTGTGTTCAGTAGTCATTCCGAGTTAATTTTAGCTGATTTTAACGGCTAAACAGCTGGTTCATACGACAACATTCGATAAACCCCTATATATTTTGTATATACATTATATATACCTCAAAAGCGGACGAGCGAGTTAAAAAGCCGATGTCAGGCGGATAATCTGAAAACCTGGATAAAGTCGTCGGTTTCGACTAATTCATAGCCCGCGGTACTGGCGATGGCGGCCAACGCGGCGTGTTGCGGCGGCAAGCTCTCCGTTAAAATAAACAACGGCCGTTTTGGTAGATTTTTTACCTGCTCGAATAACTTACGATAAACATCCAGCCCGTCTGGACCGCCGAAGATAGCAATCTCTGGTTCGTGCATAGCCGCCTGATTAACCTTATGGCTATCTGGTACATAGGGCAGGTTACAAAGTAGTACGTTGTTGTCCTGACGCGACGTTGTCAGCAAGTCACTCCTGATGACCGGCACATCCGCTGTATATTTATCTACGTTCCTTTGAGCTATTTTGAGGGCTTTCGGATCTATCTCCAGTAGCTCCACCTGGGCTTTTGACAGCTCCAGCGAGGCAGTAATACCTAGTGCCCCGGAACCGGCGCCAACGTCCGCAATTTGCGGTTTAGCGGGCCAATCTGACGATTTTGGCAGTTTTTTGAGCTGATCTATCATGGTCTCCGATTCGGGCCGCGGTTCCAGCACGGCGGGCGTAATTATGAAATTCCGGCCATAGAACTCACTTTTTGTTCGCACGTAGGCGAGGGGCTCGTGTTGCTCGCGCCGGGTGAGCAACTTTGCGAGTTTAGCCAGCTCGGCTGACGACAATTCGTGCTCGCCATGTGCCAACAGCCGCGCCCGGTCCCGCCCGGTCACGTCCTCCAGCAAAACCAGCGCATCCAACCGCGCCGTCCCAATCCCGGCCTGTTCAAGTTGTTTCTGGCTTGATACCAGCCAATCATTAACTGTCATGGCTGAGCAGGTCGTGTTCGGCGGCCTGCAACTTCTCAATCAAGTCGTCGATGTCGCCGTCCATGGCGGCGGGGATGTTTGATCGGCTGTAACTAATGCGGTGGTCGGTGATGCGGTCTTGCGGGAAATTATAAGTGCGGATTTTCTCGGAGCGGTCGCCGGAGCCGATTAACTTCTTGCGGGCATCGGATAATTCCTTCTGTTCCTCATCAATCTTATGTTGCAAAAGGCGGGAGCGCAGGACGCTCATGGCCTTGGCTTTATTCTTAATTTGGGATTTTTCGTCCTGGTTGGTGATGACCAGACCGGTCGGCAGGTGGGTGATACGCACGGCTGAGTCGGTGGTATTAACAGACTGGCCGCCGTGCCCACCACTGCGGAAAACGTCGACGCGTAAGTCGGCCGGATTGATGTCGATGTCGGCCTCTTCGGCCTCCGGCAGGACCGCCACGGTAGCGGTAGAGGTATGCACGCGGCCCTGACTCTCTGTTACCGGCACACGCTGGACGCGGTGTACGCCGGCCTCAAACTTCAGGTTTTTATAAGCCTCATCGCCGCGCACAGCGAAGGTTATCTCCTTGAACCCGCCGGTTTCGTTGGGCGATTCGCTGATTAACTCAACTTTATAGCTATGCTTCTCGGCCCAGCGGGCGTACATGCGATACAATTCGCCGGCAAACAGGGAAGACTCGTCGCCGCCAGCCGCCGCCCGGATCTCGATGATGACGTCGCGGTCATTGTTGGGGTCGGTCGGCGTCAGCGCCTCGGTGAGCTTACTATCAGCTGCTTGTAATTTGGCGTCTAGGTCCTCTAATTCTTCGCGGCCCATGGCGGCCATGGCTGGATCGGAATCGTTAGCCAGGTCGCTGGCCTCGCTCAACTGCTTATCGAGGGAGGCTTTTTTATCAAATAGGGCAATCAGGTCATCCAGGGCGGCCTTACGCTTGGCCAACTTGGGATAACTCTTGTCACTATAAATAGCCGGATCCTGGAGCTTTGCCTCCAGTTCCTTGAGCTCAGACCGCAATTGTAGTTCTTTCTCTTCCATCCCAATCAGTATATCACCTCTGTTAAATATTGACAAAACCATCATTTTTTGCTACTATATGGATTATGAAAGAAAAGTACACACCGGTTCCTGGCAGGCAAGAAGGCCAAGTTGAGGTACTGACGAGGCGGAGCGTTGCCAAGCGATATGGCCAGCCAACTGTTGACTTTGAGGGTTTGACGGGCATGGTCCGAGACGCTGGCCTGCCTCCAGAGAAGACAAAAATTAAACTTTACGATGGTATTATTTGGGGAGATGAGAAGTCTTTTAGGAAGCTCGCTATAGGTGGTCGCATACCGTTGACCAATACGATTTATTCAGCAGTACGTGTTAATAATCGACCCCCCGGTTTTCCTAATTCAAATAATCTATCACCCGAACAACAAGATCAAGTTGATCATCATACGGCGGCTATGGAAAAACTTACTCATAACGTCCTTAGGTCTGCCGGAGTCAGAGGCCCCGAGCTGGTAGAGCAGAGGCACGAAGTATTCGCCGAACATGCCGGCGATATTCGTTTTGAAGATTCTCCGCGTTAGGCTAACTCGAACAGGGTTACTTCGTGACTTTGGTGGTTTCGGCTTTGGTTTCGGCTTTGGCGATTTTGGCGGCGGCGCGCTGGGACTGCTTTTTTGGCGGCGGCGGCCCGCTTTTCTTTGGACTTAGCACCAGCGGCGGCGCGGGCCTTGAACTTATCAACGCGGCCTTCTACATCTAGGATCTTCTCTTCGCCGGTGAAGTAGGGGTGCGAGGCGGATGATACGTGGACTTTGATTAGCGGGTACTCTTTGCCGTCTTCCCACTTGGTGGTCTCTTCGGTGGCGGCGGTGGAGCGCGTGATGAACCGGAACCCGTTGTTCAGGTCCTCGTAGACGACTAAGCGGTAATTATCGGGGTGCAAGTCTTTCTTCATATTCGAATGCCTAGTATACACATCTGTTAGCCTGGGGTCAAGGTTGCGGCGGATTGACTATGCCTGGTGCATTGGGTAAAATAAGCATTAGAACTCACAGGGTCTTGGCAATAAAAAACCACCCCCAGCCGGGTGGTTTTTTATATGGTGCGGGCGTGGATTATTTCCCGCTGGTGGCCGTGACCGGACTTGAACCGGCAAGGGATTGCTCCCAAGATCTTGGCAAGACCCTGCGTATACCACTTCCGCCACACGGCCCGTTGTCAACCGTGCTGTCTTTGACCACTGACCACGATGATACATATATAAAATGGCGCCACCAAAAACCAAGCGATATTTAATTAAACTATTTAAGATTTGCAAACTAATCTGTTATAATAGCCGTACAACCAATTAAGCAGGTTGGGGTTTGATCCTCTTTTGCGAATTGCCGTGCAGGCGCGTGAAGGTTCCCAATCGAAGAAGAAGGAGACAATATGGCTACCAATCAGGTAGATATCAAGCAGTTATTGGAGGCGGGCGCGCACTTCGGTCATAAGACTGAGCGTTGGCATCCTAAGATGGCGCCGTACATTCATAGCAAACGTGGCGGGGCGCATATTATTGATTTAACAAAGACGGTTGAAGCGTTGGATGAGGCGCTGGCCTTTTTGACTAAAACAGCAGCTGACGGCAAGCAGATTCTGCTGGTTGGCACCAAGCGCCAGGCCCAGGACATCGTTAAGAAAGCGGCCGTAGAGACCGGCATGCCGTACGTAACCGAGCGCTGGCTGGGCGGCATGTTGACCAACTGGAATACTATCGGCGGGCGGGTGAAGCACCTGCAGGACCTGGAAAACCGGATGGCCAGCGGCGAGCTGGAAAATAAGTATAACAAGCTGGAAGTCCAGCGTTTCCAAGAAGAAATTGAGCACATGAACGGCCTGTATGGAGGCGTTAAAGAGCTGAACGCCCGGCCCGGCGCGGTGTTCGTGGTTGATATAATCAACGATGCCAACGCTGTGCGCGAGGCCCGCAAACTGGGTGTGCCGATCGTGGCGCTGGTAGATACCAACGCCGATCCGAGCCAGATTGATTATCCGGTTCCGTCCAATGACGATGCCATTAAAACGATTGAGCTGATCGTCGGCTACGTGCAGGCGGCTATTTTGGCCGGTAAGGCCAAGGTCAAAGCTCCGAAGCCGGAAGCCGAAGAAAAATCCGAAGAAAAGTCTGAGAAAATCGAAAGGGTGAAGGTCTAAGATGGCTGATATCAAAGAGGTAAAACGACTTAAAGATTTGACCGGTGTCGGCCTGACCGACGCCAAGAAGGCGCTGGAAGACGCCGGCGGTGACTTTGATAAGGCCCTGGAAGCTATGCGCAAGAAAGGCCTGACCAAGGCCGAAAAACGCGGCGAGCGCGAGGCTCGCGCAGGGGCTGGTCGGCACCTATAACCACGATGGCCGCATCGGCGTGCTAGTGGAGGTTAATTGCGAGACTGATTTTGTAGCCCGCAACGAGATATTCACGGCTTTGGTCAAAGATTTGGCTATGCATATCGCCGCTAGCGAACCGAAAGACATCGACGAGCTAATGAAACAACCTTTCGTAAAAGACGCTGGCCAGACTGTGGGTGAATATGTGAAAGATCACAATGCCCGGCTTGGCGAAAATATTGTCGTCCGCCGCTTTTCGCGCATCGCCCTCGGCGAAATAAGCTGAACAGACGATTAAATAATTTAATTAAATTAGCTTTTGTTTTTGCGTGTCATTCGTGACGATATTATATTCGATAGCGAATCGCTAGTGATTCGCTATGTATTGCAATATAGGTCTCAAAAGAAGGTTCGACACTACTATGAATATCAAAAGCAGTAAAATCATTACGATCACTATGCCTCTGGGGCTCTTGACCCAAATTGATGTTCTAGCAAAACAAAATTTCGCGACGCGCAGTGATATTTTGCGCCAGGCGGCGTTGGCATATATCCGCCAGTCGGATCTGGATGGCAATGAGGTGGAGAGACTATCTCCGAAGTATGCTGACCAGCAATCAAAACCAAAACCAAAAAAGGAATATGATTATGAGATGCTGGCCAAAAAGTATCCGCATGTTCACGGCGATCGTGAAATGTTGGCATTTCTTGATGACTATGACAATAACAGGCTATAATTAAGTAAATGGATGCCAATCAAGTAGTTTCAGACGCGCAAAAGAAGTTCTCCCAGGCAGTGGAGCGGTTTAAGGATAATTTAAAGACGTTGCGGACCGGGCGGGCTAGTGCCGCTATGCTGGACGGCGTAACAGTGGAAGCTTATGAAACGCAGATGCCGCTCAACCAGGTGGCGACGATTGCCGTGCCGGAAGCGACGCTAATCCAGCTGACGCCGTTCGATCCGAACAATCTGGGCGCCATCGCCGAGGCTATTCGCAATGACTCCGTCTTGGGGCTCAATCCGACTGACGACGGTCGGGTGATAAGGGTGCCAATCCCGCCACTAACTGAGGAGCGGCGCAAAGAGCTGGCCAAACAGGTCGGTGCCAAGCAGGAAGAGTGTATGATTGCCCTGAGGAACGCCCGGCACGAAGCCATGGATACTATCAATGGTGCCAAGAAAGACAAAGACATCAGCGAGGACGAGGCCAAGCGTCTGGGTGGCCAGGTCGACGAAGCCATGAACAAAGCCCGGACTGAGGCCGAAACCGCCGCCAAAGCCAAAGAATCCGAAATCCTTAGTTTATAAACTGCGCAGTTAGATGTGGACGACGACGGTGGTGCCGATTGGCGCCCAGTTGTATACCCACTCAGCCTGGTTGTCCGGAATGCCGATACAGCCGTGCGAGCTGTTGATGGCGCCGAACCAGCTCAGCGGGTGCCAGTAGACGCCGTGGATGGCATTGCCGCCGGTAAAGTAGTTAACCCAGTAGACATGAGGCTGGAAATAACGTGTGCCGTCAGTGTTGAGGCCACGCATATCCTGCGAGGCGTATTTGGCGTAAATATGGAACTCGCCGATAGGTGTCGGCGTGGTCGGCTTGCCAGCACTGACCAGATAGCTTTTGATCTGTTTGCCGTTCTGGAACAGCCACATCTTCTTGGCGGTAGTATTGGCCACGATTAGTTTGTCGAACTTGGCCGGTGTAACCGCACTAAAAGGTTGGGTCTTGAGCGGGGTATTAAAATTCAGACCCTTGCCGACAAGTACGCTTTTGGCCGCGGTATGCGCCTGGGTCTTGAGCGTACTGGCGTCACTGAGGGAGCGGCCGTTCTGGCCGGCTACGACCACCCGGCTGGTGCCATCCTCGCTGACTGTCAGCTGATTGACCGGTGCGCGCGTGTAATCCTTGGCTTCTTTAGTCAGCGAGTTGCCGATGGCGGCCTCGTTGATATGGATGTAGTATTCGGATTTGTTTTTGTTGGCGGTGATCTGTAGCCAGCTTCTGACGATGTCGCCGTTGACCCGCTCGGAGTAGGGACCGACCTTTAGTGTGACTGGCTGGCCGGTTATAGTCTGCAGTTTAGCCTGGAAGTCTGCCGCCGGAACGGTCAGGTTGAAACCGGAAACCGGTTTGCCGGTGGTTTTTATGCTCGATGAGCTTGTGGTCAGAGGATAAGCCTTGGCGCTCCAGTAGTTTGCGCCCAATTTTATTGCCGCCGAGCCGATGATTAATACGGCGACGGCAACGACTATGAAAGTGTGTTTATGGAAAAGATTAGGACCCGGGGCGTCACTAACATTACCCAGGTTATCACTGGGTAACACCTCCTTTGGCGACATAGTTAATGCCGGTATTGATGCTTCGACCTTCATATACATATTAAGCCTAAAGTCTCTGTTTTAGCTTATCCTTTACTATACTCGCGCCTGCCGCAGTTTGTAAAGTATAATGGATAGCCATGGGGATTTTATTGCTAGTAATTGGCATCGTATTATTTATGGGTCTAATAGTGGTCCACGAGTGGGGGCATTTCATAGCCGCCCGCCGTAGTGGCGTGGAGGTAGAGGAGTTTGGCATCTTCTTTCCGCCGCGGGCTTATAAGCGTAAAACTAAGTCCGGCTGGACCTTTAGCATCAATCTGATTCCGCTGGGCGGTTTCGTGAAGCTCAAGGGCGAGCATGACAGCGACACCGAGCCGGGCAGTTTCGGTGCCGCCAGCACTTGGTCCAAGACCAAGATTATGGCCGCTGGCGTGGTCATGAATCTGGTTGTGGCGCTGGTGCTGTTCACGGTTCTGGCTGCTATCGGCATGCCCCAGCTGGTGCCCAACCAATACACCGTCAAGCGTGATACCCAGCTGGTAACCCGGCAGGTCATCGCCGGCTATGTGGAGCCGGGTTCACCGGCCGATAAGGCCGGACTGAAGGCCGAAGACCAGCTCAATGACATAGGCTTGGCCGGTTACAGCCCGGTCGGTATCAGTAGCGCCGCCAAACTGCCGGATCTGACCAAAAGCTTCGCCGGCAAAAATGCCATAATCTATTACACCCGTGGTGGCCACGAGCACACCGCCAAGGCGACTTTGCGGCCGGCCGGCAGACAAGGGTGGCTATCTGGGCGTGTCGCCGACGGAGTTTACTTTGCAACGCTCCACCTGGTCGGCGCCGATCGTGGCCATTGGTTTCAGCGCCCAAGTGACGGCGCTGACTTTCCAGGGGCTAGGGCATGCTCTTGGCGGGCTGGGTAGTCTGATAGCCGGGCTGGTTACAGGCAACCATACGGCGCGCCAGAATGGCCAGACCGCCGCCAGCGCGCAAGTTGCTGGTCCGGTCGGCATCTTCGTAATTCTCAAGAACGGCAGTCTGCTGGGCTACCAGTTCATGCTGATGATAGTGGCTATCATCTCGCTAACCCTGGCCATCATGAATATCCTGCCGATTCCGGCCCTGGACGGCGGGCGACTGTGGACGATGCTAATTAGCCGGGCACTCAAACGGCCGCTGTCAGCCCGAGCCGAGGAAGCTATCAACGCCGCCGGTTTCGTAATATTGTTCAGTTTAATAATCGCTATCACTGCCGTCGATGTCCACAGATTCTTCTAATAATCAGGTAGCCTGGAATCCCTGGCTGGGGCTGGTGTTTGTGGTTATTATCTTCTACGCGGCGGAGGTATTTGGCGCGCTGGCGGTCTCCATTTATCCTTACTTGCACCACTGGTCGCACGCCCAAGCCACGGATTGGCTGACTAATTCTACCGCTGCCCAGTTCGTTTATATTTTGCTGGCTGAATCGCTGATACTGGGCGCGCTTTACTTATTCTTAAAGCATTATCGCTCGACGTTCTCGATAATCGGCTTGAAGCGCCCGCGCTGGCGCGACGCGGCTTACGGTCTGATGGCGGTGCCGGCCTATTATTTACTCTATCTGCTGAGCGTTGGCGTAGTGACGCACTTCGTGCCGGGTCTGAACGTTGATCAACACCAGCAGATTGGCTTCACGGACGTGCAGGGCGGGGCGGCGCTTATTATGGCCTTCATCAGCCT
The DNA here is from genome assembly GCA_963805865.1 of uncultured bacterium. GTDB lineage: Bacteria > Patescibacteriota > Saccharimonadia > Saccharimonadales > UBA4665 > JARIHC01. The sequence goes on from CAWDVI010000003.1 coordinate 426,330, forward strand.
GGTGATATTACCGGCGCTGACCGAAGAGATTATGGTCCGCGGCTTCTTATATAGCAGTTTGCGCAAAGCCATGAAGATTATCCCGGCGGCGCTCGTGACCAGCCTGATTTTCGCGGCCGCCCACCTGCCGGAAGGCGGCCCGGCTGGCCCGCTCTATATCGCCGCCCTGGACACTTTCATACTCAGCCTGGTGCTTATCTATCTGCGCCAAAAGACCGGCAGTCTGTGGGCCAGCATAACCCTGCACGCTATCAAGAACGGCATAGCCTTCATGGCATTATTCATAATTCATGTAAAATAGCCATAGTATGAGACTGTCAAAATTATTCACTAGAACGACCAAGAACGTACCGGCTGACGAAGAGGCGCGCAACGCCCAGCTGTTGATTCAGGCCGGCTTCATCCATAAGGAGATGGCCGGCGTCTACGCCTATCTGCCGCTGGGTCTCATCGTGCTGGAAAACATCAAGCAAATCGTGCGCGAGGAAATGAATAGCGTCGGCGGGCAAGAGGTTATGATGACCACCCTCCAGCCGCGCGACATCTGGGAAAAGACCGATCGTTGGGACGACAAAAAGGTCGATAACTGGTTCAAGACCAAGCTGAAAAGCGGTACCGAGCTGGGCGTTGGCCTGACGCACGAAGAGCCGATTGTCGACGCTCTGAGCAGTTACGTCAGCTCCTATAAAGACCTGCCGCTGTACGTTTACCAGATACAGAACAAGTTCCGCAACGAATTGCGTGCCAAGAGCGGCTTGCTCCGTGGCCGCGAGTTCGTCATGAAAGATATGTACTCGCTGGCCCGCACACAAGAGGAGCACGAAAAATTGTATGATGTGGCGGTCGAAGCCTATCATAAGGTTTACCAACGGCTTGGTCTGGGCGATGTGACTTACCGGACCTACGCCGACGGTGGTATCTTTACCGATAAGTTTAGCGATGAGTTCCAGACGCTGAGCGACATCGGCGAAGACACGCTCTATGTCGATGAAGACAAAAAAATCGCCATCAACGAAGAGATTTACAGCGACGAGAACCTGGCTAAGCTCGGCCTGGACAAATCCAAATTAGTTAAAAAAACTGGGGTAGAGGTGGGCAACACCTTCCACCTGGAAACCAAATATACCGATGCCCTGGACGTCCAATACACCGACGAGCAAGGCAAGCGGCAAGCTATCATCATGGGTTGTTATGGCATTGGTATAAGCCGGCTTATGGGCGTGCTGGCCGAATATTTCGCCGATGAGCGCGGCCTCAAGTGGCCCGAGGCGGTGGCGCCGGCCAAAGTTTACTTGGCAAGGCTGGGCGATGACCCAGCGGTGGTTAAGCAGGCCGATGAGCTGTATGACAAGCTGGAAAAGGGCGGCATCAGCACGCTCTACGACGACCGCGACACGCGGCCTGGCGAAAAGTTCGCCGACGCTGACCTAATGGGCATCCCATACCGTGTGGTAGTTAGCCAAAAGACCCAGGAAGCTGGCAAATATGAACTCAAAGCCCGCCAATCCTCAGAGGTACAGCAGTTGAATGAAGCTGAAGTACTAAAATCGCTAGGCTCTTGAGGCCAAACTTGCTATAATATCGGTCAACATTTGGATTAAGGGGTGAGAAGGGAAGACTCCAGTGAAGAAGTTATTCCGGTTGACTAAGGATGGCGTTGATACGCTTAAGACCGAACTAGACGGCCTGATTGCTAAGCGCGCCGTGATTGCCGAAGTCCATCAAGTCCGCCCGTGAGCTTGGCGACCTGTCGGAGAACGCCGAGTACCAGTCCGCCCGCGCTGAACAAGAGCGCAACGAAACCCGCATTTCAGAGGTAGAGGGCATTTTGGTTAACGTCGAAATCATCAAAAAGCCGCGCGGCGCTAAGGTCCAGCTGGGTTCGCGTGTCAAACTTCGCGGCAACGGCAAGACCAAGGAGTTCCAGGTAGTCGGTACCGTAGAGGCCGACCCTCTGAGCGGCAAGATTAGTGACGAGTCGCCAATCGGCCAGGCTCTGATCGACCAAAAAGTTGGCGACAAGGTAGAGATCAAGACTCCCGCCGAAACCGCCGCCTACAAGATTGTCAGCATCTCTTAAACTTCTGTATACTTTAGAAGATTATGCAGTGGTTAGATAAGGTCGTTGATGAGCTGATTGCCCGCCATCCGGAGGGCAAGATTTTGATTGAATCAGGCGGGTCGCCCTCGGGCACGTATCATCTGGGTCATATGCGTGAGCTAATTATCTGTGATGCGATTCTACTTGAACTGACAAAGCGCGGCCACAGCGCCAAGCATGTATATTTCGTGGATGACCTGGACGCACTCCGCAAGGTACCAGCCAATGTGCCCGAGGATTATAAAAAATATCTTGGTATACCGATTTGTGATGTACCGGCGCCTGACGGCTCAAAGCTGTCATACGCCGACCATTTCTTGCAAGGCCTGCAACAGGCCTGCCAAGACCTTGGCGTGGACGTAGAGTTTATTCGGTCGCACGAGAAATACCGCGGCGGATACTTTGTGCCGGCTATCGAGCGCTGTTTGGAACGCCTGGACGTTATAAGAGAAGCCCTAGAAGACGTATCCAACCGTAAACTACCGCCTAATTGGACGCCTATTCAAGTTATGGACGGTGAATATCTAAAAAACCGAGAGTTCGTTAGCATTGATACCGATAAGAAAATTATCCAGTTCAAAGACTCTAAAGGGCAGATAAACAGCGTCCACTACGAAAAGGGCGAGGTGAAGCTGGATTGGCGCCTGGACTGGCCCGGCCGTTGGTGGCTTATGAAGGTAGATGTTGAGCCGTTCGGACGCGAGCACGCTAGTGCTGGTGGCTCATATGATACCGGCGTACGCCTGATGCGGGACGTTTATGAAGCCCCAGCGCCGATAGCCGTGCCATACGACTCCATACATATGGCCGGCGACACCAAGAAGATGAGCGCCAGCAAGGGGACGGCCTTGAGCGCTAATGAAGGCTTGGAGTTATTGCCGGCTGAGGTCATCCGCTACTTCATGCTGCGTAATCCTCTGAATAGGCCCTTATTTTTTGATCCGGTGCACGGCGTCGTGCAGTTGATGGATGATTTTGCCGCATTATCGGCCAAAGCAGATAGAACGGATAGTGAAGAACAACTACTTTATATATGTACGCGTGATGTGGACAAAAAGACGGTCAGCCGGGTGCCATTCTCGCATCTGGTGGCCAGCTATCAGGCGGCCCTGAAAGACGTCGATAAAACACTTGAGATTATCCGTCGCACGGAGCATGCCGAGGTGGTTGATGAAGACGCCGACATCATCCGGGCCGAGCTGAAGTTCATAGACGCCTGGCTGGATAAGCGGGCGCCCGAAGACGTCAAATTTGACCTGTCTGACAAAGTTAATCCAGCTGATTTTAACGACACCGAAAAGAAATTTATGTCTGAATTGGCTGCCAAGGTTAGCGCTGCGCCAGAAGGCGCCGATGGCGACTGGTTCCACAAAGCCATCTATGAATTCAAAGACAGCCTGGGCATGCAACCAAAAGATTTATTCACCACGCTCTACCGCGTTCTAATTGGCCAGACCTCCGGTCCGCGGGCCGGCTGGTTCCTGAGCATCTTGCCAAGGGAGTGGCTCATCAAACGCCTAAAACTTGAAGCATGATCCAGGTCTCTGATGAGCAATTCCAGGAACTGATTAACCAGGCATTGGAAGAATTGCCCGGCGAGCATGTCCAGAATATCAAAAACGTGGCGATTCTGTATGAGGATGTGCCGACGCCGGCTCAACGCGAGGAGCTCAAACTGCACTGCGACCAGACCTTGTTGGGCTTGTATGAGGGCGTGCCGCTGGCTCGCCGACAGGGCATGACTCGGGTGTTGCCAGATAAGATTACGCTGTTTAAGAAGCCGCTGGAGGGGCAGGCCGACACCTTAGTCGGGCTCAAAGAGTCAATCAAACACACTTTGTGGCACGAAATCGCTCATTATTACGGGCTGGACCACCAGAAGATCCACGATCTGGAGTAGCTTATTTTTTGGCGCGGGCCTTGGCGCGGGACTTGCTAGCGCTGTAATTGCCGCGGATTTGGAACAGTAGGTACAGGCCGATAGCCGAGCCAATCAGCGTCCAGATTAGCGAGCCCAGGCCGCCGTAAGCGGTGAACAGAATCACCACGCCGTAGACTACGTTGACCAAAAGGGCGTAGAACATCAGATCCCAACCGGATTTTTTGCGCTCGCGCGTGGCCGGGAAGGCGGCGATGTAGAGCAATGCTTCCACCGTCAGAACAATCAAGCCCAGCCAGATGCCGGTAGTCAGCCGGTTGCTGGCAACCACCGGACCGCCGTAAGCGGCGCTGATGGAGTTGGCGTAATTAATCAGGTTATTGGCCAGGTGCGCCCAGTGCCAGATGACATAAACGCTATAGAGCGTCAGGATTCCCAGGACGAGATTGATCCAGGGCAGGTAACGGACCAGCGCCCTTTTGGCGTTGTCGGGCAGGGGCGGGGCCTGTTTGACGAACCAGTTATCAAAGTTTTTTTCTAGGGACTTTAGTGCGCTCATGGGATATACTCCTTAATTTCCTTATGTTTAAATGTAAGACGGAAACGCTAAATTTGCAAGGAGGCAAACATCAAACATTACACGAGCTATGCTGGCCGGACCACGGAGCCTAGCCTATCAGACAAAATATGGAAAGATAAACAAGGGCGGCTAACACTTTTCCAGCGTCCAAATATCTGGCTGATCGCCTGGGCGGTGCTGGATATCGTAGCTATCTTTGCTCCTGGCCGGCATATATCGGACTATGCCTGGACGGCCGGCGCGGTGGCGCTGATTATCTGGTCTTTATTAGAGATTTTCCGCGGCGTGAACTACTTCCGCCGGGCGCTCGGCTTAGTAGTATTGCTGATTACCTTAGCGTCGTTCTTTAAGATAGGACTCTGAGATGGAAAAGGCTATTTTTGCGGCAGGCTGTTTCTGGGGAGTACAGTTCTATTTTGACCAGGTGCCAGGCGTCGTCAGGACAACTGCTGGCTACAGCGGCGGACATATCGAAAATCCGACATATGAGCAGGTCTGCTCGCATACTACCGGCCACGCCGAGGCCGTGCTGATTGAATTTGACCCCAAGAAAGCCAGCTTTGAGACGCTCTGCCGGCAATTCTTCCGGATGCACGACCCGACCCAGCTCGGCGGCCAAGGCCCGGATATAGGCGACAGTTATCGCTCGGCAATCTTCTATTTTGACCAACAGCAACGCGAGACGGCGGAGCAAATCAAAGACGAAGTTCAGCCGGAGCTCAAGAAACCGATTGTCACTCAGATTGTGCCGGCTACGCGCTTTTACCCGGCCGAGGATTATCATCAGAAGTACGCCGAGCGGACTGGCCGCGGCCAATGTCATATTCCGTACAAACCAATCTAAACAGCATCTGTTAAACTGGTAGGCAATGGCCGCCATAATTTTCGATTTCGACGGTACGATCGCCGATAGTTTTGACTTTATCGTCGATTTTGTCGCGGACGAAGCCGGCCGGCCGCCGCTTAGCGGCGCCGAAAAACAGGAACTGCGCGGCCAATCTATGGCGGCAATCGCTCGCAATTTCGGCCATCCATGGTGGCGCTTGATTGGTCTCTTTGTCAGAGGCCGCCGCGAGATGCACAAAGTCATTGGCCGTGTAAAACCGTTCGATGACATGCCCGAAGTCATCAGAAAACTGCATGCCGAGGGGCATGAGCTGTTCATTGTCACCAGCAACACCGTGCCCAACGTACACAAATTTCTGCACCACTACGAACTGCACAAATATTTCTTGGAAGTTTACGGCGGCGCCGGATTGTTTGGCAAGGCACGCTATCTTAAAAAATTGCTGAAAGAGCAGAACCTGGAGAAAGACAACGCGCTGTACATCGGCGACGAAGCCCGCGACATCAAAGCCGCCCACGCCGCGAAAATTAAGATTATCGCCGTGGCCTGGGGCTTCGCCCGCCCAGCCGACCTGGAGGCGCTGGAACCGACCGCCATGGCGGCACATCCTGAAGATTTAATTAAAATTTTAGAAGAATTATAAGGCCGCTCGGTCCCGGGTTGCTACAATAGGGGCCATGGCATACACATCCAAACGCTACGCGCCGTACGAGCCGGGGCAGAGCGATCCGTTCAAGATCAGCCGCAGTAAGATTGAGCTGTTCATGCAGTGTCCGCGCTGTTTCTGGCTGGATGCGCGGCTGAAAATCAAGCGGCCCAGCGGCCCGCCGTTCAACATCAACAAAACTATTGATGAGCTGTATAAAAAAGAGTTCGACCGCCACCGCGAAGCCGGCACACCGCACCCGATTATGGCCGACAACCAGGTTAAAGCCGTGCCGTACCAGCACGCCGACCTAGACAAGTGGCGCTACAATTTCACCGGTGTTACGGCCTTGCATAAGCCGACCAATCTGCACGTTTTTGGCGCCATTGACGACGTTTGGGTGAACGATGACGGCGAGTTAATCGTGGTTGATTACAAGGCGACGTCTAAAAACAAAGAAGTCAGCATAGACAGCGATTGGCAGATCAGCTACAAACGCCAGCTGGAGGTCTACCAGTGGCTGTTGCGCCAAAACGGCTTTGAGGTCAGCGACACCGGCTACTTTGTCTACACCAACGCCCGGCTGGATGTCGACAGTTTCGAAGACACTCTACAATTTCAGACCAAACTCATCCCGTACACCGGCAGTGACAAATGGGTGGAGCCGACTCTAGGGAAGATGAAGAAGTGCCTAGAAACCGAAAAGATGCCGCCGGTGGGAGATGCCGCCATGGGCGGCCCTTGCGACTTCTGCGAATACGCCCGCAAACGCACCGAACTGACCGTGAATCACCTCAAGAAAAAATAGCAATCAGACTATCGTTTGGAAGCCAGTATTAACGAATAATAAAATCGGCGAACGCAAAGAAAATTATCGCGAAAAATATAAGCTCGACAATGGCCAACCCAATACCAACTTTCGCGTGGACTTTTGCTCCGGGCGTGGGGTTGGCCTTGTACTGCTCGAGAGCCTTGCGGCCATTCGTGATCGCCAAGATGCTAAATGGTAAACCGATCAGAGGGAATATGCCAATGCAGCCATAGTAATAACTTTTAAGCGCGAACTTATTCTTGGTCGGCATCAAAGTTTGATAGGCGTTGCCGTCTAAAGGCTGGGCAGGTGCTGACTGTTGGGGGCCCGATGATGGTGCAAGCCCGGGGCCGACAGCATGATAACTGGGGTAATGTATAAAATATTCTTTGGGCTTCTTGGCGGTATCAACAATCACCCAAATGTATATACCTAACGCACATATGTCATACACCACAAACATTGCCGAGGTGTTTGTAGCGTAAGCAAGGGCTAAAAGAGTGAGGCTAGCAATCAAGCTAGTCCAGAACTTTTTCTTGTCCCGCGCGTATGTATAAAGCCATGCGAATTCAACCAAGAATATTGCTAATAAAAGAGCGGTAGTTTTATTTCTTTCGGATTGAGGGGCTGCCTGGGTGCCCGCTTGGGCGGTCGGAGCAGGCGGTGGTGTCTGTTGCGGGGGTTGGGCAGTAACCTGTTGAGCCGGTTCATGTACTGGAGTAGAATCAGGATTCATGTATATTTTTTGGTTTTGTTGCTTATAGCCGCAATATATCACACCCCTGGCGCAAGACGCAACGTGGGTTATACTACTAGCATGCTAGACATTCAGTTTATCCGCGACAATCCGGAGTTGGTGGCGGAGAAGTCCAAACAAAAAGGTTATGAAGTCGACGTTCAGCAGTTGCTGGGCTTTGACAAAGAGCGCCGCGAATTATTACAGCAGGCCGAGGATTTGCGCCGTCAGCGCAACGAGCTGACCGCAAAGAACAAGGGTCAGAAACCCAGCGAAGAACAGATGCAGGCTGGCAGGGAATTGAAAGATAAACTGGCCGATTTGGATCATAAACTTGGCTCAATCGAAAAGGAATATACGACATTACTCAAGGAAATCCCGAACGTCATGGCCGATGACACGCCGGAGGGCGGCGAGGAAAATAACCGCGAAGAGAAAAAGTGGGGCGAGCCTCGGCAGGATAAGGTAGTTGACCATCAGACGTGGGGCGAAAAACGCGGGTTGATTGATTTTGAACGCGGCGCCAAGGTCGCCGGCAACAAGTTTTATTATCTGAAAGGCGACCTCGTACAGCTTGAGTTGGCCGTCTTCCAGTATGGCCTCCAGCTGGCCGCTAAATACGGCTTCACGCCGATCACGGTGCCGCATTTGGTCAACCAGCGCGCCATTGACGGCACCGGTTTTTCCGCGAAGGGCGACGAAGACCAGATTTATAAAGTTGAGGGCGAAGATTTACACCTAATTGCCACCGCCGAAATTCCGATTACCGCTTATCACGCCGACGAAATCCTTGAAACCGATGAACTACCTCTGTTATATGTCGGCCTTAGTCCGGCCTACCGCAAGGAAGCCGGCGCCTATGGTAAGCACAGCAAGGGCCTGTATCGGGTTCACCAATTCAATAAGTTGGAGATGTACGTCTTCTGCAAGCCGGAAGATAGCGAAGAGTGGCACCAAAAACTGGTTGAGCTGGAAGAAGAACTTTGTCAGGCGTTGGAAATCCCGTACCGTTTGGTGCGGATTGCCGCCGGCGACCTTGGCCAATCGGCTTACAAAAAGTTTGACATTGAATACTGGAGCCCGGCCGATAAGAGTTACCGCGAGCTGATGAGCTGTTCCAACGTGACTGATTACCAGGCGCGCCGGCTCAATATCAAGCACAAAAACGCCGATGGCAAGACCGAGTTCGTGCATACTTTGAACGGCACTGCCGCCGCTTTCAGCCGGGTTTGTATCGCGCTGATCGAGAATCACCAAGCCGGCGACAAGGTCAAAATCCCCAAAGTCTTACAGTCTTTCATGGGCGGGAAAACAGAGATTTAAGGAGGTAACATGCTACAAAAATTTGAAATCCAGGGAGTCCACACCACCGTTGACGATAAGCTTCGCAGGTACGTGAACCGCAAAATTGGCGGGCTGGACCGCTACCTGTCCAAGCATGACCGCCAGAGCGCCCACGGCGAAGTGATTTTGCGCGAGAGCAAATCCAAAAAAACTGACCACTGTTCCTGCGAGGCCATTTTGCACTTGCCACACCAGACGCTGGTGGCCAAGGAGCGCGCCATGAACATGTTCGCGGCGGTTGATATCGTCGAGGCCAAGCTCAAACAACAGATTAAAAAGTACAAAGACAAGCACGAGAGCGGCAAACAGCGGCGCCACGTCTTCGCCCGCTGGCGCAATCGCCAAGCCTAACAACTATGATTTTGACAGTTGTCCGCCACGGCGAAACAGTAGAGAACAAGGAGAGGATCATACAAGGACAAACAGACGGTACTTTGTCGGCTTTGGGCTTAAGGCAAAGCGACCGATTAGCATCCGATTTAGCATCTGAGTCATTTGACGTGATTATAGGTTCGGATTTGGGCCGATGTGCCGTTTTAGCTAAAAAGATACACCGCTATCATCCCAATACGCCGTTAAAATTGTCTTCAGCGTTACGAGAAATTAGTTACGCTAATTATGAGGGTAAACCATATATTGATATGGCGAATTTTCCCGGAACTACGCTTACTCGAAAGGTTCCCGGCGGTGAGTCGTGGACGGAGCTAGCTGACAGAATCCGGCTTTTTTTAAACGAGACATACAGCCACTACAAAGAGGATAGCGTACTCCTTATTACTAGCGGCGGACCGATACAGGCGATACGGGCTTGCCTTGAAGCGCAGCCGTTGGAACTATTAGCAGACGAACCATCAATTCCTCAGTGCTCAATAAAGCGTATGGCTATGAAAAAGCCTGTATCTTTAGCTGATCTGCAATGTTAAGTCCAGTAGGTATTTAAGCTGAGGTTCTTTGCTCCTTGGGTGGACGCGTTCTTCTCCGGTCGCCAAGAACCCTCTGCTTTCATACAAGGGGCGCGAACGCTTATTATCGCTTTCAGTCCATAAATCAATTGAGGTTGCTCCAAGCTTAGGTAGGGTTGATATTGCCCAGTCCAACAAACCGCTGCCAATATGCCGATCCCAATAATCCGGGTGAACCATTAGATTGCAGATTGTCTGGGTTGAAGTACCTGACTCAGTATTAGCGGCTGACGGGCGTCCATAAATATCCGCTATTAGTAGGTCTTGGTCAAATACCAGGCGCGACCAGCTGACAGGATGGCTTAATCTCTCTATGACAGCGTCAGCGCCGTAGGTACCGGATAGCTCGCTGGGGATTGGACGACCCTTTCTTGGGGCGTGCGCTTGGGCTTCCAATAGCGCCATACTACCGGCATCTTCAGGCCGGGCGCTTCTATATTGCAGGTTATGATTTGGGCGAGTCATTTAATCATTATATCCTTACCCTAGACTGAGTATAACCAAGCCAACTAAGCCGGCTAGCGCGGCCAAGACTTTTATTCTCAGGTGGTACTTCTCGTGCAGGAAAATGTATGCGGCAATCACGATAATAACTGGCTGAAAGCCGGTGAAGGCGCCGACTATAGCAGCGCTTTTGCTCACGTATAATGCCGACACAAAAACGATACCTTTTACGGACTTGGATAAGGCCAGCCCCAATACTTTAGAGCCGTATTTGCGATTAATGACCGCGCCAAGGTGGCGACGCTGCGGCCAGGCCAGTACAGCCATCCAAAAGGTCTGGAATCCTATCCAGTAGATCAGCACCGAACCTAGACTGATGCGTTTTAACATCCAGCTTTCAAATACCGTACCTGAGCCCCAAAGCAAAACATACATCAACGCGAAGGCGATTCCGACCTTGGTGCTTTTCCCGCTGTGGCTATAGGTAGCAATCGACACTGACAGGGCGGAGAAAGTGATGATTAAAGCGCCTACTAATTGCCACAGGGATAAGTCTTGGGACAACAATAACACTGCTAAAACTATGGTAATAACAGGGCCCATGGTACTGATAATTCCTAGCAAACCAGCATCAACGGTTTTGCTTGCGCGATAGGCAAAGATTTCGCCTAGAGGGGCAATGATTGCCGTCGAAGCCAAAATAATCATGTTCGTCCAGCCGATATTCGCATCAAAGCCGATAATCAGTCCGGCGATTATGGCCAGGGGAAAATGAATCCCTACGAAAAACACCCCGTTAACGAGCCGGTTGTACTGGGGGATGGTCTTACCGAGCTGGCGTTGTAGCAGGGCAACCACAGTACCGAGAATCAGAAAACACGTGAGCAGAAACTGCCAAGTCATGAGCATGACTATAGCATGAGAGTGACAATACCAGTGCTATACTGGGGCGGATGTCAATATTACATAACCAGATAATTATTCAGCTGATAGGTTTCGTGGCCTTCGGCCTGTCACTCTTGATATATCAGTTCAATAAACGCAGGACCATACTCAACGTCCAATTATTGGCCAGTCTTCTGTTCAGCGTCCACTTCTTCCTGCTCGGAGCCTATGCCGGTTCGGCGATGAATTTCCTTGGCGCGACACGGAACTACTTCTTTAACCAATTCCGTTATGTACAAAACTCGGTCTGGCTGTTGTGGCTTTTCGTAGGTATCTTTGCGATCGCGACAGCACTTACTTGGCAAAATATTTATAGTGTATTGCCGGCTATAGGCACGATCAGCGGCGCGTTTGCTGCTTGGCAATCTAAAACCAAGAATATTCGTCTGATTTCACTGATATCGCCGCCGGCATGGTTGATTTATGCCGTACACTCGCACTCATACGCCGGCATAGTAACAGAAGTGTTCGTGCTTTCTTCCATCTTGCTCGGCATGTATCGATTCGATTGGCGCAAGAAGGCCGAGAAGGCACGGAGCGGCAATGTATAAGGGAATTATCTTTGACGTTGACGGTACGGCCGTAGAGTTGGGCGCTACGGAGGCCGATGAGCGGCTTCAAGAGTCTATCCGCAGAGCCCAGGGGAACATGGTGATCGCGGCGGCTACCGGCCGGTCTTTCGGATATGCGCGCCCCGTATTTACCAGCCTAGGCTTGAGGCACCCGAGCGTCATGATGGGCGGATCGGCTATTCTGGATCCCCTTACTAATGAAGTAGTTTGGGGCAAGGCTATGGACCTGTCGCAATCAAATTCCGCGTTGGACGCGGTCGCTAGGCATCGGGCAGTGGTTAACATCAGCACTGATCCGGCTCAAAAAAATGTACCGTGGGATGGTGATCATACGGCCGAGCCGATCTATACTATCTGGTCCGAGGAAATGAAGCCTGACGACGCAAGCCAGCTGACAGAAGCGGTTGCTACTATTCCGGGTGTAATATCTCATAGCACTCCTTCTGGAATAAAGGCTTGGTCGATGTTCATATCACACATGCTGAAGCTACCAAAGAACATGCCGTACAAGTACTTATAGAGAAATTAGGTTTACAACCGGCTGAAGTAATCGGAGTAGGCGATAGCGGTAATGACATACCTATTTTCCGGGCAGTGGGTCACAAGGTAGCGATGGCCAGCGGGACTGAGGAGCTAAAAGCTATGGCAGATGAAATCGCTCCGCCGCTCAGTGAGAATGGCTTGGCGCAGATTATTGATAGGTACTCAAGTTAAAAGAGCTTGATTTACCTAAAATTTTCTTCTTGGTCTTTTTCCCAAGCTTCTTGCTTAGCGAATACACCTATCATGCCCGGGGCCGGATTATCGAAAATATCATATGCGGGTTTTGTTGTCACATTTTCTCTACCAAGCCTTCCTTGGAGTTGGCTAAGGTAATCTCCCTCGCCCCCGAGTTCAAAATCGCTCTGAGCAGAATGTGTGCTTAGGTTAGTGAGCCATCTCCAACCTTGTTCGGCCATACCCTCTCTGCTGTCTTCGCCGAATACCTCTGCTAAACTGCGAACACCACTCTCATAAGCAGCCCTGGCTCGCTTTGCTTTACGCTCTGCCTGAGCTTCAAGCTTGGCAATTAATTTTTCATCAGGCGATAGTCCTGAAACCACTTTAGCTACCTTAGTCATGTCAGGGTTCATGGCTCGTGCAATGAATTCAGCTTTAGCGATGTCTGGTGCCCGACCAGCTCCATCTTCTTCAGTTTTCCCTCTGACTCTCTTAGCTTGTCGCTCTTGGCGCAAGAATTTTATGTCTTTCGGCTCATCTTTGCGCGGTTTGGCTTGCCGGATAACCTGAGTGATTTCTCTGACATCTTTTTTACTAGTAAAAGTAAGTCCTAGCTCCCTTTCTCTTTCCTCTGCGGCAGCCATTGAACTAGCATATGAGCTTAATCGCTCAACAGTAGACTTATTCGGCGCCTTTGTCGGGTCGACACCCGTTTCTTCTACTATGCTGTCGCCAGTAGTACCGCGTTTCCCAGAAGCATGGAAATGCCTTTCAACGGATAAGCCATCAGGTATCTTACTGATTTCGTATCTAGTTTGATCGCTTCCGCCATCATCACGGCTTACAGAGTGAATTACGTCAGCGACTCTGTTAGGCGCATAATCCGGGGCGCTTAAATACCGGGTGACAGTCAGGGGATTACCTGAGTCATCTAACATGCTTCGCATCTTGCTAACTTCGCCATCATCTCCGTACTCATCGGCTGATGTACGCTTAAGTTGTTTTTCTATAGCCCCTACTAAATCACGGATGTCTTTTTCAGAGGCAGGCATAGCGGCTTCGGGGTCTTCCGCTACTTCTGGATGTAGTGGCTGGTTTCCCCCGTTTGGGTTTAAGAAGTTTTCATGTGCCATGTGTAACATATTAGCATAAGCATGATGAATTGTCAATGACATGATATGGCAAAATATGTACATTAAATATTCATTAACTTTGGTGGACAGGCGTTGGTGGGCGGCGTAAAATTAGACGTATGAATGTGGAGGAAGAAACACTGCGGCGCGTCATGCGCGAGGAAATTAACCGAGCTATGGATGACAAACTCGATACGCGGTTTACTGATTTTGAGAAGAAAATTGATTCCAAGCTCGATGCGCGTTTTGCCAGTTTCGAGAAGAAATTGGATTCGAAAATCGACGCTCGCTTTGATGACTTTGAGACTAAGCTGGCTAAGTTCTTCGGCGACACGCATCACTATTTCGATAAGCGTTTTAATAAGTTTGAGAAGAAATTCGACAAAAAGTTTAATGCGATGCAAACATCTATCGACGGTATCATGGGCCGCCTGGATGATGATGATGTCGAGCGGGCGGCTATAGGCGTGCAACTGGATAGGCACGAGACTAACCTTGGAGAGCTGGCGAAGCATACTGGCGCGAGGTTGACCGCGGCCTAATTTTGCGGTCGCATTCGTGCCTAAGAATCGGTATAATAGCAGGGATACATTTGTCTATCTAAACAGGGGGAAATCGTTTCCGCAGTATGAACATTGTCTTTAAGAAAATTTTGGGAGATCCGCAGGCCAGAACGGTCAAACGGCTGAGGAAACGCGTCAAAAATGTCAACGCGCTGAGTGATAAGTATAAAAAAATGACCGACAAGCAACTGCGCGAACAGACCGAGGCGCTTAAGAAGCGGCTCAAGAAGGAGTCGCTGGATACGCTTTTGCCGGACGCTTTCGCGGTGGTCCGTGAGGCCGCTACGCGCTCCGTAGGTATGCGCCACTTTGACGTCCAGCTGATTGGCGGCATGGTTCTGCACGAGAGGCAATGTGGCCGAGATGAAAACCGGCGAAGGCAAGACGCTGGTAGCCACCCTGCCGGTCTATCTGAACGGTTTGACCGAAAAGGGCGTGCATGTGGTTACGGTCAACGATTATCTGGCTCAGCGCGATGCTGGCTGGATGGGCCAGGTGTACGACTTTTTGGGTATGAAAACAGGGGTGATTTTAGGTGACCATTCCTACGTTTACGATAAGAAATTTACCAATACCGACCATGAGGACGAGCGTTTTAGGCACCTCAAACCGTGCACCCGGCAGGAGGCTTACGCCGCCGATATCACCTACGGCACCAACAACGAGTTCGGTTTTGATTACCTGCGCGACAACATGGTCCGTGAAGTCGACCAATTGCGCCAGCGCGATCTGCATTACGCTATCGTCGACGAGGTCGACTCCATTTTGATTGACGAAGCTCGCACGCCGCTTATCATCAGCGCGCCGAGCGTCACCAGCGGTAGTTCCTATGCCCAATTCGCCAAAGTGGTCATACAGCTGTCTAAGGACAAGCATTTTGAGACCGATGAAAAGCGCAAGACCGTCATCCTGACCGATGCCGGCGTTGAGAAGATCCAGAAGATTCTGGGCATCGATAACCTCTATGGCAGTGAGAATATCCGCACCATTTATCACCTCCAGCAGGCGCTCCGGGCGCACGCTCTGTTCCACCGCGATAAGGATTACGTGGTCAGCCAGGACGGCGAAGTGGTTATCGTCGACGAGTTCACCGGCCGTCTGCTGGCCGGCCGGCGTTATAACGAGGGCTTGCACCAGGCGATTGAGGCTAAAGAAGGCGTGGAGGTCCAGCAGGAGTCCATGACGCTGGCCACCATCTCGTTCCAGAACCTTTTCCGCCTGTACGAAAAGCTGTCCGGCATGACCGGTACGGCGCTGACTGAGGCCGAAGAGTTCCATCAGATATATAAGCTCGACGTGGTGGATGTGCCGTCCAACCGGCAGTTGGTCCGCAAAGACCGTCCAGACCGCATTTATCGTACCGAAAAGGGCAAATTCAAGGCTATCAGCCGTGAGGTCAAGGCTCTGCACACCAAGGGTCAACCGGTGTTAATCGGCACCGCGTCAATTGAAAAGAACGAGGCGCTGGGCAGTATGCTGACCAAGGCCGACGTGCCGCACCAGGTGCTGAACGCCAAGAATAATGAGCGCGAGGCTAAGATTGTCGCCCAAGCCGGCGAGAAGGGCGCTGTTACGCTGGCCACCAACATCGCTGGCCGCGGCACCGACATTGTGCTGGGTGAGGGCGTCAAAGATCTGGGCGGCCTGTTTGTTCTCGGTTCGGAGCGCCACGAATCGCGCCGGATTGATAACCAGCTGAGGGGCCGCTCCGGCCGTCAGGGCGACCCAGGCGTCACCCAATTCTTTGTGTCAACCGAAGATGATCTGATGCGTATCTTTGGTGGCGATCGCATCAAGAATGTCATGAACCGCCTCAGCGTGGACGACGACACGCCGATTGAGAACCGGGTCATCAGCCGCAGTCTGGAAGGTGCCCAGAAAAAGGTCGAAGGCTACCACTTTGACCAGCGTAAGACCGTCGTGCAATACGACGATGTTATGAACCGCCACCGCAAAGCCATTTACAGCATGCGGCGTGAAATTCTGCGGGCTGAAGATATCAGCAAGCGCATAAAAATCCTATTAGAAGAAGAGGTTAGGGCACTGGCCGGTTCATCACTGGTTACCACCGACCAGTTCGAGGATGTCTTGCGCGAAGTTTTCCCGTTTGACGAGGTCACGCTGGACCGGCTGTTTGATTCCGAAGCCGACAAGTTCATGCATGTACTGCAAACCGAGGCCACGGAGCTCTACGATGCCCGCGAAACGGCTTTCACGACGCTAGTTATGCGCAAGGTGGAGCGCGATATCTACCTGCAAGTATTGGACAACCTCTGGATGCAACATTTAGAGAACATGGACCACTTGCGCGAGGGCATTCACTGGATGAGCGTTGGCCAGCAGGATCCGCTGGTGGAATATCGCCGCCGCGGCCAGCTGTTGTTTGAAGACATGCAAAACAGCCTGCGCCATGACGTGCTGGTTCATCTGTTCCACGCCCAGCCGGTCTCGCAGGAGGATCTGGACCGGGCGATTGATACCGAGTTGACACGGGCCGCCCGCGGCTCCGTTGATAACGCCTCGCAGATTACGGCCGCCGAAACGGAGTTCGATGCGGCTGATTTCAGCGACAAGCGGACCGCCCAGGCCGCCGGCAAAAAAAAGACCGTGGAGCGCAAGAAATCCCGCAAACAGGAACGACAGCGTAAAAAAGCCGGCAAAAAGCGCGGCAGGAAACATTAATGAAGCACAAAGTCCACGAAATTAAACTCCAAAACGGCGCCAAAGGTCTGATTATTGACGTGCCGGACGCCTCGGTCATGAACTTTTACATCGACTTCCGGGCCGGCGAATACCTGGTAGAGCCCGATAAATGGGAGGTGCCGCACCTTATGGAGCACGTCTTGCTGGGCGCCAACGAACTAATCCCGAAGTCCCGCGATTTCCAGGCTGAATTTGATAAAAATGGCGCCTACAACAATGCCACCACCGGTGTTTATGACATCATCTACGAAGCCGAATGCGCTGATTTTGAGTGGAGCCGGGTGCTTGGTTTACTGCTGGCGGCCATTACCAAGCCGCTATTCTTGGAAAAAGAGTTCAAGGCCGAGTTTGGCAACGTCCAGGAGGAGATGGCGGCCCACAGTAACAACCATTTCCGGCGTTTGGGGCTGGAGATGAGGCGCTCGCTCGGCATGATTGCCAAAAGTGATATCGAGCGGCTGGAGCTGATGAATAATGTCAGCGTCGAGGATGTCCGCGAACACTACAGGCGGACACATCATACGGCGAACATGCGCTTCGTGATTGCCGGCAAGCTGACGCCAGCGCGCCGCCGTAGTATCACCAAACTGCTGGAAAACATTGAACTGCCGCATGACGGTGAGCGCTTCGCTTTGCCGCAGGAGCGCATCCGCAAGCTAAAAAAACCGGTCTTCATACCCAACGACACGGTGGAGAACCTATATTTCTATATTGATACCTTCGTGAACCGCCGTTTGAGCGACCCCCAGTCCGACGCCCTTCAACTGGTCAACACTTTACTGACCGAAACGCTTTACTCGCGGATTCTTGGCACGGCGCGGGAGCGCGGTCTGGTTTACAGCATGAACTCTGGCGTCAGCCGGACGATTGATGCCACCAACTGGTGGTTTGGCACCCAGGTATCAGATAAGAATATCGCGCCGCTATTTGATATAGTTACCGGCGAACTAGGCCGGTTGCTGGCTGGCAAACTGTCGCAAAAAGATATCCGGGCCACTAAACAATACTCCCTGGGACGTTTCCAACGCAGCGGTCAGACGGTCAGCGGTACGGCCGGCGGCTATCTGGGCCGCTACTTTTTTGACGATGTGATCGATGATTTTTACCACGTTCCGGAGCGCGTCCGGGCTATCACCAAACGTCAGATCATTGATGTCGTGGCCGATATGTTTGCCGATGACCTCTGGGGTTTCGGCGTACTCGGCAATGCTTCTCATCGCTTCGTCCGCGAGCGCCAGCGCCAGCTAGCACCGCTCTGGCAAACAGTAGCCAAGCGTCGCTAGCTATCGTCAAGATCGGCAAGCCGCGTCGGATATTTCAGGTTAATTGCCCGGATTTTATCAGGATACTTGCCACCAACCTCTTCTTTCAAAATCTGACGGATGTACTCGGACCGGTACATGTTGTTGGCTTTGGCGCCCTCATCAATTTCAAATAATAGATCCTCGGGTATCGCAATAAGGATCTTCCTCATCGGCCGCCAAAAAGTCATAGTTTACTCCTTTAATCATTACACCCTTATCAGGGGGTATATATAATGTATATACAAAATATATAGGGGTCTAACGGTATGATAAAGGAAGAGTTCCAAGGATTGCCCTAATTTTAAGATTTGTTTAATAACCAGTTATACTGGGGTCAATGGACGATTTACCAAAACAGGCCAAAAGCCTACAGGCCGAGACCGATCAGGCTCTAGAGCGGCTCAAGATAGCTGATTTACAGGCCGAGCTAAAAAAGCTGCAATCAGCCAGTCAAGAATCGGGTTTTTGGGATGATTCTGCTAGCGCGCAAGACATTATGAAGCAGATTGCCAAGTTGGAAGCTCGCGTTAAACCCTGGCTGGCACTCCAAAAGGGGATTGCCGAAACTAATGACATGCTGAAACTTAATGATTCCAGCCTGAAAACTGAGCTATCCAAGCAGTTGGATGAGCTCCAAACACAATACAATACGCTCAAAGAAGAATTAAAATTTAATGGATCGTATGATGACCATGGTGTCATCCTCGGTATTCATGCTGGTGCCGGCGGCACCGACGCCCAAGATTGGACACAAATATTGTTCAGAATGTACAGCCGCTACTGCGAAAATAACAGATGGAAGACCAAACTCGTCGAAGAATCACCGGGCGAAGAAGCCGGCCTAAAGAGCGTCACATTGGAGGTCGAAGGGCCGTTCGCCTACGGCAAGCTAAAAGGGGAACACGGCGTGCATCGCTTAGTAAGGCTCAGCCCGTTTAACTCTGACAATCTGCGTCAGACTAGCTTCGCTAAGGTGGAAGTTATGCCCAAAATTGACCAACCGGACGAGCTGGAAATCGACGACAAAGACCTAAAAATCGACGTCTATCGCAGTGGCGGCCATGGCGGCCAATCTGTTAACACCACCGATTCGGCAGTGCGCGCCACCCATATCCCAACTGGCCTCACCGTAGCCATTCAGAACGAGCGCTCCCAGATACAGAATAAAGAAACGGCGCTGACCATCCTCCGATCAAAACTGGCCCAGCTCCAGATGGAACAGCACGCCGAAAAGCTCGGCGAACTAAAAGGCCCCAACCAGTCGGCGGAGTGGGGCAATCAAATCCGCAGTTACGTTCTGCACCCCTATAAACAGGTCAAAGACCTGCGTACCAAATACGAAACCTCCGACCCCGACAAAGTTCTCGACGGCGACCTCGACCCTCTGATTAACGCCTACCTGGAGTATTCGCTCAAAGCATAATTATTATGATAAAATATAGCTAATGATTCTGCTTGATAGGGTAACAAAAACATATGGTCGCGGGGAGAAAGGTTCGGCCCTGAGCCGGGTCAGTCTGCATGTGGAGCCGAAGGAATTCGTCATCGTGGTTGGGCAGAGCGGCGCCGGCAAGACGACATTACTCCGATTATTAACTCGCGAAGAGCGGCCAACTTCCGGCAAGATTATTGTCGGCGGCGTGGATTATGACAAATTAAAAGACAAAGATATTTTTCTGCTGAGGCGCAAAATCGGCACCGTTTTCCAAGACTTTAAGCTCCTGCCAAACAAGACCGTGTTCGAGAACGTGGCCTACGCGCTGGAAGTTGTCGGCGTGTCGAACCGCGAAATCCGCCACACCGTGCCAAAAGTCCTAGATATCGTCAACCTCAAGGGCAAGGAAAAGAATATGCCACAGGAGCTGTCCGGCGGCGAGCAACAACGGGTGGCCATTGCCCGGGCAATTGTCCGCCAGCCGCGCATCCTGATTGCCGACGAGCCAACCGGCAACCTCGACCCCAAGCACGCCTGGGACGTCATGAAGGTGCTGGAAAAGATTAACCGCTATGGCACTACGGTTCTGCTGACCACGCACAACGTCGAGATAGTTAATAAATTACAGCGTCGCGTGGTGACTATCAAAGACGGCAAGGTCGTATCCGACAAAGCTAACTCGGGGTACAAGGTTTAGCCATGAAAGGTAGCCGACTAATCACGCTCCGGCGGATAGTGCATAACGGTACCGTCAACTTCATCCGCAATGCCAGCCTGGCGATCGCCGCTATGGCGGTGATGGTGGTGACGCTGACCATCGTGCTGTTCTCGGTTATCACCAATGCCACCTTCAATAACACCATTGCCCAGATCACCAACAAGATAAACGTTTCGGTCTTTTTGAAAGATAGCACCACCCAGACCCAGACCAACAAGCTGGTTGACCAGCTTAGGAAATTGCCGAATGTCAGCAGTGTGGAGTATCTGAACAAGGACCAGGCTTTGCATGAATATCAGAAGCAGAACGCCGGCAACGAGCAATTGCTGACGGCCATCAACCAAACGTCCAACCCGATTCCGCCAACTATCCACGTCCAGCCGGTTGACCTCAATAAAATACAAGACATTAAAGATTTCTTAAGCAAACCAAGTGTGGCTAAACTTCAATCGGACCAGCCGAGTTATAGTGGCGACCGCAAACAGGCGATTGATAAAATTACCCACGCCACCAATGTGCTGAGGGAGATCGGTATCATCACGGTAGTCGTCTTTGCCATCATCTGCGCCCTGATAATCTTCAACACTATCCAGATGGCTATCTTCAACCGCCGTGATGAGATTCAGATCCAGCGCTTGCTGGGCGCCAGCACCAATTTTATCCGCGGTCCGTTCATAGTGGAGACCATCATTTACGGCATATTATCGGCGGTCATTTCGGTGCTGATCATCAATTCGGCATTTTTGGCTTCGTCTAACGCCTTGCAGGCCAGCAGTCTGGGGCTCTTGGACATCAACTACGCCAGCACTTACTTCGGTAGCCATTTCTGGGAGCTATTGGCAATGCAGCTTGTGCTTGGTATAGTGTTAGGAGCGGTATCTTCTGCCATCGCGACCCGCCGCTACCTCAAATTCAAAACGAAATAGAGAGATTTATCAAAATAGGGCACGGAGGTAAGGGGTTAAAGACCTCAGGTTTAAGACACTCTGTAATTTAAGAGGGGGTACACAGACTTGATGAAGCATGTTATATTAAGACTTAGCATAAACAAAATAAAAAATATGCCAAAACAAAAACAACCGGGTAAGTATAAATTATTGTGGCGCGCGCGTACCGTTGCCGTGCTTGTTATTGGCGTGGCGTTTATCGCCGCTTCGCCGTTGGTCTATGCGCAAAGTCTGCAGGATCAGATCAACGCTTTAAATGCCGAAAACAACCATAAACAACAGAACGTTAACGACTTACAGCTACAAGCCACCAGTTATCAAGATGCTATTAATAAGCTACAGACTCAGATTGGCTCTATTGAGGGCGCGCTGAGCGCTAGCAGGGCCAAGCAAGCCGACCTACAGCAAAAAATCGACGCCGATAAGCAGGAAATCAAGGTTAAAAAAGCTAGCCTGGCCGAGGACGTCAAGACGATGTACGTTGACGGCCAGATGTCTACGATTGAAGAGTTGGCGACCAGCAAGAACCTCAGTGACTACGTAGACAAGGAAGAATATCGCACCACTGTGCAGAATCAACTGAATGCCAAGATTAAAGAAGTGGCCAACCTGCAGGCCAAGCTTGAATCCCAAAAACAGGAGGTCGACCTACTGGTTAACACCCAACAACAGCAACAGGCTAAACTTGACTCTGATAATCAGGAGCAGGCTAAATTGCTTGGCTATAACCAGTCGCAACAGAGCAATTACAATGCGCAGATCAAGTCTAACAGTAGTAAGATTTCGGCCCTGGAGGCCGAGCAGGCTCGGATCAACGCCGCCAGCTCGCGTACGGTTTCGGGCATCGGACCGAGTGGCGGTTCCGGCGGCGCTTGTGATATCGGTATGGGTAATGGCGGCTATCCGCTGGCCTGGTGTAATGCCGGGCTGGACGCCGTGACCACCTCGGGCGGATTCCCTAGCCGTGAATGCACCTCCTTCGCCTATTGGTACTTCACCAGCATGGAAGGTAAGTCGCTCAGTGTCTCGGGCAACGCCAAAGACTGGATATATACCTCTAGCCGGTCAGTTTCTCATACACCGCATGTAGGCGATATCTTCGTTCACACCGCGGGCTACTACGGCCACGTTGGTATAGTAGCGAGCATTAGTGGCGGCTGGGTCAGAACAATCAGCATGAATGACGATTACGGGGGCCATTTCTACAACAATAGGGAATACCCCACCAGTAGCCTGTACTACATACACTAAGATTTTTGGCTGGCGCGAATACCGGCGCGAATCGTTACGGGGCGATAAGGGGGTATATATAATGTATATACAAAATATATACTCTCTCTTCGGCCGTGTCCGTTTATTGAGCATGGTTTGCTATAATTAAACCCAATGGAACCAAAACAGACAGGTGGGGAGCAAATGCAGGCGCCTAAGCGGCGGCGCTGGCCAAAACGCGTCGGTCTGACGGTGGTCGTGGTGGTCGTGTTCGCGCTGGGCCTCAGCGTCGGCAATGGCACTGTCAGTCTGCATCGCCAACACGGCGTGGCCGGCAACCTGCCCGCCAAACTGGATTACACCTCTGTTAATCAAGTCTATAAATCACTGACCCAGAATTATGATGGCAAACTGACCGAGACCCAGCTATTGGATGGCCTGAAGCATGGCCTGGCGCAGTCCACCAACGATCCATACACCGTATATTTCACGCCCAAAGAAGCCAAAGAGTTCAATCAACAACTGAATAATCAGTTCAGCGGCATTGGCGCCGAGCTGGGGCAGGACAGCGAGGGTAATCTGCAAGTAATCGCGCCAATCGCCGGTACGCCAGCCGCCAAAGCTGGCCTGCAGGCTGGTGACTTGATTGCCGGCATCAACGGCACCAGCACCTCCGGCATGAGTATTGACCAGGCGGTGCACAAGATTCGCGGCAAGGCCGGCACCAATGTCAAACTGCAGATCGTCCGCGATAAGACCAAGCCGCTGACATTGGATATTACCCGCCAGAACATCACCATACCCAGCGTGAACACAAAAATATTACCGGGCAACGTCGGTTATATGCAGATTACTAGTTTTTCTGAAGATACGGTTGGGTTAGCTCAAAAAGCCGCCCAGCAGTTCAAAGACAAGAAGGTCAAGGCCGTGGTGCTGGATATGCGCAACGATCCCGGCGGCCTGCTGGACGCCGCTATCAAGGTCTCCAGCCTGTGGCTACCCAAAGATAAGTTAATCCTGCAGGAAAAACGCGGTTCCGAAGTGGTGCAATCATACTATGCTGACGGTAATGATACTTTGAAAGGCATCCCGACGGTTGTGCTGATAAACAGCGGCTCGGCCAGCGCCAGCGAAATCACCGCCGGCGCCCTGCACGACAACGGCGCGGCCTATGTAATCGGCCAGAAGTCGTACGGCAAAGGTGTTGTCCAACAGCTAATTAACTTCGGTGACGGTTCCCAGCTAAAGGTCACGGTGGCCAGCTGGTACCGGCCAGACGGCCACAACATCAACCACCGCGGCATCAAGCCCGACAAGACCGTTACACTGCCCAAGAACGTTACCGTGAAACAGGGCAGTGCCAACGACACCCAGCTGCAAGCCGCCGAGAGTTACTTAGCCAGCCACTAAAACTTGCAAATTCTTAAACATTCCTTAAAGTGTATGGTTTGTGGATTGGGCCAGGCGTATAATCGCCACCCATGAAACACGAAGTTATCGTTAAAACCAGCCTCCATGACCGACCTGAAGATCACGAGCTGTCAGCGGCGTTCATCCTGGCGCGCTACTTTAAGTCCGACATCGTGTTTTTGCGCCCGGGATGGCGTAAAACTCCCGATATTGAAGTCAACGGCACAAAGTGGGAAATTAAGAGCCCCAAAGGCAATAGCAAAAGAACCATCGAGAATAATTTGAGAACAGCGCGAAAACAATCACGCAATGTTGTTATAGATTTGCGCCGAATAAAAATGCGTCAACAAAAATCTGTTGCTCGTACCAATTTCTTCTTATCCAGGCCGCACCGCTTCGAGAAAATACTTATAATTACTAAAGTTGGAAAAGTTGTTGAAATCTTGTAACACGGTTGGTATTATAAAAATGCAACAAAGATGCGCGCGGTACTGAATTGAACCAGACGCATCTTTTTGTAAATAAGACGCGCGCGTTACTGTACTGTATCAACCGCGTCTTTTCTGTTTTTTACTACTAGACGATTACTCAATTATGACTGCAGGGCGGAAGAGCAAACGATCGCGTATCATACTCCGAGTATTTTCTGCGCCGTGAATCCAGCAAGGAATAAGCTCAGGGCGTTCACCCGAAATGTAGTTTTTGCCATAGAAGGCGCTTGAATTTTCTACGGGTTCACCGGTAAGCAAGGTAGCATTATGAGTCAAGCCGTCTCTGCTGTCTGCATCTGTGGCGTCAAAGTGTCTGTGCCAGCGGGCTATCCGGTCCATCTTTTCTGCATCGGAATCGCCGAAATGATGCGCCTTCGGCTCGCCAAAATACCACAACGTTTCGTAGGCGGTTCGCGTCATGCCCATACGGGTATCGTATGTTTTATCTCCGACTTGAAGCGTAAAATTATCAGGATTATGATCGGGGTTTTCAGGGTTAGTAATCTGGTCATAAGAACCCATCATTATGCCCTTATCGGATATGTCTGCTACTACAAGCATGGACGGTGAATTATATCTGGCATATTGTTTGGGGGTACGGAGTACGCCAACCTGGTCTGGCTGGAGACCATACTTCTCGGACATGGCTTGCCCGACGGCTTTGATGTGTTCAATGGTTTCTGCGCCAAGACGTGGCAGAATCTTTTCCTTGGGACCGATAACAGTAAAGCCCGGGTCTACGAGCTCAACACCTGCATCATTTTCAAAGAAACCGCTGATGGCGGCCTCAGCAACTTTGCTTACTGCGTCAAACTCAGCGTAGGCCGTTTCTTTCCGTTCGATTGCTTCATGTAGTTGAGCTCGCAGCCTTTGTTCCTCTGCGTCAGCTTCTGCTAATTCCTGTCGTGCCGCATTCTCAGCATTGGCTGCCTCGATAGCGTCATGCATTCCGCTTCTGGTCTCTCCGTAAGTTGACATATCAAGATTTTAGCATCTATATGCCGTTTCGTCAAATTTTTTTGTACTACTTGCCAACAGATGACGGATAGGGTAGGATAGAGCCATAAAGTAAGGGGTTAAACGAGTGGCCAAACAGGCGACTAAGTACGTTTTTGTGACAGGCGGCGTGCTTTCCGGACTAGGAAAGGGTATCACGGCCGCTTCCATCGGCAACCTCTTAAAAGCCCGCGGACTTAAGGTCAACTTAATGAAGTGCGACCCGTATCTGAACGTTGACGCCGGGCTCTTAAATCCGCGCGAACACGGCGAATGTTTCGTTACAAAAGACGGCGCCGAGACCGATCTGGATCTTGGGCACTACGAGCGTTTCGTAGATGTTGAAATGACCACCAAGAGTAGCTTGATGAGCGGCCGGGTCTTGCTTAAACTGATTCAAGATGAGCGGGCTGGCAAGTTTGAGGGCGATGACGTGCAGATCATCCCGCACCTGACTAACGCCATCCAGGAATGGGTTGCCGAGGCCGGCAAGGGATACGACGTGCACATCGTGGAAATCGGCGGCACGGTTGGCGATTATGAATCGTTGTCTTTCCTGGAGGCGATCCGCGAAATGGGCGTGCGGGTAGGCCTGGAAAACTGCGCCTACGTGCATGTAGTTTACCTGCCATATCTGGGCGCCAGCAATGAAAGCAAGACCAAGCCGGCCCAGAACTCGGTGCGCGAACTGCGCGGGCTGGGGATCGCGCCGGACGTGCTGGTGGCGCGCAGTGAAAGCCCGGTCAACAACGACGTTAAGGCCAAACTCAGCCTGTTCAGCGGTGTGGCTGAGAGCGCCATCGCTTCTTTGCCGAACGCGCCCAGCATCTACCAGGTGCCGCTGGAGCTGGAGGACACCGGCATAGCTGACGTTATCACCGGCCACCTGAACCTCAAGACCAAGAAGCCCAAGCTCAAGGACTGGCGAGGCACCGTCGAGCGGGCCACCGCCAAGCATACGCACAAGGCCAAAATCGCTTTCGTGGCCAAATACATGGACAACACCGACACCTATATGTCGGTCTTTGAGGCCTTGAAAGCCGCTGGCTGGCACAATGACTGCGACGTAGATATCGACTGGGTGGATGCTTCGGATTATGATTCGCCAGGGGTGGATATCGGCCGCAAGCTCAAGAAATACGATGGCATCGTGGTGCCGGGAGGCTTCGGCCAGCGCGGTCTGGAGGGCAAGATCAAGGCCGCCCAATATGCCCTAAAGTCGAAGACGCCGTATCTGGGTCTGTGTCTGGGCTTGCAGATGGGCGTCATCGCCGCCGCCCGCAACGCCGGCCTGGATCAAGCTACCACCTTCGAACTCGACGAAAACAGCCCGGACGTAGTTATCAATACCATGGCCGACCAGCAGGATAAATTAATGACCGGCGGCACCATGCGCCTGGGCAACTACGATTGCCGTCTGGAAAAGGGCAGTCTGGCCGCCAAACTGTACAAAGCCACCAAGATCGTCGAGCGCCACCGCCACCGCGGCGAGTGCGATAACGCTTACCGCGACCGCTACGCTGGCTGGGGCATCCGGGCCAGCGGCCTGAACCCGGATAACAACCTTGTAGAGGTAATCGAAGGCACCGACCATCCGTTCTTCCTGGCCAGCCAGTTCCATCCGGAGTTCAAGAGCCGGCCCAACCGGCCGCATCCCATGTTCGAGGGCTTTGTCCGCGCCTTGCTAAAGTAGCCTGGATAATTTACCATTATCAGTATGAGCCAACCCAAGCGTATTCTTCTCGTCGAGGACGACGATGCGCTCGCCAACGTCTATGTCACCCGCCTGCAGGCTGAGGGGTTTGATGCCCGACGGGTCAATAATGGCGAAGAGGCGCTGTCGGCGGCGCTCAATTATCATCCCGACCTAGTCCTGCTGGATGTCATGATGCCTAAAGTCAGCGGTTTTGACGTGCTGGACATCTTGCGCCACACGCCGGAAACAGCCAAACTCAAAATAATTATGCTCACCGCGCTAAGCCAGGAAAGCGACAAAGAGCGCGCCAAATCAATGGGTGTAGATGATTACCTGGTCAAATCCCAGGTCGTGATCGCCGACGTGATTGATAAGATCCGCCAACACCTGGGCGAGCAATAATACTTACTCTCTATTCGACGCTGACTTCGGTGCGGAAGACTGATTTGCCGCTGAAAAGGCGGACTTTGCGTTTCTTGTACTGCACGACGCCGTCTTTGGCGGCGTGGATTGTATAATTACGGCTCATCTTAGTGCCGGGGCCGGGACGTTTAGTCTGGCCAACTTGGCGAACGATAACTTGGCCAACTTTGACTTTGGCGCCGCCGAACAACTTAACCCCTAGGCGCTGGCCTGGGCTATCGTGGACGTTTTTGGCGGTACCGCCGGCTTTTACATGTGACATACGATGATTACTTCCTTGTGATTACGATGAGCTGGCGGGCGACGATTTGGTCTGGTCGGTAATAGATCAGCTGGTCGTCTCCGGCGTGCATTAAATCCACTCGATTATAGCCCAAATCGCTTATCTGGTCAATAAGGGGTAGCTTTTTAAATTGGTCCGGCTTGGTCTGCCAGGCGGGGATGGCCAGGCAGAGGCGGGCGCCAGCGGCCAGCTGCTCGTGAATATTGCGCAGAAACTTCTTGATGATCAGATTGCAGTCGGCAACAGTTGGGGCCAAGATTTCAGGGCTTGGCATTGATGTAAACGGCCGGCCCAGATAGGTTTCGCTGGCCACGAAGCCGATTGGCTCCGACCATTGATAGTTGGTAGCATCGCCGGTTTCCAGGCGGGCTTCTGCTACATTGAGCCAATCGAGGTTCTGTTTGGAGTGATCAATCATTCTCTGTTCCAGATCGGTCCCATACACGTCGTAGCCCATCAGCAGGGCTTCCTGCAAAATGACGCCGGTGCCGCAGAACGGATCAAGCACGGTTTGCCCGAGCAGGCGGCGGGGGATTGGCTCGCTGGCGGGGATATCGCAAATGTTTTGCAGTTTTTCCTCTGGCATTTGGCCGGCGGCCAGATTAATAATTATCTGCGCCAGCTTGGGCGGTAGCATGCCGACCTTGGCGTCGCGTTTGGGCCGGCCGCGGTCGCGCTTGGTGTACGATTCAATATCTTGGACTTTTACAGTTTGAGCAATTATTGTTTTTTGCCCGTCGCGGATGAACACTAAATCCCAGCCGGTCGGACCGGTCAGCTGGTTGTGCAGGATCTGTGCGGCGTTCAGTTCGGCCGATTTGTTCGGTATCAGCCGGACATTGCGGCCGGTCTTTTTGATAGCCTTTTTTAAGGTCAGGCCGGTGGTTTCCAGCTGTTTGACGTCAATTTTCATATTTATGGCGCTCAGGCCAAGGCGCATCTTGCCTTCCGGCATTTGCTGGCTCTGGGCTGGTGAGACCTGGACCAGAAATTTCTCAATCTCTTTCCAATTGGTCGTGTCGAGTGTAGTCAGAATCTTACAAAATTTCACACTGCCGCCGAGACGGTCAAAGGCTAATAAACAAGGGTCAACATCAACCACGGCGACTTTGTCGCCGACCGCGCGGATTTTGCTGGCGCCATACAGGCTTTCTAGCTCGGCCAGGCCGAGCGCCGGCTGGCGCCCCAGGATCAATAAGCTTTGCATAATCTAAGTATAACCTGAGAGATTAACGACCAATCAAAAAGCAACTCATGTGAGCTGCTTTTTGGGTTGGGCTTGATTGCGATCTCGTGAGAGAGCCTAATAAGGCTCCAAGCCCAACCAATTAGGTTAAGCCCGTTAACGGACGGCAGGCTCAACCGATAAATTAACTTTAGCGAAAAAGTTTCCAGGGGTCAATCGTAAAAACCTTAAATTTAAGAGTTATATAATCTAGTTTTGGTTAGTATGCTTTCTGTCTGGTGGCTAAGGTAGCCTACTCGGGGGTACAGACTGGTGTCGCGACTCTAGAGTTGCGATCTAGGTCGGCCGGGTTCGATTCCCGGTACCTCCACCAGGCGCAACACGGGCTGGTAGGCTATAATAGACGGATATGGCAGAACAAAGTTGGGCGCGCCGCCACTGGAAGTTGATAGTCAACATCATTACGCTGGTAGCGTTAGTGGTTGTGATCTATCTGGTCCGCGAAGATATCGGCAAGACCTTCCGCAGTTTGGCGCATGTAAATGCCTGGGCGCTGTTGTTGCTACTACCGGTGGAGTTCCTGAATTACCACGCCCAAACGCGGTTGTACCAGCGGCTGTTTGCTATCGTCGGCAACAAACTGACGTATAAATTCCTATTCAAGGCGTCGCTAGAGCTGAACTTCGTTAATCACGTTTTCCCAAGCGGCGGCGTGACCGGGCTGTCGTACTTCACACTGCGCCTGCGGCGCGGCAAGACGCTCAGCGGCGGCAAAGCCACCTTCATCCATGTCATGAAAATCGGCCTCTATATCCTGGCGTTCGAGGTGATGCTAATCTTTGGCGTGTTGGCGCTGGCCCTTATGGGGCGGGTTAATAATCTGGTGATGCTGAGCGCTGGCTCGCTATCCACTTTGCTGGTTGTCGGCACTTTGGGTTTCATGTATATCATCGGCAGCCAACAGCGGATTAATAGCTTTTTCACGGCGCTGACCAGGGCGCTCAACCGGTTGATTAAAATAGTCCGGCCGCGCTATCCGGAAACCATCAACATCACCAAAGCCAAAAAGACCTTCAGCGATTTTCATAACAGCTACCAGGAGATTAAGAACAATTGGCGCCGTCTCAAGGTGCCGTTCCTCTACGCCTTGCTGGCTGATGTTACGGAGGTGCTAGCGCTCTACGTGGTCTATATCGCGTTCGGTGAGTGGGTCAATATCGGCGCCGTCATTCTGGCTTATGGGATCGCTAACTTTGCCGGCCTGATATCCGTCCTGCCAGGCGGCGTCGGTATTTATGAGGCCTTGATGACGACCGTGTTGGCGGCCACTGGCATACCGCCGGCCGTCAGCCTGCCGGTAACGGTGATGTACCGCATCCTGAACACCTTGATTCAGGTCCCGCCCGGCTACTACTTGTACCACCGGGCCATCAAGCGCGGTGAGCTGTCCTCGGAGGCAATCCGTGCCGACTGATGGCCAAACCGGCCAAGAAGTCGTGCTGGGGGTCAGCGACTTCGTAGCCGTGCTGAACCAGACATTGGATTACGCTTATCCGGAAGTAACTATCATCGGCGAGCTGGCCAACCTGCGCGTTAGTCGGGGCCGCTGGCTGTATTTTGACCTGAAAGACGAGATATCTACAGTGAAGTTCTTCGGCACCGTTCGGCAACTGCCCGGACCGTTGGAAGACGGCATGGTGCTGAGGGTCCGCGGCATGCCGCGCCTGCATCACCAGTACGGCTTCAGCGTCAATGTGGTGGCCATCCAGCCGGCCGGTGAGGGAACTATCAAACGGGCCGCCCAGCTCTTGCAAGCCAAGCTGGCTAAAGAGGGATTGTTTGACGAGGCGCGCAAGCGCCAGCTGCCATATCCGCCAGCCCGCATCGGCTTGATAACCTCCAGGCAATCGGCCGCTTACGCTGATTTTATAAAAGTATTGGGGGCCCGCTGGCGCGGCGTGGAGGTAGAGGTGATTGACGTGCAGGTGCAGGGCGAGGCGGCGCCGGAGCAGTTGGTAGGTGCTCTGAAACAGTTGAATAATCTGGCTGAGCCGCCGGAGGTGGCGGTACTGATCCGCGGCGGCGGCAGCGCCGAGGATCTGGCGGCTTATAGCAGTGAATCAGTAGTCCGAGCCGTGGCCGCCAGCCGCGTGCCGACACTGGTGGCAATCGGTCACGAGACCGACCTTAGCCTGGCCGAACTGGCGGCCGACCAGCCGGGCCAGCACGCCCAGCAACGCCGCCGAACTGCTGGTTCCGGACCGCCGACAGGTGCTAACGGAGATCCGCGGCGAAACGGCGCGCATGGAACAGCGCCTAACGGAAATTATCCGCGCTGGAGCGCGGTAATCTGAGGTTGCAAACCGGCGATTTATCAGAACGGATGGGGCTATCGCTGGCGGCCACCAAGGCCCAGTTGAAGAGCCGCCGGGAACTGCTCGGCGCGCTCAACCCGGAAGCTATCCTAAGGCGCGGCTACGCCATCGTGCGCACCAAAGCCGGCAAGCCACTCCGCAGTTCCCGGCGCCTGGCCACGGGTGCTATAGTGGACGTGCAACTGGTGGACGGTCGCTTCAGTGCCGCCGTTACTAAAGTAAATCCGGAGAAGTCGTAAGTCATGCCCAAACAAGCACCAACCGAATTATCAACAGCTACGTGATGAATTAGATAGCGTGCTGGGCTGAGCTCCAGCGCGAAGACCTGGATGTTGATAAAGCCCTGAAGCATTACCAACGCGGCTTGGAGCTAATCAAGCAATTAGAGAAATATTTGAACGGCGCCGAAAACAAGGTCCGCGACATAAAGGCCAATTCGAACAATGATCTGGCTGATTGTCGTCACGGTGCTGATCGTCTGTTTCGCCGGCGTGCTGTTGTTTGGCGCGCCGTATCTGCCAACGCTTAAGCCGCAGATGAAAACGGCTCTTAAACTGGCCGGATCTACAGCCGGCGAGACACTGCTGGAGCTAGGCTGTGGCGATGGCCGCGTACTGATCGCCGCCGCCCGCCGCGGCTACAATGCCGTCGGTTACGAGCTCAATCCGCTACTGGCGTTGTTGGCCTGGGCCAGAACCCGCCGCTACCGGCAGTCAGGTCAGGGTAGTGTGGGGCGATTATCTGGCGCGCTGAGTGGCCGCCGGCCGAGGCTATCTTCACGTTCCTATTGCCGCGCTACATGACAAAATTGGACAAGCAATGCCAAAACTATCGGCACCGGCCGGTCCGGCTGGTCAGCTTCGCCTTCGAGATTCCTAATAAACTAGCTCGCGCCAAAGAAGATGGTGTTTTTGTGTATGAATACGGCGTAACCAAAGACACTCGCTCAAAGCGATAATATATTCTATTATTTTATATTAGATTATATGGGAATATAATATTGGCATATAGAACTGTGTTAAAAACGCCGCTATTTGCCACCCAGCGCAAACTCCGCTAACATTGAGCTTATGATCAAGCATAATCAGGATGGCGTAAGCGGCGTCGCGGTTTCTCTGGTGCTGAGCATCGTCTTGCTGATTGGCGCTATCGGTTTTGGCATCTGGGCTTACGGTGGCCGCCAGGATTATAAGAATAACACCGATGCTAAGATAGCCGACGGCGGTAACGGCCGCCAAACAGCAGGAGGCTGCCGCCAAGGACAAACAGTTCGCCGAAGAGATCAAAAAGCCCGCTAAAGGTTTATAGCGGCCCGGAGGCCTACGGTAGCATCGTCCTGAGCTATCCCAAGACCTGGAGCGGTTACGTGGCTGACTCTAGCGGTGATAATAGCAATAGTAGTTTGCCAGTAGACGGCTACTTCCATCCCGGCGTATTGCCGTCCATAACCAACCAGGCTTCGGTATTCTCCTTGCGGATGCAGGTATTGAGCCAAAGCTATTCACAGACCTTGGATAGTATCAACCAATCACAACAATCCGGTGATCCGGCCGTCATCAAGCCCTATGTTCTACCTAAGTTACCCAAGACGGTTGGTGTGAAGGTTACCGGTGCTTTGCCGGTCAACAACGGTAATGGCAAAAAGACAGGTATCATGGTGATATTACCACTGCGCTCCCAGACATTGGAGCTATGGACAGAGGGTAATCAATACACGAACGACTTCAACAAATATATTCTGCCAAACTTCACGTTCTCGCCTTAGTTGTCCGGCGTCGCCGGCAGGTGCAGGGTTCTTAGCACGGCTTCATCAGCTACAAACAGCATTCTTGAGCCCAGTTCCAGGCGTTGCTTATGCCGCCCGCCGCGGCTTAGCGTAGGACGCGTGTCAGACTTGTCGCTATAAATAGGGGGATAATGCACTAGGCAAGAAGCGTGTTCGTGATGAAAGCCTCTTTCTCCGGCATGGCGGACCTGAGCCTCATAACTGACCAGATGGCTGATAGGCGCCGAAACGACGTGGCGGCCTAGCTGGGCCTGCTCAATGTGTTGTTTCTGGAGCGCCTCCATCTTATCGGTTGTAGTACCGGCCGCGCTGTGCGCCAGCTCACCAGTCGGCATCAGCAGGATGGCCGCCGAAAAGGGTTCATTGAGGCCGTTATCGTGCACCGGATATTTATCGCCGATGGTCCGCCAGCCTTTTCTGATAATAGTAGAGCCTTTTTTAACCGGAGCCTGCTTGATATCAAAGCGGGGAATCAGGCCGGGCTCGTAACGCTCTCCCTCCAGGCCGATGACCTGGACGCTTGGAGCGATGGTTAGCCGGGCGGCGTAACCTTCCGCGGTCTGTCCGTTGACCCATTCCCGGCCTGAATCACTGAACGCGTCCTGGACTGCCTCCAGCGGCGGCACTCCGGTCTCAATTTCACGCTGGCTAAAACCGAGGTCGCCGAGAACCGCGATACTCAAGTCATATTGGTGGGCGAGCCGCTCGTCCGTTAAGGGCAGGGCGGTCTGATCGGGAAACTTATACATAACTATTGTCTCTTACGGTTATTATAATATCACAAATTGTAATAAATATCAACTGTCGCCCGGGTGATATAATAGTAATCAATGATTGAGGGTAGCCAATTACTGTTGAGCGTGGTGGAAGAGCTGAAACTGCCGCTTCAGCAGATTGCCCGTCAAACGGAGCAGGGCACGGCTGATCCTAAGGCCATCCATGGCACCGCCGAAGCCGCCCTCCGGCTATTGGATAACTACGCGCTAGGCCTGCGCCTGCAAGAGCGCCCAACGCAATTGGAAACAGAACCAGTGTCAGTTTCATCGGTGTTATACGATACCGGCCAACAGCTAGACGCCCTGGCCAAGAATTACGGCGTGGAGCTGGAGCTTAACGTTGCCGGCCGCTATGGCACGGTGATGGCTCACCGCCAGGGATTGCAATCGGCCCTGACCAGCCTGGGCGCGGCGCTGATAGAAGCTCTGCCGGCGCTGGAAAGCCCCCAGCTCAAACTACGCCTGGCCAGCCACCGTAGCCGCTACGGCATCGTGGCCGGTCTGTATACCGACGCTCCCCAGCTGACCAACGCGGCGCTGGGGCGGGGCCGCCGCTTACAGCGTCAGCGGGTCAGCCGTCAGCCGCTAACTACCATCAGCCACACCAGCGGTGCCGGTATCTTCGTGGCCGATACCATCTTGCAGGCTATGAGCTTGCGTCTGCGCGCCTCTCGTCACCACCGTCTGTACGGCCTGGGCACCGTACTGCCGCCGAATAATCAGATTCAATTAGTATGAGTCAGATTCTGCTGATAGAACCGGACCGCGTACTGGCCGAAGTTTACCGCCAGGCACTATTAACCGAAGGCCACCAGGTGGTCTGCTGTGCCAGCGCCCAAGCCGGCATCATCTCAGCCGATCAGCACCGGCCGGATCTCATCATCCTGGAGCTTCAGCTGATAGAGCATTCCGGCGTGGAGTTCCTGTACGAACTGCGCTCTTATCCGGATTGGCAGGCTATCCCGGTTATCATTCATAGCCACGTCCCGTCGGGCGAGTTTACGGCCAACCGCCAGGTCTTACGCGACCAGCTGGGCGCCAAGACCTATCTGTACAAGCCGGATACCAGCCTCAAGGAACTGCTGGCCACAGCCGCAGAACAGCTACCTATACCAGCGTGAAACAGATCATCACCACTGGCATAATCTTAAGCCGTACCGATTACGGCGAAGCCGATCGCATTCTGACCGTCTTAACGCCGGACCACGGCAAACTGCGCCTCAAGGCCCGCGGCGTGCGCAAAGTGAAGTCCAAGCTGGCCGGCGGCATTGAGCTGTTCAGCACCAGCCACATCACATTCATACAGGGCAGGGGCGATAGCGGCCTAGGCACGCTCATCAGCACCCGCCTGATTAAACACTACGGCCACATCATTGACGATATTGACCGTGTCCAACTGGGCTACGAATTGATCAAACAGCTCAACCGCGCTACCGAAGACCACCCGGAAAAGGAATATTACCACCTGCTGGACCAGGCTTTCGCGGCGCTCGACGACTCAAAAATTAACACAGACCTAATACGCACATGGTTTCAGGCTCAATTACTCCGCCAGGCCGGCCACGCCCCGAACCTCAAAACCGACACCAACGACCGCCCGTTAAACGCCGAAACGGCCTACAACTTTGACCATGAGGCCATGACTTTCACGCCGCACGGCTCCGGAAAATACAGAGCCGGTCACATCAAAACCCTGCGCTTACTATTCTCGGCCCACCCGCCAAGCGACATAACCAAAGTGCAGGGGCTAGACGATCTGCTAGCTGACCTATCGCCACTTATCCGCACTATGCTAACTTCTTACATTCGGGTATAATCAAGCTCAAGTATGAGTGAGTTCTCTGGAAACCATTGTCAGCCTATGCAAGCGCCGCGGCTTCATTTATCAGGGCAGTGATGTTTACGGCGGCCTGGCCGGCACCTGGGACTACGGTCCGCTGGGTGTCCAGCTCAAGCGCAACCTAATGAACCTCTGGTGGCAGAAGTTCGTAGAAGAACGCGATGACATGTACGGCGTAGACGCCGCCATCCTGATGAACAAAAAGGTCTGGGAGGCCTCCGGCCACGCCACCGGCTTTAACGATCCGATGGTGGAGTGCCAACAATGCCACAGCCGCCTGCGCCAAGACCACATCAAAGACGACAAGTGCCCGGTCTGCGGAACCAAAGATAAGTTCAGCGAACCACGCCAGTTCAACATGATGTTCAAGACGAACGTCGGTCCGACGGAGGACGAAAATTCCACTCAGCATACCTGCGCCCAGAAACCGCCCAGGGAATATTCACGAATTACAAGAACATCGTCGATAGCTTTTATCCGGACATGCCGTTTGGCATCGCGCAGATGGGCAAGGCCTTCCGCAACGAGATCAGCCCGCGCGATTTCGTCTTTCGCTCACGCGAGTTTGAACAGATGGAAGTCGAGTATTTCATTCATCCAGACGACTGGGAAAAGATGTTCGAGGGCTGGCGCATGGGCATCAGCAAATTCCTGCAAGAACTGGGCCTGCCGAAAGATAAAGTCCACGAGCTGGAAGTGCCAGAGGACGACCGCGCCCACTACAGCAAGCGCACTATCGACTTCGAGTTTGATTATCCGCACGGCCGCGACGAACTGCTTGGCCTGGCTTACCGCGGCAGTTTTGACCTGGATAATATCGCAGAACACTCTGGCAAGAGCATGGAATACAAGCCAAAAGGCGAGGGCAAGCCGTTTGTGCCGCACGTCATTGAACCGAGTTTCGGCGTGGAGCGCCTGGTGATGGCCGTACTAACTAGCGCCTACACAGAAGACGAAATCGGTGGCGAAAAACGCTCCGTCCTTAAACTACCAGCCGACCTCGCCCCTGTAAAAGTAGCCGTCTCGCCACTGCTCAAGAACAAGCCGAAGCTGGTTGCCAAAGCCCAGGAAGTCTACAAGACGCTCAAAAAAGAATTCGGCAACGTGATGTACGACGACAACGGCAACATCGGCAAGCGCTACCGCCGCCAAGACGAAATCGGCACCCCATACTGCGTCACCATCGACTTTGATACCCTAGAGGACGACACCGTTACCGTCCGCGATCGGGATACGACCGAGCAGAACAGGCACAGAATCACAAAGCTCAAAGAAAGCATAAGCACTATAGGAGCTAAAAAAGACCCAAACTAAGTAATTAACAGATATAATTATTACAAGTCTTGACAAGCTCTTTACACAAGAGTATCATTTTAACTAATACTTACTAAATGCGTGGAGGACACTATGTCGAGTAAAAGCAATCTCTCAGAAAATATACAAGCTGCGTATAAAATCGTTTCAGACGCTAAAATTACAGAAACAGAAATAAAGCTCAGGGCTTTTGAGTATGCCTACGAAGGGCTGCGTAGTAGTATGAAAAACAAAGATTTGATCTCTGGAGAAGGGAAAAGTAAGAATAACAGTAAATTTAGTGACTCCGAAGATCCAATTGATTCCATAGCCGTCGCGTTAAGCATCGATACCGATCAGGCTCATACTATTTTCTATATGGATGATGAAAATTTGAAATTAAGCCTGCCACCAAAAAAGATGCCATCATCTGCAGCGGCCAAAGTTAGAGAGATAACGCTTTTACTAGTTGTTGGCAGAAAACTTGCAGGCATGGGGTCGGAGACAGATTACGAGATTATTCGTGCAGAATGCAGTCAATATGGATGTCTTGACCGCAATTTTGCTACGCACGTTAAGGGTTTAGCTCCGACAATTCGAACCAAGAGCGGTAAAGGCTCAGGGCAGTCTGCGGATGCCCCAATGATAGCCCATGAACCCGCAAAGGAATTAATTTTAAAATATACAAGCGAATAATGAAAAAAAGTATCAATGAAAGTGGACCTTAACTATTTACTAGAGAAAAAACCTGACTTTTACGAACTAACCAGAAGCTCGCAACTTAAGTACATAGCTTTTGTGTATACAAAAAACGCTCAGATAAATTTTTTTCATCAAACAGACATACGAAGTATTTTAGAAGAGTTTAATTTAGTAATTCCGTCAAACTTTGGCAGGGAATTTAATAAGCTTCTCTCAGGTAAGGTCCCCGTTCTTGTTAAAAAGGGCAGGGGCTACTCTTTTCATCCTAAGCATGAGCAGGAGCTAACACTCGAGCTGTTTTCAGCTGATAATATTGGTTTACCAGAATCTACGCAGGCGTCAAAAAAAGCCAATACTGAGATTTTTAACAGGTATGATTTACACGCAGCTATCAAAACAGTTGCTTTTTCGCAGTTTCAAGACGGATACTACAAGGAGGCAGTGCAGAACGCATTAGTTGAAGTCATTACTAGAGTCAAAGAAAAAGCTGGCAACCCCAAAGTTAGACGCAACGGAAGGGATATTGAGCTTGATGGGGATGATTTAATGAACAGAGTCTTTGGCTGTGACAATGGCCAACACCCGATGATTGCCTTTAATGGCTTAAGTAGCAGCTTAGACCGGGCCGAGCAGAGAGGGTTAATGTATTTATTCAAAGGAATAGTTGGCATTAGAGATAAAAAAGCCCACCTTAACTTTATGCAGAACGACCCCTTCAAGACCCTAGAGTATCTATCGCTTGCAAGCTTACTACTTAGATTGATAGATGAATCTTCCTGAAACAGCAGAGTAAACGGTGCTATCATTGAACCATGAAACGCGCAATCATTTTGCATGGGCGGCCGAGTAAGGAAGAGTATACGGAGTGGAATTGCCCGAGTCCGTCTAACGCGCATTGGTTGCCGTGGCTGCAGCAGCAATTACTTAGAAAAGGCGTCTTGGCACAAGTACCAGAAGTGCTTAAACCTTATGAGCCGACTTACAAAGCGTGGGCAGAAGCGATAGAATATTTCAGCCCTAACGAGGAGACGATCCTAATTGGGCACAGTGCTGGCGCGGGTATGATTGTGCAATGGCTGAGCCGGAATCCGGATAAGAAAGTTGGCAAGGTAATCCTGGTGGCGCCCTGGATAGACATAGAAAAAGATGACTGGCCGGCTTTTGATTTTGAAATTGATCCCGATATTGCTGCTCGCACAAAAGGGATGATTATTTTTCACTGTGCGGAAGATGGTCCGGAGACGCAAAGCTCTGTGAAAGAGATACGTGCTAAATTGAAGGGCATAGATTATCGTGAATTTACAGGCAAGGGCCACTTTACCCATAGCTCAATGCCTGACGACACCTTCCCAGAACTGTTAGAGGAATCATTAGCGTGAAAAACATCAAGATTCCTTGCAATGACTATGAGTTGGCGGCGGATTGGTATGAGGGTAAGAATGATGAGGTATTGTTGGCTGTGCCGGGCTGGTCGTCAAACAAAGGCAGGTATCATGATTTGGTCAGTGCGATAGTTGAGCAGGCCGGAACGTCGGCGCTGGTAATTGACCTAAGCGGGCATGGCGACAGTCCGTTTGAACTTGCTGAGCGGGCTCCCAAACAGAATTATGAAGAGCTGGTAACGGTTTATGATTGGTTGCAAGAACAGCATCCTGACAAGAAAATAAACGTGCTGGGCTCCAGCTATGGCGGCTTTCTAGCTGCTATATTAGTCGCTGACAGAGATGTCGGTAAGCTTGTCCTGAGAGTTCCGGCGATTAACCGGCCCGAGGACTTTGACAGGAAGTGGAAAGACATTGACCGCGAAGCTAATCGGGGGCCGTACCGACATGACGCGGCCGCGGTTGCCAAACATCCTTTATTCGCCGGTGCGCGCAACTTTAAAGGCAAGACATTCGTGGTGGTGCATCAAGATGATGTTACTGTGCCGTCTGAGACCACCGATGTGTACATCCAGGCATTTCAGGCTGATAAATATGTTGCTAAGGGTCTGGACCATTTCATGACCAACTATCTGGACAAACCCGACAAGCTGGCCGCTTACCAAAAAGCTATTGCCGACTGGCTCAACAAAAATTAGAAATGCTATGATTGAAGAACCATGAGCGACAAGTATAAAAACTACGACAACAAAAATATCACGCTAGCTAATCTGAAGATCGTAGGCTTACCCGATAGCTTGGAGATTGGCGAAGACAAGTTTGTCGTTAAATCGGAATTCCATATCACGCTCTTAGGAGTTAAGAGTATTGCCGACAGCATCGACAGCAATGGCACCGAAAAGCTGCAGCAGGAAATAGTTGATGAGTTTTATAATTTTGTCAGCGAGACACCATTAACTGAATACAAACTATCTGATGAATTGCGACTGGTGAACGTTAAGGGCAATAAAACTGTCGTAGTGTTGGCGTCGGTGCGGGGAATCGAAAAACTTTTCAAAAGGTTGAGTGAGAAGTACGGCGTGCAACCACCAGTGCAACCTACTCACATTACCTTATATACGCTACCAACGGACACAATCGGCATTCCGATCAGTTCGTACGATGAATTGAAAGAAATTTCTGAACCCATAGAACTTCCGGGAATCCAAAAACTGCTATCATAATGCAAAGTAAAAGTATAATATATTTCCGATGACCAAAATTATGACATTCGTCCCGCTACCAAAGTCCATAACGATCCAGCCATCTAAGTTGCATGGTCTCGGTCTTTTCGCCACGGAAGACATTGCAAAAGGAGTAAAGCTGGGATTATCGCATGTGGAATACGACAACACCAAAGACGACCTCATCAGGACGCCGCTTGGCGCGTTTGTGAATCACTCTAACACTCCGAACGCGGACTTGCTGGATGATAGGAAAGAGTGGGTTTTGATCACCAGAAAAGAAATTAAAAAAGGCGATGAGATAACCGTAGATTATACGCCTTGGTATGATCCGGAAGTTTTGAAGACGTACAAGTAGTCAATATAGTGCTATTATCATCTAGTATGATTGACGTTGAAAGGCTGGGCGAGGCCGCTGAAAGATTAAAAGCCTTTGACGCGGATGAACGCGGTTGGTATACCGAGCCGAACGGTTTTGTGCTTAACGCTTCTCATCTTCTGGTATACATGCAGGAAGATATAACGGAACAGGACTTTACCCATCCGCTTGATTGCGAGCGACGGCTGGCACCGGACGCCGTGATCTTTGCCCTCCGTCTAGGCCGCTGGACAGGGCAGGCGGGCAGTATGCTAACGCCAACTCCGGACACCGCCTTGGTCTCGCATAGTCTCGCCAAGCGATTTCCCGCACTGCCGCGGCATCAATTAGCTTTCGTAGAGGCTACGCGGACTTTGCGCGACCATGTATACGAGCGCCGCCACCCTCTGACTTTTGACGCGTCGATACATGATGAAACGTCTTCGGCCCGGCGGGCGGCCAGACTGCTCATGCATTCTGCCGATTTACAGGCTGAAGAGTATGGCTTTTATTTGTCATGGGCATTTGATGAGCGATTGACCGAACGACAGGCGCAGAAAACTGCTATGATTGAATCGAGATGAGCAAATCGCCGAACGATGAATACCCCATGACGCTGGAGGAGTTTCACGACGTCTATTCTAAGGTGCCGCGGTTGACAGTGGAGGTGGTGCTGAAGTCCGACAAGGGCGTCCTGCTCAGTTTGCGCGACATCGAACCCTGCAAGGGTTTGTGGCATCTGCCGGGCGGCACCGTGTTTATAGGTGAAAAGCTGACTGATGCGGTCAGCCGTGTGGCGCGGCGAGAGCTGGGTGTTAAGGTGGCCGCCGCGAAATTCCTGGACTACATAGAATACCCCGAGCATTACGCTCAAACCGGCGAGTCGGTAGTTGGACTGGCTTTTCTGGCGGAGTACGACGGCGAATTACAGCCTAACGAAGAAGCCAGCGAGCTAGAGTGGTTCAATGAAGTGCCAGACAAGATGCATCCCGAACAGGGCGATTTTATTTTCACCTCAGTAATTAAGTCTTAATTAAAACAGGCCACAAAGTTTTGACGGCGCCGCGACGTCACTGGCATCATGCCTCCACTAATTATAAAAAGGAGGTGATATGTTCCGACAAAAAATCCATAAACCAAAAGACTGGAAGAAGCCGCTGGGCACCTTTGCCGTCTTGGCGCTGGTCACCGGCGGCGTGGCGTTCGCGTTATTGCAAAGCCAGTCCAGCCTGACCGGCAACTCCATATCTACGGAGAGCGCCAACATGCTGATCAGCCAGAACGACAGCAACTATGGCCACACCAGTGCCGGTTACGCGTTTGATGGCATCATACCCGGCACACAGGACTCACAAACCGAGCACTTTTTCCTGAAAAACGCCGGCAGTGCGCCGCTAGCACTACGGCTCGGCCTGACCAGCACGCCGACCAATGCCGCAGGCGTTGACCTGAGCAAGGTTCACGTTATCGTGACACCTTATAGCACGACTACCTACATGCCCGGAACACCGCAGGATTTCTCACTGCAGTCGTTGGTTGACGCCGGCGCCGAAGGCGTGGCCGTAGATTACCCAAATCCACTGGTCGCCAATAGCAAAGAGGAATTCAACGTCAAGGTGAGCGTTGATGATGGCGCGGTCGGCAGTGATGGGGCTTCGTTGTCCAACATCGATCTGGGCTTCACCGGCACGGCCGTCGGCAATAGCAACTAATAGACACCGGCTGTCGGTGATGGTGTAGACTAGAGGCATGGCTAAACAGACCAATACAAAACCCAATACCTACGCCTTCATCGACAGCCAGAATCTGAACTTGGGCTCTCAGCGCATGGGTTGGAAGGTGGACTGGCGCAAGTTCCGCAAATTTTTGCGTGATAAGTACGGCGTCACCCAGGCTTATATGTTCATCGGCTACATGAGCGAAAACGAATCCCTCTACGAATACATGCACGAGCTGGGTTTCCTGGTGGTGCTCAAGCCGACCGTTGACGTCAGCGCCAAGCCCGAAGCCGGCAAAGACACAGCCGAAAAGGAAAAACCGACCGTCAAAGGCAATGTTGATGCCGAACTGGTGCTCTACGCCATGAAAGAACTGCCCAACTACGACCAGGCGATCATAGTTTCCGGCGACGGCGATTTCTTCAGCCTGGCCGAATACCTGGAGGAGCAGGGCAAGCTGGCCTGTATCCTGACGCCGAACTGGCAATATTCCAGCCTGCTCAAACCGTTTGAGAAAAAGATCGTGCGGCTTGATCAGAAGCGCCGCCAGCTGGCCTATCACGACCGCAAAAATAAGAAATCCTCATAGCTGGAATTTGCTCCACAGGAGTATAATGTAGGCCATAATAAAGGAGGGGTTATGTTAAGCAATAAGGATGTCTGTGCCACGATCGCGGTCAGTAATCTGGAAGCGGCCGAGAAATTTTATGGCGGAACGCTGGGCCTAACGGCCGAAAAAGATGGCGGCGGAGGCGTACTCTATAAGTCCGGCAATAGCGGCATCTTTGTATACCAGTCAAGTTCGGCGGGCACCAATAAGGCGACTTACGCCGCCTGGTCGGTCGACGACGTTGAAGCCGAGGTCAAAGAGCTCAAAGA
Source organism: uncultured bacterium (assembly GCA_963805865.1). Classification (GTDB taxonomy): domain Bacteria; phylum Patescibacteriota; class Saccharimonadia; order Saccharimonadales; family UBA4665; genus JARIHC01. The sequence continues at coordinate 469,749 of CAWDVI010000003.1, forward strand.
CAAGGGCGTGAAATTTGAACAATACGATGATTTGCCCGGCACGCGGGAAGGCGACGTTCATATCATGGGTCCGGTCAAGGGAGCCTGGTTCACCGATCCCGATGGCAACATCTTGAACATAGTCAGCGGAATGTAGCCCATGAAGGCACTGTTCTTTAACGGCACGCTCACCAAGTCGCCAGAGCCCAGCCACACTGACCGTCTGATCAAAATTAGCACCGGCATAATGGAAAAACACGGCGTGGCAACCGAAGTCATCCGTACTATTGACCATCCGGACATCGCCACTGGCGTCTGGCCGGACATGAGCCAGCACGGCTGGCCGGGAGACGAGTGGCCGGCTATATATAAGAAAGTGGAGGCGGCTGACATCCTGGTACTGGCCGGGCCGATTTGGCTTGGCGACAACAGTTCCATGACCAAGAAGGTGATTGAGCGACTGTACGCCTGCTCAAGCCTGCTCAACGACGCCGGCCAATACGCCTTTTACGGCAAGGTCGGCGGCTGTCTGATTACCGGCAACGAAGACGGCATCAAGCACTGCGCCATGGATGTGCTCTATAGTCTGCAACATCTGGGCTGCGTAATTCCGCCGCAGGCCGATGCCGGCTGGATCGGCGAGGCCGGCCCCGGCGCCAGCTACGGCGATGATGACGGCAAAGGCGGCAAAGTCGGCTTTGACAATGATTTCACCAACCGCAACACCACCTTCATGACCTGGAACCTGATGCATCTGGCCAAGATGCTCAAAGACGCCGGCGGCATTCCGGCCGAAGGCAACCAGCGCTCCAAGTGGGACGCCGGCACGTCGCTTCGACTTTGAGAACCCCGAGTACCGCTAGCATAAAAGCCACCAACATCCTTAATCAGAACATTGACAAATAGCCTATTATTTGCTATAATGCTCTCTGTAATGCCAAAAACAAAAAAATCAAAAATCTACACTGAGGCGTTGACCGATGCCGCTCAGCGGCTTGGTCTGGCGGCTATGTCGGCCGCGCTAGTGCTCAGCGTGCTGGAACTGCCCGATGACGCCAAGCGCGTAATCCTGCCGAGCCAGCCGGCGCCGGTCTGGGCAAACTCCGGTGATAACAGCAACGACAACAATCCCATCCGCCGCGAGCGCGAGGAAACAGCACCGCATTTTATCAGTTATAGCGAGATCCAGCGGACGCCGAGCCGCTCGGGCAGGGGCTAAGGAATAAGCTTGACCATTTCAACTTTATATGATAGGATAACACTATGACAGAAAGCAACACAACCCATGACAAATACCTAGCTATCGACACCGCCCAGGCGGATGAGAAGTTCGGTGGCGCTGTACGCCCACTGCCGGAGAGACAGATTCGTCGCAGTGCTGACAGGGAAGTTATGCAAGGACGGGCCCGAATGAGAAAGTTCGCAGCCGGGCTGGCCGTTGGCGCCTTACTGACAACAGGTGCCGCCGTGGGTCTCAAACGCGAAGTCAGTCACGATAACCAGCAAGCTAGGGCGGATCATGCGGCCCTGGAAGCCAACGCGGTCAAACCGACCGAGGCCGAGCTCAAGGCAGAAGGCATCGTTTTGCCGCCTAATGGCAATGAAAATCAGAACTAGAGCCATATCCCGTAGCGTCCGCGTTTAGGGGCGAGACACCATATAAAGCGTATTACGAAATATTTTTGAAAAAACTGTGGAAAAGTGACTTACGGAATGTCATTTTTAGGTGTTTTTGGGTTGCAGTGGGTGAGGGTGGGTTGTACACTCATGTTAGTGGGTAATCGTGGGTTAGATAGCAAGCCCCCACCATTAAACAAAAACCACTATATAAAAATATCAATCAACGGGACAGTATAGGGATGGCCACGGTAGATTACTTCGAAAGGAAACTCGACGACAAACGTCGTTTGACCATACCGGCCGAACTGCGCGCCGAGTTCGCCAGCGGAGCAGTCGTCACCAGGGGCTTCCAGAAGTACCTTCATCTCTATCCAAAATCAGTATGGGATGAAACCGTTGAACCAAAGCTTGCCGGGGATATCCTGGATGAGCGCATAGCCGATCTGAACGTACAGTTTAGGATGGGCAAGGTCGAAGGCGAGATCGATGCCAAACAGGGCAGGATCAACCTCGAGCAGCACCTGTTGGACTACGCCGGCATCAAGACGCGATGTGCAGCGCAGTACGGGTCGGAAAATACTGGCGACTGATGGCCAAATAGCATCGAGACAGCCAGGAAAGCTCCTTAACAATCCGGAAAAAACAAAGATTAAGGGCGTCTTAAATGACACGTTCAAGGTCAGCTAGCTGGCAGTCAACAAGTGGAACATCATAGAAAACCACTATAAAAAATCTCGTACCTTTCTCAAAAACACCTCCCAAAACTCCACCTCACACATAAGTCTCTCAAACTTCGATGTTGGCGACATGTAATTTTACGTATTGCTGACATCAACAAAAACAAAAACTACAAAAAAACAAAAAGTTGGCTGCTGGCTAGGTGACCTTGATATGCACCAAAACAAAAACAAAAACCAAAACGAAATAAGAACACGTTCCGGTATTATCGGCTGAAGTGCTGAAGTGTCTGGATCCGCGGGCCGGGGAAAGTTACCTGGATCTGACGGCCGGATACGGCGGCCACGCCCGGCCAAGTACTGGAGCGGACGGACAATCCGGCCTGACTAGCGTGCTGGTTGACCGCGATGAAGCGGCAATCAGCCGACTGCAAGGAACGGTTTGGCGACCAGATAGAGCTGTGTCACCAGGATTACTGGCGGCCAGCCGGGAACTATCTGAAGCCGGCCGTCAGTTTGATCTTATTTTGGCCGATTTGGGCGTATCGTCACCGCACCTTAATACAGCAGAACGGGGCTTTTCTATCCGATTGGCGGTCCGCTCGACATGCGCATGGACAGAAGCCAGGAGCTGACCGCCGCCACATCGTCAATCATGTACGATGAAGAGCGGCTGGCGGAGCTATTCTACAGCCGCTATGGCGAAGAGCCGAAGGCTAGGCAGATCGCCGGGCTGATCGTCAGGGGACGGCCATTCGCCACCACTGATGAATTGGCCGCCAGCTGTCGCCAAGGCTTGGCCGGGGCGTAGCCGGGTTCATCCGGCGACGCGCACCTTCCAGGCGCTCAGGATCGCCGTCAACGGCGAACTAGGCCAGCTGGAGACCAGCCTGCCATTATGGCTGGACTGTCAGCGCCAGGCGGCCGGATAGCCGTCATCAGCTTCCATAGTCTGGAAGACCGCTTGGTCAAGCAGGCTTTTGCCGAGCGCCAGTGCCGGTCGCTACACCGCCGAGCTGAAATTGCTCACCAAGCGGCCAATCACCGCCACCCCGTCTGAAATAGTCCATAATCCGCGCGCCCGCAGTGCAAAACTGCGAGCCGCAGTGAAAATAAACATAACAGAAAGGGAACTCTGATGCCTATTCAGGTAAAAAGTAGCTCCCGGGCTTACAAAATCCGCGTTCGCGTGGTCTAGATAAGCCGAAAGGCTCCAGCCCTTTGTTCGAAAACGCGGGGCTGGGCAAGCTCAAAAACAAAAATAAAAACAAAAAAGCAAGGAACATATGACATACTCGTCCAGTCTGGCCATGAACCGTCAACGGTTTTCCGGCCGCAACCAGAACTCGGTAAGTTTCCAGGTGCGCGCCCGCAGCTCTGGGGCCGGTCAGCAACACCATCATTTTGATAGTCCTGGCTTGTTTGCTGGGTTTCTGTATCTAACGCAGGTGACCAAGACTAATGCCTACGGCTACCAGATCAACAGTCTCCAACAGCAACAGGCTCAGCCTCAAGAGCCAGCACGACAACCTGGAAGTTGACTCAGCTCGCCTGCAGTCGCTCAACCGGGTGAATGGTAGGCACGTGGCCAAGCATATGGTCGCAGTGGCGCCCAGCGCAACCGCCAAGAATTAACTAATGATTAAAGCTGACGCGCCTGCGTATACCTTTCAGAGCGATATTGCATTCGCTAGCGATTACATAGCGAATCACTGGCGAATCGATGTATAAAGTAATATCGGACTTATAATAGGTGCAGCTCGGGACAATTGTCTTATAATATAGATATGGCTCCGCCAAACAAAAACTCATCTAATAAAGTAGTCGGCCGGATTCGTCTGTGGTATGGCCTGCTAGTGGCCGTGCTGGTGATTTTTGGCGGCGCGCTTGTTCTACGTGCAGGTTATCCGTTACGGACATTATAAGACGGCGGCGCTGAGTGATCAGCTCAAGCAATATCAGATTCCGGCCGCCCGGGGCACCATAGAGGTTCACGACGGCAATAGCAACGTGCCGGTGGTTTTGAACCAGAAATTATATACGCTCTACGCCGATCCGGTGTACGTTAAAAATCGTGACCAGGCGGCCACCAAACTGGCTACTATCATCGGTGGCGACTCCGTCAAGTACGCCGGATTAATGAACACAAAAGATACCCGCTACGTGGTTTTGGCTAGGCGTCTCAGTGCCGGGCAGAGTAAGCGCCTGCTGGCGCTCAAGGTGCCGGGTATCGGCACCCAGGCGCAGGATTATCGCATCTATCCGCAGGGCCAGCTGGCTGCGCAGTCACTGGGCTTCGTTGATAATGACGGCAACGGCCAATACGGCGTGGAACAGGCTCTGAACAAACAGCTGAAGGGCGTGCCGGGGCAGGTCAAGGCAGTGACCGATGTCAACGGCGTGCCTTTGGCGGCTAGCAGGGACAATGTTGATACAGCTCCGCAGGACGGTGACGACGTGGTCTTAAGCATTGATATGGCTATCCAGACCCAGATGGAGAAAATTCTAAAGAGTGAATATCAGAAGACGCGCTCCAAGGGCCTGAGTGCCGTTATCATGGATGTTAACACTGGTAAGATTAAGGCCATGGCCAACTATCCGACTTATGACCCGTCCAATTATCAATCGGTCAGCGACCCGGCGGTCTTCCAGAACGGTGTTATCACTCACGCTATCGAGCCGGGCTCGACCATGAAGGTTCTGACCACCGCGGCGGCCCTGGACCAAGGAGTCATCCAGCCTAATACGACCTTTTACGACCCGGCGCACTGGGTGGTCGACGGCTTTAATATCACCGATATTGAAGAAGATGGCGGCGCCCGGCAACAGAGCATCGCCAGCTTGCTCAACCTGTCGCTCAACACCGGTGCCACCTGGGAGCTGATGCAAATGGGCGGCGGTCAGATCAACAGCAAGGCCCGGACCGCTTGGTACGATTACATGACTAAGCATTTCCGGCTGGGCGACCAGACCGGTATAGAGCAGGGTTATGAGGCCACCACCGATTGTGCCAGGGCCTAAGGATAACGGCGCCGGCATCAACCTGACCTATGCCAACACGGCGTTCGGGCAGGGCATTCAGATGACGCCGATGCAGATGGCGGCGGCGCGTCTCGGCGATCGTCAACGGCGGCACTTATTACCAGCCGAGCCTGGTGGACCAGACGGTGGCGCCGGATGGCCAGACGACCAATAACAAGCCCAAGGCATTAGAGAAGAACGCCGTCTCCGCCAAGGTCAGCCAGGAGATGATTCCGCTGATGCAGTACGTCGTCCGGGAGCACGCCAAAGAGGGCTTTTCATACCTTAACTTCCCATCGAACTATATTGGTGGGCGGCAAGACCGGCACCGCCCAGATTGCCCGTCCGGGCGGCGGCTATTACGAGCACAAGTACAACGGCACCTACGTCGGTTTCGTGGGCGGCGATAAGCCGCAGTACGCCATTGTGGTCTTCAACATCCAGCCCAACGTGCCTGGTTACGCCGGCAGTTATGGCGGCCAGCCGGTCTTTGGCGATTTGGCGCACATGCTGATTGATAATTCATTCGTAACACCTAAGAGCCGTTGATAATGGTATAATAAAAAGAAACGAAAACACCTTTAACCCATGAATACACTGCACATTGCTATCACGACCCACAACCTGATACGGATTTTTTCCTTAGGCTTTGCCGGTTTCGCGCTCAGCATGCTGATTACGCCGCTTTATACCACCGCGGCCTACCGCTACGAGTGGTGGAAGCGCCAGCGGACCGAAGCCTGGTCGGGCGTCAAAGCTACGGTCTACCATAAACTGCATGCCGAGAAGCACAAGCGCAATATTCCGACCATGGCCGGCCTGATTTTTGTGACGGCTATCGCCCTAGTGACGCTGAGCGCCAACTGGCACCGGGCAGAGACCTGGTTGCCGCTGGCCGGCATGCTGGCGGCTGGCGTTATCGGTTTGTTTGACGATATTATGAACGTCCGCGGCAACGGCGGCGGCGTGGCTGGTATGAGCGCCCGCGTCAAATTCTTCTTGCATAGCGCGGTGGTGTTGGTCGGCGGCTGGTGGTTCTATGCCAAGCTGGATGTAAATTCTATCTATATTCCCGGTCTGGAACAGTGGCATATTGGTATCTTCGTAATCCTGTTGTTCTGGCTGGTGGTGATGGCTACCGCCAACTCAGTTAATATTACCGATGGCTTGGATGGACTGGCCGGCGGCCTGCTGGCCTCGTCGTTCACGGCCTATGCCATTATCGCCGTTTCGGAGCATAAGGTGGCGCTGGCTGGTTTTTGTATCACGGTGGTCGGCGCGTTGCTGAGCTACACCTGGTTTAATATCTATCCGGCGCGCTTTTTAATGGGTGATGTCGGCTCGTTCGCTCTGGGCACGGCGCTGGGTATCGTGGCCATGCAGACCGACGCCGTCTACGTACTGCCGGTGATTGGCGTGGTTTACGTGGTCGAGACCGGCTCGGTGATTATTAACCGCACCTCGCGCAAGCTGAGGCACGGCAAAAAAGTTTTCTTATCATCGCCCATCCATCATCATTTTGAAGCTATCGGCTGGCCGGAGACCAAGGTCACCATGCGCTTCTGGATTCTCGGCCAGATTGCCGCCGTGACGGGATTAATTATCTTCCTGTTGGGGAGACAGTAATATGAGGCCGCGGCAGGTATCGCGGCGGCCGCAGTTTGATACTGCGCTCAACCTGGGCCGCAAGCACCGCCCGGACTACTGGCTGTTGATACTATCGGCTATTCTGTTGGCAGTTGGATTAATCGTGGTCTATGCCATCAGCCCGGCGCTGAGCGCCGCCCAGCACGTCAAAGGGGATTATTATGTGAGCAAACAGTTGCTGGCTATTGGCCTGAGCGTGGTAGCTTTTATCGTTACCACCCAGGTGCCGCTCAGTTGGTGGCGGCGGGCTTATAAGCCGCTCTTGATTGCCGCCGCCGCGGCCACGCTGTTGGCGCTAATCATACCAGTTAATCCGGCCTATCCGGCACACCGCTGGGTACGGCTGGGCGGCTTGTCTTTCCAGTCCGTGGAGTTATTGAAATTCGCCGTGCTGGTGTGGCTGGCCGGCTTTTTGGCGGGACGTATCCGGGCCGGGTCAATCACTGATGCCAACGCCACCCTGAAGCCACTCTTTTACGCGCTGATAGGTATCGGCGTGGTGGTGGCTGGCGTGCAGAGCGACCTGGGCTCAACCGGTGTGGTAGTGGCCATGATGGGCACCATGGCGTTCGTGGCCGGATTGCCGCTGAAGCGCGTTTTCCAGATCGGTGGAATACTGCTGATTGGCCTGATCCTGGCAGTCTCAGCTACGCCGTACCGCCGCGACCGCCTGCAGACCTACTTGCATCCGGAGGCTAATTGTAAGACCAGTGGTTACCAGGCTTGTCAGGCGCTGATTGCTGTCGGCTCGGGCGGTATCATCGGTCTGGGGCTGGGCAGTAGCGTGCAGGCCTACGGCTACCTGCCGGAGGCCGCCAATGACTCAATCTTCGCCATCTACGCGGAGAAGTTCGGCTTTATCGGCAGTGTGGCCTTGCTGGGCGTGTTCGTAGCTTTTTTCGCCCGCCTGAAATCTATCGCCGAGCGCTCAGAAGACGATTTTACCAGGTTGTTGGTGATTGGCGTGCTGGCCTGGCTGGCCGTGCAGACCTTAGTGAATGTCGGCGCGATGATCGGCCTTCTGCCGCTGAAGGGCATCACCTTGCCGCTTATAAGCTATGGCGGCACCAGTGTGGTCTTTACGGCGGCGGCCGTCGGCCTGGCCTTCCAGGCCTCGCAGTATACGTCTTTCCAGGTGCCGCGCGTCAGCGGCAGTGACGATGTGCCAGTTAACCCGGCCCGGCGGCGTATACAGAATGACGGTGCCGGGGCCATCAGAAGGGCTAATTATTCGTGAAAATCGTACTGACCGGTGGCGGCTCGGGCGGGCATATCACACCGCTATTGGCTGTGGCCGCCGAATTGAAGCGCCGCGACTCTAAAGTCCGTTTGGTCTACGTCGGCCAGAGCGGTGACCGGTTTGCCGCGGTGGTGGCCAAGAGTCCGGTAATTGACGAGACCTATAGCGTGCCAGCCGGCAAGTTCCGCCGCTATCACGGTGAGGGCTGGCGCCAATTGCTGGATATCCCAACGATGCTAAAGAATATCCGCGATGTCTTTTATGTGCTGGCGGGTATCTGGCAGGCCCGCCGGCTGATGAGACGGCTCCAGCCGGACATCATCTTCAGCCGTGGCGGTTTCGTTAGCGTACCGGTCTGTCTGGGCGGCCGTTTGGCAGGCGTGCCGTACATCACTCATGACTCCGACCCGGTGCCAAGCCTGGCTAACCGAATTATTGCCCGTTGGGCGGTGGCTCACGCCGTGGCGTTGCCGAAAGACATCTATCCTTACCCGGCTAATAAGACGGTGACCACTGGCATTCCGCTGTCCAAAGATTTCGTGCCGGTTACGGCGGCGCTCAAAAAGCAGTATCGCCAGGCGGTGAAGGTGCCGGAATCAGCCGAGCTATTATTTATAATCGGTGGCGGCCAGGGGTCACAGCTGATTAACCGGGCTGTCAGCGACATCCTGCCACATCTGCTGAGCGAGTTTCCTAAGCTGTATGTGGTGCAGGTGGCCGGTGAAGCTAACGTAGCAGAAATGACAACACTGTATGATGAGCGGCTTAGTGAGCAGGAGCAGGGGAGGGTGCGCGTTCTGGGGTACACCGATGAAGTTTACCGTTACAGCGGCGCGGCCAATATCGTGCTGTGCCGGGCCGGAGCCACCAATCTGGCGGAGTCCGCCGTGCAGGGTAAGGCTTGCTTGGTCATTCCCAGTAACTTCTTAGCGGCCGGCCACCAACTGAAGAATGCTGAATATCTGGCCGATCAGGGCGCGGCCGTGGTGCTGGATGAGGCGGAGCTGGCCGACGATGCCAACCGTCTGGCCAAACCGCTTAGCCGCTTGCTCGGCGACCCGGCGCGCCAAAAAAAGCTTGCTCAACGTTTGGCGGCTTTCGCCAAGCCGCAAGCTACCGAAGCAATTGCTGACCTGATAACAAAAGAGGCGCGTCGCTAACTATGTTTGGGCGCAAGAAAGACCGCCGTAGCCGGACCCGGACAGCCACTTCTGCTCCGGCTTATCGTTCCGCGCCCCGGCCTGGGCCCGAGCCGGCTGATAACACCGGTCGATTGCGCCCTGGACAACCCGAGCCCCGAAGTGTCAGCACGTTGTGGGGACAGATTGCCCGCCGGGCCGGTGTGCTGGTGCTGGCGGTTGCTATTATCGTGTCGGTAGTCAATGTGCTGAGCGTTTCGCCGCAGGCTAAGATTGAGCCGTTGACGTCTTCCCAGGCGCAGGCCAGCAGTGCTTTTCTGCGCAACCGCGCCGAGTATCAGGCGGCGGCCGATAAATTGTTAGCGGCATCTATCTGGAACCGCAACAAGATTACCATCAACACTGCCCAGATTAGCCGCCAGTTGTCAGCGCAGTTTCCGGAACTCTCCAGCGCTAGCGTAACACTGCCGCTATTGGCGCACCGGCCGACGATATATGTCCAGCCGGCTCAAGCGGCGCTGGTGATGGCCGCTAATAACGGCGCCTTCGTGATTGATCAGAATGGCCGGGCTCTGATGCCAGCTGCCAATCTGCCGACAGCCCGTAACTTGCCCCAGATAGTTGATCAGAGCGGCTTGAGCATCAGTACTGGCCACCAGGTGCTGACAAGTGATGACGTCAGCTTCATCCAGACCATACTGGCCGAGCTGGCGGCCAAAAAAGTCAGCGTGTCCTCGATGGTCTTGCCGGCTTCGGCCCGTGAGCTAGATGTATATATTGCTGGCCAGCCCTATTTTGTGAAGTTCAATCTGGCTAATGATACCGCCCGTCAGCAGGCAGGCACCTATCTGGCCACGATAGCCGAGCTCCGGCGTCAGCACACTACGCCTAAGCACTACATAGATGTCCGGGTAGATGGCCGGGCTTATTACCGATAGCCCTGCTATACTTCCCCCTAGTTCGGATTTTGTTCAGTATGTTGCAATAGGGTTAATTTATAAAAAACTATACGAAACTATCGGGCAGGGCAAAAGTCAAATTTTTGATGCTAGAGAGCGAAAAGGCAGGGGAGTAAAATAAACCGCAACCATTATCAAAAAAGTCAACATTTCACGACGTAGTTGTGGAAAAGTCAAATAGTGTTATAAATCACATCCGGACACTAGGGCTTTCACGGGGTCTCGCCCGGGGCACCGCCTGGACGTTGTGATGAGAGTAGCATGGGTCTGCCGCGGTAGTGCAACGCCTGCGTAAGGGGCGACAAAACGTAGCATTAAACAAAATAACTCCCCTTCGTCCAGGGTACCGCAACCCTCCCAGTACCCATATATACGAGTCGCAAAATATACATTGTGCGACGTGATGTCTATGGCTAGATTGGGTGCTCTACTGCCACTTGTCTCACCCTATTTTTCGCCCTGACCCGCTGCTCGCAAAAAAACTTTTTTGTATTGCACTGCCTCCCCGCCCGGATAGTACACTTTGCGCATAAAACCTGCGCAAAACGTCCTATTCACTCAATCACCACGCTTCACCACGTGTTCGCATTTTGTTTAAATAATAATAACGTTAGTGACCGATAGACTGAAAATCGCCGTCTGTGATGTCTTCTTCGGCAGCTTTGAGAACACTATCGATGGGGCTCATTTGCGGTCCATGGTCATGTAGAGCAAGTATACCTGAGCTTTCCTGCCATCCATATTGATCTGGTGTAAATATGTCATTGAGCATCAGAGTTTCTCCGGCCGGTATGCCCCAGTCCATATAACGGCGCAATGGCTCAATTATAAAATCATTAACTTTAGACTTTGGTACGGTACACAAAGGCTTAAAGCTACGACTTCTCAAAGGTTGAAGATGCGTAAGGTATGCCGAAGCGCTGAATGCCACCGTATCTTCCTCATCCCATTCAAAGTCATCCTCAGGCCACGGCGCCGGATTTATAACAGTCTCGTGACTGACGATGTGCATACCTAGGACGCGCAGCTGTTCGAAATGTCGCTTAGCAGTATCCAGCATATCTTGCAACTCAGCTTGAGCCTTAATGTTTGGAAAACGCTCGCGCGGGTGCTCTCGTATCAGTAGATTGCCGGCCCGGCGCATATCGCGGCGCGGCGATAATTGGCCATAGGGCCTGCCGGCCCGCCAGAGCTCGGGGATATCCAGACCTGGGTCTAGCTGCCCATCAAATAAAGCATCCTGGTTGGCCATATTAAAACCTCGTATTTACTCGGCGTCGGCGAGAGTGTAGGTGGCTTTGGCGACGCGTTTGAATTGTGGTTTGCCCTGTAGGTTCAGGAGAATGGTGGTTTCTTTGACGAAGCGGCTCTTGAGCACGCGCTTGACGATTTCGTCGCGGTGCAAAGGCTCGCCGGCGTCTGCCAGGACCTGGGAAATGATATCGGCGACAGTGCCCTTCTCGTAGCCCCATTCTTTGAGAGCGTAGATACCCCGCCCTATCAATACGAAGCGCTTGTCTTTGATCAGCTCGTTGTGAATGGCTTGGGTGGTGACGTCTTTGCGCTTGAAGTCGCTGTCTTTGATGGCGGCGGCGATTTCATTAAAGTGCATATGCTTGCCGTTTTCTTTGAGGATAACGTAAATCTTGTCGCGGATGTTCTTGGGGTTGACCATTGGCCATTTGATGAGGCCCCAGCGGCCGTTCAGGGTAGCTAGCTTCTTGGAGGTGCTGGCCAGGGCGGCGGCCTGTTTGGGGTCTTCGACGCCGTCGGCCTTGGCGATTTCCTTGATGGTCTTGGGCTCGCCCAGTTTCTTGATGGTCTCAATTAGCTCGCCAACTTTGGCTTTCAGGGTCTTTTCGTCATAAACGGCGATGTTGCTGACACTGTTATAGAAATTATCATCTTCGCCGACAACAGCTAGTTTAGGGCATAGTTGGCTCAGGAAAGCTACGCGGGCCTGCTCTTCGCGGTCTGGCTTAGCGCTGAGTTGGCTGGCCAGTTTGGCTACACGGGCGACTTCGCCATCCTCAGCTAGCAGTTCTAGCGCTTTGGCCTGGAACTGTGCCACATGGGGTACTTTCCCCTGCTCTGCACTGGTTTTCAGCTTGGCGACGACGGATTTTTCCAGCTGGCGGACACGCTCACGGGTAATCCCCAGCATCTCGCCAATCTGTTCCAGCGTCTCTTTGCGGTCGAACAGGCCAAACCGGCGGGCAATGATCTCCCGCTCGCGCTCACGGTCAATAGTGGCGAGCACATCGGTAACTAGCTTTTCGGTCACGAGTTCGGTCTGAGTGGACTGGGCCATATGGCGTATTCTTCCCTGTTATTCAATATATTACGTCTTATTATAAAACTATAAGTTTTAAAAGTCAACACTTTTTCACATATATTTGCACTTTTGTGCAACCTGAGCTTATTGTAGCACATTCATGACATTATTACATAGACTATGTTGTAAAAATATTACTTGTCCACAGGCTTTACGAGGCTGCAAATAATGGAATTATTAAATTATTGATTAATTTTATTGGAGCTCTTGCCGGCGGTTTTACCAGCGCCTTTTTTGCGGCGGAAGCGGCCCTTTTTGGCCGGTGCTTCGGCTAGGATTTTTTTGGCCTCGGCCTCTGTTATTTTGGCCGGGTCCTGGTCTTTGGCGACGCGGGCGTTCTTTTTGCCGTCGGTGATATAGGGGCCGTAGGGGCCGTTCAGGACTTTGATGCCGCCAGGAAATTCAGCGATGTTTTTGGCGGCGTCTTTGGCTAGCTTTTCTTCGTAGAGCTGGCGGGCCTCGGCCTCGTCGATAGTCTGCGGGTCGCGTGGTTTGATGGAGACGAAGGTTTTATCGACCTTGATATATGGGCCGAAACGGCCGATGTTGGCCACGATCTCCTGGCCGTCAGCGGTCTTGCCGACTGTCCGCGGCAGTTTGAACATCTCCAGAGCCTGCTCCAGGGTGACGGTGTCGATAGTTGCGCCGTTCGGCATGGGCGCGAAAGCCGGCTTCTTGTCCTCGTCCTCAATATCGCCCTTTAATAGCATGGGGCCGTAGCGGCCGTAGCGGGCGAAGATTGGCTCGCCGCTCTCCGGGTCGGCGCCCAGTTCCCTGGCCTGCGAGACTTCACTGCGCGGAATATCCTCGGATTTTTCAACCAGCGGATGAAAGGTTTTATAAAAGGCGGCAATCATCTTTTGCCACTCTTGTTTGCCGTCGGCGATGTCGTCAAAGTCATCCTCGACGCGCTTGGTGAAGTCATAATCAACGATTGACGGGAAATGTTTGACCAAAAAGTCAGTGACCACGTCGGCAATGCCGGTCGGCACCAGTTTACCCCGGTCAGCACCAGTGGTAACGGTGTTCTGGTGGCGCGAAACTTGGCCGTCGGTCAGCGTGAATTCGGTGATTTGGCGTTCTGTGCCCTCGGGGTCGATCTTCTCTACGTAGCCACGAACCTGGATGGTGTGGATGGTCGGCGCGTAGGTGCTAGGACGGCCGATGCCCAGCTCTTCCAGCTTTTTGACCAGCATGGCTTCGGAGTAACGGGCCGGCGGCGCGACTGAAAGTCTCGGTGGCGCCCATCGTCTCTAGATCGAGCACCTGGCCGGTCTTGATCGGCGGCAGGATGACGTCGTCTTTGGTGCCGCCGTAAACTTTCATGAAGCCATCAAACTGCAGGATCTCGCCCTTGGCCAGGAAGGTCTCCGGCTGGCTGCTGACGCTGATGGTGACTTCGGTGCGCTCTAGCTTGGCGGGCGCCATCTGGCTGGCCAGGGCGCGTTGCCAGATCAGCTGATACAGCTTCTTCTGCTGGTCATCGCCGCCGGCCGCGGTCTTAGCGAAACTGGTCGGGCGGATGGCTTCGTGGGCCTCCTGGGCGCCCTCGCTCTTGGTCTTGTACTGCCGCACCTGGTGATACTGGTCGCCGTACTCTTTCTTTATATATGTCTCGGCTGATTTGATGGCTTGGCCAGCCAGCGTGGTGCTGTCGGTACGCATATAGGTGATGTGTCCGGCTTCGTAGAGGCGCTGGGCCAGCGTCATGGTCTGGCGGACGCTGTAGCCGAGCCGGCGTGTGGCTTCCTGCTGGAGGGTGCTGGTGGTAAACGGCGCGCCAGGGTTGCGACTGCCGGGCTTCTGCTCGATGTTGTCTACTTTGAAAGTCGGCCGGTGCGGCCTTGGCCAGCCATTTTTCGGTGGCGTCAGCGTCTGGCAATTTTACCTGTAGTTCAGCCGGAATTTCTTGTTCATCGGCCGTGAAGACGGCGGTGACTTTAAAAGTGCTCTCGGCCTGGTGGTCTTTGATCTCGCGCTCCCGCTCTACTATTAGCCGCACGGCCACGGACTGCACGCGCCCGGCGCTCAGGCCGGTGCGCACCTTCTTCCATAACACTGGTGACAGCTCATAGCCGACTAGCCGATCCAGTACGCGGCGGGCCTGCTGGGCGTCAACTAGTTGCAGATCAACGGTGCGCGGCTTATCAATGGCCGCCAGAATAGCCGGCTTGGTGATTTCGTGAAAGACGATGCGTTTGGTCTTGGCCGGGTCCAGCTTGAGAGCCTGCGTCAGGTGCCAGGCTATGGCCTCGCCTTCGCGGTCTTCATCGGTGGCTAGCCAGACATCGCTGACCCTCGGCGGCCTTCTTAAGCTCGGCAATCACCTTCTTTTTATCTGGGCTAATCTCATACTTAGGTTCAAAGCCGTGCTCAATATCAATATTCAGACCCTTTTTGGGCAAATCGCGGACATGGCCGACACTGCTCTTGACGGTATAATCACTGCCCAGGAACGGCGTGATGGTCTTGGCTTTGGCCGGGCTTTCTACGATAACTAGATTTTTTGACATCGTAGTCTACTTAAGCGCACTTGTGCTTAGATTGCAACCGAATATAATATATAATGAAAAGTGATTTAAGCGAGGAGCCTAATTATGAGGCTAGGTAGAAAACAGGTGGCCACAGCAGAGTCGGTGCCTGAAGATAATCCGGTACCAGCCGCTCTCGGCAGGATTTCGCTTAGCGGTGATCCCACCGCGGACTCTCTCGCTCTAAGGGAGGAATTCCATATACAGCTGATTGAACTAGCCAATCAGTTTGACGATCTTGACCATGAAGTCGGCCCGGTTGGCGGCAGTGATCTGCAAGATGATTGCCAGGCAATACGGGAGTTAACCCGCAAGGAAATGCATCCACGATTTCAAGCAGCTTTTCGTAATCAGCAAAGTGAAATACTAGACGCCCAGATATTGGCCGGCCTTGTAGCCGGCCCAGACGCCAACAAATGAGCCGATAGTCCCGATTAACAGGCTCCAGGCACCGAACCAATTGCCATGATCAAACGCCGCGCCCAGCCAGCCGCCCAGCGTGCCAAACACGGTAATGCCGGTGAAGATCATCAGTTTCATGTCTTTTTATTTTAGCGCATCGGCGGCGCGGATTGCCATATACCCAAAAACACCCATATATATTTTGTATATACTTTATATATACGGGTATGAGAGGGTGTCGTGTTGTTTTCCGCTTTCGTCCTTTCAGGACTCATCAGCACAAATGCACATTTGTGGAGCGAAAAATGACAAGCAGACAAGATAAAAAAGAAAAAGAGAGGACACGCGTGGGCGTGGCAACCTGTACTAGCGTCACCACGCCCCCAACGTGTCACTCCAGACGACCCAGTTCGCGTTCTGCGGCGGACTCCAGAGGCTCTCCAAGCTCGTCTGCACCGAGATGAAAAGTATTGCCATCTCGGCGACTTGACGTACCCGCCATACCCATCGCGTCGCGTGCGTTGCTTTTGGTTGTAGCAACGTTTGCTAGCTGTGAGTCCACTGGGTTTACATCCCCGGTGGCACGTAGCTGGTCGACGACTTTCTGAGCCGAGCCATCACCACCGTTGTCACGGTCGTACCCCCATGGTGAGAACGAACCTTCATTCGTCAAATCCACCTTGAGGGGACGTCCGTAGACGTAATCGAACGAAAGCGCCTCAGCACCTCGCCGTGGTATTCCGCCGTAGTCAGGCGTTGATGCATTGCCACCGTCGATTAGGTGTTGAGCGTCTTCGACACCCATAACCTGTGGTGCGTCTTCGGTCTGTAGGAATCCCATCCCAACCGGAGCTGATGCATTGAACAATGCTGCCAGAACTTCGGCCTTAGAAAGACCCGTGGTATCCACGTGTCCCTCCGGAACCTTCTGCCCCTTAGGGGGTTCTTGTGGACCCGAAGCAGAGGGCTTACGTCGACGGCGCCGAACGGCCAAATAGCCGAGAACGCAGACGATGCCGAGACAAACCGCAGTTAGTTCGCTTATGATTGACATAATCTGTTACACCATCCTTATTTCGAGGGGTATTTTCTGATTTATTACACAAGATGAGAGGCAAAATTATCACTATTTGATAACCTTGCTGCTCACCTCGTGCCTGTCTGCTTGTCAAGGTGCATCGGAGATCTTTTGACCTCAACGAAACGTAATTATATTAGCATAAGTGTAGTGAATTGTCAACAAGCGTTAGCGGATTGACCACTGGTTGGCGCCGAGGGGGCGGATCTTGCCGCTAATTTCCAGCATGGTCAGGGTCTGGTTGAACTGGCTGGTGGTGAGCTGGCTCTTGGTGAGCAGTTCGTCACCTTCGGTCAGGCCTGTCAGCATAAGGTCTAGAATGGTTTGTTCCTGGTCGTTACTGCCGCGGACCTGACGAGCTGGCGTCTGGTGATTCGTTAGGCCGAGCGCATTCAAGACGTCTTGGTGGTCGGTTATTGCTGCCGCCCCGGACAGGAGGAGATTATTTGTGCCAACAGAGAGCTTAGAAGTGATCTGGCCCGGTACGACCAGCACATCCTTGTTCTGTTCGCGCGCAAAGCGGGCGGTGTGCAGACTACCACTTTTCTTACCGGCCTCCGTTATCAGCACGGCCTGGGCCAGGCCGGCGACCAGGCGGTTGCGGGCGATGAAATTTTGCTTAAAGGAGATTTCACCGGTGGCGTACTCGCTGACCAGTGCCCCGCCCCTAGCCAGGATTTGCTCGCCCAGCCGCCGGTTGGTGGCCGGATATATCTTCTCGACTGATCCGGGCAGGACGGCGATGGCCAGACCGCCGGCCTCAAGCGTTGCCTGGTGGGCCAGCGCGTCTATGCCCAGCGCCAGACCGCTGATAATCACAATGCCCTGCTCCGCCAGCTCGCGGGCCAGCTGGGTGGTTACCTGCTTGCCGTAGGCGCTAGGACCGCGGCTGCCGACTATCGCTACCCGGGGCCGTTTAAGGAGTTCCGACAGAGGTGCGCCTCGACAGTACAACTGCTTTGGCGGGCTGGGAATATCTCAGTACTCGTAAATCTGTGTATAAGCGTAAGCTTCTTGATTTCCATATAAAAATATTTTAAAGTATTGACACAACGACACACTTTTGCTAAAATAGCAACTTGTGAGTTCTCGTTATGAGAACTTTGCACCTTTTACCCCCAATTCTAACGTCTTTGGTCCAGAGGTAAAGTAATTTAACGATTATTTAATCTCAACCGGCCAAAGCACTTGTTAGATTGTTTTAGAGCGCGCCGCTGGAAAAGTAGTTACCCTCCACTTATCTCTTGGCTCTTGGTTCGACCAGAACGCTCTAAAACATACTAACCCCTTTAACTAGATGCTCCGTCGGTTTCGATCGTTTGGAGCTCCCCGAATCAACGCGAGCCTAAATGGTTCCGCCTAGCGTTCGCCGGGTGGAGACACGGGTCATTATTTTTATAGACTATCGATGTTTCGCCGGGGTGGGTTGAAGGGTGTAATGAGCCTCCAGCGGTGCCCACCCCCTCTGGAGGCTCTTTAGGTTTTTGACGGGTGGATTATAATGGAGTGACTATGCACCGAGAAGACGATTTAATTTTCTTTGATGAGGACGACAAGCGGGATTACCCCGCGCTAGAGGATAAGCCTTTCGTGCCGGTTGAGGCGGTGCCCGATTTGTTTCAGGGTATTTTGGATGCCCAGGAATCTAACATCGTTGAAATCCACCGGCTTAATTCCCATGATGTTCATGACCGAAGTTACGCCGAGTACTTGGCCGATCTCCAACAAGCCCATGTGCAATCTATCCGGCTGCAGAGAGTAGCAACCGCGCTTGGCGATCTAGCCGGTGCGGAACTTATCGAAGCGATGCTGCCCGCTACTGCCGCGTAATTATTAAACCAAAAAAGAGCGGGTCTCGTGCGGGAGCTGTTGGTCGCCGTAGAGATATTCGGTGACGATGGCGCTCGTCTCGCGCGTCATGTTGGGCAGTTGTTTTTGCTCGGCGGCGGAGAACTTTTGCAGGACGAAATCTTCGGACGCCATTTCTGCCGGTTGTTTGGGGCCGATGCCAATCCGCACCCGGCCGTAATCCGGGCCGATATGCTGACTGACTGATTTTATACCGTTATGCCCGGCGTCACTGCCACCCTGCCTGGTCCGGATCTGACCGAAGTCAATATCCAGCTCGTCGTGCACGACCAGCACCTGTCCCAGATTAATTTTATAAAAGTCTAGCACGGCCCTAACGGCTTCGCCGCTGAGATTCATAAAGGTCGTGGGCTTGATGGCCAGCACGCGTGAGTCGCCGATTTTGCCGGTGCTAAGCTGGCATTTGAGGTTTTTCTTATCAATCCAGGCTTCCATCTCATCTGTTTTTGACACGAATTCATCCAGGCAGATGAAGCCGGCGTTGTGCCGCGTCATCTCATATTTCGTGCCAGGGTTACCTAACCCAACTATGAGCGTCGTCTTATTCAATCCGACCGTATAAAAGTTCGTCGGGTCGCTAACCTGTGGCCGTCGCTGGAATAATGCCATTATGATGTCTCCTTTATCTTGGTGGGGCTCTCGCTGTGTTTGTGGGTTTGATGTTTTTCGATGAACCAGAGTTGGATCGGCGTGCCGGTGTAGTCGTATTTTTCGCGCAGGCGTTTTTCTAGGTAGCGGCGGTAGCTCCAGTGGACGAAGCGGCTGTGGGCGCCAAAGATCTTGAAGGCCGGCGTGGGGTTATCGGTCTCCTGCACCATGTAATTGAGCTTGGGCGTGCGGTTTTTGAGGCCGGCTGGCGGGTGGGCGTCCACCGCCTGGCGCAGCCAGACGTTCAGCTCGGCCGTCTTGATGCGCTTGCCGCGCTCGGCGTCAATCTGGAGCGCCAGATCAAACAGCTTGGTGACGTTCTGGCCGCTGACGGCGCTGGTAAAGATCAGCGGCGCCCAGGGCACGAAATCGTAAGTACCGGCGATCTTTGGCGCCAGCGCGTCGCGGGTGTAGGCGTCCTTATCTTCGGCGCTGTCCCATTTGCTGACCACCAGCACCAGCCCCTTGCCAGCGTCTTTTATCATGCCGGCGATCTTCTGGTCCAGGTGAGAGTTCAGCTCGTTGACATCCATCAGCAATAGGCAGACGTCGGACTGTTCAATGGCGCTAAGTGCCCGGATAACGCTGAAGCGCTCAATACCCGGCGCGATCTTGCCACTGCGGCGGATGCCGGCGGTGTCCAGCAGTTCAATCTCCCTGCCCTGGTAGCGCACCACGGCGCGGTTAACGTCGCGGGTCGTCCCCGCCCTATCGGCCACAATGGCCTGCTGTTTCTTGGCCAGGCTGTTAAACAGATACGATTTGCCGACGTTGGGCCGGCCCAGCAGAGCTATCCGCAGGCGGTTATCGTCCTCGCGCTGGGTGGCTTTGGGGATGACCTTGGCCAGCTGATCCAGCAACTGGTCTACTCCCCTGTTCTGCGTCATGCTGGTGCGCAGGATTGGCTTGATGCCCAGGCGGTCAAAACCAGCCAGGTCCTGGCCCTTGGCCTTATCGGTTTTATTAATAATCAGGAAGACCGGTTTCTTACTGCGCAGTGCCATTTTGGCCACCCGGCGGTCCTCTTCAGTGATTGGTACGTCGGCTTCTACGACCACCCAGATGACATCGGCGCTGTCGGCGGCTTGGGTAATCTGCTCCTGGATGGTAAACTCAAAGTCATCTTCCGGGTCTTTGATGCCGGCGGTATCGACCAGCCAGAAGTGCTGGCCGCGGTAATCGGCCTTGGCCATGATGCTATCGCGGGTGGTACCGGCCTCGCGCGCCACGATGGCCTCGCGCCGGTTGAGGATGGCATTAAACAGGCTGGACTTGCCCACGTTGGCCCGCCCCACAATAGCGACGATTGGTAATTTCTTGCTCATCTTAATCCATTATACGCAATTTACTGAGGTAATTGGTATGTGCCGGCGTTTATCTGGTCAATATCGGCTGGGAATAAATGTTCGTTGACGGCGCAGGTGCCGATTGTCGCCGCCCATACCTGGCGCAGAACCATGCCTCTGGCCGGACAACTTCCCTCAACACCTGTATCACCGCACCTATCCCTCATCCCCAGGGTAACGGACGGCATGGTAGATGGCGAAGGTTCTAGTTTGTAAGCCCCGTCGCCTTCGCTGATGACGAATGGCAAGGGCTCCGTCGGCGGAGCGTCTTTGATTAAGCCGAAGGCGTATTCCATGACTTGGCAGGCATTGGCCGATTTGCTCACGAAAGGCGTGATTGCCTGATCATAACTGCGGTTCAAAATAGCGGTCAGTTCTTCTGCGCTGGCTTGGCTGTCGGCCTCCCCGTTACCAATAAAGGCCGCGTAGGCCTCTACGCCGCGCATGGCTATCCTGCCGCAGACGTTGAAGCCGTGCTCGACGCCGCCGTTAACGAACCGCCTGGCGTTTGGTTGCCGGCCGAACTGGTCGAATAGCTTCTTACTGGCCCGGGCGTACTTATCTGGGTCATCAGATCTGTCATCTAAGCCGATGGCTGGTACTAGCGGGCTATCACGCCCAATGGCAACTAACTGTTTTGCCTGGTGCTTGTGGCGGATTTTCTGATCGTCGCGTTCCAGCTCGCTTAACATATTCGTACACAATACAATAAACCCAGCATTTAAGCAATAGGAGTCGAAGTATAATCCCCAGATTTTACATTTCCCAAATCGTAGTCGCCGAAGTGGGTGCGGTGGAGACTGGTCACGGTGTAGCCCAGGGCGGCGAAGGTGCGCCGGATTTGGCGGTTGCGGCCTTCGCTCATAGCGACCGTGAAACTGTTGTAGTCGAGGTTTTTGATCTGTAATTTGCTGATGCCGTCATTAAGTTTCACGCCTTGTTCGGTGCGGGTTTTGTCCTCTGCGCTTAGCGGTTTATCAAGCCTGACCTCGTACACTTTGACCTTGCCGTAACGGGGGTGGGTCAGACGGTTGGCCAGCTGGCCGTCGTTGGTTAGCAGGAGTAGTCCGGAGGAGTCCTTATCTAGGCGGCCGACCGGTTTCAGCTGGTGATATTCAGTGGGCAGTAACTCGTAGATGGTCTGACTGCCCTGTCCTTGCCGCGAGCAGACGTAGCCGGACGGTTTGTTGAGCATGATGGTGATGGTCTTGGCGACAGGTTCCAAGGTGTGGTCATCGAGCGTGACGGTGTCGTCAGGTTCGATGGTCTGGCCGAGGCTGGCAAGCTGGCCGTTCACCCGCACGCGGCGACCAGTGATTGCTTGGTCGGCGGCGCGGCGGCTCAGACCGCTGGTCTGGGCTACGAAGGCATTGATTCTCATGCCACCAGTATAAACCGTGAATCGCTAATCGTGAGTTGCTAAAGCGCGATAATGTTCGGATCCGGCGTGGACGAGTCGTTTTTGGGATCCTTGGGCTGAGCTGGTGGCGCGGTGGGCGCGCTGGCTGGCGGTGTGGGATCGGTGCTGGCGCCGGCGACAAAATCCTCGATCTTGGCATCCATGGCGGCCTCTTCGGCGGCGGTAGTAGGCGCGGCGGCCCCTGTCTCTGCCGGGGTTACCGGAGCAGAAGGCTCAGATGGCGTGGTAGGCGCGGCAGTACCAGCCTCTTTGGCCTCCTCTTCGGCCAGCAAGGTCTGGATATCCTTGCCCGGCTTATCGCCCATCGGCTTGATAACTTTCTTGTGGGCTACGGGCGCCTGGTCGGAGTCTTCGGCGTTGTCGGAGGTGGTCTCTTCCTCCGGTTTTTTGGCGTTATCATCGGCGCCGGCCGGTGTCGCCGGTGTCTTGGTTTCGGTGTCAGCTACCAGGGAGTCGATGGCGTCGTTCATCAGCTTGTCGTCTTTGGCGGTATTGTCCGGCGGCGGCGGCGGAGGAGGAGGTGGCGGCGTGGCTACGGGGACCGGAGTGGGCGTGGGTGCCGGAGTGGCCGGCTGAGGTGGTTGCGGCGGGTCGGCGGCGGCCGCGGCTACATTATCCGGTGCGGGTCCGTCTTCTAGTAGGTCGTGGGCGGCTTTGACGATGTCTTCCAGTGTGACTTGTGACTTCACCAGATAGCGGTCGGCGCCCAGCTTGTCGGCGCGTTGCTGGTCGTCGCTCTGACCGAGCGCGGTCAGCATGATTACTTTGACGTGTTTCAGTCCCTCGGTGTTGCGCAGGATATCCAGCATCTCAAAACCGCTGATTTTGGGCATCATGATATCGGATATGACCAGGTCCGGTTTTTCGGACTTGGCGACTACCAGCGCCTCTTCGCCGTCGCGGGCGGAGACGATTTCATAACCCTCGGCTTGTAGGCGGGCTTCGTAAATCTCGCGCAAGTTGTTGTCGTCTTCTACGAGCAGTATCTTTTTAGCCATAATCATTTTCATTGTATCACGACGGCGCCGTCGGTTTAACAGTTTTCGGCTCTGAACCGGCCTGGCCGCCGCCAGACTGGAGTTGCTGGGCTTTCTGGGTGGTTAGGCGTGGCAGATTGATATAGAAGGTGCTCCCCTTGCCAAGCTCGCTCTCTACCCAGATACGGCCGCTGTAGAGCTCGATTATCTTGCGGGCGATGAACAGGCCAAGGCCGGTGCCGCCAACAGTCCGCGTAGCCGAATTATCCACCCGGTAGAACTTCTGGAACAGATGCGGCACATCAGCCGCTGGTATGCCCGGGCCGGTGTCGCGGACATAGCACTGTGCCACTTGGTCGTTGCCGGTCAGGCCGATGCTGACCTTGCCCTCCTCGGTGTATTTGACGGCGTTATCAAACAGATTGGTGATGACTTCCCGCAGGCGCTCGCCATCGACACATACGTAATACAGCGGGCGGACGGTGCGCTCACCGCCGGCGGCTTGCCGGCTGGCATTTATAACATCGCTGGAGCCGACTACGAATTCCATACCCAGCCCTTTCTTCTCGGCGGAAAATCGCAGGTCTTCGCTGAGTTGCTCTAAAAAGGCACCTAGCTCGATAACCGTCGGGTGGCTGGTCAGGCGGCCATCCTCGGCCTTGGCGCTGGTCAAAAGATCCTGGAACAGCTTGCCTAGGTGCTGGGTGGAGGCGTGGGCCTTGTCCAGAAAACCGCGGGCCCGGTTGTCCACGGTCGACACCTTGTCGTTCAGCGCCAGCGCCAGATAGCCTTCGATGGCGGCCACTGGCGTGCGCATCTCATGACTGGCGGTGCTGATAAAGTCGGCCCGCTGTTTTTCCTCGGTCCGCGCCTTGGTAACATCGTGGAAGACGACCACCGCGGCCGTCACTTGCTGGCGATCAATCAGCGGCGACAGCGTCAGATTGATGGGCAACTGCTTATTATCGCGGTTGATAATAAAGGCGTTGTCGTCGCGGATGGTCTCGTGCTGTTTAAAGATCCGGTCAAAGGGGTTTAGGCCATCGGCGATGGCCTCGCCCTTATCATTCACCAGCTTCATGATGTTCTTGATATTCAGACCGTTGGCCTCGCTGACATACCAGCCTAGGATAGCCGCGGCGGCCGGGTTGATCAGCTGGACGACCTGCTCTTTATCGATCAAAATCATGCCGTCGGCGATGTTATTGAAGACGATTTCGAACCGTTTTTTTTGGTCCTGCAAACTGCCCGCCAGACCGCTGGCAGGCGCTTTTTGGTTTTTATTGGACCCCAACCCGAACATTAGCTACATTATCGGCGTTTAAGGGGTTTTATGCAATCCCCTTACGCTTGGTTGGCGATTACTTGTTGTACAACACCGCTCGCGGCCAGTGTCACACCGCATACACGCCAATATTGTAAACTACAGCGAATCACCAGCGAAGCCCTAGCGAATCACCAGCGAATCGCTGTGTAAAACAATATCGGCCTAAAAAGGTTAGGCGGGTTACGGTTTGCTTGTCTGGACGCGCGGCTAACAGATGTGATAAGATACGGCGGCTAAAGGCTTTGGCCTCATCGTCTAACGGCTAGGACACCAGGTTCTCATCCTGGCAATCGGGGTTCGATTCCCCGTGAGGTCACCATAATATGTCTATGCTGTTGGCTCGCCTTGCATACGGTGGCTAGACATTGCTAACGCCACCAGAGCGTTGTAGGTCAGCAAGGCTTCGGGGTATTGTTCGCGCACTACATTATAACCGTCCATAGCCGGCTCTAGCGCGAAGCCCTCATCGCTAGCCAAGCGAGGCACCCGGCTATCTTTACCCACGATCTCATCTAGCTTCGTCGCTTTATCTTGAAAGATCTCAAATTGTACTCTTCGGATTTGATCACCTAGCTCAGGGTCGCGCGTAGCCGTCCGGCTAATGACCCCTTCCATTTCATTCAAATCCCCAAACATGCGCACCCAATCTGAGTTAAGCAGATGATGCCATGCCCTGACTCTTTCATTTAAGGGTAGTTCTTCTGGGATATCCTGCACCAGACAAGCAATTCGCAAGATTTTGGTCTGATTGAATTGGCTATCGATTTCTTCTGTGTCAATGAAGCGTTCGGCGCAATCGATAAATTTAATCATCACGTCGGCTGAGGCGGAATCTTTCATGGGTCGGTATAGGTAGTCTGAGAGCATTTCCTTGGCGCCAAATGGTCGTATGGAATCAAGTGGGGCGACTAGCTCCAGGGCAATTTCATGGCTGATTTTCGGCGGTTGAGCTAAAGTTTCGTCCATACTAGATAGTATGCTCACAGGATAATTTTATGGCAAGCACAAGCTATTTGATTTTGCTTATGAAATCGACCAGTTCGTGAGGGGTGAACTCAGCTTTTACTAGATAGGCGTCGGCCTGTTTTTCGATGTCGGCGCGCACGTCTTCGCGCTGTTCCAGGTTGGTGGTGATGATAATCTTTGACTTTATAGGCGTCTGGCGGGCCGGGTCGCGCAGTTTACGCAGTATCTCGATACCGGTGACATTGGGCAACATGAGATCAAGCAGGATTAGGTCGTACTTGTTGGTTTCGGCTTCTTGTAGGCCTTGCGCGCCGTCGGCGATGACGGTCACTTGATAGCCGGCCTTAGTAAGGGCGCGGGCGTAAAGCTCGCCGATGAAATGCTCATCTTCTATGCAAAGTACGTTGCGACCGGTTTTTGGAGTTTGGGTCACGGCGTCCATAACATAACTATATCACGGCAATCAATTGCCTAAATACTGACTTCACGATATTCTAGACCTGACGTAAAAGGAGTTTGATTATGAGCGAGACAATAGCCGAACCAAAGCCAAGCTCTGAAGCGGAAAGCGAAAACATCATACGCCTAACCAATCAGACATTTGAGAGGCTTATGCCTCGATTTGTGCCTTATATGTCTGACGAGCGTCGCAGACGGGGTGAAGACGGAGCAACCCTAACCGCTGATAATGAGGGCGTGTTATGGGAGGGTGGTATCTATGGGCGTGTACCTATCGTTATCTGTAATCAGGCTTCGCTGAAGCGTGTAGCCCAATCGTTTGCTGATAATCGTGAGGTCCGTGAAGCCACAGGTCCTTTGTCCTCAGATCGCTCACATTATGGGTTTATTCAGGAAAGCAAAGTCGTCGGTGGTCCCGACAATGCCAGGCGATACACTATCGGCGGGGTCGCACTGCTACTTCACGCAACACGGGACAGATATCCACGGGGTGTCGTGGATGCCAGGGAGACCTTATGGGCGGACGATAGAGACCGTGGCCAATATCCCGAGTCGGCGTACGGTGAGCGTCACAAAGTCGGTATTGAACTAGTTACTAAATATCATGACGCGCTGGCTCCCGCTCGCCCTGCGACATGGCGTTTTGGCATGTCGGTACAGACGAGATTCGATAAGCCCGCTCCACAGTGGGAAATGAAAAGCAAGTTCCAAGGCCTGGTAGATACTTTTGACATTGAAAGGACTGGATATGGTCGCGGCGCCTCATTCAAGCCTGAGCTCAGTCAGGTGCGAGAACCATCTTCGTATGACGTATCGGAAATGCAAAGAATTTTTACCTTAGCTAAAGACATTCGCCCACAAGTTACTCCAATTGCTCGCCAGCTTAAACAACAGGCTGCCTTTGGCGCTATGTTTGAAAAATTCTTTAGCCCCGAATCCTCTACTTCAGCGCCTGTAGAGTGAGTGGTTTTTGATCCAACTGTGAGCGGCGTGGGTCAGTTCCTTGTCGCCAGTGCGTTTCTGTTCCTCGGCTAGCTTGGCGTAGGGCTGGAGCGTGAAGCCGAAGGTAGAGCCCTTGCCCAGCTTGCTACGCACCCATAGACTGCCGCCGTGGGCATCGACGATGGCCTTGCTCAGATATAGCCCCAAGCCGGTGCCGCCAATCTGGGCGCGGTTGCGGTGGTCGCGGTAAAACTTGGTGAAGAGGTGCGACATGATGTTGTCGGAGATGCCGACGCCGAAGTCCTGCACGGTGGTTTCCACCAGGCCGTCCTGCGTCAAACAGGTGTCGATATTGATAATCTTACTGCCGCCGCTATATTTGATGGCATTATCAATCAGGTTGCTGATGACCTCTTGGATGCTCAGGCGGTCGACGCCGACGCTCGGCAGATCGGTGGCCAGCCGGCAATGCAGGCTTATGCCGCGGACTTTGGCCTGCAGGCTGAGCGCCTGGACGGCGCTCTTCAGGACTGTTGGCCAATCCTCTTCTTGTAGGTGCAGTTCCAGCTGGTCACTGTCAATGCGCGCTACGTTCAGGATGTTGTTCACGAAGGCCGTCAGCTGTTCGGCCTGGGCGCGCATCTTTTGCATGAAACTCTCTAGTTGCGGATCATTCAGCTTGCCATCCAGCTCTTCCTCAAAAACTTCTATGTAGCCGCGTAGCAGCGTTAGCGGCGTGCGCAATTCGTGGACGGTGAGAGCGATGAAACTGACCGCCTGGTCATCCTGGCTGTACTGCTTGGTATGATCGAACAGCGTCAGGATAGTCTCTATCTTGTCGGGGTTGCCGCGGTTGTAGTAAGCCGCCAGGTCGAACAGCCGCGCCGGATGCGCGTCGCGCACGCCTAGCCGCACCCGTTCCCAGGTCCGCGTGGCGGTGGCGTTCTTGGTTTTGGCGGCTTTCAGCCAGACGTCGAAGGTATCCTTGCTAGGAAAGGCCATGTCCAACACCATGTAGACGTTCTTGCCTTTCAGCTGGTCGGCGGCGATGCCGATATACTGGGCGGCCGCGCCGTTGGCAAAGGTAATAGTCTCGCTGGAGTCCAGGACCAGCATTGGCAGTGGCAGGTTCTGGGCGATAAAGTTGCGGTTTAAGTCGTGGCTCTCGGCCTGGGTCTCGGCGGCCACTTTCTGGGCGACATTGACCAGTTGGTTGAGCTGGCCGATCAGGTTGTTGACCAGCTCGCGGCCCAGCTTTAGCTCGTCCGTTTTGGGAGCGGCCACGCTCTGATCGCCTGGGCTGAGATGGACGATGGCCTGCCAAACGGCTTGCAATGGCTGGACGGCGCGCTTACTGCCGATGAAGACGATTACCAGACTCAGTACGATGGCGACCATCAGACTTATGCCAGCCAGGGCGGCATAGCTGGCCGACGTAAGACTCAGACCGCCCCACCAGATAGCGATCAGCACGATATTTTCCAGCATGATCATCGCCATCCAGCGCTGGCGGAGGCGGGTGCGGAGTTGGTCGAGCTGGTCCATATGTTTATTTAGCAGAGTATGACAACTGGCTCTCGCCCGTGATGGCTGTCAGCCAGGCTTGGCCGGGATTGAGCCGGACAGTCTTGCCCTTGCTGTCCTTAAAGGTCAGTTGCGAAGTGTTGCTCTTCTTTACCCAGATGGCCTTGATGACTTTGCCGTCTTGGAAGATGAAAGCCCGGCCGCTACCGATGACGCCGTAGTTGGAGTGGTAGCCGTCGCGCTCCAGATTGTAGTGCATGACCATGGCGATGACGACGACCGGCCTGATGCGCTTGTTGCCGTTGGCATCAATATGTGCCGCGCCGCCCTCACTGCGTATATAGCTGTCGGATTTGGGCTCATAAGTGTAGTGTACGTTGTAGTCGGCGCTGGATATGGCGAAATTGATGCTCCTGGCGGTAATCGGCTGGTTCTTGGGCCGGAAAGCTTTCTTGTTGTGGGTGAAGCCGGTGTACTTACTGGTCTTATAGCCCCTATTGACCTCTAATTGGTTGAGCTTAGCGATAGACGTGTAGACGTTGTGCGGCGCGGCGCGGCTACTGACGCGGTGGTAAAAACCGGCATTATAGAACTGGTTGAGGTCGCGGGCATGCCACCGATTGATGTCGCTCAGGGCCTCCGGACTGCCGCCGACATGGGCGTAACCGGCGTCGAAGGCCAGGTTCCAGCGGACGAAATATGGCCGGGCACTGCGGATCGGGCCGACATTCTTAGGCGCGGTGTCCTGATAAAGCGCCAGGAAGCGCGTGATGCCGGCCTCGGCGATGGCTTCAAATACTACGCCAGCTTGGCCGAGCCCGGCCTGCGGCCGGGCCCAGGTGCTGTTCTCAATCATTACGCCGGTGACGGTACGTTCATTAACGCTGGGATCAACCGGCAGGCCGGTCAGGGTTGAGGGCACGGTCTTTTGAGTGGTGACTTTGGGTATTGGCTGGAGGGTGGCTAGTTTATGGCGATGGGTCAGCCACCAGACGCCGCCAGCTATCAGCAATAAAATTACTATAAAGATAATCCACTCTTTTTTGCCGGGTGGCCAGTTCAGCCGGTCAAAGGCGTTCCATTTTTTCCATCTGGATTTTTTTGACATCGGGTCGTCGTCCGTTTTCTTTGGCTCCAAAGAGGCGTCCTCGGCGCCGGTCGCGGTCTCCGGCCCGGCCGGCTGTTCGCCGTCGCCGTCTTGGGCGGCTATTTCTTCCGGAGTCTTAAATGTTTTGTTTTCGTCTTTATCCACCCGCCTATTATAACAACGCTAATGGTTTTAAACCAGTTTAGCCTAAGGCTGATAATTGGGCGTCGATGCGCTTCAGGCTGCGGTCTTTGCCGAGCACGGCCAGTGTGTCGGCCAGGCCGGGGCTGGCTGGCGCCTGGGTGGTGGCGATGCGGATCAGGCTGAATAATACGGCTGGTTTTTGACCGGTCTTTTCTAGCAGGTCGTTGAGACGCTTGGTCAGGTCTTCAAGCGAGAAATCGCTATCCGATAAGGTCTGTTTTGCCTGTTCCAGTAGCGATTTTAGTTCGTCTTTATCAATTTTTTTAAGCTGTTTGTGGCCGCTGATGAGTTCTGGATTGACCGGCAAATCGGTAAAGAAAAACTCGGTCAGCTCCGGCAATTCGCCGAAATATTTCAGTCGCTCGCGGACGATGCCCAGCACCTTTTTCTTATAATTATCGTCGTATTTGGCGGCGGACTCGGGCCAAAAATCCCCGGAGCGTTTATATAAGTCGTCCGGGTCGACTTTCTGGCGGATCCATTCGCCGTCCATCCACACCAGGCGGCGTTCATCGAAATGGGCGCCGCCTTTGTGGACTTCGCCGAGGTCAAACTTTTTAATAAGCTCTTCGGTCGTGAAGATCTCCTGCTCGCTGTCATCGTTCCAGCCAAGTGTCGCCAGGAAGTTCAGCATGGCCTCCGGCAAATATCCTTCCTTGGCATAATCCAGGATGTCCTTAGCGCCGTCGCGTTTGCTGAGTTTTTTGTTGCCGGCCGGCGCCATAACGTATGGCAGTGAGGCCAAAACCGGCGGGGTTAAGCCGAGCGCTTCGTAGAGGTTCAGATATTTTGGCACCGACGCGATAAATTCCTGGCTGCGGATGACGTGGGTGATGTTCATCTCGGCGTCGTCAACGATGTGGGCGAAGTTGTAGGTCGGATAGCCGTCGGATTTTATGATAATGAAATCGTCCACCACTTCCGGTCCGGTGCTCATCTCGCCCATCACGGCGTCGGTCCACTTGTACGGCTTTGGGTCGGATTTGAAGCGTAGCGGCTTAGAGCCATCCCACTCAGGGGGATTGTCCGGCCGGTGATCACGGAATAAAAACGGCTTTTTGGCGGCTTTGGCTTGGTCGCGGAAGGCTTGGAGCTCGGCCGGCGAGTACGGGTCGGCGTAGGCCCGGCCCGACTCAACTAGTTTTTCGCCCCATTTTTTATAAGTATCCAGGCGGTCGGATTGTTTGAACGGTCCTTCGTTCCACTCCAGTCCGACCCATTTCAGGCTGTCCTGAATGTGCCCGATACTGCCGGCTACCTCGCGCGCCTTATCAGTGTCCTCGATACGCAAAATAAACTGGCCGCCGGTCTGCTTGGCGACCAGCCAGGCGAATAGCGCGGTGCGGACGCCGCCGACGTGCAAAAAGCCGGTCGGGCTGGGCGCGAAACGGGTGCGGGCGGGTTTCATCAGTAACTATTATAGTCGATTAGGCGCGGGCGTGCTTGCGGCTCAGGTGCAGACGGCGTTTCTTGGCCTTTTTCGGTGAGGGCTCCAGGTGGCTGGTGGCGTTTTGGATGGCGCGCTCAAAAATATCGTCAATGTCCGGCGCGGGCTGGCGTGGCACGGCCTTGGTCGCGGGTTTTGGGGCTGGAGTGGTAGTTGGCTTATGCTGGTTGACCGTAACCGAGACTTTATAGCTTGTCTGGTAAGCCACCTGATTAGGGTTGAAATGCTTAATCAAATCACTCTTTTTGATGTGGTTAGCTCGCTGTAAGCGCTTGTCGTCGGCGGCGCCGAATGATGGCGAGTGGAAGATCTCAACGGCTGGTTGTTCGACCAGGGCGCCGGTATAGCTCTGAGCTTTGACGTGGCGCTTCAGGCTGGCGGACGGCCTGCGGACGGCCCGGCGCATCAGCGTGGTGGAGCGTTGCTGTTTGTGGTGGCTAGCCGGTTTGGCCGGCTGGCGGACAGCTTGCTTATGATGGGCTACGGGCTTAGGTGTCTGGATGGGCACATGATGCGCGGCTGGCCGTGTGGCGGGCGTGGCGGGTTGGTGTCCGTGGCCAAGCTGAGCACCGGTATGAGCATC
Organism: uncultured bacterium; assembly: GCA_963805865.1. Classification (GTDB taxonomy): domain Bacteria; phylum Patescibacteriota; class Saccharimonadia; order Saccharimonadales; family UBA4665; genus JARIHC01. The sequence continues at coordinate 501,176 of CAWDVI010000003.1, forward strand.
ATACCGCTTGCCATTGATTTCCATGATGTTGATTTTTTTACTCACTTATACACATCTTAAACCCTCTTGATGAGTTGCGCAAGTACCCTCATACTAGGCACCAGCCAAGCTATGGAATTTCTTGATCCTGCCAAACAAACCAGACACCGCATCATCCTGTGGGTGGGCTATGTATTGGTGGCCATCGGCATCGTTATCGCCACGCTGGTCCTGCTTTATCAGGCCTATGGTTTTGGTCTGGGCAAAAATGGCACGGTGATTCAGAACGGGCTGGTCTTTTTGTCCAGCCAGCCGCGGCCGGCCAACATCTATATGAATGGCAAACTCAGCACTCACCAGACGAACGCCCGGATAGCCATCCCGTCGGGCATCTACCACTTGCGGCTACAGCGCGATGGCTACCGCGCCTGGCAGAGGATTATCGAGGTGGAGGGCGGCGATGTCCAGCATTTTGACTACCCTCTGTTGATTCCTAAAAAACTGACCAGCAAGAAATTGCAGACTTTCACGACCGCGCCGGGGTTGGTTACGCAAAGCATCGACCGGCGTTGGCTACTGGTACAGAAGCCCGGCTCGATGACCAGTTTCAGACTGTATGATTTGAATAACCCGTCCAAGGGCCCGGCCAAGCCACCAACCGATCTTAACCTGCCGGATGGCTTGCTGAGTAAGGCGACTGCCGCCGGTGAAAAATGGCAGTTTGAGGAATGGGCTGATGACAATAAGCACGTCGTCCTGCAACATACTTACGACGGCAAAAAAGAATTCATCCTGGTTGATCGGACCGACGCCGCCAAGTCGCAGAATCTCAATAAGGTGCTGGCGACGGATCCATCCAGACTGACGTTGATAGACAAAAAGTACGACCAATATTATCTGTACGACGCCAAGGCCGCGGTACTAAACAAGGCCAGCCTAGGCGCGCCGTCGCTCGTGCCGGTGCTGGAACACGTGCTGGCTTATCAGTCTTACGCCGCTGACACCCTGCTCTACGCCACCGATAGCGGCGCGCCGGCCGGCAAGGTGCTGGTGCGCCTGAAAATCGGCGATACCATTTATCCGGCCCACACCTTCCCCGCCGGTAGTAAATACCTGCTAGATCTGACCAAATATAGCGGCAAGCTGTATCTGGCAGTTGGCTCGGCCGCCGCCGAACGGGTTTATATATATAAGGATCCGGTCGGCCAGCTCAGGAAACTGCCGAACCACGCGTTGGTGCCGGTCCAGGTCCTGCACGTCCATCAGCCTAATTATGTTAGCTTCTCAAATAATGCCCAGTTCATCATGGCCGAAAGCGGCAACCAATTCGGCGTCTACGATATCGAGAATGAAAAGGGCTACAACTACATCACGCCCCAGCCGATTGATAAACCGCAGGTGCACGCCTCCTGGATAGACGGCTTCCGCCTGACCTATGTCAGCGGTGGCCAGCTATTGATGTTTGACTACGATGACACTAACCAGCAATCACTGGTGGCGGCCGATCCGGCCTATCTGCCAGCCTTCGCGCCGGATTTCAAATTCGTCTACAACATGGCGCCCAACACAGCTGCCAGCGCCCTGCCCGGCCAGACCAACCTCAATCAAACATCTTTGCTAACGCCCGCCGACCAATAATTTAGACTCGATTCGCTGTCTACAGCTCGTCAGCACAGCTTTGGTGCATCTGTGGTCGAGTAGGCGGAGTGTCTGAGTATGAGATTGCCGAAGCAATCAATCAATACCCGGAACACTCCGCGAGAGGTTTCGTTGGCTAATCCTCTCAGAGCCACGTACATTGGGGTTTTAGCGGGCGAACGGCTTGCAGACCTGAGACTTAAAGGCCTGGAACCGGAGAGCAACGGTCTGACGCTCTCTGGGAAGCGCCGAGACGCTCACCATACGGCTAGCACTGGTGCACGCCAGCTGCTCGAGATCCTTGCGGAGCGCGAGTTTCTGACGCTCTTTGCGTTCCTCCTCTTCTCGCTCAATCCTCTTGGTATGAGATTCTTTCGCTTGCGCGATCCTATCACTTGCCAAGATGCCGATGATTAGCGCGGTGACAATAAATAGCGAAACCACGACAATCATGATGAGCTGGAATAGGGATGCACTGAGCAATACGTACAGAGCGATGCCGATAGCGACGATACTCAGCACAACTAGAGGATTGAGCACGGTCAACACAGGGTGCCGCAACTCGTACCTATAGCGGTCGCTGAACTCGATCGGGACTTTCTTGTTCCACCAGAACGATGGCTGGGCGGGATCCCAGATTTCCCTGAGATCACCGTCGAGCGGATCCAGCAGAACTCCGAAACCGATGTCCCTTTTCCCCGCTATCAGTAGCCCGAGAACAGACGCCAAAGCGGCGATCTCGAACCCTACTGCGTAGACGAGAGCCGTAGCCACGATTGCCACTGCTGCGACGGCCTTGCCGCACCAGTAGAACGGCAGGGTGAACAGCGTGAAGAGCGCACGACGGCGCAAGTCGCACTGGTCACGAGCCGCACTGTTCCAGTGGCTGTAGTGAGTGCCGAGCCATTTCATCCAGCGCGGCGGTTCCTTGGCGAACATCTCCTCCGGAACCATGACGTCGAACTGGAACTCGTCACCGATGCGCTCGATGCTGTCGAAGCCGCCCCGAAGGTTGACTATCAACGGCTCAGACGCTCGCATCTCTCGGGCCTCGGAGCAGACCTGGTCGATTTTGGCAGTGAGAACTGCCCTTTCTTTATCGTAGTCCTGCATGTCCTCGTCGAGCCTGCGGCGCTGCGCACGAAGCGAGCTTTCGCGGGCGTCGAGGGCTTCGGTCTTCGGCCGTTCATCCCTCAGCAGTCCGATACGGTAGGTACCGTTGTCGTGCCGCTTGGAGAGTAGCTTCTTGACCGACTCGTCGGCGTTGTCACCTTGCCGCATGATGGTGGCGTGGATGACATTCTTGCCTGGTCGGCGGAACTGGATGTAGCGCATCTGATCCTCGAGAGGAGTCACATAGCGCTCGAGCTCTACTCCGTCCTGCTCAATGACGATGACCAGCTGTGGGTCGATGATGTCCTTCTCTTCGATCATCTTGGCGGTCTCTCGCGAGATGCACCAACGAACGGGCACCGACGAGTCCACCTGACCCTTCTCGTCTTGGTCCAAGAAAAGGCTCAACGCCTCACTTGGTGCTTTTTCCATGGTGGTGCTCAAGGCACACACCTCCCTTATGTACTTGAAATGGGCCTATTCCCAAATCATGAAACACATTATATACTATACTTATAATTTTTCAAGCAATAAAGAGGGCGACTATACCCTCATAGCAAGTAACTTAGTAATACTTGCCTTTTAGTATTTGCTTGTAAAGTTTCATGCTGTCTGTCTTCTTAGCGACATCTTCGCAAACTTTATCGTATGTGGCTGGGTAAACCATTGGTAAATCTCCAGCGTATTTATCAATAAACTTATTTAAGGATTTACCAGCGTCTGTTTCTGGGAAGTCTTTTATCGTCAAATTATAGTAGTAAACCTGCATTCTGTTGGTTTGTATAATGAATTCTCGTATATCGGGCTGGCTTTGCATTATCTCGTCTTTGAATTGGTCTATTGTCTGGCGATTGGTACTAATAAGCTCTTTTTCTTCTTTTGTAAGGCCGTCTTGTGTTTGTGATGATTGAGTGAAGAGTAGTTCGCTCACGGCTATCGCTAGGAGTTCTTTTTGAAAATTTGCCTCTTCTGAATCCGGCGGGAGTTGCATATCTATGGTGTCTGAAAAAGTTAGATACAGTACCTTGATTGCATAATCAAACTGCCTCGTGAACTTGTCGTACATTTTCTTTAGTTTTCGAGAGTCGTCTTTCATGGCTACATTGTAGCACCACAGCAAGGCATGAAACCTAGAAGAGGCGCTTCAGACTTTCGTCATCCACGCCTCTATCTTGTGGATAGGGATTTTGCACCGGTTCCCCGGCATGCCATAGGCTCCCTATGAACCTATGACACCCCCGGAAGGACTCGAACCTTCTCCTCCAGCTTCGATAATGCCGTATGCTATCCCTTACACCACGGAGGCATCCTAGTCATTATACAACAAAAAAGGACTCTTGCGAGATGAGCCCTTTCTTGCTACCGAAGCTGACTAATTAGTACTTGCATTGTACATCTGAGTTTAACAGAACGTCAAGCCGGGCTGTGGAAACATAAGCGTTTAACTGTGGCATAATTCCGAGTATTAAGTTAGGGCACGAGCCCACTAAGTATTTACCAAGAGACTTATCAATACAGATATAAATCCGACTACTAACGCCACTATTCCGATAACAAAATGTGTTTCAACTTCGTCCAAGTCATAGTAAACCGAGTAAACATTAGTGTCTTTACTTAGCTTCTCGCCACCCAGAGCTGGCGGTTTTATCTTTTTTCGTTCAGCCTTTAGCTCGCCTAAAGTTATGCAAATAGTAATAAACCCAATGAGTATAAAGAACGCTCCGCCGAACACCAATGCAGACTTACTTTCCATGCAGATATTGTAGCACTTGTTGACCACTGTTCCGCTAGTGGTATAATTAGTGTGCCGTCCTGAGGACGGTGTGAGTGTGGAAATGGAATTGTCTACACTCATCTAACACCGGCAACCGAAATACGGAGCCGAGACCAGATGAGCTTAATGTTCATTGGAAGTCTCGGCTCTTTTTTTAAGCCGGTACATTGGCGGGTGAGCCCCGTGCTCGCAACAAAAGCATAGGAATAGCTCACCCGTCTGGCCAAAAAATAAAGCCCTTCAACAACGAGGGCTCTATATGCCTTTTAATTTTAACACATGAGTAAAAGTACACAAGTAACACTGGTAATAATGCCCTTGACAGCAAGTATTCTGTTTGCTAGAATTAAGGGTATGAGATACACCTTTAAGCAGTTCAAAGCCGAATACCCAGACGATGACGCTTGCCTAAAAGCAGTATTAGAAAATCGCTATGGCACAACCTGTCCGAAGTGCGGTGTTGTAGACACTAAGTTTTATAAAATCACTGGACGCAAGGCTTTTGCCTGCCTGAATTGCCGTAAACATATCTACCCTCTAGCTGATACCATTTTCCGTAAGTCTGAAACATCACTTTGGAACTGGTTTTACGCTATTTATCAATTCTCTGTGTCTAAGAACGGCGTATCCGCTAAAGAGCTGGAGCGAACACTAGGCGTAACGTATAAAACGGCATGGCGCATGGCTAAACAAATCCGCAAACTCATGGAACAGGACGGCGATGTACTAACTGGCGAGGTTGAAGTGGACGAGACTTACGCACCCTCTCGTAAGCACCCACGAGCCTTAGGGCGCAGTAAGAAGCAGGTCATATTCGGGGCTGTTGAGCGTAACGGACGAGTGAACGCCAGCCACGTTAAGAGCGCCGGAGTCCGTGTACTAATGCCGATAATTGAGGGCAATGTGGAAGCTAAGGCTCAGATCTACAGCGATGAATATCCAGCCTACAAAACTCTAAAGAAGCGTGGTTACTCCCACACGACAGTAAACCACTCAAAGCTGGAGTATGTACGAGGTACGGCTCATACGAACACCATAGAGGGCTTTTGGTCTCAGCTAAAGCGGAGCATAGACGGCACGTATCACGCCGTATCGCCTAAGTATCTACAGTCTTACATTAACCAGTTCGTGTTTCAGTATAACTTTAGAGATGTGCCTACTTGCCCTGTTCTTTTGGAACGGGCTGTGAAGCTTTCTTAATTAGTCTCTTGAATAGCTTTTTACTCATAGTAGCTTCTCGTCCTCATCAGCTTCTATTATATCAATAGACTTGGGGTGTCCTTCCATGTCGCTATCTACCGCACCCTTTACATAGATTTGGACTCTGCTCCGCAGAGACTGCACAAGTATGTCAAACTGTTTGGAGTCAAAACCTTTTGAGTAAGAGAAAGAGACTCTTCTAGCGCCCATATTGCCCAGATTAATGTATCCGCTACGAACCTTGGTGTCAATTTTTGTTACAACTCCTTTCAGACGCATTTTATCTATCGTTTGAAGTTCTTCATCGCCTCGTTTAACGTACTTCGCTTCAGCTTTGCTGATTTGAATAAGAGGCTTTTTCTCGTCTTCGCCAGTAATACTAAGGCTTTCAAGTTGCGAGCCCTCTTTCTCGAGTGGCTCAATAGCTTTGTCTAGGTTTTTTGCAACGGCCTTATCTTGGAGAGCTTTAAATACTGTTTTATTGATAGTAAGTTTGGAGTTATTCGCATGTATAACATAGGTATCGCCGCCAGGCTTTGCTTCAATCTTGTCTGGTTTTCTGCCTTTGAGCCACTTGCGTGCATTAACAACATCTTTAACAACACCCAGAGCCTGTCTACCATACTTAATGGCACCCCATGTAGTGCCAGCTATGACTAGTGCTTGGGCTTGTAAGGTTGTGGGGTCTGAATATAAAAACAAGAACTGGGTCTTTAGAGAACCCTCCTTAAATGCATTTATATTTAGAGAAACTTTTTTAGCGGTTTCTTCTCCATGCTCAAGAGATACTACCTCTTGGATAAGAGAACTGACTGCCATAATCGTGTTGGCAACGTCAAAAGCGTCGGCGCTATTCTCAACTAACTCGCCGTCAAAGGTAAGGTCAAATCTATAGTTGTCGTTTTGGTTTTGTGTCACCGCTATAAGCATATATCACTTATGCTTTCTTGGCCAGGCAAGTTTACTTGCTGTCATGGTATAGTCGCCATAAAGAGATTTAAGCGCGACGATCTTTAGCAGAGCTCTGTATGTGTCGGCGCGGTTCGTTGGCCCAGCGGATAGTCGCCACTGCTAACACCGCCACCACCCCGACCGTGATGACTTTGCCGGCACCGGTGCCGATGAAACGGTCCCATAGCGTCGGCCCGTTGCCCGGCAGATTGGTGCCGCCGACTGTTGTCGCGCCGCTGGCGCTAGAATCGGTATTGCCTGCCGGATTGGGGCTGATTTGCTGGCCGACTACTATCAGGCGATGCAGGCTGGTGCCTGGCGGATCACAGGTTATCAAAGTGGCCGTTGCCGGCTGGCCGGACACCGGTCCCAGCACGCCGACCTGGCTGGGCTGGACAATCGCCCGGCTAATCACCTTATAGACATATACCTTGCCGCTATAGGTCAGATAAAACGTATCGCCGTTCTGCAGGGTGTGCAAGAGCACGAAAGCGAACTTGTACTTGCCCTTGTTGAAGATGTTGTTACTACTATGGCCGAAGAAAGCGGCGTTGCCGTTTTGCCCGGGCAGTGCCGTGGTCGGATAATGCACCACGCCGTCCTGCAGGGCGTTTTCGATGGCCGCCTCGTTGGTGGTGGTCTGAGAATAATTGACCGGAATCTGGACATTTATCTTAGGAATGATGACTTGCGGTGTGGCGGTCGGGCTGATGTCATTACTGCTGACAATCAGTGGCGTGGACGCGGTGGCCCGGCTGGGTTGAATGAATGGCGCTACCACCACCTCGTTAAAGAATCCGAACAGGAAGATAATCATCACGATAGCGCCCATGCCTAGGCCGAATAATAACGACTGCAGATGGTGCTTGGTCTGCAATTGGCCACCGGCGCTGACTTTGTCGCGGATGGCGGCCTGCACCTCGCCGGCACTGCGGGCGTCACGTAATTTCTGGCGCCGCGCACTGGTCCGCTGTGGCTGGGCGGCCTGGTGCTTGTGCTCGGCCAAAGCGTGGGCACCGCCCTTGGTCAATAACGGCTGGCTCTCATAAAATTCCTGCCAGACCTGGTGTCGTTCTTCCTCCGGCAGACTTTGATAATAATTGTGCCACTCGGTCTGGATGGTGGCCATATCCTTGCCGGATTCGCTCAGGGCCTGCATGAACTGCTGATGTTTGCTCGGTCGTTTGGTCCCTTCAGCCTTGGCTAGCTCTGCCTGGCGTGCGGCTCGCCGCCGTAGACCCGCGCCACCTTGTTCCGGATTAGCTCGACGGCATTCTGGGTATCAGCCGCGTCCAGTAAGCCGGGCGGCGGCTGTGGCTGGTTATCACCGGTGGGAAAAAGTGGATTGGTTGACCATAACTTAACTAAGAGCCCTGACTGGCTCCGCGCTGTTAATTATAGTACAATTACCCCTTGCAACCTACCTGCTCAGGGCGAGTGGCGGAACTGGTATACGCGCACGACTCAAAATCGTGTTCCTCACGGATTGAGGGTTCGATTCCCTCCTCGCCCACCACGTAAAAGTATTATGATGTCCGAAACACTCACGCACAGCGCACTACAACCTTACTACGAAGCGGCCCGTCTGGAAGCTGAGCTTCGCCAGCAAGTAATGCCGATTGGCAAGCTGGAGACTATCGGCGACGAAATTGACGCCAGCCGGCCGAGCTTGGTTGAGGCCATAGAAGCCGCTCCAGATATCGCTGTTATAGCCGAGTATAAACGGCGCTCTCCTGGCAACCGTGGCGGCGTCTGGCTTGACAGTACGGTCGCTTGGACCGCGGAACAGTACCGGCTCGGCGGCGCGGCCGCCCTGTCAATTTTGACCCAAAACCAGCACTTTGGCGGCGATGTATCGGATATCTCAACAGCCCTAAACACCACTCAGTTGCCGATCTTACGCAAAGACTTTATTAGCACCGAATACCAGCTGTACGAAGCCCGGGCCCGCGGCGCGGCCGCCGTTCTGCTGATAGTTGCCGGCCTGAAAGACGAACAGCTCAATAAACTTTATTACGAGGCCAGCACCATTGGTCTGGAGTGCCTGGTAGAAGTGCACAGCGAAGAAGAACTGGAACGCGCCTGGAAACTTGAGCCGGAAATAATAGGTGCCAATAATCGTAATCTGAGCACTCTACAAGTCGACCTGGGCACTGCCCAAGAGTTGCTACCGATGATTCCTGGCTATGTAAAGACGGTGGCCGAAAGCGGTTATGACGTAAACAACGAGGATCACATCAGGCAGCTGCGCGAGTTCTCCGACGGCGCGCTGATAGGCACCGCGCTAATGAACGAGTTCGACCCCGCCGAAGCCCTAGCCAGCTGGCTGGCTACCGATCGCCGTGAATAATCGCTGTACTTAAGGCCTCAAATGATTTGCTCGGGTTTTGGAGCCACCAGACGGCGGCAGGGCGGCGGTCGATAACCGGGCTAACTCCGGTAGTTTTGGTGGTACTCACCTGCCCGCCGATAGCGACAATCGTATTATCCAGGTGTTCAACGATGACACCGGTGGCGTATTGATTGGTAAAATTGTGCAGGTTGTCGACCAGTCTCAACAGGTCCATATCAGAGGTGAAAGCTTGTGGCCAGCCGGCGATTTTGGCCAGTTTCTGCAGTTGCGTAAATTCCGTGACCAACAGCGTGTCCGGCCGGTTCGGGATAGCCGACGCACCAGAGGTAAAATAGTCAATTGCAGTCCTGGATAATACCAAGCGACCCTTATAATTTTGAACAAATTTTTCAAGCAAAATGGCGGTTTCGGTGTTGTGAGCCGAAATCGCCGGCCAGCAGGACTCCGTCGGCCCATTTGGCGTCTCTAGTAACTCCGCCAGAGCTTTCTGGGAGAAACTGCCGCTTGGCGTACTGGGCGCAAACTCGCCTGCTGAGAAAGATTCGTCCGACTGTTTTTTGCAGGCTGTCAGGCAACAGCACGCGGGCTGTGCCGATCCCTGCATTTTCAGCCGCCACGAAGGCTTCGGCCGGTGCCGTAAAGCCGTGGGCGTTGCCGCCGATTATCAGTAGTTTGCCGGCTTGGCGCTTGTTCTCCGGCCGGCTCCACAGCAGGTCCGGAAACAGCGGCTTATCAGGCGTTTGTTTGTGCCAGCACGTATGATCCATCTTTTGGGCTCCAATTCATAAACCATATTTTTGCGTTCTAAGACGATTTTCCACCCCTGTTGCTCAGCATGATGGAATAATTTTTTATCCGGGTTAAAGGCTACCGGCTGTTCTACTGCTCTCTAGCATCGGGATATCACTGTCACTGTCGCCGACGGCGATACTGCCGGCGGTCGTAGCGTCAAACTTCTTGATGAATTCCTGCAAAGTCTTCACTTTCAGGTCGCGCTTGAGCGGCACTTTTTCGCCAGTGAACTTATTGCCCTGGCGCGGATACTTCGAGCCGGCCCAGGCGTCAAAACCGTAATAATCGGCTAGCATCTCGACCATTTCCTCCTGCGAGGCGGAGATGGCGAACAGCAGATAGTTTTGCTTCTGCAGAGCGCGGATTAGGTCGCGGGTGTAGGTGTAAGTTTGCTCTTTGTATTCATCAAAAACGGGCGTACGGCGGCCATGAAATCGTCGGCGCTAAGCGTCACCAGCGCCTTATCGTAGATGTCCGACCAAGATAAGCTCGTAATCTTTAAAAGCGTCATCGCCGACCCGTTTCTTCCACTGCATGCGGGCTTGCCTGGCCTGCTCAAACAGCTTGGCGTCAATATGGCCGGTCTTGGCCAGGGCGTCAGCGATGGCATGGTACAACTGCCAACGGATAATCGTGCCGTCGATATCAAAGACGGCAAACGGCCTGGGCACAACTATTCTCCCGCCATTTGTAGCAAGGTAGCGCGGGTAATATCGAACGTCGACCGATCGGAGCCGGAATGTCCGGCCGTTGACCAGAGCAGCTGACTGTCGGGGAGACGTTGATGGAGTTCGTAAGCGGTTATCGGCGGGCAGACCATGTCGTATCTACCCTGCACCAGCCAGATAGGCATCTTCAGTTTATGCGCGTTGTTTATGATGTAGCGGTCGGGCATAAAGCAATCGTGCTTCAAATAATGCAATTCAATCTTCATATTGTTGGGGTCAAACTCTTCGAAAACGCCCGGCGTGCGGCGGTCGTCGAGCCTCAGCAGCGAACTCTCAAGCTCAGAATAGGCATAGATTGATTTCTTGGCCGCTTCCGGGTCATCGCCGAAGGCCTGCGCGTAATGGAACTTGCTGGGGTTGTCTGCGTATTTTTTCGGAGCCCGCTCTTTGTACTGTTCCCATACCTCTGGAAAATGCGTCCGGAATCCGCCCTCGTCTAGGTATGCTGTCTCGGACTTAGAGGCCGTGTAAATACCGCGCAATACCATCACTTTGACTTTCCCGGGGTGCTTGAGCGCGTACGCCAACGCCAAGCACGCACCCCATGAGCCGCCGGTGATGATAACTTTTTTGACACCGAGCTTATCGGTGATTTTTTCGATATCATCTATCATGTCATCGGTCGTGTTGTGTTCTACCAAGCCAGCCGGCAAGCTTTTACCGCTTCCGCGTTGGTCGAAGAAGATTACTCGGTGGAGGTCCGGGTTGAACATGCTCTTGTGCCCATCATTGCAGCCGGAACCCGGGCCGCCGTGCAGAAAAATGATTGGTGTCTTGGCATCTTTTTTGCCCCAGTCATGGACGTATAGTTGGTGCCCATCGCCGACATCAAGGAAAAACTCCTGGTTGGTATATTCGTCAGATTGCATAATTACTCCTCTACCATATTAGTATAAGCCAAAACGGCTTGTTCGAAGCAATCTTGGACGAGCGCATCTAGCGAATCAATTATATGGCAACTGTCTGGCAACCTACCCTTAAGCAGGCTGAGTTCAGTACAGGCTAATATGGCGGCATCGGCGCCAGCCGCATCAATAATCTGCTGAAATTGCCCGACTTGGGCCGGGCTGATAAACTCGCCACATTTTATAGCCTGGATTAACCGATTAACGGCGCGTTGGTCGCTAACGCCGGGATATACACAGTCTAAATTGATGGCTCGGCTGTCAAATACGCCACTAAAACGCGTGCCGTCAGTACCAAGGATTAGTACGCTCCGGCAATCGCGCTCAGCTGCTTGCGCTAAACAAGCGGCAGGCATATCAACGATCGGCAACGCTAGCCGCGCTGGTAATCTGCCTAAGATACGATCGGCGTGAGCCGTATTACACGGCATACAGATGATAGTCGCGCCAAACTTCAATAGCTGCTCAGCGTTAATGGCTAGTTGGTTAAGCGGATCGGCGCCGCTGCCAAGCAGAAATCTGGTTCGGTCCGGGATAGAGCCGTCATTGATAGTGACGATTTGCGGGATTGCTTGGTCGCTACCTTCAAAACGTTTAATCAGCCGCCATTCAAATTCGACGGTAGCCCGCGGCCCCATGCCGCCCAGAATGCCAATCGTAAGCTGATGCCTCATAGCTTGTCTCTCACTTTTCGAAGTTGTTTACCGAGCGCGGCTAACTTGGTCATGGGGTATTCCAGATTTTCTGGGGGCATGGCAACGCCACCCTCCAATAGCACATCGTATTGGCTAAGGAACGGAGCTTGCTTTGGCCCGACCAATATTTCGGTTGCTGCTGCCACGGCCGCTTGTAGCTCTTGAACCAGTTCATGGTTTTGTTGCCTAGCGCGCTCAATAAAACGGTGTCGTGATTGGTCATCCTTGGCGGCATCTGTAGCAAAGAAAGCTTGTTTGTAATCTGTGTGCTTGTCTCTGGCTTTTAAGGTGTCAAAAACCCTTTGCAATATACCCGAACGCCCGGCCGTGGTTACGAAGCATGCACTGCTAGATGGGACCAAGCTCACCTCCAGTACGTCTGGCAAGCGGTTGCCCAAACTGGTTTGGGACCGTGCAGCGGCATATAGCTCATCAAGCGTGGTCTGTGTTGCGCTGTCTTTAATGTAGTGGTGCATATCAGGTCCGGATAGGTGAATCTGCCTGTCACGACCGGATTCCAATGCCTCTATCGCGAAATTAATAACAATATCCACCTCGTTTGGTATCAAGACACCTGCCTCGGTTCGGGGGTAATCGTTGAGTTGCAAAATACCAAGCGTAGGCACGAGCCGCGCTGCTCTGCTGGTTTGGCGTACAGTTCCATCGCCTTCTACTACTCTCGTGAACAAATCAGGCCGCGTCTTAAGAGCAACCGTAATTATGTCGGCAGCGACAGATTCATGCTTACGCACATAATCAGTGTTAGTTTGTATCATCGTTTCCGGAAAAGCTGCTTGTAAACTGGCTTTGTGCAATTCGTCAATATAGCGTTTTTGGCTGTTTGTGTGGCATGATGCTTCTGTTTGCAGAGCCAGTCCGCCAAGCCGGTTCAGGGCTAGTGGTTCGATAGTCTCGCGGGTGACAACTGAACCCGGCAGATAGTTTTTATCACCTATCTGATCTGGCAATTGGCTGACCGAAGTGTGATCAACTAACAGCATTGGGATTCCAAGCTGGGCGACAGCTAAATTATAGGACCGCGCATTACCAACATGAGCAGACCGCATTACGCTCGTGCCATTATCAAGCTGTGTTCGAACATCCTGTAGGCTCATCTCAGGTGCTAAATTAATCTTTACGCCGGTGGTTTTGCTGCACATTTCCATTGTTGGTAGCCTCTTATTGACACTAAAAAACCGCTGTCGGTGTGACAGCGGCTTGCTTGTTTGCTTGGTGACTAGGAGTTTTCTATGCGTTCTCCCTGATGGTCAGATTGGCAAAATCAACAAAAGCCGCTGTGCGCGCACGGCGGTGATGCTTATTCATTAACCAGTTCCAGCCTACGTTACTCATAACAGTTGCTCATTGTAATGTGATTTTTGCTACATGTCAACATAGGCGGTTTCGGCGCACTGAACGTTATTTCTTATTGTTCTTCCCGCGGTAGTTCTTTTTAATGCGGAAATATTCTTCGGCGCTGTCGTTGTCCGGGTTGAATGTGTCTACGGGGTACTTCATTTGGATTCGCTCGAACTTGCTCATAAAGGCCGCGGAGATGTCGATATCCATCTGGTTGGCGAAATTCAGGCAGTTAAAGATGACGTCGGCTAGCTCGTCGGCGATGGCCTGCTTGTCCTCCTGGCGGTACTCATCCCATTGGAAATGCTCCAGCAGTTCGGCGGCCTCAATACACAGCGAAATGGCCACGTTTTTAGGATTGTGATGCTTCTGCCAGCCCCGTTCCTGCTCAAACTTATTAACGAGATCTTTTAGCTCTTGGAGCGTTGTCTCGGAATCACTCTTGCCTCTTTTGCTCATAGCTCCAGTGTAACAGATACCGGGCAGTGGTCGGAGCCCATGACTCCCGGGTGGATGGCGGCGGCTTTGACGTTGCTTTTCAGACTGGCCGAGACCAGCACGTAGTCTATGCGCCAGCCGACGTTGCGTTCGCGGGCCTTGGCGAAATGGCTCCACCAGGTGTAGTAGCCCTTGCCCTGTTTGAACATCCGCAAGGTGTCGACGAAACCGGCGTCCACGAAGGCCTGGAAGCCGCCGCGCTCTTCATCTGTGAAGCCTTTTTTGCCGCGGTTGGCTTTGTCGTTGGCTAAGTCATCGGGCGTGTGGGCGACGTTCAGATCGCCGCAGAAAACCACTGGCTTGGATTTTTCGAGCTGTTGACAATAGGCCAGAAAGGCCGGGTCCCAGTGCTTGTGCCGGAGTGGGATGCGGCTCAGGTCATCCTTGGCGTTCGGCGTGTAGACCGTGACCACCCAGAACTTATCGAACTCGGCGGCAATCACCCGTCCCTCGGCGTTGGGGTCGCCGTAGGTGTCGCCGCTGACTTTGAATTTCTTAATAATGTCCTTTGGGAAGCCGTTTATGACCTGCAAAGGTTTGGGCTTGGTAAGCAAACCAGTGCCGCTATAGCCCGGTTTTTCGGCGGAGTACCAGAAGGCGTCGTAGCAGTCTATATCTACGTCAATCTGTTCGGGCTTGGCTTTGGTTTCTTGCAGGCACAGGATGTCCGGCTTTTCGGTGCTCAAAAATGGCTGGAATAATTCTTTGCGCGAGACGGCGCGGATGCCGTTGACGTTCCAGGAGTAGAGTTTGATACGGGCCATAGGCGGGCCTCCTAAGCCTTTAAGCGGAGTACGCGGCCTCGAGCCGGTCAACGCGGTGTTCCAACTCGCGCAGATCCTGGTTGGTGTCTTTTATAGCTTGTTTGACGGCCTTCATGTCACTCTTCAGCTCAGTGATGTCGTCGTGGATGGCGGGGATCCTAGCAACCTGTAGCTTGATCTGATCAATAGACTCGGTAGCAGTTTTGAACTGGCTGATTATCTGCTCGGCCACCAAATCGGCCATGCGCTGCAAAGCCTCGTCGTCGTACTTTTTGTCTCCCATAGGCTACTTAGTATAGACCGCGCTTGCCGTCAATAAAATAGTAATAACTACGACAACCTGTGGGTTATTAGATTAAATAAAGGCCCGCTCAAACCGGTCAAAGCGGTCTTCTAGGTGGTGCAAATCCTTGTTGGTATCCGCAACGGCCAGCTTGATGGTTTTTACGTCTTCTTTGACTTCGCTGAGGTCGCTCTGGCGCGCCAAGCTGCCCATAGTCGTGTTCATGAGGCTGATGACTTCGGCCAGACTGTCGAACTTATCATCTACGTGTTCAATATAGGCGCCGAACTTACGGTCAAGTTTCTGGTCCAGTGTTTCACCGAATTGCAAGCCGAGCTTGTCGTCCAACGTCTGGCCCGGTTGCAAGCCGAGCTTCTCGTCCAGCTTCTCGTCCAGCTTCTGATCGAGCTTTTCATCTAGCTTACGATCGAGCACTTCCTCGACGACTTCAGCGATATCCTGGCGGGTTAATTGGGCCATGCGGTTAGTATATTTGGCATCACCCCGCCCCGCCAAAAAGTTTAAGATTAATTTAACCCTAGTTATCCACTACTATTCTGCTACACTGGTGGATAAGATGGGAGCGACACCTTACAAGCGCATACTTTTGAAGCTGTCCGGCGAACAGCTGGCTGGTAAATATGACTTTGGTGTTGATCCGGAAATCGCTACTTACCTGGCTGGAGAAATCAAAAAAGTCACCGATACGGGCTGTCAGGTGGTGCTAATTGCTGGCGGCGGCAATATGGTGCGCGGCGCCGAGATTGCCGGGCACGGCATCCGCCGGGTCACTGGCGACCAGATGGGTATGCTCAGCGGCCTGATCAACTCCATGGCGCTGACCGATATCTTTGAATCCCGCAAATTACAGACTCGTTGTCTGAGTAACATCTATGCCACGCAGATTGCCGAATCATACTCCTACCGGCTGGCCGAGAAGCATTTGCAGAAAGGCCGTGTGCTGATAATCGCCGGCGGCACCGCCCGCCCGTATGTGACACACGACACGGCGGCCGTTAGCTTCGCGCTGGAGCTAGATTGCCAGCCGGTCTTGAAAGCCACCAAATTTGAAGGCGTTTACGATAAAGATCCGGCCAAACACAAGGATGCCGTAAAGTTGGACCAGGTATCTTTCCAGAATGCCGTAGAGAATAATTCAATTAAGGTCATGGACAAGGCGGCCATCGGCCTGGCCATGGAGCACAAAAAACCAATTATCGTCTTTGATGCCTTTAAGAAAGATAACCTCGTTAAGGCCGCCCGCGGCGAAGCCGTCGGCACGCTGATAAGTTAGGAGTCGCATATGAAAGTAGGCGTTGCCGGTAGCATGCAGTTCACTGAACGAATGATGGAGCTTTGCGAGCAGTTAGAGCAAATGGGTCATCAATCTTTTATGAGCAAATTTGGTCCGGCCTTTGTTGGTAAAACCGACGCCGAAAAAGAAAAAATCAAGCTGGAGCAAAAGTATAATCACGATGCTATCCGGGAATTCTGGAAACCCATGCAATCAGCCGATGCCCTGCTGGTTGCTAACTATGACAAACACGGCATCAAAAACTATATCGGCGGTAACGCGTTTTTGGAAATGGGTTTCGCACATGTCTTGAATCAAAAAATTTATCTACTTAACCCGATCCCTAAGATGCCTCATTATGAGACCGAAATAGTGGCTATGAGGCCGGCAGTCATCAACGGCGACCTTAACAAAATTAAATGAACCGATTGCTTAACGGCTCTTTGTGTCCATGTTGTAATCGCTAGCGATTACATAGCGAATCGATAGCGAATCGATGTGCTTTACAACATCGCCCCAACACACTGCTTAACCCGAGACGCCTAAACTAAATAAGTTAAAGTGCCAAATCCCCGGCGTCGAGTTTGATGTGACTGCCGGCCTGGGCTTGGCCGCGCAGGATTTTTTGGGCAACGGTGTCTTCAACGGCTTTTTGGAGGGTGCGGCGCATCGGCCGGGCGCCGAGGCGCGGGTCGTTGCCAACCTGGACTATTTTAGCGATGGCGGCCGGAGTTAGCTCGACAGAGATATTCTGATTAGCCAGCGTCTTATTGACACTGCCGAGCATCAGCTGGACGACCTGCGCCAGCTCGCCGGGGTTAAGTGGGCGGAACAGCACCATTTCGTCAAAGCGGTTGAGTAGCTCTGGCTTGAACTGACCGCTTTGGATTAGCTGGTCGGTAAACTGCGGTGCGAAGCTCTCCAAGCTCTCGCCTTTGGCAATACGCTCGCGGATGGTCTGGGCGCCGGCGTTACTGGTGGCAATGACCACGCTGTCCTTAAAAGAAGCCGCCTTGCCGGACGCATCAGTCAGCTGGCCTTCGTCAAGCAGTTGTAGTAAGAGATTCAAGATGTTCGGATGGGCTTTTTCAATTTCATCCAGTAGGACTACGGTGAATGGTTGTTTGCGGATGGACATCAAGAGGCTGTTGGCTTCAGAGGCGCCGGCGCCGGTGGACAGCAAGCGCTGGACGTCGTCGGGCTGTTGGTATTCGCTCATGTCCAGGCGGACCATAGATGTTTCGTCGCCGAAGTAAGTGGCGGCGACCGACTTAGCCAGCTCCGTTTTACCGACGCCGGTCGGGCCCAGGAACAGGAAACTGCCGATTGGCCGGTTGGGATTAGTCACACCGGCCCGGGCCCGGCGCAGAGCGTTGGCTACCACGCCAACAGCGTGGCTTTGGTTGATCATGCGTTTATGTATGTTGTCTTCCAGGTGCAATAAAGCGTCGGCTTCGACTGGCGCGGCGTTGCTCGCCTTGACACCGCGGGTCTGCTCTATAGCTTGCTGGACACTCTTGGCCGTAATGATGGATTTTTCGGCGTGCGTTACGGATTGACCGAGTAGTTTGATAGCTTTGCCTGGATAGGCGGCGTCCTGGTCATAACGGCCGCTTAGGCGGTAGGCTTCGCGCAGTGCCTCGTAAGTCACCAAGATCTTGTGGTGGCTCTCTAAGCCAAGCGCTGAGTCTTCCAGCACCCGCATAACTCCGGCCTCTGGCATTTCCTGCAAAATAACAGGCGTGAGCAGATTGGCCAGGCTCTGGTTGTGGACTTTCAGCCGCTGGTAATCATTAGGCGCGAAGGCCATGATGATCGGCGTCGCGCCATTTTGGATGATGGTCAGCAGAATCTGCGTGGCGTCAAAGGCGCCGGGTCCGCCGCCGAGCAGTAGCTGGGCATCGTCAAAAAACAGGATGACATGGCCGGCATGGCCGGCTTCACTAGCTAGGCTGAGCATGATGCGCTCCAACTGTCCGGCTCCTTGGGCGTTGGACAAGATGTCGGTAGCGTTGAGGGCGATTACCTGATGATAGGCCAGCCGCTGACCGGTCCTGCCCTCTATCAGCTTTTGGGCCAAGGCGTAAACGGTGCTGGTCTTGCCGATGCCGTCCGGTCCGACCAGAGCCACGGCGCTGGCCCGGTTATCAAAGGCGGCCTCCACGGCTTTGACGCCGTCACTATTGGTCAGCCAATCAAAGTGCGCGCCGTATTTGGCGATGCCGAGGCTAAAGTTCTGTCCGAAGCGGTTGAGCAAAGGCGTGTAGCCAAAGGCCCAATCGCGGCCGATGCCACCGAACCGCTGTTTACCCCGCCGGGCATCCTCGGCTAGGCCGCGGCCCAGCCAATCGGCGACGGCCTGGATATCTTCCGGTTTGGATTTGATCTGGGTCAACAACTTGCCGACACCGGGTGAAGCTGACATTAGGCCGGCAACTACGAAACCAAGTTCAATGGTTGGACTGTGGTTGTCGTCAGCGATATGGGCGGCAGTCTGGAGCGCTTGGCCGATTGTTGCCGGATCATTGCTGAGGTTTTGGGATACCATATCGGTTGCTAGCAGTAAGTGGTTCAGGAAGAAGTTGCTCTGCCAATGTTCGCTCAAGGCACTCCACATGGTCTTTGGGTTGTCGGCCGAACCGGCCTTAAGACGCGCCAGTACATCGCCAGACAACCGCTGGTCCAAGCCGGTGCCATCGGCCGGCAAAGGACTGAGCCGGCGCCGCCACCAAACAGCCAGGATATAGCACAGGACGCCCAAGTCAATCAGCAGATAGCCGTAATTAATATGCCGGACAGCCAGGATCAGCAGACCGACAGGCAGTGCGCCGGCGGCTATCACCAGCAGGCCGCGATACAACGCTTTATTAAGTAATCTGCCGGCCCGGGCCTCGGTGCTGCGGGTAGATTTGAGATTAATTAGTTGTTCCATCACCTAAATCCCATAATTAGTAGTACCGGCAAGGCTGGCGGCAGTAGCGGCCAGACCACAACCTCAACGACGGAAAAGACCAGAGCGACGATTAGAACGACCAGTGCCGCGATCAATACCAGCGATCGCACCACAAAGCCGACGGCCCGGCTGAAGATATTGTCGCCCAATGCTTTCAGTTTGGTGCTCAGGCTGTCGCCCGGATAGGTAATGATCCGCCGCCATGGCTGAATCAAGGTACGCAGTAGCTGGGTGACCGAAAAGGCCGCCACTATGCCGCTAAGGCGCGGCCCGATATTCGTAGCGACATTACGCCACCCTCGGCCGTACCACCAAGAAAAGAACGCTACGACAAGCATAACCAACATTGTAACACTTCTCTACCGGTGGCGTAAGCTAGTGTGGCGGATGGCAACCAGCGGCCACCAACACGACACCCTTTACGTGACGATATTATATTCGCTATCGAATCGCTATAAGATCGCTATGGAATGTAATATGGTGCCTGAAGGGGTGCGTTCTAGTGCAAGGCCGCTACGACGATCCTTAAGCTGCTGCTTTCTCAAGCTTGGTAATACGCTTTTCTTGACCGGATAACTCCTTGCTTTGATCAGTTACAGCCGCTTTAATGCTGGGAATTAGCTCGGTGTCTTTTTCGACGTTGCTCAGGCGCTGATCGACATGGTTGACTGTTTCGGACACGCCCGAGACAGCCTCGGCCAGCTGCTTTACGTTATCCCGGATATCTTCCAGTAAAGCTCCTTCATAATGATTGTCGTCGTTACCGCTAGTTACCATAGTGGAGATTAGTATAAGCAACTACGAAACGCCTGGCAAATTCTCATTAAAAATATCTTAAATTCCGTTGTTAATCGAAGTCAAATACACTACCGGCCGGTAAACCGAATAGTGCATAGCCTGTTTGCTATATCATGTGATATAATTCAAAAAGTTCAGAGATAACAAATATGCAACCCAAACAATCAAAACAGCCCCGGATGAATTCCCTGTCAAAAGGTTGGTTGCTTACGAAAGTTTCTTGGCGAGTTCTGAGACTGAACAAGTCTCTTATAATGTTCCCAATCCTTAACGTATTAATTTCGGGCTTTTTGCTAGTTTTATTTGGGGTACTGGGATACTTCATCTTATATTCCACTGGCGGGGATGTGTCGTCGCTTTCTAACCAATACAATGCCACGGATCAATTGCCCGGATGGTTTTTCTTGTTGCTGGTTCTATTCCTGGTTCCTCTATTTCTAATAATGAACTATTTTACGGCTTGCGTCACGGCTGGAGCTTTGCAACGTTTTCGGGGCCAAAACCCGACCGTTAAAAGTAGTTTTCAAGGAGCGAACCAAATCTCCGGCAAGTTAGTCGAGTTTAGCTTTTACCAGAACGGCGCTATATGGGTTATTAATGCGGTAAGTAAAACTCCGCTCATTGGTGGATACTTGGAGTTTCTTGGCGAACTAGCCTTTACGGTCGGGAGTTTCTTCGTTTTGCCGATCATGGTTGATGGCGCCGGCAAAATCCGGCCATTCGACGCCATAAAGCAGTCGACAGAAATTATCAAAAAAGTCTGGGGTGAAAGTGTTGTGATTGTGCTTGGGATGCCTTTTATCGCCATTTTGGTAGGCATTATATATACAGTGATTTGGGGTGTGGCTCTCGTGATATTTACACCGGAACTCCAAAATGTGACCAACGGCCATGAATCCTTCTCGGCGGCCATCATAATAATTAGTCTGGCGTTGGGTTATGGCGTGATAATGGTATTTTATTCGGCACTTAGCAGCATCGTTACCGCCGCGCTATATATTTACGCGACAGAGAGTAAGGCGCCCATTGATTTTGATACTGACCTATTGACTCAAGCGGTTCGTCAGAAAACAAGCTCTGATATTTTCTAAATTTGGCGGAGAGAGAGGGATTCGAACCCTCGATACGCCGCGTAAGCGCATACACGCTTTCCAAGCGTGCTCCTTCAACCACTCGGACACCTCTCCTCGCCAACGTAGCGATTATATCAAAATTTACTACGAAAACACCTTGCGGAAAGCGCAAGCCGAGGGTTAAACTATATATACCATGGCCCTTATAGAAGTCCAAGACGTCAGCAAACTGTACGGCTTCGGCGACGCCACTACCCTGGCGCTCGACGAAGTTAGCTTGAAGATTGAAAAGGGTGAGTGCGTAGCCGTGATGGGTCCCAGTGGTTGCGGCAAATCAACACTTATGAACATCATCGGTCTGCTGGACCGGCCGACCAATGGTAATTACCGGTTTGATGGCAAGCCGGCGGGCCGGCTCAAGCCCAATCAGGCGGCTAAGATCCGACGCGATAGTATTGGCTTCATCTTTCAGAATTTTAATTTCTTGCCGCGTTTGACGACGCTGGAAAATGTCGCCCTGCCGCTGGTATATAAGGGCATGGCCGTTAACCGGCGGATTAAACTGGCCAGCGAGATGTTGGAGCGCGTTGGCGTACAGAACCGCGAGTATTTCCTGCCCGGCCAGTTGAGCGGCGGCCAGGCGCAGTGCGCCGCCATCGCCCGGGCGCTGGTCAATAATCCCAAACTTATAATCGCCGACGAGCCGACCGGCAACTTGGATAGCGCCAGCTCGCTGTTGGTCATGGAGCTATTGGCCGACATCCACAAATCCGGCAACACCGTTATTTTCGTTACCCACAATCCGGAACTGACCCGATACGCCACGCGGGTGCTGTACATGCATGATGGCAGTATCATCCACGACGAAAAGACGGCACTGGGCCGGGTGGCCAGCACGGCACGCAAAGTCTTATACACCTTGCCCGCCACTAACGAAGAGGATGATTTGGCCGGTGTTTCGGCCTTGATGAAAGCCTTGCCTGGTACGCCTGCCCCGCCAACTCCGAAGCGTAAAAAACCCAAAGCCAAAAAGCGGAGGAAGAAGTCATGAGAAAGTCCTCACTGACGCGCGGACACTTCAAGGCCGGTCTGGACGCCGTGCGCAATGCCAAACTGCGCAGTTTCTGGACGATGTTCGGCGTCATCATCGGCGTGGCCTCGGTCATCACCGTGCTTGGTATCGGCCAAGGCGTGAACCGCCAGGTCACCGGTCAGATTCATCACCTGGGCAATAACTTGATTACTATCCGCCCGGCTCAACTGCATCCCGGTGGTGGGCACGGTAATGACAACGTCAGCCTGCTGTCCGATAGCAGTGGTTTCAGCGGCGCGCTCCGACCAAATGATATTAATACAGTGGCCGGCGTGCGCGGCGTGGCCGCCAGTGCGCCGCTGACCATCGTAACTGGCCAAGTCAGCGGTGATCATGGCAATTATGACCAAGGCTTCGTCTTTGGCACCACGCCCGACCTATCCAGTCTGCTGAACCAATCAGTGGCCTACGGCAGTTTTCTGACGGAAGAAGATGCTGGCAATGCCGCCGTAGTTGGCTCGCACGCCGCCCAGGCCCTCTTTAACGAAGACGTGCCGCTAGGGCGCAGTTTCAACTTCCGTGGCCAGCGCTTTATCGTGCGCGGCATATTCAACGATTTCAATACTACGCCGCTCAGTCAGGAAACGGACTTCAACAAGGCTATCTTCATCCCCAATGACGTGGCCGAGAGTCTGACCAATAACACCGCGCCGACCTACGAGATCCTGGCCAAGGCTTCCAACGTTAAGCGCACTGACCAGCTGGCGTCGGCTATCCAACAGGCGCTTAACCGGTCGCGCGGCGGCCAGAGTAATCTGGTGGTTCTGCGTGGCAACCAGAACGTGGCGGCCAGCCAAGATATCCTGGATCTGCTGACCAAGTTAGTGGCCGGCGTGGCGGCCATTTCCCTGCTGGTTGGTGGCATCGGTATCATGAACGTCATGCTAGTGTCGGTTTCGGAGCGCACCCACGAGATCGGCATTCGTAAAGCCGTCGGCGCCACTAACAGCCAAATCCTTAGCCAATTCATGATTGAGGCCACCACACTCAGCGTGGTCGGCGGCATTATTGGTGTCGCCCTGGCCTTCGCCGTTGATGGTCTACTGCGACTCTTCACCGACTTGCGCCCAGTCATCAGCTGGCAAGCCGTCGCGCTGGCCTTTGGCGTTTCATTGGTGGTCGGCGTGGTGTTTGGCACCATCCCGGCCTTCAAGGCCGCCCGCCGCGACCCGATTGAGGCCCTTAGGTCGGAGTAACCTAGGCAGACGAAAGTTTATGGCCGATTTTGTCGGCTAACTCATGAGACCAGCGCTCGATTCGCTCCACATGATGGCTCATTACCAATCGTTCCTGGTCGTCTACTTCTTGACGCTTAATCATTGAATCTAGCATATCAAGCGCCCGGCTCAAGTCGACTTTGTCGGCCTTTTTCTCCAGCTCCTTGTCTATGCGGTCAAAGCCTTTAACCATAGCTGCGGTAAGTTTATCCAGCTGTTTATCAACTTTCTCAAACCTTCGGTCAACCTTCTCGAATCTTTGGTCAATCTTCTCAAACCTTTGATCGATATTCTCGAACCTCTGGTCGATTTTTTCGAAACTCTTGTCTAGTCGCTGTTCGAGCTGGTCAAACCGGTCGGTGTAGTCCGTGTCAGTTTTTGTCATGCTTGTAATTATAGGCGCCAAACTAGCAGTTCGCCAAAACCAAAAGCACAACGTTTAAGAAAGAACAGGCGAAAGATTAAACCACTGCGTAAACTATCAAAATCGAACCACTTTATTCTAGATCTAAGCGCCAGCGTTGTTGTGGTACCGGGAAATCAACGCCCATGACCTCCTCGGTTGGCTGAAAGCCGTGCCGTTCTGCCAGTATTTCGCTTGGTTCGTTACCTATAATTATCTGGGCATAAATGTGGCGAGCACCGCACCACTCCTTTAACTCCTGTATGAAAGTGTTCAATGCTTGCCCGGCGTAGCCCTGGCCGCGAAACGCCTTGTCTAGCGCGTAACTGACGCCGAACTCGTTGTCTTGCTCGCCGGGGTGGGCGCCGATGTAGCCGATCACCTGGCCCCATTCAATCACTACGAATCTGCCGTCCATGGCTTCGTTAGAAACATGTCGCAAGCGCGGTATCACGTCTTCGGCCGCAGTAACCGTCGCCGCCCAAGCTACCGTTTCAGTTATTTCGGGGTTGCGCTTGATGATATCAAACAGAGTCTTGTCATCTGTGGGCAGAGCTTTGCGAAGCGCCAGGCCGTTAGCTACGGGCATGCGGAGCGGTAGCACACCAAGGCCAGCCACTCTTTCAGCCGCCTCGTCCTGAAAGCGATACGTTTCCATGTTTACATTCTCTCCTTTGTGTGCCGTTAAACGCAAGCACAAGCAATTACTTATTTATAAGATCTAATACCTTTCCCAGGACCTCATCGCCTATGTATGTGGTAGCTAAAAATTGTCGGTAAAATTCGTCGCCATATTCTTTAGCGGCGTCCAGACAGAGCTTAGTGTAGCGTTCTTGGGCGGGCTCGCCAGAGGCGTAGCGGCCGTCGCGCTTATTAGCCGAAAAGACAAAGCACGTACCGAGCGGTTTGCCAGTTTCAAAGTCATAAGCTAATGTTTCAATCATTCGGTAGCCCAGCTCACGTCGTTTTAGAGCTGGCAAATGGTCGGCGCCGACTGAGAAAATAACGCCATTCACATCTACATCGCTAGCGTCTGCGATGACATCAATCGCGCAAAAAGGAATGCCAGCTAAATCTTTGTACATTGACTTCCAGCCTTCCGAATCCCACTTGCTGAATTCTCGACGAAAACTCTTGATATAGGCCGTTCTCAAGTTATCTGCGTCAGGTACATGCGCTCGTAGTGACTCTAGGCTCATCAATGAGCCGTAGCCGAAAATCATTACTCGATCGTTTTTTTTGTGAGTCATTGTCATACTTACATACGAATTTCTATCAGTGTAACAGAAATACCGTCACTTTTTCGAAATAATGCTACGATATATCAATGACCATCAAACAAATATACTCAGACAATAAGCTATTAATACAAAAAGCCGAGTACACATGTGGTCCTGTGACACTTCTAAATGTGCTACGGCTTAAAGGCGATTCCTCCCACACGGAGGAAGAGCTCGCCAAAATGTGTAAATCCGGTCCTGAGCACGGTACCTTAAAAGTGGATCTTGTAAGAGTTGCGAAGGAAATTGGTATTGAAGTAATTGAGGCCAAAGAAGGCGGTATGATTGCCGATATTGAGCGCCACTTGGATAGCGGAGCTTATGTTATTGTTTGCTATCAGCACCTGTATGCCGAGGATGGGCACTACGCCGTTATCACGGAACATGATGACGTGTCATTCTATTTCCGGGACTGTTCTTATGGCTTTTTCCGGCTTAAAAAGAAGTACCTACCAAAAGCTTGGTACGGATCTAGCGGCAGCCAGCAGTGGTATGCCGCTGTCAAATAATCACTGGAACAGCACGTAGATGGCGGCGATGCCGGAGACGGTCATCAGGCCGGTGGTGGCCCAGCCGATGGCCGAGACGTAGCGCTTGTTGACCCAGTGTCCCATTATCTTTTTGTTACTGCTGATAAGCACGATTAGGCCCAGCACCAGCGGCGCCACCACGCCGTTGGCGACGGCGGCGTAAATCAGCGCTTTAATCGGGTTCAGGCCGATGAAGTTGATGCTCAGGCCGACCACCATGGCCATTATCAGCACGCCGTAAAAGGCGTAGGCCTGCTTGAGACTGCGGCTTAAGCCCGCTTTCCAGCGGAAGCTCTCGGCCACGGCGTAAGAGGCCGAACCGGCCATCACCGGTATGGCCAGCAGGCCGGTGCCGATGATGCCCAGCGCGAACAGCGTGTAGGTGGCACTGCCGGCGAACGGTTTCAGCGCCTGGGCCGCCTGGGCGGAGGTCTCGATGTTGGTGATGCCGTGCGGGAACAACACCGCGCCGCAGGCCGCGATAATAAAGAACATCACCAGGTTGGATAACAACATGCCGGACCAGACATCTACGCGCATACTTTTGATGGAAGCCGGGTCGGCGCCGCGGCGGAGCGCCACGGTAGTTTTGCCGGCGGCGATTTGCTCCTCGACTTCTTGTGAGGTCTGCCAGAAGAACAAAAACGGCGAGATGGTCGTACCGAGGATGGCGCAGATCAGGATGATCTGGGTTTTGCTAAACGTCAGCGATGGCACGATAAAGCCTTTGAAAACCTCTCCCCAATTCAGGTGCGCCAGGAACGCCGAGGCCACGTAAGATAACAGCACCAGAGCCAGCCATTTCAGGTATCTGGCGTAGCGCGGATAAGGCGTGAAGATCTGCAGACCCAAGCACAGTACCGAAAAGCCGACCACCAGCCAGCCAAAGCTTAGGCCGGGCTTAAGCAGTTGGACGGCCTGGGCCATAGCACCCAGGTCGGCGCCCAGGTTGAAGCTGTTGGCGATGAAAAGCATAGCGGTACACAGCAGTAGGACGCGCCGTGGGAAATGCAGGCGGATGGTGCCGGCCAGTCCCCTCCCCGTAACCAATCCAATACGGGCGCACATCTCCTGCACCACGGCCATTAGCGGGAATGTCAGGGCGGCCATCCAGAGCAGTTGGAAGCCGTATTGCGCGCCGGCCTGGCTGTAAGTGGCGATGCCGGACGGGTCGTCATCGGAAGCGCCGGTGGTCAGGCCCGGGCCTAGCGAGTGCCAGTAGTCACCAGTCTTTTTAATCACCCGGTTGGCCGGCAGGCCGGTCACCACTTTGTTGGTGGTGCTGACGCCGTAATCCAGCAGTTCGGCCGGAGCTTCGGCCGTTTTGCGCAGATAATCTTTGTCTTTTTTAGCCATAACCGTTGCTCGAATTATATCAGTTTGCTATCTAAAAGTAACGGCCGTAATAGTACCAGAAATGCTTCAGTATCCAGGCGATTATAAGGACGAAAAATAGCACCAGCAGGTCCAGGTGATGCTGGCGGATCCAGCCGTAGATTTTTTGCGCTTTGCCGGCTGGCAGGCGGATATGGCGCTGGTCAATGTTGTAGAGTGTGACGTACCACAGCAGAGGAATGGTCACGGCGTCTACGCCTAAGCAGTACGGGCAGAGGGCGTGGATGTCGTAGAGGCTTTGGAATAACAGCCAGGCCAGGAAGATTGTTGCCAATAGCAAGCCGGCTTCTACGGCCAGCCAGAACCAGCGCTTAAACTTGGCACCGGCTAGGATTGCCACGCCGATAGTCACCACCGCCGCGTAACCAGCCAGCCCCAGGAAAGGATTCGGGAAGCCGAAAGCGGTCGCCTGTCCGCTATGTATGACGGTGCCGCAGGCGAGGACTGGGTTAAGGCTACAGTTTAAGTGCGTGTTCGGATTTTCCAGAAGCTTGAGCTTGTCTTCGCTAAGAATAAGGGCGCAATAGGTGCCGACGATGCCGGCAACCACCATAATCCACGGCAAGGCTTTTTTGAGTGTCAGATTTTTGATGCTCATCTGGGGTAATTATATCAGATTAGTCGGCGCATTGGCCGGTGCCAACCGGTTGGTTCTGGCTGGCGGCCTGGTTGATCTCGCTTTTCACCTGGTCGGAGGTCAGGGCGTAGCCGGTGTGCGGATAGTCGGTCGCCTCGGCGAAGATGACGCCGATTACCGTGCCGTCCTTGGCGACCAGTGGCCCGCCGGAGTTGCCGGGGATGATGTCGGCCCGCAGTTCATAGACGTCGCGCAGAGTGTTGCCGCGGTTGTAGATATCGCGTCCGCTGGCCGTGAACTGGTTGGAGACGGCCGCCGGCCCGGCTCTAAAATTACCGCCGCCGGGATAACCTAGGACGGCTGCCGGCGTGCCGACAGGTGCTCGTGTGTCGGTCACTACCAGGCTGTGTCCGGCCAGGTTAGAGACCCGCAGTACGGCGAAGTCCAGATCGGGATCGAACCAGATGACTGAGCTACCGTGCGAGCCATTACTATCTTGCACATAAGGGTGCCGGATGCCGGCTACCACGTGGGCGTTGGTGGCCACCAGGTTGGAGCCGACGACGAAGCCGGAGCCTTTACCACGCCGCCGCAACCCTGCCCCTCGATCTTGACCACCGACGCGCGGTCCCGGTCGACGGCCGCCTGCAGGTCGCCTAGTGACGGCACGTCGACCTGCTGGTTCGGCGTCGGCTCGCCGCCAACGAAGACCTGCGGGAAGCCGTTGGGGTCGACCAGCCGGCCAAGGTTGCTGATGACGCCCGGCGCGCTGGGCAATGCCCGGTCCATGGCGCCGACTATCTTGGAAGCCCGCAACTGGTTCTGTAGGGCCGAAACAGGCACACTGCCGGCCACAGCCGCCAATAGCCAGATCGTCAGCAGTAGCGACACCACGCTAAGCAGGCCGCCAAAGCCGTTATCCAGGACATTGATACGCCTAAATACCACGCGGTGTTTCAGCTTGATGCCGATATATTCGCCGACCGCCAGCAAGATCAGCGCGCAGCCTAGCGTAGTCAGCAAAGTAATAATTGAGCGGCCGGCCTGGCTGTGCGCCCAATGCACGGTGTACTGCTGTAGCCAGGCGCCTAGGAACAGGCCGCCAAAAAAACCGCCCGTGGAAAACAATTGCCGCACGAAACCAATCTCCCGCCCGCGGTAAAGCGCGCTGACGGCGAAGACGATGATGGCAATATCTATAATCATTTAACCCAAACGGTTTTAATATTAACGAATTCTTTAATACCGTAGTGCGATAGCTCGCGGCCATAGCCCGATTGCTTGATGCCGCCGAACGGCAGGCGCGGGTCGGACTTGACCTGGCCGTTGATGAAGACGGCGCCGGCTTCTATTTGCTCGGCTAACTTTTGGGCGGCCTGGTCGTCGCCGCTGAAGATGGTTGAGGCCAGACCGTAGTCGCTGTCGTTGGCGATCTTTATGGCCTCGTCTTCGGTCTGGAATGTGATGACTGGCAGGACCGGGCCGAAGACTTCTTCGTCATAGACCGGCATGCCTTTTTTGACACCGCTCAACACGACCGGCGTGTAGAAGTAGCCCTTGCCGGTTGGTCGCTGGCCGCCACAGATTAATTTGGCGCCTTTGGTGATGGAATCTTGGACTTGTTTATCAATATCTTTAACGGCTTGGGCGTTGACCAATGGGCCGACGGTGGTTTTTGGATCGGTTGGGTCGCCGACCACCTCTTGTCCGATGGCGGCCTTAAGTTTGGCGGTAAATTCATCGGCCACCTGGGCGTCTACTATGAAGCGTTTGGCCGAGATACAGCTCTGGCCGGCGTTGAACTGCAGGCGCGTAGCGGCGGCGGTTTTAGCGGCGGCGTCCAGGTCAGCGCTCGCCAGTACGATGAACGGATCACTGCCGCCCAGTTCCAACACGGTCTTTTTAATCATCTCGCCAGCGGTTTTAGCGACTTGAGAGCCGGCGTATTCACTGCCGGTCAGCGTGACGGCTTTGACGCGGCGGTCGCGGATAATGGCGTCAACCTTGGCCGAGCCAATCTCTAAATTGGCAAAGGCGCCGGCCGGAAAGCCGGCCTCGACAAAGACTTTTTCAATTGCCTGACCGCTGAGCTGGACGTTGGAGGCATGTTTGAGCAGGCCGGTGTTGCCGGCCATCAGCGCCGGCGCCGCGAAGCGGAAGACCTGCCATAGCGGAAAATTCCAGGGCATGACGGCTAGCACCACGCCGATCGGGTCAAAACGGGCGTAGCTCTCGTGGGCGTCGGTCTCAATCTTTTCGGGCGCTAAGAACTTAGCGGCCTTGTCGGCATAATAATCGCAGGTGGCGGCGCACTTTTCGACTTCGGCCTCGGCGGCGCTGAGCGTCTTGCCCATTTCACTAGTCATGACGGCCGCCAGCTCGGATTTTTGGGCGCGCAAGACCTCGGCGGCCCGCTTCATAAGTTTGGCCCGCTCCGCGAACGATACATCGCGCCATTTCTCAAACGCCGTTTGGGCGGCCGCCAGCTTCTGCTCGATCTGCTTGCCGCCAAGCTCTTCAAATTCCTGGATAACTTCTTCGGTTGCCGGGTTGATTGAACGCAGTGCCATAAGCTCCCCCTTTTAGTCCCGCCCAGTACGTTTTCGCAAATTTTCGCCGGTTAGGCTGTCATTATCACTATAATCTATCGGCAGATCTATGATATGCACGCCGCCGGCGGCCAGAGCCTTCTCCAGCGTTGGCTTGAAGTCGGTGGCCGCCTCCGGGCGGTGGCCGCTGGCACCGAAACTCTCCGCCAGCTTGACGAAATCCGGGTTGCCAAAATTCAGACCGTAATCGGCCAGTCCCATACTACCCTGCTTCCATTTGATCATGCCGTAGCCGCTGTCATTGACAACAACTATCACCAGGTCCAGTTCCAGGCGGATGACTGTTTCCAGGTCGGCGATGTTCATCATCAGGCCGCCGTCGCCAGCCACTACTACGACCGGTTGGTCGGGATTGAGCAGTTTGGCGGCCGTGCCGGCGCCCAGTCCGGCGCCCATGGTGGCCAGGGCGTTATCTAGCAACACAGTGTTTTGCTGACAAGCTGGATAATTGCGGGCAATCCATAGCTTGAACATGCCGTTATCCAGGCTCAGGATGCCGTCCGCCGGCAAGGCGTCGCGCAGATCTTTGACCAGGCGTTGGGGCTTAATCGGCCAGGCGTCGCTGTCGGCATTCACTAAAGTATCTTCCAGCTGTTTGCGGCGGAAGTCATTAAAAACGTCCAACTGCCAATGCTCCTGGGGGGTGATGCGCTCGGTGAGCGCCCACAGCGCGTAGGAAATATCGCCGATGACCTCCAGCGCCGGCTGGTAGACCTTGTCCAAGTCAGCCGGATAGAAATTGAGGTGGACAATCTTCTGGTCATCGCGGGCGATGACTGGTGGCTTTTCGGTGATGTCATGGCCCAGCGTTATGATCAGATCAGCCGCCTCCAGCGCCCGGTGTACAAAATCGTCGCTAGAGAGCGCCGCCGTGCCGAGGTAGAGATCGGAACTCTCATCGGCCACGCCTTTGCCCATCTGGGTGCTGACGAACGGGATGCCCGTTTTATCAATAAAGTTCCCGAGCTGTTTGCCGATCAGCTTGCGGTTGGCGCCGGAGCCGATGACGATGATTGGTCGCTTAGCGGCTTCCACGGCTTCTAATAATTGTTCAAGGTTTTTCTCGTCCGGTACCGGCCGGCGGAGTTTTCGCCACTCAATCGGCGGCTGGTCGCTTTGTTCTTCGGCGATGTCTTCCGGCAGTTCAATGTGCACGGCGCCGGGCCGCTCGCTCTCTGCTAGGCGCACCGCTTGATAAACGGTGGCTGGAATCCGGTCGGCGGCCACGATGGTCTCGGCTGATTTGGTTAGCGGCCGCATCATGCCCACCACGTCCAGAATCTGAAACTTGCCCTGCTTGCTCTTCTTGATCGGCTTCTGGCCGGTGATGACCATTAGCGGCATACCGCCCAGCTGGGCGTAGGCCACGCCGGTCATTAAGTTAGTGGCGCCCGGTCCCAAAGTAGACAAGGCCACGCCGACCCGGCCGGTCAGTCGTCCGACGGTGGCGGCCATGAAAACGGCGGCCTGCTCATCGCGCGTGGTTACTAGCTCAATCTCCGATTCGCGGACGGCGTCCACGAACGCCAGGTTTTCCTCGCCCGGCACGCCGAACACGTATTTGACACCGGCGGCCTGGAGCGATGCGACGAATAACTGAGCTGCTTTCACGTGCTTTTACCCTCGTTTTGTAATCTATATCTACTTTACCATGATATATGGAGATGTAACTGAGAGTTATTCCCATTCGGTAGTGCCTGGGGGCTTGGATGTCAGGTCGTAAGCGACCCTGGCGACGCCTTCTACGGAAAGTGTCCGCTCGACCATTTCCCTAAGGGCCGCTTCCGGGATGTCCGCGCCGGGTACGGCCGGCACGCCGGTCATGAAATCGTGGGTCATGAAGGTGCGGATGCCGATGGAACGGCTGCCGGGCACGCCGAAATCTATCGGGAATGACACGACCGGCACCTGGCTCAAGCTTTCTTGCAGACCGTATTTACGCAGCACCTCATTAACGTGCCAGTCAGCCCGCCGAAGTTGTTCGATGGCTTCTCTAGACGGCAAGGTTGGTGTGATTGTCTCGACCGGAGCCTCTAGCTTATTGCCGAACACATACACGACCCGGTTAACGTCGTGCAGTTGTTTGGGGATGGAACGGGCTTTCTCCAGTAATCGCGGCCAGTCGGCTTTGCCGCTCAGAGCGGCCAGGTAGCTATATGATCGGCCGTCTCCCTGGGCTCCGACCGTTCGCACTGGTAACAGATGGGCGCTAATGTCGCAGTCATTGAACTGCTCCAGAGCCTCGCTTAATGGCTGGAAGCTTGCAGTCATGTATGGCTCACGGGCGCACAAAAGGCGGATGGCTAGACCCGGCCCTGGAAACGGCTGCCGCCAGACCAGCTCGGTCGGTAGGCCGAGTTCTTCACCCAGTTTACGGACCTCATCCTTATGGAGTTCATGCAGCGGCTCTATGACGCGCCCGGCTGCCCGTAGTTCACGGACCAACTGCGTGTCGTTGTGGTGAGTCTTGATGACTGCTGCCCGTGAGCTTGCCAGCTCAGACGCGCTTTCTATCAGATCGGGCCGCAGTGTGCCTTGGGCCAACACGGTGTTCTGAGGGTCGAGTTCCAGTTCGGCGACCACCCTGTCCATGACTTTCATGAAAGTGTCGCCGATTATGCGGCGTTTTATCTCCGGATCGGTTGTCTCTTGTAAGGGTGTCGTGGGACGGCCGTCGATCTCAGTCGTTGCATTCGAAAACTGTTCTTCGGCATCTACGACATGCATATCTACGCCGGTGCCGGCCAAAGCCTTTTTGACGGTCTCGCTTTCCCGAAACCTCATAAAACCGGTGTCGACATGGACGACATGCACCCGTTCAGGCGGCATGGCTTCGGCGACCAAGGTGGCGCACACCGTCGAATCAACACCGCCGCTGGCAAAAGTCAACACTTGTCGGTCGCCGACTGTTTGGCGGATATATCGTATAGCCTCTTCTTGGCGGCTCCGGATGTCGTAATCCGCCTCAAGTTCCGCGACTCCAAATAGAAAGTTCGAAATCATATCGACGCCGTGGTCGGTCAGATCGACCTCGGGGTGGAACTGGACGCCGTAAATCTGGCGCCGCTCATCGGCGATGGCCGCTAAGATGCCGTCACTGCTCCCAATCGGGCGGAAACCTTCTGCCAGGCCGTCAATGCTATCGCCGTGGCTCATCAGCACGTTCTGTGACTCATCCAGGCCGCTGAACAAAGGACTGGCTTGCTCTATCTTGATGGCGAAATGACCGTCTTCGCGGATAGCCTTGGGTTCTACCGTGCCGCCAAAAGCCTGATTGATCAGTTGCATCCCATAGCAGATGCCAAGTATCGGTTTGCCGCTTTCCCATATCCGGGGGTCAGGCTGCGGTGCCCTCTCATGATAAACGCTTTCCGGGCCGCCAGAAAGGATAAAAGCGCCATAACCTTCAAGCTCTTCATAGGGTGCATCCAGCGGCAGAAGTTCGGAATGGACCATGAGGTTGCGTACACGCCGATCGATCACCTTGCCGTACTGGGCACCGGCGTCAAGTATAGCCACCCGGTTATCAGACTGGGAGCTCATCTCCGGCGATGGCATTGATTCCTCGTGCACCATATGGCTCAGTATATATGATAACCGACTCGATAAATGTTGTTATAAGGACATTTAGTGGCGCATATTGCCTGGCGGTGGTAAAATTATTAAATCAAAAAGGTGCGAGGGTAATATGTTCAGTCCCGAAAAACAGATGTTCTTCGATTTTTATGAACAGCAACATATGGCGTTGACTTTTGACGACCTGAGGCTTGTCAACGATAGGATGAGCGATGTCAGTGCCGCCGAAGTCGATCTCAGCAGTCGCTTCTCAAGGAACATCGAACTAAAGGTCCCGATGGTCAGCTCGCCCATGGATACCGTCACGGAATCTTCCATGGCGATCGCCATGGCTAAGCTGGGCGGTCTCGGCATCATCCATGCCGGTTTGGATGCCGGAGAACAGGCTAAAGAGGTACGCAGGGTCAAATGGAACCTTAACGGGGTTATCCGGACCCCGATCACGGTACATGAGGATGATACGGTCGAAGCGGTTCTGGGCATGTGTGATGAACGGGGGTTCGATTTCCGTAGTTTCCCGGTGATCGATAGCGGCGACCGATTGGTCGGCATGTTCACCCAGAGTGATTTCGAGTATTGCGAAGACGTCACGGAGAATATAGCCGTCGGCATGACCCCCATAGAAGACGTCGTCACCGCGCCGGCCGGTATTTCGCCCGAAGATGCCTATGCGACCATGCGTGATAATAACAAACTGAGCGCCCTGCCGCTGGTAACCGAAGACGGCCGGATCGGCGGATTATATATCAAATCGGATGTCCTGCGTATCGCCAAGGGGAACCCCGAGAATTATAATTTGGACCATGACGGCCGGCTGCTGGTCGGCGCGGCCGTACCGACCGACTCCGACCAGGCCATCGAACGGCTGGACGCGATGAAGGGGTATGTAGATGTCGTCGTCATCGATACGGCCCGCGGCAACTCCAAGCACGTACGGCCGACCACTCTGGCTTTACGGACTGTCATAAATAATCTTAAGGGCGAGAACGGCGACGTCGATATAGTAGCCGGCAACATATCGCACGGTAATCCGGCCAGAGTGCTGTATGAGACCGGCGTCGATGGCCTTAGGGTCGGCCAAGGCGGCGGCTCGATCTGTACTACCAGGATCAATACCGGCACCGGCACGCCTCAGGTGACCGCCGTAGCCCGATGCGCGTCCGCTGTCAACGGCGAGATACCGGTCTGTTCCGACGGCGGCATAAACACGCCAGGCGATATCCCTATTGCCCTGGCCGCCGGTGCCACAAGTGTCATGATGGGGCGGATGCTAGCTGCCACCAAAGAGACGCCGGGTGAGATAATCGTGGAAAACGGCGAACTCAGAAAGAATCTTAGGGGTATGGGGTCGCCTAGCGCTTTGGCTGAGAACGCCTCCTCCAGACAGCGCTATTCGTCAGACGGCGGCACGCCGGCGCCTGAAGGCGTAGAGGCCACTCTGCCCTACCGCGGCTCCGTGATTGACATCATGCGCCAATATGTGAAATATCTGCGTAGTAGCATGGAGTACGTCGGAGCTCCGGACATCGGCGCCCATCGTTACGGCACAATGCTTGACTTCATCACTAATGCCGGACTGCGCGAATCACGTCCTCACGATCTGGGCTAGGTTATTTGGTTTCTGCGAACCGCTCGGCGACATCGGGCCAGTTGACGACGTTCCACCAGGCCTTGATGTAGTCGGGGCGTTTGTTTTTGTAATCGAGGTAGTAGGCGTGCTCCCAGACGTCCAGCCCGAGGATCGGCTCCGGTTGGCCGGAATTCAGCGGGCTGTCCTGGTTGGGGCTGGTAGTGATGGTCAGGTCCGGCAGCAGCCAGGCCCAACCGGAGCCGAACACGCCGGTCGCCTGGGCGCTGAACTCGTCAACGAATTTTTGGAAATCGCCGTACTTGGCTTTTAGCGCCTCGGCCAGCTCGCCGCCGGGCTGGCCGCCGCCGTCCGGCGACATCCATTCCCAGAACAGGCTGTGGTTATAATGCCCGCCACCGTTGTTGCGAATGGCGGTGCGGACTTCCTTTGGCAGCCCGTTTATGTCACGCAGTAAATCTTCCAGGGATTTGGATTGTAACTCCGGCGCCTTC
Source organism: uncultured bacterium (assembly GCA_963805865.1). GTDB lineage: Bacteria > Patescibacteriota > Saccharimonadia > Saccharimonadales > UBA4665 > JARIHC01. Next base: position 537,088 of record CAWDVI010000003.1, read on the forward strand.
TCCAGCGCGGCGTTCAATTTATCTACATAAGCCTGGTGGTGCTTATCATGATGCAGTTCCATGATGTCTTTGCTGATATATTTGCCCAGCGCGCCGTAGTCGTAGCCTAAATCCGGCAGTGTATACATGATTCCCCTCCTTCGTCTAGTTATAAATTATACACGGCCGGTTCAATTGGCAGTGCCTGGTCGCAGGTGTTGGTGGCCGGCAGGCCGGCGAAACGGTCACCGATCCAACCGATGACCTGCGGCGATATGACACCCGCCAGCTGAATATGGCCGACGCCACTCAGCCAGAGAGTGGTCAGGTTGGAGTGGCCGGCGCAGGCGTTATGCATATAAAGCGCCGTGGTGTTGGGCAGGACGACCTGGTCATCCAGGCTTTCGGCGACCATCAGCGGCTGGCCGGGCTGGGGCGCCGGCGCCGTCTGATTTTGGGCGGCTCTCCGCCAAGCCGGATTAGTAATCAAGTTGGTGTTGAAGAATTTTTGCTTGAGTTTGGTGCGGGTCGTGCCGGCCAGCGCGGCTTGGGTAATGCACTGGCTGGCGATGCGCTGGTAATTATTGTAGCCCTTATCGGTGGTGATGGAGCGGACGTTGAGACCTGGATAAATACCTGGCCACGATTGAAGCACTTCCGGTCCAATCACCCAATCCAGCGAGGTACCGTTGGTTTCGCTAAGCAGTGGCACCAGCTCGGCGGCTGGCGCCGAGGCCACCGCGCCGACCAGGCGTAGCTCGGGCGCGTAGCTGGCCGCCGTGGTGGCCGTGAACAGTGCCGAATGACCACCTTGGGAGTGCCCCCACACGGCAAAACGTGTGCCGGCGTTGGCGCCTGGTATATACCGCAAGGCCCGCACGCTGTTCAGCACGTCATGCGCTTCATCACCACCGACCAGATAGCCTTCCGTGCCCGGCGTGCCCAAGCCGGCGTAATCGGTGGCAGTGACCACCCAGCCCTTGGCAAGCATCTGGCTGACCCAGGCGATGTTCTTGATCGGCTGGGCAATCCGCGATGGCGCGCATTGGTCGCCCATCCCCACCGTGCCATGGGCCCAGGCTACTACTGGCCGCGGTGAGCCGCTGTTATTGTTATTCGGGATAAAGACCATGCCGCTGGCGAACGTCACGGTGCCGTCGGCCCGCTGGGTGCGGTACAGGATCCGCTCCGCTGAGCCGTTGTCTACGCTAACGCCCAGTGGTTCGTGCCGCACTACCTGTCCCATCGGTCCGGCCAGACTCAACCCGGAAGTATCATAAAACGGTTGCAAGCTGTGTTGATGGCGGCTGACCTGCCAATTGCCCCAGCCGACCACGGCGGCCAGCAATACAATCAGACCGGCCAGGATAACCGCTGACCCGACCAAGAAATGTTTTATGCGCCAATGACCGTTGTTTTTCTTACGCTTGCTCACGCCCTCATTCTAGCATAAGCATAACCACGAAACGCTCACTGCTCGAATTTAAGCCAGCGATGTTTCTTTTTAGCTCCGCCGACCAAGCCACAGTTCCTCATCCTTATGCCCGGACTTTCTGTTACCTTGCCGATCTCGTGAGGATCATAGCCAGCCGCCTCAGCAACTTCTAGCACGGTATCGCTTTCTTCTCTCGGAACTGCCAGAATCATGCCTGGCCCCATGTGCCACCGGCTATACGCATCCTCATCCGAATAAATTGCTGCGCTCTGGGCTTCCAGCATAATGTCGGGCACGTCGATTGGGTTATCGATTAAAGCACCATAACCGGATGGCTCCAGCAAACGGCGCAGTTTCTCCGGCTGCCCACCGCCCGTAATGTGAGCAATGCCGTGTAGTTCCGCTTGTGGCTCCTGTTCAACGTCAAAGCCACCTGTTAATTGCGTGATCAGTTTGGCGTAAATTCTGGAAGGATACTCCACAAGCTCCCCAAGAGTCGATGAGCCTAGGTACTCAACTATTTCGTGGTGCCAGTACTCACCATATTCCGCAGTCATTGCCGCACGGACATCACTTATGCCATTGGATCGGAAGCCTTCGTCAGGCAGACCGATCAAACGGTCGCCGGGCTGGATCTTTTGACCTGTCAGGACACGATCCTGCTGTGCATACCAAAGTACAGTACCGGACCAGTTGTAATTAAACTTACCATACCCGTTGACGCGGTTACCGAGTTCGGCTGTTTCGCCGTTCAGGATGACTACACCGGCGGCTTCGGCGGCCGCAACGTAGCCGCTCGCTAAGTCTCGTATAGCGTGCTCAGTCAGCAGGTCGTCTTTCTGCAGCTCGTTGACGTCAAGTACGGTGTTGATAGCCACTGGTTCGGCGCCGCGTACTACTGCATCGTCGCAGGCCATCGCAAACAAATCATAGGCGATCGTTGAATGGTCCTGGATACGTTCAGCGACTTCAACTTTAGTGCCTATGCCGTCAGACCCCATACCTTCAAAACAATCAGCTGGCTTATAGTTTGGGCGCAAGGCCCGCCAGCCGGAAAAGGACGGATGCATTTCGATGACTGCCCCCGGACGGTTTTCCCAGCTCTGTTTAGCCGCGTCATACAGCAACCGTGAAACATCATCCCCAGCCTCAGGGTTAGCGGAGTGGGCTAGTGCTTGCTCGCTCATCACATCTCCCGCGCGTAAGCGACGATGTTATTAAAAATGGCGGCACCGGCATGGCGGGCGGCGTCGCTCTGGCTCCGATTGGGGTGGAACGCTTCGATGGAGCGCTCGGGGTGCGGCATCATACCCAGTATCAGACCGGACGGGTCGGTGATGCCGGCAATGTTGCCCATCGAGCCGTTGGGATTATGCGGGTAGGTGTCTGTCGGCGTGCCGCGCTCCGTAGAGTATTGGAATACGACCTGACGATTAGCGGCAAGCTGTGTGATGTCTTGCCTCGAGCCGACTAACTTGCCCTCGGCATGGGCGATTTGCATAGGTACTGTCACCGTACCGAGTTCCGTTGGCTGTACAAAACGGGACCGACTAGGCGGCATCGTTAGATCAACCCAACGGCATTCAAAACGGTCACTGTCGTTGGTGGCCAAGGTCAACCGTTGGTTGCCGAGTTCAGCGCCTGGCAGAAGCCCAGTCCGTATCAGAACCTGAAAACCATTGCAGATGCCGATTACCGGCTTTTCATCGCTCACGAACTCCTGGAGCTGGTCGGATAAATACGAAGTCAGCTCGTTGGCTAGTACTTTGCCAGAGGCTATGTCGTCACCGTACGAGAAGCCGCCGGCTAGGGCCAGCACGCCATAATCTTTGAGTCGCCGCTCGCCGCCGCGCAGTTGGTTGACGTGCACCAGTTCGGGAGCGCCGCCAGCTACTTCAAAGGCGTGCATTGTCTCTTCATCGCAGTTGACACCGTCGGTCTTCAGGACACAAACTTCTGGGTTGCTCATGAGTGGAAAATCCCTTTCATCGGCGCCTGCCAGGCCTGCTTGAGTTCACTAATCGGTGTTTGGAAAATAATGTAACCGACCTGGTCAAGTACGGTCAGGCGACTGTCTGGGGCTTCGGCAAATTTTTCATTGGTGTGTCCGATGACCGTGTATGGCACATTATCGCCAAAGACTCGTGAGGGGTCGGTAGTTTTTGGCACTTCCATGACGAAACAGCCGGCCGTTTCGTTGAACAGGAATGTCTCGGAATCTTTATTTGGCACGTTTATTTGGGCGCCAATTTCACTACCGAAACACATTTCAGCGACAGCCGTTACCAGGCCGCCTTCGCTGATGTCATGACAGGCTAAGATAGACCCCGATTCTATAGCCTCATGCACGCCGTTAAAGATTTTATCCAGTGATTGAGTATCAACTTCTGGGACCTGTGCGCTGCTACCGCCCGCCACGTCATAATATGTACTGCCGCCCAAGCCATCACTTGGTACCCCTACCAGACATAAATATGAGCCATCCTGCTTGATCTCGCTGGTGACGGTCTTTTCGACGTCGGGGATCCGGCCAAAAGCCGACACAGCATACACCGGCGGGATTTTAATGACTTCGCCGTCTTTGCCGCGGTATGTCGAGGACAGGCTATCTTTACCGGAAATTACCGGCGCGCCCAAAGTATCCATCATATCTACGGCGCCATCAACGATTTGATCTAGCGCACCCATAGTATCTTCGTCCGGATACGGCGCGATGTAATTGCCTACCAGGGCTACTTCGTCTGGGTCGCCGCCGACGGCCACGTAGTTAGCCATAGCTTCGGTAGTAGCCCAGATACTCCCCTGATACGGGTCAAGTCGGTTGAGGATCGGGTTCATGCCGTGGGACTGGACAATGCCGTACGGCTTGCCAAGCTCAGGCCGGATAACCAGCGCGTCATTCGGCCCTGACTGGTCATGGCCGCCGAACGGCGGGACTATGTTGCCGCCCTGCACGCCGTGGTCATATTGCCTGACGACCGGCTCCTTGGAACAGACGTTGCCATGACTCAGCACGGCTTTGAAGCGGTCAACCCATTCCTCTGGAGTTTCAGGGGTTTTCGGCCGGATTTCTTCTATCTCTGGTTGCTTCCAATGAGCTTCCATGACGCGCTGTGGCAGGCCTTCTTTCAAGAATTCGTAGTCCAGCTCGACGACGCTTTGTTCACCGTAGCTAACAGTCAGTGTGTTGCTGCCGTCAAACTCGCCGAGTACAGTGGCCTCGACGTTATATTGCTGGCATATCCTCTGGAATTCTTCGATTTTCTTTGGCGGTATGGCCGCCACCATGCGCTCTTGTGATTCGCTCAACCATATTTCCCAAGGCGCTAGACCGGGGTATTTAAGCGGTACTTGGCTAATGTCAACGGTCACGCCGGTGTCTTCGCCAATCTCACCGATGGCTGACGAGAAACCGGCAGCGCCACAGTCGGTGATAGCGCGGATACAATCATTGTCGCGGGCTAGCAGAATGGCGTCGAACATCCGCTTCTCTTCTATGGCGTTGCCGATCTGTACGGCGCTGGAATTGACGCTGGCGGTCCGCTCAGTCATCTCGCCGGAGGAGAAAGTGGCGCCGTGGATGCCGTCGCGCCCCGTCCGGCCGCCCATGATAACCACCAGGTCGCCGGCCTCAGGCTCACCCTTTTGGGCTCGCTCTTCGGGCATAATGCCGTACGCGCCGACGATGACGCTCGGTTTGGCGCGGAAATCTTCATGATAATGGATGGAGCCGTTGGCGGTTGGAATTCCCATGCGGTTGCCATAGTCCCGCACGCCTTGGACGACCCGGCGTTGTAGATAGTCAGGGTTAAGCGTGCCGGGCGGCAGTTTGGACCCATCAATATCCGGCGGCGCGAAACAGAACATATCGGTTGAGATGACGGTCTTGGCGCCCTGGCCGGTGCCTAGGATGTCACGGAAGACTCCGCCACTGCCGGTCATAGCGCCGCCGTACGGCTCAATGGCCGAGGGGCTGTTGTGGGTCTCAACTTTGCCGCAAATTGCCTGGCCTTCGTAAAATCGCATCACGCCAGCGTTGTCGTCAAAGGCTGAGACCACCTTGTCGCCGAAGTGCCGCTGAGCGGCTTCTTTGATACGCGTGAATAACGGCGGTTTTTCTTGTCCATCAGCCATGATTTTGGCGTTGAAGGTCTTGTGGCCGCAGTGTTCGCTCCAGCGCCCGGCGATAACCTCCAGTTCAGCATCCGTCGGGTCGCGGTCAAGTTTGCGGAAATGTTTCTGGATTATAGACATCTCGTTGTCGTCCAGGAACAGTTTATCCTTGGATAATTCAGCAAGCTCCTCAGCCGAGGCGTCGCGGATCGGCACGTCTCAACCGGTCCGACCGAGCTCGAATGTCAGGGTCTCTGGTGGGTCCTGCACAATGTGCTCAACCGTTTCATTCAGCAGTAGCCGTCCAACGATAGTAGCAATT